>JBGANP010000059.1:0-14553 GCA_044222255.1 Phycisphaerales bacterium
TCGAAGACCCTGTTGAGTACGAACTCTCAGGTGTGAACCAAATTCCGGTAAATCCGGAGCGCGGGCTCTCGT
Source organism: Phycisphaerales bacterium (assembly GCA_044222255.1). Lineage (GTDB taxonomy): Bacteria > Planctomycetota > Phycisphaerae > Phycisphaerales > UBA1924 > UBA4658. Next base: position 73 of record JBGANP010000059.1, read on the forward strand.
TCGCGAGCGGATTGCGGTCGATTCTGCGTCAGGATCCGGACGTCGTCATGGTCGGCGAGATTCGTGACAACGAAACAGCGGATATCGCCGTGCGTGCCGCGCTCACGGGCCACCTGATCTTCTCGACGTTGCATACCAACGACGCGGTTTCGGCCGTTGGCCGTCTGCTGGACATGGATGTCGAGCCGTTCCTGGTGGCGAGCGTGATCGAGGGCATTCTGGCCCAGCGTCTGGGGCGCAAGCTCTGCCAGAACTGCAAGAAGCCCAAACCGTTGAGTGATGCGGAGAAGCGTCGCCTGAATCCTGCTGAACTCGCTCTCTTCATCGCTGGAAACGGCTGGGTCGGCGCGGGGTGCGACAAGTGCGACAACTCCGGGTTCCGCGGTCGCATCGGGTTCTTCGAGGTATTGCTCGTGACGCCCGCCATGCGAACCGCCATCACCGAGGGCCGCACCGCGGCGTACGAGATTCTCGCCACCGCCGACCCGAGCCACGTGACGATGCGCATGGATGGACTAATCAAGGCGGCAAACGGGCTCACTACAGTGGATGAGGTGCTTCGCGCCACGCAAGACACCGAACTTGTTAATGGAACAAACAAGGGAACCGGCAACAAGGGGGCGGCTTGAGCGTTCTTCTGGTGCGTCCGTTCGGAATGCAATAATGGCACCGGAACGATCGGATGGTGGTGGGCGGAGGGGTTCAGGGATGGATGTGGGTTCAGTCAGTCTTCTTGATGGAGCAGGATGCCGACCTTTCGCTATCAGACCCTTGCAGGCAACAACGGCTCCTCGGCGGCGGTGATCGACGCGCCGGATCGCGCCACCGCGCTGCGGCAGCTGCGCGTGCAGGGCGTAACGCCGACGCGACTCGAACCGATCAGCAAGCGCGAAGCGAAGAAGGAAACCGAGAAATCGCAGGCGGCGTTCGCGCAACCCAGCGGCGCTGTCACACACGCGGTTCCCGCCGCGACATCGGGCTGGTCGCTCTCGCGTCCCGGCATGTCGCGAGCCGAACTTGCTATGTTCATGCGCGAGCTGGCAACCGCTGTGCAGGCGGGTTTGCCGCTGGTGCAATCACTGAAGACCATCGAGCGACAGATCAGGCATCACGGCCAGAAGGCGATGGTCGGCAAGATCATTCATGAGGTGGAGCACGGCAAGTCGCTGGCGGATGCGTGCAGGAAAGTCGGCAAGCCCTTCGGCGAACTGACGATCTCGCTCATTCGCGGCGGTGAGGCCTCCGGCAAGCTGGGCGAGACACTCGAGCATCTCGCCACGCTGCTGGATCGCGACGTCAAGATTCGCCGCATGTTGATCTCCTCGCTGATCTACCCGGCGATTCTCGCGGTGATGATCGTGATCGCGATCATCATCATGATCCTGGTGATTGTGCCGCGGATTCTCGCGCCGTTTGCCGGGAAACTCGCGATCAATCAGTTGCCGATTCCCACGCGGGTCGTGATTGCCGTGGGTGATGTGGTGGGCGGATACTGGTGGGCGATTCTGATCGCGATCGGCGTGATCCTGATGGTCTTCCAGAGCGCGTATCGGCGCCCGGCGGGCCGCCTCTCGATCGACCGCACGTTGCTGAAGCTTCCGCTGCTGGGCGCGGCTCTGCGCGAGGTCGCCGTGGCGAGGTTCACGCGGACGCTGGGCACGCTGGTGAGCGCGGGTCTTCCGGCGTTGACGGCGCTGCGCGTGACCAAGGCGACGCTCGGCAATCGCGCGATGGAACTGGTCGTTGAGCAGGTCTGCGAGGCGGTCTCCAGCGGCAAGACGATCTCGGAGCCGATGGAGAAATCCGGCCATTTCCCCTCGCTTCTGACGCAGATCATCGGCCTTGGCGAACGCTCCGGGCGGCTCCCGCAGATGTTGAACCAGGCCGCGACCGTGTTCGAGGAGCGAACCGAGACACGGTTGAAAGTGGTTTCCTCGATTCTCCCGGTGGCCATGGTGCTCGTGGCCGCGTGCGTCATCGGATTCGTGATGGCGGGCGTGCTTCTTCCCCTTATCCAAATGCAGGACCTGATCGGACGCTGACTATGACACGTACACGCAAGACGCAAACCGTTCGTGCCGCCGCTGGCTTCACGCTCATCGAGATGATCGTGGTGGTGATCATCATCGCGGTGCTCGCGACGGCGATCGGGCCCGCGCTCTTCAAGCGCATCGGCGGCGCGAAGACCGGCGTGACCCAGAACAACGCCTCGGCGGTGGCGACGGCGATCAATCTGTATCAGGCGGATACGGGATCCCTCCCGGATCCCGCGAATCTCGGCGTGCTGGCCGCGCGCCCGTCCTCGGCGGATGCGAAGGGTCCGTGGCTCGAGAATCCGGACATGCTCAAGGACGCCTGGGGCCACATGTTTGTGCTGGTTGTTCCCGGCAAGAAGAACATCAACTTTGATGTGGTTTCCTACGGCGCAGATGGCCAGCCCGGCGGCTCCGGCGAGAACGAGGACATTACAAAGCCCTGATCGATTCGAGTGAATCGGGCTCGGCTGATTGAACTTGCTGGTTGAACCGCTATGCGAACGAGTGAGGAAGCCAACTCCGGACGGTCTGGTGCAACCAGCGTGGCTGCGAGCCGCCCGCCGAGGCGGGGCTCCTCGTCTTCGCTTCTTCAACCCTTCACTTCGTCACTGCATCACTTCCCCTCCGCCTTCACGCTCATGGAAGTGCTCGTGGTCGTGGTGATTCTCGGCATCCTCGCCACGGCCATCGTCCCCAGCATGCTCAATGTGGGCAAGCGTCAGGCGGAACTGGAAGACAAAGCTGTGCAGCGGCTCCTGTCCATCGCGGCGGAAAAGTCCGCCGTCTGGAACCAGCCGGTCGCCGTGGACTTCCAGGACGACAAGCACACGCTCAGCATCTGGACCATGAAGGAAGACGCGAAGGCGACCGCCGATACCACCGGTGCGGCCCGCGTTCGCTGGGTCTACGACGGGCTTGTTGAACCAGTCGTGCTGGATCGGCTGCGCATCTCGACGGCCACGCAGGATGGGCAATCACTTTCATCGTCCAAGTGGCGGGTCTCGTTCTCGCCGGGACAGCCGCGCCCGGTGCTGGCGATCAATCTCGAACCCAAGTCCGAGCGCGATGGTCCCCGCTGGTCGATCACGCTGCCCGCGGGTGAGGCGTCCGCGACGCGCAGTGCGGGAAGCGGATCGGGCACTTCTGGCAGCACAGCATTCGGTGCGCCGTCTCGATCGATTGATCTAGACGATTCCGGGAAGGGGGAGACGCCATGGTGACTCTCCTCCGATCCACTCGCCCGCGACAAACCACTCGCGGCTTTGCGCTGATCGACTGCATCGTGGCCACGGTGCTGCTGGGCATTGCACTTGCCGTAATGATCGGCCTCGCGAGCAACGCGCTCTCCAGCCAGACCACCGGCGAGAAACTCTCCACGGCGGCCACGCTCGCCGATGAGCAGTTGCAACTCGTGCTCGCCCGCGGCCCGGACGACTACACACATCGCTTCCCCGTGCAGGGGCAGTGCGATGCGCCGTTTACGGATTATTCTTACAAGCTCGCGTTCACCGGTGGTGGCGCCGTCGGCGATCCCTACGCCATCTCCTGCACAATCTCCTGGACCATGAGTGGCAGCCCCAAGAGCATCACCATCGACACGCTGATGGCTCCGCGCACCGGAGCGGAGGATGTCGAGCCCGATCCGATCCGTTCCCCGCAGACGGCGATCACTCGCACCCCATGAACCACGCACGCGGACATCTTCGTGCATGTTCCGTCGCCTCGCGACGCGGCTTCACATTGGCTGAGCTCATCATCGCCACGGTGATGCTGGGCATTCTCGTGACGGCCTCGTACATCGCCGTCTCGCAGACGATCCGCGCTCGCGACAAATCGCAGAGCCGTTCGGATGCGTTCTCGCGAGCGGCCGCCGCGGCGGACCTGATCGCGGCAGACGCTTCGAGCGCTCTCCGCGATGCAGATCTCGCGGACTGCCGCATCGCCATCATCCGCGATGGCAAGCCGGGGCAAGGCCAGGATGGCCTGCTGCTCTTCTCGCATCTAACGCGTTCCGTGCGTCCCGAAGCGACACAGGCCGAGGGCGAAGAGGCCGAGGTGCAGTTCCGCGTACAGCCGGGCGAGAAGCAGGGCACGATGACGCTCTGGCGGCGCACGGATCCTGTGGTGGACGATGTTCCCGATGGCGGCGGCGTCGCGACTGCGCTTATCGACGGCGTGAAGGGCGTGAAGATCGAGGCGAACAACGGTACGGATTGGCTTGACGAGTGGGATTCGGACAACGACGGTTTGCCGCACGCGGTTCGCATTTCCGTGACAGGCACGGACGATGCCACGAAGGAGTCCATTGTTGTTCGCCGTGTGATTGCGCTGGATCGCGTGCCGCTGCCGAGCGAAAAAGAGTCGATGGAGTCTGCCGCCAGCGCGGCCGCCGATGCCGCAGCAAATGCCACAAACAGCGCAACTGCAAACACCGGAGTAAACGCCAATACGGGTAACACTGGGGGCGGCGGTGGCGGTGGTGGTGGCGGTAATCGCAATGGGCAAGGGGGCGGTCGCGGCGGAAATGTTCAGGGGGGCAACGGCAACCTGTTTCAAGGTGGCGGTGGTGGTGGGGCCGGCGGTCGGGGCAATCAAGGCAACTTCAATGGTGGCGGCGGCCGCGGCGGAACTGGCCAAGGTGGTCCCGGTCAAGGAGGCCCGGGCCAAGGTGGCCAAGGTCAGGGCGGCGGCGGTCCGCGCGGTGGGGGAGGCGGCGGTGGTGGCGGAGGAGGTGGGCGCGGATGATGCTCGCTCGCTTGCAACTTCGATTTCTTCGTAAGCGGCGCGGCTTCGCAACACTCATGGTGCTGTGGACGATCGCGCTGGTCGCGCTCGTGCTCGTGGCGATCCAGTCGTCTTCGTTCCGTCAGGCGGCCGCGGGGCGCGAGTCGGTCGCGCGTGTGCGGGCCTATTGGGCGGCGCGTGCGGGTGTGGAAGCGCAAATCGCCAAGCTGACGATGCACACTCTGTCGCCGGATCTTTCATCCGCGACCGCCATCAACTCCGAGCTCGCGAACGCGGCTCGCGGTGATCTGACAGGCGCGTCGTACTCGGTGCGTCATTTCGACGGAACGCAGGAAGTGGATGGCCCCGAGGACACCGGCGCGAAGATCAACGTCAACACGGCGACGGTCGAGGACTTCATGCTGCTGGACGCGATGGATGAAACCACAGCGCAGTCCATACACAACTGGATCCACGGCTTCGACGAGACGATCGCGATGGGCGCCGATGAAGGCACATACACGGGCAAGCACTATCCATACAAGCCGCGCGGCGCTCCCGTGCGATCGCTGAAAGAGCTCGAACTCGTGGATGGCGTGGATCCCAAGCTCGTTCGCGGCGAAGATGCCAACTACAACGGACGTCTGGACCCGAGCGAGGACGACGGCGATGTCTCGCTCCCCGCCGACAACGCGGACGGGCTGATGGATGCGGGGTGGTCAAGATATCTCACCGCCGTGAACGAGCCGGACAAGATCACGTCGTATGGCGCATCGGGCACCAAGAAACTCGATTTGGCCACAGCGAGCGCCGGCGACATCGCGACTCGCCTACGCGTCGATCAGAATCAGGCCCAGGCGATCTCCACGCACGCCACCAGCGGCAGTGCATCGCTCGCGGACTATGTCCGCACCGATCTCTCGACGCTCGCACAATCCGCCCAGGCGGCGACGCTCCTGAACGGCCGCCAGCAGCAGACCACTGTGACCTCACTGAGCAAGGACCAGATCAAGGCGATCCTCGATGAGTGCGTGATCGGTTCCGAGATCGCCGCTGCCGGCCACCGAACCGGCAAGATCAATATCAACACCGTCACCCGCGAGACGATGGAGCGATACGCCGAGATCGAGGCCCTCAGCCCCGACCTGACCGAAACGCTCATCACCGAACGCGATGGCCGCTCCGGCGGCTTTCTGTCCATGGCCGATCTTCAGGACATCCCCGCCGTCACGATCGATGTGCTCGCGGACCTGATGAAGCTCATCGATGTCAAATCCAACACGTTCAACCGGGACAACATCAAGACCGTCGCCGCCGTCCAGCAGCAGGATGCGGGCTGCCGCGTCGTCATCGCCTCTCTCCGGGGCGGCGGCGAAGTGGAAATCAAGCTCGCCGAGACCATTAACCTCAGCGCGGGACCGGCGATGTTCACCTCGCTCATCGAGCGATCCGGTGGCGTCGATGCCGTCATCCGCGTCCTCCCCGCTGCCTGCACCGTTGTGCGCGTCGCGGGCATTCCCGATTCCGGCGAGCCAGGCACGACGAGTTCTTCCGACTCCATCGCTGATGCCCTCTCGCTGATGGCCGAAACGGAACTTCCCACGACCAGCCCCGAGTATCGCCGCGCCGCAGGCATGGTGAATCCCGGGCGCGGCCTCGGCCGCAAGCCCGTCGGCCTGCTCACAGCCTGGCCCCCGAGCGCGGAACTGCACTTCCCCGGCTCGCCACGCACGCCGCGCGTCGCGCCGGAGGTTGGAATCTCCGAAGCCGCCGCCCTGGCGATGCTCTCACAACTCGTCGGCGGCGTGGAGCGAGCGTGGACCGTCGATCGCTCCTCGGGCGCGATGACCATCCTCGCCGCTGGTCCTGAAAAGACCATCGTCCGCATCGCACGCGTGCCCTCGGGTGAGCCCGGAGCCGACGCGCGAAAGGCCGCGATCTCTGAAACCAGCCGCGCCGCCGGCCTCGCGGATTCCGCCGCGTCCGATTCCTCCGAGACCGCCTTGCACCTTGAGCCGACGCCGACATCCATGCGCATCGCCGGCCAGGCACGCTCCTCGGACTGGGTCGCGCAATACGGCCTGCCAGCCGCGGCGATCGTCGCGTTCGCCGATCCGAGCCGCGCCGTTTCCGGCCTCGTCGAGCTCCACGAGGTGGAGCCCAAGCAGAAGCCGCCGATCTTGCAGCGCATCAGCGAGTGGGCCGGAGCACCCAGCCGCGCGGCCGTCATCATCGGCGTCTGCGTGCTCGCCATCATCGCGCTCCCGATCGGCGTGTCATACGCAAAGCTCCGCATTCTTGAGAAGCAAGTCACCGACCAGAAAGAGCTGTTCCAGAAAAACGCCGAAGACGAGAAGGAACTCGCGTTCTACGACCTTCTCCGCGACAAGCGATGGCCCATGACCAAGCTTCTCGGCGACATCGCGGGCGCCTGCCCGCAGGGAATCACCATCGAGTCTGTCGAGATCGGTCAGGGCGATGGCATCGTCCTCCGCGGCAGCGCGGAAGACACCGGCAAGCTCAGCGCCTTCCGCGAGAACCTCGCCAAAACGCGCATCTTCTCCGATCCAACCACGCCGTCGGTGAACCCCACCGGCTCCAGCGGCGTGCAGTTCCAGCTCACCGCCAAGGTGCCGACGAATGCCGCAACGATGACGGTCAAGCCCGTTGACGATTGGGCCGGCAAGACGATGGCCGAACGCATGTACGGCGAGAAAGCCGCGCCGACGAAGCGCACGACCGCGAGTCGCCCAGATCGCGCCGACAAAGCGGATCGCACCTCCTCGCGCGCCGATCGTCGCACACCCTCAACGTCCTCGCGCTCAAACACCACCTCCACACGCGAAAGTGGCACCCGCACCGATCGCACCACCAACGCCACAACCACCGGTGCCAAGCAGCCCGTCACCATTCCCGCCGAGCTCAGCGACGCCGCCATCGCCAAGCTCTCCCGCGAAGACGCTATGAAGGAATGGACCAACCGTAAACGCGTCGCCGCCCAACCCGGCATCGAAGAGGGCGTCAAGCGTCGTTTGATGGACGAATCTGAGAAAGCCAAGGCTCGCATGCTCGAAGCCGCAGCGGGAGGTGGAAAATGAGTTCACTCCTGCAACAGTTCGCCGCGCTCCCGCGTGCGCTCAAGTGGCTGATCTATCTGGGGGTCTTCCTCCTCGGGTTCTTCGCCATCATCAAACCCGCCTGGAACTTCGGCGACACGGTCTCTGAGAAGGCCGCCAGATTGGAAAAAGCCCTCGCCGCCCGCAACGAGTTCAACGCCACCGATGCCGGCAAGGGCAAGCGCATCACCGATTTGCAGGGCTTCTACGGCACCCCGCTTCGCCCGGGTGGCGGCCTGAATCCCGAGGCCTTCCGGCGCGTCGTCAACGGCATCCTTGAGAACCACAACATCACGGATTCCACCATCAACGAGCGCCCCAAGGTCGCGATGAGCGGCCTCACCCCCGACCAGGCCTCCGCCCTCGGCATCGCCAGCGTCGATCGGCTCATCCTCGAAGTCACCTTCGAGGCCCACCCGGAAGATGTCGTGGCCATTCTCGCGGAGCTCGAGCGTTCGCCCGAGGTTGCGTCCATCTCTCGCGTCAAGATCGATCGTTCCGTTTCTCGCCTCTCCGACGATGATCGCCTCGTCCGCGCGACGCTCTCACCCGAGGCGTGGATCGCCGCGTCCAACTCCAGCGGACCCACCTCCGGCCCCGGCGAGGTGTTCCCATGAACCGCATCCTTCGCCTCCGAGATGGTTCCGCACTCAACGTTTTTGGCCTGATCGCCATTGGTCTGTTGATCGCGACCCTCGCCTTCGGCGTGCTCCTGGTCATGCCGGTCTACTCGATGTACAAAAGTCCGCCGAAGCTGGGCACCGGCTCGCGAGCAACAGCCCAGGCGGTCGACAAGTTCCACGATGTCATGAACCACAGCGTGGACATGGTTGATGGCCGTTCCTGGTTCTACGAGCCCAAGCCGCCAGAGCCGGAAGTTCCCAAGGTCAAGGTTGCCCAGAAATACGCCGGCCCGCAACTCACCCACATCATCAACGGCACCGCCTGGTTCGCCGACGGCCAGAAGATCTCCCCAAGCGAGCCAAAGTCCAAGACGCTCGAACTCGTGAAGTCCAACGCCCCGTGGTCCGTCACGGTGAAGTGGGAGGGTGGCGAGTTTGAAGTCGATCTGTTCAAACGAGTCGATCTTCTCTCGCTCAAAGATGGCGCGAGCTTCACATCCTCATATCCCGCCGCGACGGCTTCATTCGGCGCTCGCCCTCCCGACGCCTCCGCCGAAACCAACCTGAACGGACGCCCCGCCTCCGATCGCGGCGATCGCCCGCCGGAAGCCCGCTTCGGCCCGGGCGTTTCGCAGACTCCACCGCCACCTCCGGCCACCAACGAGCCGGTGCCAGCCGCCGGCTCTCCTCTGCCGCCCCAGACTGCGCCCGCTCCCGCGCCAACACCAGGAACTCCTCCTGCGCCACCGCAAACCGAGCCGGCCCAACCGCCGCAGCCCGCGCCGGCTGCCAGCCCACCAGCAGCCCCTCCGAACGGCGAACGCAACTTGGCCCTCCCCGCGCACGCACCTCAGCACCCCGCTCCCTCCGACCCCACCCCGGCTCCCTGAACGCCGCACTCCATTTCGCCCGAGCACTCCATGACCAAGACCACGATCAATCGTGATTCACGCTCCTTCCTCCGCATCGCCCTCGTCGCAGGCGCGGCCATCGGCCTCTCAGGCGGCGCAAGCCGCCTGGCGCACGCCGAGCCCCCGACCGAGCAGGAAACCGCCATGCTGCTCTGGCAACTCGCCATGCTCTCTCCGAGCGACTTCGCCGAGTTCATGGATGATCCCGATTCAGATGTGGCCGCGCCCCAACCCGAAGCGTCCAAACCCGAAGCGCCCAAGGCCGCCGAAGCATCTCCCTATCCAGTGCGCGATCCGCTCACCGGCCGCGTTGTGAAGGCCGACGAGCCCACGCCCCTCGCGTTCAAGAATGTCAGCGTCGAGCAGGTTGTCCCCTTCATCGTGGAGGCGACCGGCAAGGTCGTCCTCCCGATGCCCGATGTGCTCTCGCTTCGCATCACCGTGCTCAATGACCAGAAGCTCCCGCGCACCAAGGCGCTGGACATGGTCTTCCTCGCGCTCTTCCAGAACGGCGTCGCCGTCATCGAGAGCGATGATCGCATCACGCTCCGCTCGCTCGCCGAGCTCGATCGCGGCGATGTCCCCGTGCTCAACGGCGATCAGTCCGTCAAGGACCGCTCCCCCGGCACGATCGTGAGCAAGGTCTTCACGCTGAAATACTCCTCGGCCACCAACATCGCCGAGATGTTCAAGAACTCCATGCCCAGCTTCGCGAAGATGACCTTCGATCCGGATTCCAATCAGCTCCTCGTCACCGCCGATGTCGGGCTCCTCCAGCGCATGGAGCAGACGATCAAGGCTCTGGACCAGCAGTCCACCGCCGCGCTCTCCACCGAGACCTTCCACCTCGTGAACTCCGATGCCGAAACGATCGCTGTCAACATCCGCGATCTCTACTCTCCGCAACAGGGACAGAACCGCACTCAGGGACAGAACAATCCCTTCGCTCAGTTTTTCAATCGCCAGGGCCAGGGCGGCGGCAATCAAGGTCGCGGCGGCGGAAACAACCAGCAGCAGGGTGGTCAGCGCACCGCCACCGACGCCGCCACAAGCCAGAACCTCCGCGTCACCGCCAACACCGCCCAGAACGCCGTCACCGTCCTCGCCGAGAAGCCCGTCCTCGAGCAGATCCGCAAGCAGATCAACGAGGAGTGGGACATCAAGCCCGACCCCATCAAGCCCCGCGTCTACGAACTCAAGAACTCCGACCCCGTCAAGATGCGCGATGTGCTCATCAGCATGTTCGGCTCTCCCGGCGCGGCCCGCCAGGGCAACCAGCAGCAGAGCGCGACCGCCAACCGCCTCTACGGCCAGTTCACATTCGAAGCGATCCCCGAGGCCGCGCGGCTCGTCGTCGTCGCCAAGAACCAAGCCAATCTGGATGCCATCAATGAGATCATCGAGTCTCTCGATAAGCCCCAGACCGCGGGTCTCCCGCAGATCATCGAGCTCAAGCACGCCGACGCCGAGCAGCTCGCCGAGCAGCTCAACTCCCTCCTCGCCCGCGAGGGCACGCTTGCTCAGGTGACCAAGGCCCAGACCGGTCTGACCGCCGGCGCAACCGGCGCCTCCCCCTTCGCGGCCGACGCCACCACCACCAACACCGCGACCAATCAGCAGAATCAGGCCAATCAATTCTGGCAAGGGTGGTGGGCCCGCGCCCAGCCCTCCACGACCACCGCCGGCTCCGGCAACCTCGTCGGCAAGATTCGCATCGTCCCCGTCTGGCGGCAGAACTCCCTCATGGTCCTTTCTCCGCCCGAGTATCAGGGCGCGATCCGCGAGATCGTCGGCACGCTGGATAATCCCGGCCGCCAGGTGCTCCTCTCCGCCGTCATCGCCGAGATCAACATCGAGGATGCCACCGCGCTCGGCCTCCGCTGGGCCAACTCCGCCATCACGCCCGCCAAGAGTGACAACTCCATCTCCTTCGGCCCAAGCGCTGCCGGCAACACCGCCGGCGGCACCGTCACCGGCCAGAAGAACGATCTCCTCCCCGGCCTCTTCACCACCTCGGTGCTGAATCTCGGCGTGAACATCAACGCTCTCGTCCAGGCCCTCGGCGAGAAGACCGCCGTGAACATCCTCTCCGAGCCCCGCATCTTCACCTCCGACAACCAGCAGGCCGAGTTCTTCTCCGGCCAGGACATCCCCTTCATCACCGACAGCCAGCCCAACAACAACGGCAACCTCGTGCAGTCCTTCGACTACAAGGCCGTCGGCATCGCCCTCCGCGTCCGCCCACGCATCACGATCAATCGCGATGTCGACATCAACATCAATCTCCAACTCGCCAGCACGCAGCCCGGCAACACCCTCTTCGGCGGCGCGATCGTCGATCGCCGCGAAACCACCACCCACCTCATCGTCAAGGACGGCCAGACCGTCGTCATCTCCGGCATCCTCCGCACCGAGGACAACGACACCAAGCGCAAGGTCCCCGGTCTCGGCGACCTCCCCCTCATCGGCTCGGTCTTCACCTCCGTCGAACGCACCAAGAAGAAGACCGAGCTCATCGCCTTCGTCACGCCCTATGTCGTCGGCGACTCCAGCGAAATGCGCAAGGTCGAGCAGACCGATGAAGATCGGTTGAAGGCCGTCCGCGATCGCCTCCGCCCGGTGAACGAGCTTGACATGGACAACAAGAAGCCGAACCCTCCGGCGCGCGAGCCCGGCACCCAGTCCCCCGCCGCTCCCTCATCCTCCCACACGCCGATCGACAACAAACAGTGACCACTCACGCGCACGACTCCCAACCCGTCCCGTTTCGTACTCGCCTTCCCCACCCGGGAAGGCGAGTCGCATTCTGCTCCAAAGTGGCACGGGCTTCCCAGCCCGTGTTTCGGGCGCTTCGCCCGAAGTCACCGTCAGTGATCCCGCCCCGCTCGCCCCGCTCAAACTTCCAGTTCACCAGCATCTGCACTCTGATCCTCTCCGCCCTCCTCCTCCCGGCCTGCACCCCCACCCCCACCCCCTCCGGCATCACCTACACCAAAGCCAAGCCCCCAAGCCCGATCTCTGCCCCATCGCAACGCCTCCCGCCCAACCCCCGCTCACCAGTTCTCGCCTCACCGTCGCCATCCGCCCGCTCGGCTCCGTTCCCTTCGACGGCATCACCCTCCCCCTCACCTCCCCCAGCGGCCGCTTCATCGCCGCTCAACACGGCCCAATCCCCAGTTGGGATTCCCTGCTCGCCGCCCCAACACCCGCCGGTACCACCGTTCCGTGCAGTTGCGGCTCTCCGCCTATGAAGTCCTCCCGGTCGAGCAAACCCCGCGCGATGGCAACGCCCTGCGCGAAGTCCGCTGGCCCACCCCTCCGCCCCCGCGACTGCTCATCGGCCGCTCCTGTGATGACACCGGCTTTCTCGTCGAATACCCACGCCCGGAAACCGGCTCCCGCTGGATCGGCAGCTGCTTGGGAGTCCGGCGAAGTGGAGTGGCTAGTCGGCCCCGCTGATCCGGACGCTCGTGACACCGCGGTCGCCTGTTTCGGCACGCTCGGCCCCTCCGGCGAACTCGCCTTCTGCCGCGCTGAGGCCCCCGGTAAGCCCTTCGATCTCATCGTTCGTCCAGACCCCGCGGCCCCCGACGTCGAGCACATCATCCCCCGGCCGGCTCGACCTTCGCCATGCCGACCTACGCCGCGGACTCCTCGCCGCGCGTCTTTGTCTACCTCGTTTCCGCAACGCCGGGCGCGGTTCGCCGTTCTCGCGATCGATGCCCCGCCGATTCCGATGGCACGCTCACCATCGCGGCCCGTGTCGAGTTCAACGCTCCCCCATCGATCGACGCCGCGTACCACGGCGTTGCGCCACTGCAAACGCCTTGGCCGCTCGCCGCTGGGAACGGTGCGGGGGATGGACAGTTGCCGCACGCGAGCGTTGGCCTTCCCGCGGGAATCGCGTTTGTTTTTCCCGGAATCCGGATGTGCTGGTTCTCTGGTCAGGGCGCCGCGGCAACTCCCCTCGCTCGCGCCACGCTCGGCGCGGCCCCGCTGTTTGTCTCCGATGAGCGCGGCGCCTTGCAGTTCAACGGTCTCCTCCTCGGCGCGGCGGGCGAGCTTGTCTTTCAACCAATCACTCGCGCATCAGAACCCATCGAACTCGGTGCGGATGTCGCCGTGCTCAAGGGCGCGTTCCTGCCGCGCATCACCACCGCGCGCCGGGCCGGCTCGCCAACCTATCTGCTCCTGACCCCACCAATGCCGTCCGCTCCGCCCAGGGTCGGGTGCTGCGAAATGACGCCGATTTCGGCCCCCTAAGTGGGTTGGTAGGGACCTCCCGCGTCCCAGAACAGGGCATTTGTCGCGGCCAAGCGATGTGAATCACCCCTTTGGGGCACCGTCCTCACCCAGCCAGACCGCTTGTTCGGCTAATAGAAGGTGAATTTGGGTAGTTTGTGTCAACTTTTTGACTTCTCGTCCCCGGATCGAGGCACAAAGACCTGCGCAATCCTCTCGAATTTGGTTGACGACCCCCCCTGCTTGATGTATCTTCCACCCGTCGTTGTTGTGGCTCTCTCTCTCACTGCCCTCAATATCTGAAGGAGTTCCCCGTGATGAAGTCTCTCGTTACAGCTATGGCTCTGGTCGCCGCGGCTGGCGCTGCCAACGCGCAGTCCGTCGAGTTCCGCATTGTCGAGCGTCAGGGTCAAACGACCATTCCCGCCGCGCCCTCGGGCACGACGACGAACGATGCCGTTCTGAACTACGCCGTTCAGGCCCGCGTGGTCGGCGGTTCCGCCACCCAGTTCCTTGGCAACTTCTCGTTCAACATCGTCGCCGCTGGCGAACCTGATACGAACGGCACGCTCGCCAAGCTCCTCACCTCGAATGCCGACGGCACTTATGCCGCGAATACGGCCCAGGCGACCAATGCGTCGGTCGGCCGCGGTGGCCTTGCCGCCGTCTACGCCTACCTCGCCGGCATCAGCCCGAACTTTAACGGCCTGATCAACACCACCGGCGGCACGTTCACGAACACCGCTGGCGCTCAGGAAATCGGTCTCGTCACCGGCTCTCCCACCGGCAGCTCTCTCCTCCTGCTGACCGACTCCGGCGGCACCGGCAA
>JBGANP010000059.1:14604-23332 GCA_044222255.1 Phycisphaerales bacterium
GCCCCGATCGATAACACGATCGCGTCCACCTATCTCGGCGCGGCTGGCAACTTCGTTGATGTGTACCGCTTCAAGTACACCGTCAGCAACATCACCACGGCTCGCCAGATCCACTTCGATCTGTCCGGCATCGCCGCTCAGATCGGCACCAGCTTGGTGCTCTCCAACGGCACCTGGGGCCCCGTTCAGGCCAACGCCGCGGCTTCCGCGACCGGCATCGATGTCGCCGTCGTCGGCATCCCGGCTCCCGCTTCCGCTGCCCTCCTGGGCCTCGGTGGTCTGCTGGCCGCCCGCCGCCGCCGCCTGACCGCCTAACTCTTCGATTCGTTTCTACACGAAGGCAGTTGAGTCACACGAACCCCGGTCCTTTGGCCGGGGTTCGTTCTTTTGTGTTTGCATGCGCCCCGCCGCGACGGACGTTGCTCGATGTTCTCCCTGAAAACAGCCCAGGAACGGCTTGCTGTGGCCTTCTTTGGGCGTTCCGAGCCAAGCCGATTGCACAATTTTTCACTTTTTCAGGCCAAGGACCTTGCATCCCCCGGAGCTTCTGGTAATCTCTCCCTGTCGCCGCTGTTTTTTTTCTGCTGCCCTCAAAGGAGAGATAGAGATGATCCGTAACGCTGTTCTTTTGGCCTGCGTTGTTGCAGGCGTCGCCGGAGCTGCCGAGGCCGCCACCGTGCAGTTCCGCATTGTTGAGCGCCGTGGCCAGTCCAGCTGGAACCCGATCGCCGCTCAGTCCGCTCCCCTGAATGACAGCATCCTGAACTTCGCCGTTCAGGCCCGCGTCGTCGGCGGAACCTCTTCCGAATCCCTCGGTAACTTCAGCTTTGATATCACTTCGAACGAGGCTGAGGGCAACGGCACGCTTACGACAGCCCGCATTTGCCTCGCCGATGGCTCGTACGTGAACGACGCCGCGCTTCCCCCCTACACCGCTGCGAACCCGAACCCTTTCGGTAACAACGCGGCCATCGGTACCGGTGGTCTGTCCAAGGTTTACTCGTACCTCGCTGGTATCAACGCGAACTTCAACGGTCTCATCAACACCAACGGTGGTTCGTTCTCCAACAATCCGGCGATCAATGAGATCGGCCTTGTCACCGGCTCCCCCACGGGTGCCGCGCTCCTCGCGATCTTTGACTCCGGTGGCAGCGGCGCTCCCGACACCTACCCCGGCAGCGGCAGCACTGCCCCTGTCGACGCCCTCACCGCGGCCGCGTTCCTCGGTGCCGGTGAGAACTGGGTCAACGTGTACAACTTCAACTACGTGATGTCCAGCACCGCGACTCGTCAGGTTCACTTCGATATTGCCAACCACCAGGCCCAGATCTTCAGCACCTTCGCCCTCGCCAACAACACTTGGGGTCCCGGCGCTCCGGCGAACGCTGTGACCGGTGCTGTCGGCGTCGATATCGAAGTTATCCCCGCCCCCGCTGCGGGGAAGTCCTCCTCGGCCTCGGCGGCCTCGTGGCTGCCGTCGCCGTCGCACTGCCTAAGTGCTCGGCAACATGCCTGATTCTCGTTGGGCATCTCAATCTGATTCCGACAGGCCCCGGTCATGCGACTGGGGCCTGTTCTTTGGTGCATCCGCGGGTCCGGTGCCGAAAATGGCTTGGAATGGCCGAGCGTCTCCGTCATGATTTCATGCCCGCGTGATACGATCTCTCCGGCTGGTAGAGAGAGCCGGAGCCACTCGATGTCAAGGCGTACCGCGCTCCGCATTCTCTCAGCGGCCGTTCACGTTGCCTCCGCCGCGCTCTGCCACGCACAGTCCGTCGAGTTCCGGATCGTGGAGCGAACCGGGCAGACGTTGATTACCAATCCTCCGGGCTCATCGCCGACGACGGATGCGGTGCTGAACTACGCCGTTCAGGCCCGGGTTGTCGGCGGCACGACGAACCAGTTTCTCGCCAACTTCGCGTTCGACCTCGTCGCCTTGGGTGAGAGCGATTCATATGGCACACTGAGCCGTCTGTTAATCTCGAATGCCGATGGCACCTATGCCGCGAATATCGCACAATCCGCGAACAATACGGTGGGACGCGGCGGGCTCTCTGCGATTTACTCCTACTTGGCCGGGATCGGAGGCGGGACTTTCAATGGTCTCCTCAACACATCGAGCGGTTCGTTCACTCAGGATCCCGGGAGTCAGGACATAGGACAGGTGACGGGATCGCCGACGGGAGGGTCGCTTCTGCTCCTGACCGATGTGGACCTCGACGGCAACCCCGACACGTACCCCGGATTCGGCACATACGCTCAAGTCGACCCGACCATCGCGAGCGGGTATCTTGGTGCCGGTGGCAACTTCGTCGACGTCTACCGCTTCAAGTACACCGTCTCGAACGCGAGTACGCCTCGGTTTGTGACATTCAGGTTTGCCAATCTCTTCGCGCAGATCGGCACTGAGCTCCAGCTTGCCAATGGCGTATGGGGTCCGGTACCGAACAACGCGCCCGCGACGGGTTCGGGCGCGACCGTTCAGATCAACTTCCCAGCTCCGGGCACCTGCGCAGCGATCGGCGTGATCGGGACCTGTCTCGTGACCCGACGTCGGCGGCCGGAGGTTCGCTCGATGCTGTTCGGAGTTTCCCGATGAACCGTCAAAGGCAAACAGCTGCGGCTGCGATTCTCGTGTTCGCGGGGATTGCATCCGGCCAGTCCGTCGAGTTCCGTATCTTTGAACGCCAGGGGCAGACGAGTGTTCCGTCGATTCCCGGCACTACTCCAACGACCGACACCGTGTTGAACTACGCCGTTCAGGCCCGCGTCGTGGGCGGCACCGCAGGTGAGTTCCTCGGCAACTTCTCATTCGACATCGTCGCCAGCGGCGAGGCCGATTCGTATGGCACGCTCGCCAAACTCCTGATCTCAAACGCCGACGGCACCTACAACGAACACGGCGCAGTGACCAACAACGCGGTTGGTCGCGGCGGGCTGGCCTGCACACCACTGGGGATCAGCCCGAACTACAACGGCTTGCTCAACACCTCCGGCGGTGTTTTTACGAATACGCCGGGCAGTCAGGAGATCGGGTTGGTGACAGGATCGCCCGCGGGCAACTCTGCGCTGCTGGTTCTGGATCCCGGTGGAATATGGAATCCTCCGATCCCGTTCGATCCGGCGATCACGGCGGAGTTCCTGGGCGCTTCAGGCAACTTCGTGGATGTGTATCGCTTCAAGTACACCGTAACCACCATACCAACCTCGACGTACAGAGCGGCGACATTCTCGCTCCAGAACATCACCGCGCAAGTCGGAACCGGGTTTCAGATCTTCAACGGAGTCTTCACCCCGGTGCAGTCGCCCGCATCCGCGACCGCGACCGGGAGCACCGTGTTCATCGGAACGCCCCCGTCACCCGGAGTTGGCGCGTCATTGGGTGTGGTTGCCATGCTGAGAGGTATCCGCCGCCGCAGAAACCACTGAACTGCGGGTTCACGGCTCAGTACCGAGCGACCGTCGGATCAACATCGACCGACCACAGATCGATCCCGCCCGCCATGGAGCGGACGTTGGTAAAGCCCATCGCGCGGAGCGCGGCGGTCACCTTGAGCGAGCGCATCCCGTGATGACAGTGGACCACGATCGGCGTGTCGCGCGTTCCCGCGTCGGACTCCAACTCATCGGCGCGGCGTTCGATATCGGTCATCGGAATGTGCTTCGCGCCCGCGATGCGTGTGGCCTGCCATTCCTCCGGGCGGCGGCAATCGAGCAGTACGAATGAGTCGGCGGGTGCCGAGTCGAGCTGTCGCTTCGTCTCGCGCGGCGTGACTTCCCAGTCGGGCTTGAAGGGATAGCCGGCGGGCAAGCCGCGGGAGTCCAGCGCTGGCTTCGTGGGCGTGCTCATGGCTTCGGTGCGGGTGCTGGCGCGGCGGCGGGAACATCCGTTGCGGGCATGCCGCCACCGGGTCGGAGATCATCGGCCGGCGGCTGGAGCGGCCGCGGCTTGCGAGCGGGCTTGGGCATCGGCCCAGAGGAAGGGGCCGCGCCGGGATCGACGATCGGGGCATCCTTACCCGTGGGAGCCGGAATGGCCAGCATGCGGCTGGCCGCGCCTTGTGGCTCAACGCTCGGGTTGACGATCACAACGGTGTTGGGCGTGCGGGCGTATGGCTCGCCGCCGGTGCGTGTCGGCTGGCGCGGGCGCATCTCGGCGATGGCGCGCGGGACGAAAAGCAGGATGTCACTCGCGCCGACCAGCGGAGCGGCTGCGGCTTCGAGGATCTGCTCATCATTGTGGCGGTCGGTGCCGAGGCCGAGGGCGGTGCGCTCGGTGGGATACTTGCCTTGGGCCCGCGGGTTGGACTCTTTGTTGATGTAGTTGACGGTCAGCCGCGGCTGGTGGGCGGAGAAATCGTTCGGCACTTCGATCGAAGTGGTGCCCCAATTGGATCGATCGAGGGAGACGAGCGAGGGCTGGGCAGTGCGGGCGTCAACGGGGCCGGCCGCGCCGTAGACGGGCGCGAGTTGCTGATTGGTCGTGGGCTCCAGCCCCTCGGGCGGCGGGGGCGTGGTTGAGTCGGCGAGCGAAGCAGGGGTATAGACGGAGCGGCCGAAGGGACGGCCGGAGTTGCCGATGCCGTGCTCGTTGTTGAGCGGGCCGGCGCAGGCCGCGAGCATGAGCGGGGCGGCGGCGAGGACGAGTCGGAGATGGTAGGAATGCGCCATTGGGAGAGGGTAGGGCCGGGGCGGGAATGGGGGGAATCAGAGGGAAACAACGGGCATCAGTCGAGCGATTCCTCGACTTCGCCAAGCACGGTTCGCGTGACTTCGCGGCAGAGTTCCGAATCGAAGCCGCGGCGGGCGAGGAGGGAGTAGAGGGCACGCTGGCGGGCCTGCGGATCGGGCTTGCGGGTGAGGGAGCGGAGCTTGCGGCGGGCGATGGCGAGAGCGGCGGCGCGCTGGTCGTAGTTGGATTCGGCGGCGACGCGATTGACGACCTCGTCGGCGGTGCGGGTGGTGATGCCCTTGGCGCGAAGCTTGAGCGATACGCGGCGGGTGCCGAAGGCGCGGCGGGCGATGGTGGTTTCGGCGATGCCTTCGGCGAAGCGTTTCTCGTCGATCATGCCCGAGGCGACGAGTTCATCAGCGATGCGGTCGGAGGCGGAGGGAGCGAGCCCGCGCTGGCGGAGCTTGGTGATGAGCATCGAGCGGCTCATGGCGCGGCGGGAGACGGAGCGGATGGCCCAGGTGCGAGCGATTGCGACCATCATCGCGGCGGCGACACCATCGCGCATGCGGTCTGACCAGATGACACCCTCGCCGATGCCCAGTTCGTTTATCAGTCTTTCGGGCGCGAAGCCTGCGGTCTTGCGACCAAGCTTGATCGTGATCTCGCCGGGAGTGGCGGGGGATTGCAGGAGTGCGGTGACAACCGCTCCCGCGGCGGGGAGGTCCGGGGGCTCGAAGCGGGTGGAGCGTCGGGCCATGAAGGGAAGTGACGGAGTGAGGAGTGACGAAGTGGGGGGACTAGGTGAGGGAGTCGAGAAGGGATGTGAGTTCGCCGAGGGCTTTGGCGTCTTTGACTTCGCGGGCGGTCTGGATGCCGGTGGTCAGCGTGGCGATCGCGACGGGTTCTTGGCCATCATCGGCAAGGGTTTTGGCTTTGTGGTAGTAGGCGTAGCAGTACGCTGGATCGGCGGCGAGGCAGCGGTCGTAGTGCTCGACGGCTTTGGGGACATCGCCCAGCTTGGCGTATTCCTGCGCAACGCCGTAGTGGGTGAAGGCGTCGTTGGGTTCGACGGCGAGAATCTTCAGGAGTTTGGCGAGGCGGTCGTTCATTTCTGGAAAGTGCCGATGTGCGAAGGGAGGGAAGTTTGGTGGATGCTCTGGGGGAGCATCGGGTTGGTCGGAGATATCCTACGGGCCGAGCAAAGGCGGCGGATTTTCCGCTGTTCTCTTGGTTGTTCTGTTGGTCAAACCGTCACTTACTCACTCCGTCACTTCTTTGGGGCATTCCATGTCGGACATCAAGACAATCGGCGTTCTGGGCGCGGGGCAGATGGGCGGGGGCATCGCGCAGGTGGCGGCGGTGGCTGGGTTTGATGTGGTGGTGTTCGACTCGTTCCCGGGGTCGATCGAGAAGTGCAAGGGTGTGCACAAGAAGTCTCTCTCGAAGTTTGTCGAAAAGCAGAAAATCAGCCAGGCGGATGCGGATGCCGCGCTGGCGCGGGTGCGCTTCGTGGACAAGATCGAGAATGTGACCGGATGTGATTGGGTGATCGAAGCGGTCGTTGAGGATGCGAAGGTGAAGAGGGATCTCTTCGGCACGCTCGCGAAGATGTATCCAGGCGAAAGCGTTGTGCTCGCGACGAACACGAGTTCGATCAGCATCACGGAGATCGCGACGGCGTGCGGGGCGACGGCGAGCAGGGTAGTGGGGATGCACTTCTTCAATCCGGTGCCGCTGATGCAGCTTGTGGAAGTGATTCCCGGGCTGGCGACCTCGGCGAGTGTGACGGAGCGGACGATCGCGCTGGCGACGAAGCTGGGGAAGACGCCGCTGAAGGCGAACGATCGCGCCGGGTTCATCTCCAACCGCGTGCTGATGCCGATGATCAACGAGGCGTTCTACGCGTGGATGGAGGGCGTGGCCGAGCCGGAGGCGATCGACGGGATCATGAAGCTCGGCTGCAACTTCCCGATGGGGCCGCTGCGGTTGGCGGACTACATCGGGCTGGACACCTGCGAGAAGATCATGGGTGTGCTGGCCGATGGGCTGAATAACGATCGGTATCGGGCCTGTCCGAAGCTGAAGCAACTGGTGACTGCGGGGCGGCTGGGGGACAAGAGTGGGCGCGGCGTATTTGAGTATCCGTCGAAGTAGTGGTGTGCACTGGGCGATGGCGCGTGCATCCTCATGCCGGATCGACGGTATCCGATACGAGGGGGCCACTATCGGGGGTATCGGAGCGCGCCGGTGCGACTGATTCGGAACAAGATCTATCGCGCGTTCCCTGAACTGGACCGGTTTACGGATGAGCAGTGCGAGCGGTTTGTGCGGTCGGCGAACTCATCGTGGGTGCGGCGGCTGGGTCGGTGGATCGTGGTGGGAGTGACGAGCTTCGGGCTGCTGATTCTGGTGATCGCAGGGTTTGTTGCGTTTGACCAGATGCTTGATGCGAAACTGCAGCGGCTCGGGTGGATGGGTGCACTCCTGGGCTTGGTGGGGTTTGTGGTCGCGACGGGGGCAGCACTGACGGCTGGGCTGGTGCTTCGAGATTGGATACTTCGCCGACGTGTGCGGCAACTGATCGCGCGGTGCGGGGCGTGTCCGGCGTGTCACTATTCGCTGCTGGGCATGCGGGTTGGAGAGAACCTGACGATTGTCTGCCCGGAGTGTGGGCGGGCGATGCGGGTTGATCCGGCGATGGAGGAGCTGGAGACGGATGAGACGGGATCGCCGGTGTATCGGCCGCGCGTGGCGCGGGATGATGCTGCGACGGTGGCGATGCGGCGGCGACGGCATCGGAAGTTCCTGAAGTGGAGCGCGATCAGTGCGGCCAGTGCGGTGCTCGTGCTGGCGATGGGCTACGGCGTGTGGTGGTGGTGGCTGGTAGAGCAGGCGAAGACGGCCGCGGGAGAGCGGAAGACGCGGCAAACGATCACCGGGCTGCGCGAGGCGATGTGGAGGCGCGGGCCGGAGCGGGAGAGCACGGAGGAGTACTGCCGCTTCGTCGAGCTGGTGCGGGCGGTGAGAGATCGCGTGAGCAAGCGGGACAAGCTGCCCGAGTACTCCTCTCCAAGTGGACGGTTCAACGGGTTCACGGCGGAAGTCGTGGATCCGACCTGTGATGTCGCGGCCTTTGAGAAACGAAACGGGGACGGGTCGTTCGCTCCGACCAAGCAGTATGTGCTGGACATTCTCAAGGAGTGTCGCGACGATGGCACGTTTGATGACCTTCGCGAGATCCTGCGGATGCGGGCACCAATTCGCGAGCTGGAGACGGACTGGGAGGGACCGTTTTTCGGGGTACTTCTGTCGGATCTTGGGATGTGCAGATCGATGGCGCGGGTGAACGGGGCGCGGATGGTTCTTGCGCTGCACGCGGGAGATCGGCGCGAGTATGTGGAGGCGCTCGAGGAGACGCTGGCCGCGGCGCAGATTGTGGAGCGTCAGGGGCTGTTGATTGACATGCTCGTCGGCATCGCAATCCGATCGCTTGTGTACAACAAGATCGCCGAACATCATGCCCAGTATCCAGATGAGGAGTGGACGCGCGCGGTGCTGGAGGCCGTCGTGCGGCGGAGCGACTCGCCGGGCATGTGGCGGGCGGCGGAGATTGAGGGGGCGGCGGCGATGGATGCGGCGCAGTGGTTCTTCGCGCATCCGGAAAAAGTGCGGCGGGCACAACTCGGGCTGGGAAGTCCGGACCTGTTCGAGGGCACGGGAATCGGCGGCGGCTGGTGCGGGGGATACGAGGGGAACAAGGTCGCGCTCGCCTCGCGGATGGATCTCTGGGTTGCCTATCTGAAGCAGGTAACTTGGAAGCGTGCGGCGATGCCGCCATCCACGGCAACCGGGTACATCGTGGTGGACACCATGCTGCCCGCGATGAGCAAGGCGTGCGGCGCGGAGTTGCAGGTCACACGCGAGCGAAACCTCTGCGTTGCCACCCTCGCGTCGGACCTGCATCGCATGGCGACGGGGCGTTACCCGACTTCGGTGCACGATGTGCTCCCGTTTGTCACCAAGTCGGAACTGTTGATCGATCCCGGGTGTGGG
>JBGANP010000060.1:0-22766 GCA_044222255.1 Phycisphaerales bacterium
CTCGTGGAGGCGCTCATGGTGGGGGAGGTCTTTGAGGCCGAGGATGGTGAGGGGAGGCGCGGCTGGTCCGAGCGCGGCGAAGATGGCGCGAAGTTCCTCCACCTTGTGCGGGTTGCCGGTGGCGAGGATGAGGGTTGGGGGGGTGGGCTGGGCGGGAGTGGGGGGCATGGGGGAGAGTAGAGGAGTAGAAGGGTGAGGAGTGGAGGAGAGTGCGAGGGCGGCCGCGCGGCGGCGCTTCATGCGCCCGAGCGCATCGGCGAGCAGCCCTATGATTCGCCATGCACTGGTGGACCCGCTACGCCTCCAACGAACCGCTCGCGTTCGTGATGCTGCTGGTTGCGTTCTGGCTCGCATGCGCGGCGTTTTACGGCGTGGTGCTGGGCGTGCGATGGGTTCGGAAGAGGTCCAGAGGGACGGGTTGAAGGGGCCGCAAGCCCTCCCAAAACCGGTTGGCTTTCGGCCCTCCCGACCTACCATTCCTTCGATGACCATCGATCCCCAATCGCTGCTGAAAACGCTCGGTCTGACCGAGGATCCCCGCTTCGTCTCCACGCCTTGCCGCGATGCGGCTGGTGGGGGCCAGCCCTTCATCATGTCGGAAAATCCTGCGACCGGGCAGCCGATCGCGGGGGTGAAGCTGGACTCGGCGGATGATCTGGAGCGGGTGGTGCGCGAGTCGGTCGAGCACTTCAAGAAGTGGCGCGAGGTGCCCGCGCCGGCACGCGGGCAGGTGGTGCGGGCGATCGGGGAGGAGTTCCGGAAGTTCAAGGAGCCGCTGGGGGAGCTGGTCGCGCTGGAGATGGGGAAGATCCGGGCCGAGGGGCTCGGCGAGGTGCAGGAGACGATCGACATCGCGGACTTCGCGGTCGGGCTCTCGCGGCAGTTGCCCGGGCAGGTCTTCCCGAGCGAGCGGCCGGGGCACCGCATGTACGAGCAGTGGCTGCCGCTCGGGCTGGTCGGGGTGATCTCGGCGTTCAACTTCCCCAACGCGGTCTGGGCGTGGAACGCGATGCTCGCGGCCGTCTGCGGCGACATCACGATCTGGAAGCCGAGCTTGCTGACGCCGCTCACAGCCATGGCAAGCAACCGGATCGCGGATCGCGTGGCGACGAGCATGGGGCATCCGGGCGTCTTTCGGCTGGTGATCGGCACGGATGATCAGGTCGGGGAGCGGCTGGTGGCGGACAAGCGGATTCCGCTGATCTCGGCGACCGGCTCGTGCCGCATGGGGCGGCGCGTCGGGCAGGTGGTGGCGCAGCGGATGGGCCGCGTGCTGCTGGAACTCGGCGGGAACAACGCGATCATCGTGCACGAGGATGCGGACCTGGAACTGGCGGCCCGGTCGATCGTGTTCGGCGCGGTCGGCACCGCCGGGCAGCGCTGCACCACGACGCGGCGGCTGATCGTGCACGACAAGGTGGCGGCCAAGCTGACGGACAAACTCGTCACGGCGTACAAGCAGGTGATGACGCGGATCGGCGATCCGCTGAAGGAAGGGACGCTGGTTGGGCCGCTGATTAATGCGAAGGCAGTGGAGGGCTTCGAGCACGCGATCGCGCAGGCGAAGGCGCAAGGTGGAACGGTGCTCGTGGGCGGCAAGCGAGCGACGGTGGCTGGCTCCGCCGGGCACTTCGTCGAGCCGACGATCATCCGGGCTCCCGCGAACAACACGCTCCCGATCTCCAGCGAAGAGACCTTCGCACCGATCCTGTATATCTTCACATACTCGAATCTGGACGATGCGATCGCGGTGCAGAACGGCGTGGAGCAGGGGCTCTCGTCGGCGATCTTCACCGAGTCCATGCGGGCCAGCGAGCGCTTCCTGAGCACGACGGGGTCCGGCTCGGACTGCGGCATCGCCAACGTCAACATCGGCACCAGCGGCGCCGAGATTGGCGGGGCGTTTGGCGGCGAGAAGGAAACCGGCGGCGGCCGCGAGTCCGGATCCGACTCCTGGAAGCAATACATGCGGCGGCAGACGTGTACGATCAACTATGGCGGGGGTTTCGCTTTGGCACAGGGGATCAAATTTGAGTAACAACCCCCCTTCAGCATCGAACAAGATCAATGATCCGCTCGCCGAAATGGCCGTGGCGGAGATTCAGTCCGGCATGATCGTCGGCCTCGGCACCGGCCGCACCGCCTCGCGCGGCGTGCTCGCGCTCGCCGAACGCGTCCGCGAAGAGAAGCTCGACATCCGCTGCGTTCCCACCAGCCACGCGACCGAGACGCTCGCCCGGGCCCATCGCCTCCCGATCCTGGAGTTCGCGATGGAGGAAGAGGTGGACTACCTCTTCGACGGCGCGGATGAGGTGGACCCGTCGCTCTGCATGATCAAGGGTGCGGGCGGCGCGATGACGCGCGAGCGGATCGTGGCGTACGCCGCGAAGCGCCGCGTCTACATGGTGCAGGAAAAGAAGATGGTGCACCGGCTCGGCGAGCGGGCGACGCTCCCGGTGGCGGTGCTGGCGTTCGGTCTTGCGGCCACGCGGGCCTCGCTGCGGCGACTCGGCCTGAACGGCGTGGTCCGCCGCACGATGGACGGCCACCTCTTCCTCACCGACAACGGCACGCTGATTGTCGATGTGACGCTGGACGACGCGTCCCTGGCCTCGATGCACTTTGAAGAACTCGCCGAGCAGATCGATCGCATCCCCGGCGTGCTGGACCACGGACTCTTTCTCACCGAAGCCGACGAAGTGCTCGTGGAGACCAATGACGGCCGCATCGAGCGGCTGTTGCGACCCGCGGCAACGCCGGAGAATGATGGCGAGTTGCAGCGGCGGTCCTGATCAAACACGCCTGGGACCCGCGAGTCTCTTTCCGGGGAGCGAGCGAATCCCGCGGATATGAGCGGGTCACTCGCTATTCTCTCTGAACGATTTGCTTTATTCCATCATCAGCGCCACACGAAAGTCGGCGTGCGGTACACTGCGCACCAAGCGAGGAACGCGTTATGAGAAACTCCACAATCGGTGCGGCAATGACGGCAGCAGCTCTCGGGATGGCGTCTGCGATCGCGACGGCGCAGGATGCCGCCGCGCCGAATGGCCCTGACCGCTTCACCCTCCTCCGCTGCGGCCATCTCATCGCCGATGCCTCCAAACCGGAACAGACCAACGTGACGCTCATCATCAAGAACGATCGCGTGGACCGCATCATCGCAGGGTTCGAGTGGCCCGAGATGCCCGACCCGACGGGCCACGAGGTGGCTGATCTCAAGAAATCGCTCGGCGCGTACACCGAGATCGACCTCAAGCAGTCATGGGTGCTCCCCGGCCTGATCGACTGCCACGTCCACCTCATGAACGAGTGGGACAAGACGGTGCGTGCCCGAGCGATGACCGAGAGCAACGAGTTCGCCGCCGTGCGCGGCGTGATGTATGCGAGAAAAACTCTGGAAGCGGGATTTACGACGGTGCGTGATCTGGGCTCCAACTCGCCGCAGGCAATCTTCGCGCTGCGCGATGCCATCGATCAGAAGATCATCATGGGCCCGCGCATCATCGCCGCCGGCCACTGGATCGCGATGACAGGCGGCCACGGCGACCACACCAACGGCTACCGCGCCGATCTGATCCCGCAGCCCACGCCCGATGACGGCATCTGCGATGGCCCCGATGAGTGCGTCAAGGCCGTCCGCAACCAGATCAAGCTCGGCGCGGATGTCATCAAAGTCACCGCCACCGGCGGCGTGCTCTCCGCCTCCACCGCGGGCCTCGCGCAGCACTTCGCCGATCCGGAACTCGAAGCCATCGTCAAGACTGCGCATTCCCTCGGCCGCAAAGTCGCCGCCCACGCCCACGGCGTGGACGGCATCAACGCCGCGATCCGCGCCGGCGTCGATTCCATCGAGCACGGTACGTATCTGGACGATGGCAGCATCAAGCTCCTGAAAGAACGCGGCGGCAGTTGCTACCACGTTCCCACACTGCTGGCAGCGCAAACCGTGTACGACAACGCCCAGCAACCCGGCTACTACCTCCCGATGGTCGCCCGCAAGGCGCTGCAGGTCGGCCCGCAGGCGAAGCTCATGTTCCAGAAAAGCCACGCCGCGGGCGTGAAGATTGCCTTCGGCACGGACACCGGCGTCAGCCCGCACGGCGAAAACGCCCGCGAGTTCAAGCTGCTGGTGGATGCGGGGATGACGCCCAAGGAGGCGATCACGGCCGCGACGATCACGGCGTCTCAACTGCTGGGATTGGAGAAAGAGATCGGGATGCTGGAGGCCGGCAAGACGGCGGATGTGATCGCGGTGAGCGGGGATCCGATGAAGGATGTGACTGAGCTGGAGCGGGTGCGGTTTGTGATGAGGGGTGGGACGGTCGCGAAACAGACGAAATAATGGGTCTGTTGCCGCAGCAATCTACACACTTGATTCGGTGCGTATCCGGTGCGATAATATTAGCATGATAGACCCCGACAACATCATGTCCATGACGGATTTCAAGCGAGACACCGCCAAGTGGGTCCGCCAGATGCGGAAGTCCGGCCGCCCCGGCGTGCTCACGGTGAACGGCCGCGCAGAAGCCGTTGTCATGGACGCCAAGTCTTATCGAAAGCTCATGGACGCCGTCGAGCGTGCCGAAGTCATCGAAGCCGTGCAGCGAAGCATGAAGGAGTATGAGCAGGGGAAGGGCGTTCCCGCTGTTGAAACGCTCGAACGCTTGCGGCGTCGACGGAAACCGTCGTGAATTTCAAGGTCGAAATTTCACCGGCAGTCGCCGCGGAGGCATACGCCGCGTACGAGGACATCGCATCGCGCTCGCCTGCACATGGCGATCGCTGGTACGAAGGCCTGCTGGCGGCCGTGGCTGCACTCGAGCGGATGCCGCGTCGCCACGGCCTCGCGCGAGAGTACGAGTCCGTTTCCTACGAACTTCGGCAGTTCGTGCATCGCCCGTATCGGGTCTTGTTCACGGTGTCAGGCAACACTGTCCGAATCTTGCACGTTCGTCACGTCGCGATGGACGAGTTAAAGCCCGATGAACTGGGTCGCTGAGGTCGATGGCCCGACAAGCAGTTCTTACTGCCCCTGCGCCAACGAATACCCCTTGATCCCATCAAACGTCCGCAGCAGTTCATACGAGCAGACCGTGAACTTCTCCGCGATGCGGTCCATCAGAGCCACCGTCCGGCTCTGTCCGATGCTCCCCGCCATCGTGGGGTCCTTCAGTTCGAACCGCGCGCGGTAGTAGTCCACGCACTCGGTATACACACTTCCCGTCGGCCACACCTGCGTACCGCGGTTGGAGATGATCGTGAGCTTGAAGGGCGTTTCCTTCGCGATCGCCTGCATCTCCTCCGCGAGCGCGGCCGGCTGCGCAATCGAGTCCAGGTAGATATCGCATCCAACAACTTGCGTCACCACGTTCTTGAACGTGCGGATCAGCAGTTGCGTCTGCGGCTTGGTCGGACGATCGAGCTTCACCGGCGTCTGCTCAGGAACGGCAACCGCCGGGACATTCTTCGGCTGCTTGCCGAGGTTGCCGATGATCGCCTGCGTGAACTCCTTGGTTCCCACAGAAGGACGGCTCTTATCGCCGAAGTCCCCCGTGTGAACGCCGGATTCCAGCGTCGCCAGCAGTGCGTTCTCGATCACCGCCGCCTCGCGACCCAGGTGAATATGTCGCAGCATCATCAGCCCGCTGAGGATGATCGATGTCGGATTCGCGATCCCCTTGCCCGCGATGTCCGGTGCTGTTCCGTGAACGGCCTCGAAGATGCTGATGTGTTTGCCGATGTTCGCACTGGGCGCAAAGCCCAGCCCGCCGACCAGCCCCGCGCACAGATCGCTGACGATGTCCCCTTGCAGGTTCGGCAGCACGATCATCTGGTACTGCTGCGGCCGCACCACCAGATTCATGCACAGCGCATCGACGATGACATCCGCTGTCTCGATCTCCGGATATTCCTTCGCGACCGCCTTGAAGCGATCCAGAAAAATCCCATCGGACATTTTCATGATGTTGGCCTTGTGGCCGCAGTGGACCTTCTTGATCCCCAGCCGCCGTGCCGTCTGGAACGCGAACCGATGCGCTTCCTCTGATCCCGGCGCGCTCATCAGACGCTTGCACTGGATCATGTCCGCGCTCAGCCGATGCTCCACACCACCGTACGTGTCTTCGAGATTCTCCCGCACCACGACCATGTCGATCGGGATCCCCGCCTTGGAGTACACGCTCTCCACGCCCGGCAACGTCTTGAAGACGCGCAGATTCGCGAACGCGTTCCACAACTTCCGGGCCGTCACATTGATCGACTTGCCGCCGCCACCCTTGGGCGTTTCCATCGGCCCCTTGAACGGTCATGCCGCGCGAGTTCCCCGTCGTAAAGACGGAGAAGCCCATCTCGACGGGAACAAAGTCCACCCCGGCCTTCATCACTCCCGCGGCCTTGAACAGGTCCAGCGTTGCGTTGACGATCTCGGGACCAATACCGTCGCCGGGGGCGAGCGCGATGCGAATCGATGACATGCTGCACAAACTCCTGAGGCCGCGCCGCTTCCTTCAAGCGCGGCGATAGTTCCGCAAGGATAGGTCCCCGATCCACCGGATTCACCTATCTCCAGCTTCCGATCAATCAGGTTTATCGGGCGTTCGGTGCCCTGCCTTTCGTGGCGTGGGCGTACCAGCCCATGTCTCGGCCGCTTCGGCCGCGGGCCTTGGTTGCTTGGTGAAAGCCGATCGCGAGCACTATGACGCATCAGCAACTTAGCCCGTGCCATCCCAACCACGGGCTAGATGCCCCCGCCACGAACTTGGTATCATCGCCCACACACCATTCGAGGGAGCGCGAGCATGGCCAAGAAGAAGAGCAAGCGGACGCCGGGCAAGAAGGTTGTTCGCAAGACCCCCGTCAAGAAGACCGGCCGCAAGTCCGGAACATCCACCGCTGGCGCAGGCCGCGGCGAAGTCGCCCGCGCCATCGAGCTCTTCAAGTGGGTCCACGACATGACCGGCAAGCTCTGCGCCGGCTTTGGCGAGCACCAGATGCACGCCCAGCCCTCGCCCACAGACAACCACCTCGTCTGGCAGATCGGCCATCTCGCCACCGGATACAGCTGGTTCGCTTCCATGCTCGACGGAAAGCCGGTGCCACTCGGCGAACCGTACGACAAACTCTTCGGCTATGGCTCAAAGCCCACCAGCGATCCCGCCTCCTATCCATCGCACGCAGATGTCCGGCGAATACACGATGAGCAGTTCGCACGAATCCTCAAGGCCGCTGGTCGAATGAGCGACTCAGACGGTCTCGGTCCCACCGCGACCGATTCCGGCGGATTCGCCAAGAACAAGCTCGACGTGCTCTACAAGTGCATTTGGCACGAGGGCTGGCACCAGGGCCAGATCAGCGCGCTCCGCCGCGCATACGGGCTTCCCGGCGCGATGGGCTGAGAGTTGGCAAGGCACGGTCGTTCACGCCGTCGTCGCCCGCGTCAACCGATCCAGAATCGCTCTCCACGTACCGTCCTCGCTCGGCGGCCGCGCGATCAGAATTGCATCAGTCCGCAGCGCATCCGCCTCGCGCAGCGCGGCGTACAGGTGAAACGCGTACTCCTCGGCATCCCGCGGCAGCACGAGCATTTGGTGCGGCGATCGCACCTCAAAGGGAGCGTGTGTGAGCACCGCAACCCTTCGACCCCGCGTCTCTTCCTCGCGCACCGCGTCCGCCAGTGCCGCAAGGTCAACCAGCCGCGCCGGCGTCTTCGGTGCATAGTGACGCGCGAGCAACCCCGGCGAAGCCAGCGGCCCGCCCGTTGACGGCGGCATCGGCCCCTCATCCACCGTTCGCCCGATCACCGCCGCGATCTCTCCCGCACCGATCAATCCCGGCCGCAGAATTCTCGGTCGCCCGCCCGCCAGCGAGATCACCGTCGACTCAATCCCCGCGCGGCACGCCCCGCCTTCCAGCACCAGCACATCCTCTGCCCGGAACGACTCCGCCACATGCGCAGCAGCAGTGGGGGAGATTCCCCCGCTCGGATTCGCGCTCGGTCCCACCAGCGGCGAGCCCAGCCCAAACAGCAGCGCGAGCGCCACCGGATGATCCGGACACCGCACCCCAATCGTCCCGCCTCCCGCCGTCACCAGATCCGGAACAATGAACGGGCTCGCAGCTCGCGGTGAACTGCCCGCAACCGCCCGCGGCAGCACGATCGTCAGCGGCCCCGGCCAGAACATCCGTGCCAGCGCATCCGCATCCGCCGTCCATTCATCCACCAGCCGCGCCGCCATTTCCGGCCCGCTCACATGCACGATCAGCGGATTGATGCTCGGCCGCCCCTTCAGTTCATACACCCGCCGCACCGCGGCTTCGTTGAGCGCATCAGCGCCTAGTCCGTACACCGTCTCCGTGGGAAATGCCACGACCCCGCCGGAGCGGAGCCGCTGAATCGCCGCGGAAATGTCGGGTATCGAAGTCGGCATCGTGCGCCCTCAACGTGCAGGGCTCCGCGAGCGTATTCCTGCCGATAAGGCGAGCTACTTGCGCCGAATGTCATCCGCCGATGGCCGCGTCGGCTCCAGCGGAAAGTCCGGGAACAGGTTGCTGGTCCGGGGGTCCAGCCGTGCCGGCGGCGCGGCGAACCGGATGTGGTTCCGCTCCAGCGCGGTGCCCGTAGAGGTATACAGCCGCGCCATCGAGTTGTTGTAATCCACCAGCGCGGAAATCTCCTGCTGCTCCGCCGCCGCCAGCGCCTGCTGCCGCTGCAGCTTCAGGTTCAGGAACTCCGGCGTGAATCCCTGGATCGTCTCTTCCTCCGCCTGCAGCGTGCGATAGTCCTCTGTCGCCGCGATCCGCGAGGTATACGTCCGCGCGATGAGCTGGTAGTTGGTCGCCAGATCCCGCAGCGAGTTCTTCACATCCGCGACGATTCCCTGAATCGTGTTGCGATACGCGATCGTCGCCTGGATGCGCTCCAGCCCACGCTGCCGATACAGCGCCTCCGGCCCGCGGTTCCCCAGCGGCTGCTCAAAGTTCAGCCCGATCTGAAAATCCACGAACTCCGCCTCGCCGATCTGGCTGTACGGTGTCCCCACATTCGCGCCAAGCCCGTTGAAGCGTGTCAGCGCACGCAGGTCGAGTTTCGGAAGCCGCCCATTATCCGCCACGATCTGCCGAATGGACGTGTTGTCCAGCGAGATCAGCGCGCGCTGCACCTCGGGCCTGTTCGCCAGCGCGGAGTTGATCGCATCCACCAGCGAGAACTGCACCGCCTGATCCACCGGCATGTCCGCCGGCAGCAGTAGTGTTTCCGACCCGACCGGAAACTCCGGATCGTTGATCAGCACCTTCAGCCGGTCCGACGCATCGCGCAGCACGCGCTGCGCCCGGATGATGTCCGCCCCGCGAGACTCCACCGCCGCCGCCGCGTTGGAGATCGTCGACGGCTTCGCATCGTACTTGTCGCGGCTGCGAAGCTTCCCCAGCACTTCCTCGCCATTGCGCAGCAGCCGCTGCAAGATCTGCAGGTCCGCCCTCGCCTTCACGAGGTTCCAGTACGCCGACTCCGTATCGCCGATGCTCGTCAGCAGCGCGCTCTTGAGCTGCGAAATCTCATCCAGCTCCGCGTTCCGCGCCAGCCGCACCTGCGCCAGTGCCACATCCGAGCCGAATCCGCGCAGCAGCGGCTGGTCCAGCTGAATAACGAAGTTCGCATCGCGCGTCGGGTTCGGCACCGTCGTGATGCCGCGCGTCTTCGTCGCCGTGTTCGTGAAGTCCGTCTGAAATGTCAGCGTTCCGCCCGAGATGAGCGGCTTGCGCAGCCCGCCCTGGATGTCGCTCACCTCGCGCTGATCCGTCGTGATGCCCGTCAGCGTGCCCGTCGATGTGCTGTCCGCCCGCGGCGAATCCGTCGAGTTGTACTGCGCGTTCGTGAACAGCACCCAGTCAAACGCCGCGTCCGCCGCGATGTACTGCTGCTGGCTGATCGCCGGCGCGATCCGCGCGAACTCCACGTTCAGGTTCCGCTGCACCGCGCTCACCACCGCCCGTTCCATCGTCAGCCGAACCACTTTCTGCGGCCGCCCATACAGGTCCGGCCCCAGCGGCAGATCCAGCCCCGCATAGCTCGCGGGCCCCGCCATCTTCTCCAGCTGCGCCAGAATCTCCGGCTTCAGTTGCAGCTGGCTGGTTCGGTCCTCGCGGCCGATCTGCTGGATTTCCGGCAGTTGCAGCGCTTCTGCCAGTTCCCGCTCCGTGCTCTGCCGAACGCTCCGGCGCAGGTCGTGGTCCTGCTTGTCATCCAGCGGCGAGGCGCATCCCGCGGCCAGCGCCAGCCCGATCCACGCCGCGCCCGCGAGCGCGGTCCGGAAGCACAAACGCCCTCGCGCATCATGGCGGGCAGACCGAGCGGTGAATCGCAGGCGTGTTGGCATGAGAGAGATTCAGGGTACGGGGGCGAGCAAATGAATCAACGTCCATCTATATATGTCGAACGATCGGATATGCGAGGTCGGTTCTGGCCGCGGCCCGCACGGCCGCAACGGATTCCGATGGTTCTGCGAGCGGCGCACATCCATGTGCAGGCCAGCCCGGCAAGCGTGGGGACCGATGGTAGCGGCTTCCCCGGTTGTGGGTATCTTGTCGGAAGCCGCTGCCTCGCCAACCGCTCGCTCAGCTTCGGCCCGGTCGGCCAATAGGTTCCACCCCGAACATGGGCTTTCGCCCGGTCGCACCGTCCATGTCGCGTACCATCGACCGGACGGCCAACGGCCGCATTTACGGAGTGCAGCAGACATGGATGGAAGCAAGCGCGTCGCGATGGCTTTGGTGGTTGGGGCGATGATCCGGGGCGCGGCCCCGATGCTCGGTGTTCTCTCGCTCGTCGCGCTCGCCGGACAGGCGCACGCCGACGTCAAAACCGTCAACGCGAAATACGTAGTTGTCACCAAGGACAACGCCGCCATGCGATGCGCCGACGGCGGCCACTTCTACGCCGTCCGCATGTTGAAGGCGGGCGAGACGCTGAAGGTCGATGGCGAGGGCAGCGGCTGGCTCCGCGTCGCCTATCCCGCAGGCACCCGCGCGTATGTCGGCCAGACCGAAGGAACATTCGACGCGACCGCGAAAACGCTCAAGCTCACGCGCGGCACCAAAATGATGGCCGCCAACGAGGGCGGTGCATCTCCGTGGTGGCCGCTGTTGGATAAGGATGTCGATGCCGGCACCACGTTCAGTGATGTCGAGCCGGTGAAGGCCGCCGACGGCACCGTTCAGGGATATCTCGTCCCCGCGCCCGCGCAGGCCCGCGGCTTTGTGCGTTCCGAAATGACCCGCGCCGCGACGGCGGATGAAGCCGCCAAGGTCGGCGGCCCCGTCGTCATCAAGCCCGCCGATCCCGCAAAGTCCGAAGCAGCCAAGCCCGACACAACCAAGATCGAGCCCGTCAAGACCGCCGACGCGACCAAGCCGGCCGATGCAACCAAGCCCGCGGAAACAACCGCTCCCGCGCAGGAAATCATCGAGATCAAGTCGGCCGACGCCACGCCGGTGAAGACCACGACGGTGACGATGACCAACGACCGCGTCACGTCCGCGCCCCCCAAGCCGAATCCCGAACTCACCCGCCGCGTCGACGACATCGCCCTCCTCCGCGATCTCTTCGATCGCGCCATGCAGCGTTCCGAGTCCGAGGCCGAGGTGCAGACCGTTCTCAGCGAGTTCAACCGCAAGATCGATGCGCTCCCGATGAGCGGCGAGGATGGCCGCCTCCGTCTCGCCCTCGTTGATCGCCGCAACGCGCTCATGCTTCGCCAGGAAATCCTGGAAACCCGCCGCAAGGTGAACGCCCCCGACATGCTCGACGAGCGCATGGCCCAGATCCGCGTCGCCATCGAGCAGGCCAATCGTCAGGCCATCTACACCATCGTCGGCCGCATCCTCCCCAGCACCGTCTACGACGGCAAGCGCGGCATGGCGATGATGTACCGCATCGAGTCCGCCGACATCACCTCCACGCGCACCATCGGCTACGTCCTCCCCCGCGATGGCATCGACCTGCTCCCCAAGATGGGCAAGATCGTCGGTATCGTCGGCGAGTCCAAGCTCGACCCCGCGCTCCAGCTGAACATCGTCGCCCCCACGCGCGTCGATGAGCTTCAGGTGCAGGGCGGCCGCTTCGAGGTCGTCCCCGGCAGCACCTCCGGCATCCCCACAACTCCCGCCCCTTCCGCCGCGCCGACCACTCCCGCGACTCCGTCGCCCGATGCCGTCGCCAAGCCCGTCGAGCCCGCAAAGGACAAGGCCGTCGCCTCCCCCGGCACCACCGAAACCGGCGAGCCGAACAAGTAATCGCATCACTCACACGCTCCCCTGCAACCCCAAACCCCGGCCCGCGGCCGGGGTTTTTCGTAACGCTCTTCCCCCCCAACTCTCGAATTTTGTCGGACCCGGCGAAAACTCCTGCCCGTATGGAAGAAACGAGGCATACTCAGACATTCCGTTTTCCTGCGGTATGCGGTTTCCTTTCGCAGCTACGACTGAGGAGCGCCCAATTGAACCAGTTCTCCACGGCCGTCTGTGTCCTCGCCATTTCCGGTGCCGCGGCGTTCGCCGATCAGAATCCGACGGACCTCGTCATTCGGCGAAGCGGGTTTCAAGGCGCGGCCAGCGGCGTCTTTGCCGCGCCCGGTGCGAGCATACCGATCCCCGACGACAAACCGGGCGTCGGTCGCGCCGCCGCTCTGCGTTTCTTCGACAAATACGGCACGCTCCTTGGCATACGCGATGCCTCCACGCAGCTCACATGGATGAAAGTGGAGACCGACCAGCTCGGGCACGCACACACGACGTTTCAGCAGGTCCACAAGGGCGTCGAGGTGTACACCGGAGTGCTGAAGGTGCATCAAACGTC
This sequence comes from Phycisphaerales bacterium, assembly GCA_044222255.1. Lineage (GTDB taxonomy): Bacteria > Planctomycetota > Phycisphaerae > Phycisphaerales > UBA1924 > UBA4658. The sequence continues at coordinate 12,857 of JBGANP010000060.1, forward strand.
CAAGGGCGATGTGCTCGGTGCGAACGGCCGGTTCTACGACATCAAGCCGACCATGAGCGTCACGCCAGTGATCGACGCACAAGCCGCCGAGGCCGCCGCGCGTCGGGCGATCCCCGAGGGTGCGCACGCCGCGATGGAGTCCATCAAGCTCGTCGTCGTCGATCCCGCGTGGTACGGCGACCCCGCCGGCGGCGGCCCGAGACTTGCGTATCAGATCATCCTGAACGACATCAGCCGCAACGCCCTCGGCTTCCGCGAGGCCGCGTTCATCGATGCCGACTCGGGCGAACTCATGGACCGTTGGTCCCTGCTCGAAGCGCTGCTGGATCGGGAGATCTTCGACGGCAACGCGGGCACGGCTCTCCCCGGCACGCTCGCCCGCGCCGAGGGCGCGCCCGCCACGGGCATCGCGGACATCGACAAGGCGTACGACTACGCCGGCGATTTCTATCGATACCTGCAGCGAGGATTCGGGCGCGACAGCATCGATAACGGCGGCTTCTCGCTCGTCCTCACCGTGAACAGCACCGCCGCCACCTGTCCGAACGCCTTCTTCAACGGAGCCCAGGCCGCCTTCTGCTCCGGCGTTGTGACCGATGATGTGGTCGCACACGAACTCGCGCATGGCCTGACCGGCTTTACCGCGGGGCTCATCTACCAGAACCAGTCCGGGCAGCTCAACGAGAGCTTCAGCGATGTCTTCGGCGAGTGTGTTGATCTCTTCAACGGAAATGTTGCGGTCGCCGGTGCCGCCGCCGGAACGCCCTGGCCCCTTCCCCCCGCCAGCGGGGCCGATCTTGATCTTCCCAACAACCTTCGCTCCACCTGTTCGCCGCGCCCCGCCCACCCGGACGGCGTGCGCTGGCTCGTCGCCGAGGGATCCTCCGCCTTTGGCGGCGCGATCCGCGACATGTTCGATCCCACCTGCCGCAACCATCCCGATCGAGCGAACAGCGTTTTCGAAACCTGCAGTTCGACCGATTCCGGCGGCGTCCACAGCGGCAGCGGCGTCCCCAACCACGCCTTCATGCTCACCACCGACGGCGGCACCTTCAACGGCCGCACCATTTCCGGCATCGGGCTGATCAAGTCCGGCGCCGTCTGGTATCGGGCCCTGACGGTCTACCTCACGCCCGGTTCGGACTTCAAGGACGCGTACGACGGCTTCAATCAGGCCGCGTCCGACCTCATCGGCACAACGCCCAACGATCCGCGCACCGGTCTGCCCAGCGGCTCCGTGTTCACATCCTTCGATGCTCAGCAGGTGAACCTCGCGCTCCTCGCGACTGAGATGAACACCGACGGCCTCTGCGGCCAGACCAACAACGTGCTCGACGATGCCACCATGCCGCCCGAGTGCGCCGGCGCAACAGTCCTGTTCAGCGACACCTTCGAGGGCGCGACGCTTGGCTGGCAAGTGGCCAACTCCGCCCCGCCCACGCCGTACAACTGGGTGCTCTCAACCGCCGCGCTGCCGTTCGGGCGCCCCGGAAAAGCGGCCTTCTGCGAGGATCGCGCCATCGGCGATTGCGGAGCCAGCGATGAGTCCGGCACGCACACGATGACCAGCCAGACCATCGTCATTCCTCCGTCGGCCCTGCACCCGATGCTGGCGTTCACGCATTCGCTCGGAAGCGAGGGGTCCTTCGACGGCGGCCGCGTAGAGATCGATGTCGGCGGGACCGGCTTCAACCCACTGCCGCGCGCCGCGATCGAGTTCAACCCATACAACGGCAAGCTGAAACCCTCAGCGGTGGGAAATACCGACCCCCTCGCCGGTCAGGAGGTCTGGACGGGCGTCGGCGGACGCTGGGGCCGCACCGTGATCGACCTCTCCGGTTTGGGCGTCACCGGCTCGAGCATCCGTATCCGTTTCGTCTTCGGCAAGGATGGCTGCACAGGTGGCCCCGGCTGGTATGTGGATGACCTTCTCATATACGACTGCCCGGATTGCAACACGAACACCGTCGCCGATCTCCGCGAGTTTGTCTATCGCGCCAGCACGCCCTTCGTCGGTCCGGTCGGAACCGGCGCGAACCCGCAGACGACGCTCTCGGCCGTTCCCGACGCCGTGGGCCCCGTCACGATCGAGCTCCTGGCCAGCGCGGATCTCAACCGAACCGACGAGGTGATTGATGTCCAGCTGAACGGCACATCCCTCGGCAACGCTTTCGAACTCGGCGGCATCGACTGCGCCCGCACCCCGAGCCGCACCTCGCTGACGGTTCCCGCCGCGGCGTTCAACGCCGCCCTGCACCTCGGCGCGGGCGGAAACACCGCCCTGTTCACGTTTGCCGGAAGCGCACAGATGGACGCCGCCGCGTGCGATGGCCCATATGTCGGCGCGAGCATCCGCTTCGACCGTGCAAACGCCCCCGCCGATGTGAACGGGAATCTGGCGCCGGACTCGTGCGAGTGTCCCCGCCCGAGCTGCCGCGCGGACTTCAACTGCGCGGGCGGTCTCACCGTTCAGGACATCTTCGATTTCCTGGGCGCCTGGTTCGCAGGCGCCCCAACCGCGAACTTCAACGGCATCAATGGCCTGAGCGTTCAGGACATCTTCGACTTCCTCGGCGCGTGGTTCGCGGGCTGTGCCTGAGCACACCCGTCGCCGAAGGTACGCGGGTGATCCCTCGGTTGTTGGCCGCGCCACGCGGGCGCAGGCGCATTGTGCATCGAGCCGCCCCGCGATAGACTCCGCCCGTGCGATCCATCTGGACAAGGCAGTGGTGGCGTGAACGCCAGCTGCGTCTGCTCAAGACGTTGTCGTTGTCCCTGGCCATCCTCTGGATGGCCAACCTCTGTATCGGCGGCCCCTCGCTCCTCTGGCCCGGCCGCTTCGCGCTCACCTTCTGCTGCGGCATGCTCGTGCTCGATGACGACGCCGTCGGATCTCCTGGTCTTCGCGTCGCATGGTGCCCGCCCCGAGTCCTGGAAGATATGGGTCCGCCCGCGCCCTTCCTTCCCTTTTCGCGTCCCGAACCCCTCTCGGTCCACATGCTCGGTCGTGGCTCGACGCTAGGCATTCCGCTTTGGCCGGTGGTCCTCGTCTGCGGTCTCTCCACTTGGCTGATCTGGCGGAAGCAGGAGCAACGAGCGAAGCGCGGCCACTGCATCTTGTGCGGGCACGATCGCGCGGGACTGGCCTACATGTCCAAGTGCCCTGAGTGCGGCGGCATACCGACATTCCGGGGCTGAGATTGCCCCCTCGGCGGTCGCTCTTACGCTCGGAAGAAAATTGGGGATCTAGGATTCGAACCTAGACTAAGTGAGTCAGAGTCACTCGTGCTACCGTTACACCAATCCCCAGATTGGACGGGCCGAAGCCCTGTTTTTGACCGCCAATCGTATCGGCCGAGGCGCGCAAGGCAAGGGCGTTTCCGAGGGGTTGCCGGCCCACAACCCGGGATGCCGCGGGCCACGCTCGGGTACGCTCCCGCCATGAATCACCATTCGATGCAGCGGATCGCGGCGATCACCGGCCTCTCGACCCGCGCGGCCGTCTTCGGCACGATTTCCGCCGTGTGCGGTCTTGGCGGATCGATCGCCGCCGCGCAGCAGCCCGCCGCCGCGCCGCCGGCGGCCGATGTCGTCTTCACCATGCCCGGGCCATCTCCCCTTCTGGATGTCAACGGCGCGTGGCGACAGGGCCGTTCCAAGCAACTCCTCGCCATCCTCGATGAGCACGTCGAATGGATCCTCCGCAACAGCCCCGTCGATGCCAGCCAGCGCGGCGATGAGCGATTCAACGATGAACTCGCCGATGTCAGCCCCGCCGCCACCGTCGCCCGCGTCGCCGAACTCTCCTTCCGCCTCAAACTCGTGCGTGCCCTGATCCCCGAGAACCTCTCCGAGATCGACCTCCTCGACGCGCAGCTTCTTGAGTACGAACTCGCCGACCGTCTCGACGCTGCCTCGTTCCACGGCGAGCAGATGCCGCTGGATGCCAAGAGCGGGCCGCAGGTCTCGCTCCCGCAGATGAGCGATTCGCTCCCGTTCAAGACCAGCAAGCAATACGCGGACTACGCCGCGCGACTGGAGAAGATTCCGACATATCTGGAGCAGACCACCGCGCAGATGCGGGCCGGTCTGAAGTCCGGTCGCGTCCCGCCGCGCGTCGTCATGAACGGCACCCCCGAGCAGTGCTTCATGCTCACCACGACCGACATGAAGGAATCGCCCGCGCTCAGCCCCTTCTACAAGCCCTTCCGCGGCCGCCCCGCCGGAGACCCGAGCGCTGATCGCGCCCGCAAGGCGATCTCCGAGCGCGTCATCCCCGCCTTCCAGAAGTTCGGCGAGTTCTTGCGCGATGAGTACATCCCCAAGTGCCGCGAGACGGTTGGATATTCCCAGGGAGTTGACGGCGCACGGGCCTATGACGCCGCGATCCGCAGACACACCACCACGCAACTGACCGCCGAAGAGATCCACGCACTCGGCCTCAGCGAAGTCGCTCGTATCCACGCCGAGATGCTCACCGTCATCGCCCGCACGGACTTTGCCAAGAAGGATGAACTCAAGGACGATGCCCTCTTCCACGCCTTCGTGGAGTATCTCCGCACCGACAAACGCTTCTATTACGACAAGCCCGAAGATCTTCTCGCCGGATATCGCATCATCTGCAAGCGCATGGACTCCGAGCTCCCGCGCCTCTTCGGCAAGCTGCCGCGACTGAGCTACGGCGTGCGGGAGCTGTCGCCTCTGGTCGCACCCACTGCGCCCACGGCGTACTACTACCTCGGCTCGATGAAGGCCGGCGTCCCCGGCTGGTTCATGGCCAACACGCACCGCCTCGACCAGCGCCCCAAGTATGAGATGACCGCCCTCGCGCTTCACGAGAGCGTCCCCGGCCACCACCTCCAGATCGCGCTCGCGCAGGAACTCGAGGGCCAGCACCCCTTCCGCACCTTCGCCGACTACACCGCCTTTGTCGAAGGGTGGGGGCTCTACTCCGAGCGCCTCGGAATGGAAGTGGGGGACCTGGATCAGCAGGAGCCCGATGCGAAGAAACCCGTCGCAGCCGCAGGCAAGCGCACCATGTACGCTGATCCCTACGACGACTTCGGCCGCCTCAGCTACGAGATGTGGCGTGCGACCCGCCTCGTCGTCGACACCGGCATGCACGCGAAGAACTGGTCGCGCCAGCAGGCCATCGATTACATGCTCGCGAACACATCCCTCTCCCCGCTGAATATCGAGCGCGAGGTGGACCGCTACATCGCCTGGCCCGGCCAAGCCTGCGCCTACAAGATCGGTCAGCTCAAGATCAGCGAACTCCGCGCGCGAGCGGAAACCCAGCTTGGCGACAAGTTCGACCTCCGCGCGTTCCACGACGCGATCCTCGGCTCGGGCGCGATCCCGTTGCCGACGCTCGAAGCAAAGATCGATCGTTGGATTGCTGGAAGAAAGTAATCAGCCGCGCGGCTCGATCGCGTCCACGGCCTCAAGGACCGTCCGCCGGATCGTGAACACCAGCTCGAGTCGCGTGAGCTTGAAGAGCACCTCGACATGCTGCGTCGCCGCCGCGATGCCGATCCGCCCGTGCCGCGTCTTGACGGTCCCGAGCAACTCGACCATGCAGTTGAGCCCCGCCGAGTCCACAAACTTGATGTTCTCAAGATCCAGCACAAGGTGGCGCACGCCCGCCTGATTCGGTACAGCCATGGATCTCGTAGCAGACATCCGACGCCGATGTCACATTCAGCTCGCGCTCGACAACCGTGATGATCATCGTCTGCCCGATGATCGAGTGCGTCACCAGCGGGTGGCCGTACACCGTCTCTGTCCGAGCGCGGCGAGGCGTCGGCGCGTGAGAGCCCTTGCGGGCCTCCTCCACTCCGAACAGCTTGCGCAGATTCTTGAGCATGGGATTTCGTGTCGTACGTTGCCTTGGGCAACCGAGATTCCCGGAAGCCGATCGGATCAGGTGCCAGTCTGGTGGTTGCGCAAAAATCGGCGTGGCGCGCCGTAGATGCTGCGTGCCGGCGCGGTCGAGCCGAAGGTCGGCATCGGCGTCACCGGTGCAATCGGGATGGTGAGCGCGGGACGCGCCGGCGTCGCCTGCACCGGCACCGGAATCGGAGCCGCCACTGGCGTCGGGCCCTGCAGTCGGCGCTGCCGCGCGGCGTCAATGTTGCGGTCAAGCTTGCCCAGGATGTTCTTGACCTGGTCAAAGGATCGTTGGTTAAACCATGGAAAGATACCTCCGAGAATCGGTGCTGATGGTATCGGAGCCGCACGGGATGACTTGCCCGAGAAGTCGTTTGCCCCGCGTCGGCAGTACGGCCGTGCGGTCTGGAGGGGGGGGCTTCCACCGAGCGAGCCGAGAAAATAACATCCCCGGACGCTGCGAAAACTCGGAGCAGGTTGACCGGACATCTGGATCGCTGCCGCCCCGCCCACGAAAAAAGCCCCGGTTTCCCGGAGCTTTCGACAAAATGCCCCCCGAAGGACTCGAACCTTCGACCCGCTGATTAAGAGTCAGCTGCTCTACCAACTGAGCTAGGGAGGCCAAAATGTGCTTGCCGCGGCCGATCAGGGACCGACCGTGGGAAGGGAGTTTATCCGGTCCTTGCCGCCGGTCTAGTCTTCCGACCCCCCAAGGGCCACGGAAATGTTGACCAACCGGGGGTGGTTTCCTAGGGTTCACGTCCCGTTCGGCGGAGTTTTGCTCTGCCCGTGGGCTTCGGCGGCCTGTGCCGGAGTCCTCGCATTTTGCTCGTGAGTCTCTGCTGCTTCGCCCAGGCCGGCTCGGCACGCACCCCGGATGTGACCTTCCATGCAACCATGTTTCCGTCAGAGCCACGGTCGCAGCCGTCGTCGTCGTTCGCACCACGCTCTCAAGCCGGTTCAGGTCGGCGTCTGCCCGCTCTCGGGCATGCCCAAGGCCCATCACCGCGCGTGCCGCGAGTCCGGCTATGTTCGCGCTGGTCTGAAGATCAGCGTGCCGAAGCTCGGGATCGGTATCGACAAGAACTAACCGAAGGGCTGAGCGATGCGCATCGCCGTCGACGCCATGGGCGGCGACCATGCCCCGGACGCCATTGTCCGAGGATGTGCCGACGCCCTCCCTACTCTCCCCGCGGGCGACCAGCTTGTTCTGGTCGGTCGTCGTCATGACATTGAGGAACTGCTCTCCGAGCGCGGCGTGAGCCCGTCGGACCCGCGGATCGAGATCGTCCATTGCGACGAGGTCATCGGTATGCACGAGTCGCCCGTGGATTCCGTGCGTGCCAAGAAGGACTCGTCGATCGTGGTCTCCGCGCAGCTGGGCTCGTTCCGCGCGGCGGAGAAGCGCTGTGATGTCGTGCTTTCCGCGGGCAACACGGGCGCGTGCGTCTCGGCTGCGACGATGCAGATGAAGCGGTTGCGCGGCGTGCACCGGCCGGGCATCGCGGTGACGTTTCCCGCGTTCCACGGGCCGGTCGTGCTCTGCGATGCGGGCGCGAATCCGGAGCCGCGGCCGAGTCACCTCTGGCAATACGGCCTCATGAGCGAGGTCTTCAGCCGGACCGTCCTGGGAATCGAGCGGCCGCGCGTGGCGCAGATGAACATCGGTTCGGAAGAGGGCAAGGGCGGCGAGCTGATCAACCGGGTGCACGACCTGTTCAAGGCGACGCCGAACATCAACTATGTCGGGTTCATCGAGGGGCGCGACCTGTTTGATGGGGTTGCGGATGTGGTCGTGACCGACGGGTTCGTGGGCAACACGCTGCTGAAGATGGCCGAGGGCATGGCCCGGTCGCTGTTCAAGGCGATTGCGCACGAGATCTTCGAGCACTCGCCGGACCTTGGCCTGCAACTGGAGCCGATCTTCAAGGACATCTACAAGAAGAACGACTACCACGAGTACGGCGGCGCGCCGCTGCTCGGGGTCAACGGGGTCTATGTGATCGCTCATGGTTCCTCCGAGGCGAAGACCATCAAGAACGCGATCCGCAACAGCCGGCAATACGTCACCTGCGGCGTCAACGACGCCATCGTCGCCCGTCTGGCCGAGGTATCCTCAGTGGTCGGCCAGGAAGTGGGGAACGAGCAGGAGTAAGCATGAGCGGGTCCACAGCAGACGGGCACGGCGCATCCGAGAAGCACGCTCCGCGATTCCATCCGGGCTATCAGATCGGCGTCACCATCGTCGGCACCGGCTCCGCGCTTCCCTCGGGCGTCATCACGAACTTCGATCTTGAGAAGGTGATGGACACGTCGGACGAGTGGATCGTGCAGCGCACGGGCATCAGGACGCGGCACAAGATCGATCGCAGCAAGGGTGAGTCCACGTTCTCGCTCGGGGCCAAGGCGCTGCAGAACGCGCTCGAGATGGCGAAGATGCAGCCGACGGAACTCGATCTGATTCTGTGCGCGACGATGACGCCGGAGATGGGGTGTCCGCCGACGGGGTGTTTGATTTCCAACGCGGTCGGCGCGGTCGGGTGCGCGGCGTTTGATATTTCCGGGGCGTGCAGCGGATATGTGTACGCGCTCAACGTGGCGCACGCGCTGATGCAGGCGGGGCAGTACAAGAACGTGGCGGTGATCGGTTCGGACACGATCACGCCGCTGATGGATTACTCCAACAACGGGCGCACGACGGCGATCCTGTTCGGCGACGGCGCGGGCGCGGCGATTCTTCGCGCGACGGACAGCAAGGCGCAGGGGATTCTGGCGCAGACGATTCACGCGGACGGGCGCGGGTGGAAAGAGATCTACATCCCGCACGATGACAGCGATTTTCCGGCCGGCGCCGTGTGTGATCCGCTGAAAATCGGGCATGTGCAGATGAACGGCGCAGGTGTCTTCAAGTTCGCCGTCGGCACGTTTCCCGGTGTGATCCAGGAGACGCTGGACAAGGCGGGCGTGAGCGCGGCGGAGGTGGACATGTTTGTCTGCCACCAGTCCAACGCGCGGATCCTGAGCGCGGCGCGGGAGCGGTTCGGGCTGCCCGAGGACAAGCTGTTCGTGAACATCGACAAGTACGGCAACACCTTGGCGGCGAGCGTGCCGCTGGTGCTGGACGATGTGGTCCGGAACGGTCGGATCAAGCTGGGATCGAAGCAGAAGGTGCTGTTTGTGGCGTTCGGCGGCGGGCTTACGTGGGGCAGCAGTTTGTGGCAGTTGTGATGCTGCTTGGCGCATGACGCCGCGAATCGGCGCGGATTCGTGCATCCTGTGATGGTGCGATCTCGAAGATGAGTGTGGGCGGGCCCTCGGATTCCCGGGAGCGAGCCATGCGTTGGAAAATCGGCCGCACGATTTGTCTGGTGATCGGGGTTGCGCTGCTGGGGGTGAGCGTGCGGTTGGGGTGGTTCAGCTTTGACTGGGATCGGCGGTTTGAGACCTGGGTGAGCGAGGTTCCGGCGCGGTTCACGCTGGACCCTTCGAGCACGAAGGAGGTTGCTGCGACGCTGCATCACACGTGCGAGGTGGGGCATTCGCAGCAGATTCTGCTGCGGGTTCTGGAGAAGGATGGGACGGCCGCGCCGGAGGAGTTCTGGCCCAAGCGCGTCGATGCGAGCATCTTTGTGGATGCCCTCGGTGGCGCCGCAGGCGGAAAGAAGAGTGATGGCGCGGCGGCGACGGTGGAGGTGGAGTCTTCGGCGCGCGACTACGACCTTGAGCCCGCGATGGAGGAGGGGCAGGGGCTGGTGATCGCGCGGCCGCGGTTCGGGCGGGAGGGGGAGTATCGCCTGCGGTTCAAGCTCAACACCGCGATCGATGTGCCGCCCGGGATGGTCTACGAGATCAGCGTGCGGAATCTGCTGTGCGGGATGGAGCGGATGCCGGGGACGGTCGCCGGGATCGTCGCGGTGGTTTGCGGGTTGGTGGGGCTGGTGTTCGCGGTGCCGGCGGGGATGTTGGTTTTGAGGAGGGGGTGAGGGGGAGGAAGGAGAATCAGAGGGGGTGTCTTCGATCG
>JBGANP010000061.1:0-22127 GCA_044222255.1 Phycisphaerales bacterium
CAGGAAGCGGGGAAGGGGCGGGAGGAGGGAAATCCTGAGAGGCGACGCCCTTTGGATCCTGTGCCGAGCCCCCAGCCAACCACGCCTGTTCGCATACGATTCGGCATGTCCCAGCGGCGAGTCTATCTCGAAACCTTTGGCTGCCAGATGAACGAGCTCGATTCGGAGCTGGTCAGCGGGCAGCTTCGTGCCATGGGGTATGCCTTCACCCAGGAACGCGAACAGGCGGATGTTGTGCTGTACAACACCTGCTCCGTCCGCGAACACGCCGAGCAGAAAGTTTGGTCGCGACTGGGTGAGGATCGACTCCGGAAGCAAACACGGCCGGGGATGGTCGTCGGTGTCCTTGGGTGCATGGCAGAACGCGATGGCACGGATCTCATCAAGCGCATGCCGGTCGTGGACATTCTGATTGGGCCGGGCGAACTCGACAAGTTGCCCGGCCTGCTTGACAACGCAGTCCGGACACGGGAATCGCTCGCCGCAGATTCTGTCCCTCATCTGACAGAGTTTGATGAGACGGTCGTTGCCCCGCGGCTGGTTTCCGCTGGTCAGGTTGCACTCCAGGGCAATACGTCTCGACGCAGCGCGACGCTGGCCGCGGCCGCGGACAATTTGGAGATGCTCGACCTGTCCCGGTCTGTCTCGCCGGACGATCATTCCGGTTCGGCGTACGTCCGCATCACGCGCGGCTGCAACAAGTTCTGCACGTACTGCGTGGTGCCGTTCACACGCGGTGCGGAGATGCATCGTCCGCCGCGGCACATTGTTGATGAGTGCAAGCGACTTGCGGATTCGGGCGTCATCGAGATCACGCTTCTTGGCCAGACCGTGAATCACTACCGCTTCGAGCACGGCGCGGCTGTCACGCTCGACGGCATCGCTCAGCCGCAGAAGGGCCGCTCGTACGCGGGAGGACATTCTCGCGACCCGTTTGCGGGCGCGAACACCACCACCTTCGCCGACCTGCTCGCGATGATCCACGACGAGGTTCCCGCGATCCAGCGTTTGCGGTTCGTGACGAGCTATCCACGCGATTTTGGCGACGATGTGCTTCAGGTCATTCGCGATCACCCGCGAATCTGTCGCTATCTGCACGTTCCCGCTCAAAGCGGCTCGAATCGCGTTCTCGAGAAGATGAACCGCGGATACACCGTTGAGGAGTATCTCGAGTTTCTCGATCGGTCACGCGCGTTCTTGCACCAACCGGAGATCGGCCGCCCGCTCACGGTCGCGGGCGACATCATCGTCGGCTTCCCCACTGAGACCGATGCGGACTTCGACGCCACGATTTCGCTTATCGAGAAGGCCCGCTACAAGAACTGCTTCATCTTCAAGTACTCACCGCGTCCGGGCACGATTGCCTTCGACAAGCTCGAAGACGATGTACCGGAGGACGTGAAGCGTCGCCGCAACAACGAATTGCTCGCCATCCAGCATCGCGTCAGCGCTGGTGTGAGCGCGGAGTTCGTCGGAACAACGCTCAACGTTTTCGTGCAGGGCGTTTCCAAGCGCGAGTCCAAGAAGCAGGCCGCAGCCCCCCCATCGCGACCGGTCAACGGCGCGGTGTCCCTCACTCTGGGTGGCAAGTCGCTGACCGCCGGGGCGTCCTGCTCCGATGAGGCTACGTATGTTCATGACGAAGTGGATTCCCTCAGTCCCGCCACTGGTTCTGCCGCGTCGGCGCCAATCCAACTCTCTGCTCGCACCGAGGGTGACATCATTGTCTTCTTCGACGCCCCACCCATCCCGGCTGGCTCCACTCCTGATGTCATGATCGGCCGCATCGTCTCTGTCGCCATCGATCGGGCCGAGCCGCTGGCGCTGCATGGTCGGCTTGCGAGCAACTCACCGAAGCGGGCGTAGCACTCACCCACCGTGCGTCGGCCAAATGTGGCCCACTGCAAGAATGTGCTTGATCCCCTTCAAGTGGCTTACTTTCAGGTTCTGCGTAAAGGCACCTGTTTCGCCGCGTGTTCCTGAGCGGGTCGATCTCGATGATTCTTCACGCCTCTCCCCACCAACTACCCATCACCCCACAGAACCCAGAAACCAAACGTTTACTCGGGCGTCTCACAGACTGCCGCTCGCCCTTTTTCGCAACCCCGGCCGATATCCCTCATACACTGTGATACGGGCCTTGTACGGCCCATTCCCTTTTACTCCCCCCACCGACATTCCCACCATCACGGAGGACTCTCGAATGAAGCGTTTCAACTGGATCACCGCCGCCGCTCTGCTTGCGACGTGCGGTCTCGCCTTTGGTCAGGACACCAAACCCGCAGAGAAGCCGGCGACCGATACCCCGGCGGCGCAGCCGACGGAGAAGCCGGTTCCCGTCAAGAAGGCGAAGGCCTCCGAGGATGACTCTTCGGCCAAGAAGCTCGTTGCCGGCGACGCCGCCCCCGCGCTCTCGATCGAGAAGTGGGTGAAGGGCGACGCCGTCACCGGATTCGAAAAGGGCAAGGTCTACATCGTCGAGTTCTGGGCTACCTGGTGCGGCCCCTGCAAGGTCTCGATGCCGCACCTCTCCGAACTTCAGAAAGAGTACAAAGCCAAGGGCCTCACGATCATCGGCATCTCATCCACCGGCTGGCGCGATGAGCTGACCAAGGTCGAGGAGATGGTGAAGGACAAGGGCGACACGATGGGTTACACCGTCGCCTGGGACAAGGATGGCCAGACCAATACCGCCTACATGAAGGCCGCCAAGATGCGAGGCATCCCGACCTCGTTCGTCATCGACCAGAAGGGTCAGATCGCCTGGATCGGCCACCCGATGCAGCTCGACTTCGTCATTGATGATGTCATCGCGGGCAAGTGGGATGCGAAGACCGGCCCCGAGAAGATCCAGAAGATGCAGGACGAGGCCGAGAAGCTCATGGAGGATGCGGACAGCGATCCCAAGGCCGCGCTGAAGGCGCTTGGCGAGTTCGAGACCAAGTACCCCAAGATGGCCAAGGACATGGCTCGCACGAAGTACATGCTCCAGCTCAAGGCCGAGCAGTACACCGAGGCGTACAAGACCGCCGATGCTCTTATCGATCAGGCGATCGCGAAGAAGGACTTCATGGGCCTCAACGAGATCGCATGGAACATCGTCGATCCCGAGGGGACCGTCAAGGCGAAGGACAAGAACGTTGATGTCGCGATGAAGGCCGCTTCCAAGGCCGTCGAACTGACCAATGAGAAGGACGGCGCAATTCTCGACACCCTCGCTCGCTGCTACTGGATCAAGGGCGACAAGATGAAGGCCATCGAACTGCAGAAGAAGGCCATTAGCTCCCTCACCAAGGAGCAGATGGACATGAAGGGCCAGCTCGAAGACACGCTCGCGGAGTATCAGGGCGGCAAGAACTGAATCGGCTCGACACGCAGAAAGCCAAAGGCCCGCACAAGAGTGCGGGCCTTTTTCGTTGCTGATTCAAGTATTCGTCTTCTGAGCGAGGCGCCGCCGCGACTACTTGCGTCGCTTGTCGCGCCGGATCTCGGCGTAGGCGTTGTGGTTGTGGATGCTCTCAAAGTTCTCGCTGGAGATGGCGTAGGAGAGAATGCGGTCTTCCTTGTTCAGCCCGAGCGCGAGGTCGCGGATGATGTCCTCGACGAACTTGGGGTTGTCGTACGCCGCCTCGGTGACGAACTTCTCGTCGGGGCGCTTCAGCACGGCGTAGACCGGGCAGGACGCAGCCTTCTCGATGATGCGGACGAGTTCCTCGATCCACATCAGACCCTTGGTGCGGACCTTCGCCTCGATCTCGCAGCGCTGGTTGTGTGCGCCGTATGCGGAGATCTCCTTGGAGCAGGGGCAAAGAGACGTCGCGGGCGCGGCGACTGCCATCTGGAAATCGTCGGTCTTTCCGCTCTTGCTCGCCGTGCAGTCAAACCGCACTCGATAGTTCATCAGCCCCGGCGAGCCGGTGACCGGCGCGGGCTTGGTGATGAAGTAGGTAAACTCGGCCTCGAAATGGGCCTCCTCCGCATTGAGCCGCTCGCGGATCGCTTCGGTGATCTTGGGGATGTCTTCCGGAGAGATCGCGCCCTGATGATCGTTGAGCACCTCAAGAAAGCGGGACATGTGCGTCCCCTTCTGGTAGTGTGGTAGGGAAACGTACATGTTGATCTTGGCGACCGTGGTCTGCTCGCCGCCGCCCTCGACGGAGCAGGGCGAGACCTTCAGACGAATCGGATAGGTGACGTCCTTGACGCCGACGCGATCGATGGCGACATTGCGGGTGTCGCCGCTGCCCTGCACGTCCGGCATGCCCGCCGGGACTGACTTGGATGATGACCTGGTGCCGTTCCCCGTGTGTGCGGGAACCGTGACCTTCACAGGCGATTTGCTGGTCGAAGTGGACAAACGCGAGCCCTTTCGCAAACGTCTCTGAGCCATTTCGGATCGTATGCGGGGTTCGATGCAGATCGTGCCGGGGAAGGTGCGGGAAATCGCAAACGCACGCTACATCCGCGGACGACAATCAGGGTGTTTCGGCCTCACAACCACCGATCCTCCCACTTCATCCCCTCGGCGATCTGCGCCGCCGCGCCGCGTTCGAGCATGCCTGCCACCGGGTACACGCTGTAATCCAGCGAAAAAGATCCCGCGGGACGATGGTTACCGGAGAGCCCCAGCCCGCCGAACGGCAGCTTGCTGCTCGCGCCAGCGGTACCCGTGTTCACATTCACGCAACCCGCGCGGCTCTGAAACAGGAACCGCTCAGCGATCTGCTGATCGTGCGTGAAGATGCTCGCCGAAAGCCCGTACCGCGTCGCGTTGGCCTGCGTGATCGCATCCTCGTAGTCTCGAGCGATGCTGATGCGGAGCAGCGGTCCGAAGACCTCGGTATCCGCACCCGCGCCGGCATCCTTCCCTTCGTGGCCGACGAACTTCTCGACCTTCAGGATGCCCGGAGAGATGTACCACCCGCGATCCGGCTTGATGATCGTGTCCGCCGCGAGCAGGGTCTCCCCCCCACTGTTCTTCTTTGTCCAGTTCTTCTGGGCTGCAAGCACGGCATCGCGGGCCGGTTCGCTAATAATCGGGCCGGTGAACACACCGCCGGGGCGGACGGTGCGAGGCGCATCGGTGATGAGCGATTGAGCCAGTTTCACGATGAGCGGAATCAGCTTGTCGGCGACGTTGACATGGATGATCGCGCGGCGCGTGCAAGTGCAGCGTTGCCCGGTGGTGTTGAAGGCGCAGCGGACGATCTCGATTGCGGCTTGGCGCAGGTCGGCATCGTGCATGACGACGGCCGCGTTGTTCCCGCCCATTTCCAGCGCGAGGACGCGCCCGGGATGATCGAGATTCGCCTGCATGATCCTGCGGCCGACGGCCCATGATCCGGTGAACAGCACCCCATCCAGATCGCCATGCGAAGCAAGCTTCGCGGCCAACTCCGCGCCGCCCTGCACCAGATTGATGACCCCCGCGCCCTTGTGCGGCGCGCCCTCGGCGAGCAAGGCATCCTGCAACAACTCAACGAGCATCTGCCCGACACCCGGCGCCTTGTCGCTCGGCTTGAACACAATCGTGTTCCCCATCGCCAGCGCGGGAATGATGTGCCCGTTCGGCAGGTGCGCCGGGAAGTTGAACGGTCCCAGCACCGCCATCACCCCGTGCGGCTTGAACCATGCACGCCCCGTCTTCTGAGGTCCCATCTCAAACTCAAAGCCCTGCACGCGGTTCAGTCCGCCGATTGGAGATGCGTCGAGCGTGATGTCTACCTTGCTCGCCAGCGCCGCGGCCTCGCCCTTGGCCTCCCACATCACCTTGCCCGTCTCATCGCAGATGATCTCGGCCATCGCGCCGGCCCGCTGCTTGCAGAGTTCGGCAAACCGCTTGAGTACCCGGAAGCGATTGTCGCGCCCCCACGCCGCCCAGCCCGGAAACGCACGACGGGCCGCGGCCACGGCGGCGTCCACATGCTCCGCCGACGCATGTCCGGACCAGATGACCTGATCGGGCCGCGCGGGGTTGTACGAAGCGACGTGCTGCGATGTGATCTGATTGAGAGGAACCCAATCGGCACCGATGAGATCACTTGCCGGGTGCTTGAGGGAGGGGTGCTTGAGCGACAGAGAAGAGAGCGACAAAGGATCATCCTCCGCGCGGGGCGGGTTTGGGAGCATGGGAAGTTGGCGAGGAGGATACGGCGTGCGAACCGTTGGCCTTGGCTGCATTGTCCGTGTGGCCGGACTTTGACGGCCCTTCTTCCAGCGGCGTGATGCCGACCTTGATCGAGCCGCCCGGCTGCACGCGAAGGGCGTCCATCGCTTCCTGCGTCATGCGAATGGCCGCGCCGTCGAGCGCGCATTGCGTCTGCACGGCGCGGAACTCACCATCGGCATCGAGAACGCTGATGATCGCCGTTTGCTTCGCCTCCGCCGCGGCACACACCGGCCCAACTGACAAGCGACGGGTGTCCCGCACCAGCGAGATGTCGCCGGTCTGGGCTTCAAGCGTCGGACCACCGTCGAAGCAATCTATCAGATCCTTGTATGCAAAGCCGAGTTTCTCGAGCATCTTGCGAGCCGGGAGCGTTTCTGGTCCGACCGTTGCGATCACGCTGCGAGCTTCGGGGGAGAGCAGCGTGAGATAGATTTCCTCGTGCGGAAAGAGCGCCGTGATGAACTCCTTACTGAACTGGCAGAAGGAGTCAGCTTCGGCATAGGACAGGTTGATGAAGCGACGGCCGAGATACTCCCAGAGCGTGTTCCGCCCGTCGGGCGTGATCGGTCCCATGAGTTCGGCGATCACCCGCTCCGCAAAGTACGCGCGATGGAGCCCGATGAAGTGGAATCGCACCAGCGAAAGGAATCGCCCGAGCTTGGCCTTGTGTCCGCGATACGACGGTTGGAGAATGAGCCCGCCGATCTCGGTCGGGCCGGTCTCGTCCAGGTGCAGCTTGGCCACGACATGGCTCGCGCCCATCTGCAAAGTCTGCGAGAACATCTCCTTTTTCGTCAACCGAAGCGAGACATTCGGGCGACCCGGCCCGCCCATGTGTGAGATGATCTGGCTGGTGCCGAGCACGCCTCCGGATTCTGTATCTTCCAGCGCGAACATGAACAGGTCAGAGCGAGAGACGGCCGCGCCGAGGCCGGAGGATTCGCCGGCATAGATGGGACCTGCTCCACGATCGGAGATTCGCTTGGAGGACTCACCTCCCCCACTTGCCACTCCGCTTCCGGCTTTGCGAAAGCACTCCTCGCTCCACATCGCCTTGTCCGCGATGATGTCGCGATCGGCGGGGAGATTGATGAAATGCACCATCTTCGCCAGCTTGAGCAGCGTGGAGACATCGTCGGCTTTGGCTCGGCGCATCACGAACATGGATTTAGCCCTCCGCCGCGCATGTGGCAAGTCCGGCCTCGATGCACTTCATCACACGCGGCCAATCCTGCTCGTTCATCACGCCAAGCGGGGGCAGCATCCGGATGTGATATGGCCCGTGCCCGCAATAGAACACAACCACGCCCGCATCAAAGAGATGTTTGCAGGCCTTGACGACCTTCTCCTTCTTGCCGCCAAACGGCGTGAACTTCATCATGCCGCCGTTGCCGCCGACAATATCGGAATAGTCATGACCCGTGGGGAACCAGTCCGGGTGCCGCGCTGCGATCTCGCGAATGCCCTTGCTGAACGCGGCGTGATGGCCTGCAAACGCTCCCTGCGGTCCGTAGTTGTTACCCTCGTCAAGCCGCTCCAGCACACGCGTCCCTTGACGGAAGGCAACGGTTGAGCTGGTGAACGTGCCGCTCAGCAGGCTCGGGCCCGGGTTGTATTCCTCGGTGAAGAGCGTGGCACAGACTTGCGTCATCTTGCCGATGCAGAAGACATCGACGAACTCACCCAGATTGAGATGTTCGTAGGCGAACATGCTCGTCGTGCGGCCGAATGTCTGAATCTCATCATCCCAGATCGCGATCTTCGCGTCTCGGCAGACCTTGAAGAGCTCTGTGAAGAACTCACGCGGCGCGGTGTTGAAGCCACCCTCGCCCTGCACAAGCTCGAAGATGAAGCAGGCGTGCTGCTTGGGATATCGCTCGACGTACTGCCGCAGATGCGAGACGCACATGTCGATGTACCGTGTCGCGCCGGACTGATCGCCCGCCGACATCCGCTTGGCCGCGGCCTCATCGTAAAACGGCATGTAGTCCACCTGCGTGGAGAGCGGAATGCCGACGCGGTTCGCCGCGGCGTCGCCGATCTGGCTCATGGTGACGCTGCGCCCCATGAAGCAGTCCTTGAACGCGATCACGCGGCTCGCCGGCGCGTGCTTCTGATAGCAGACCTTGATCGCGTTCTCGTTCGCCATGCAGCCGGATGTGGAAGAGTAACAGTGCTTCAGGCGGCTGGACCGGCCCGCGAGCTTCAGCAAAGTCTCGGCAAACTCATACGCCTCCCAGCCGGATTGCAGATTGCCGTGCTGCAGCGTGTCGTTCAGCGAGGCCTTCACCGCCGTGCGAATCTGGTCCGCATCCGAGTGGCCGAAAAAGTACACACCTATGCCGTTGATCATGTCCCACTTGACGGAACCATCCATCAGTTCGACCAGCGCGCCGTTGCCGATGCCGGAGCTGAGATATGGATACAGCAATGCGCGGCCGCGCGTGTCCGCGGCCCGCTTCATGTACGAGTCGTACGACTCCTTGAGCCCGGGATTGGCCGCGCGAATGTCCGTGAGCGTGGCCGACTTCGCCTGCACCTCGCGCACAATCTGCTCGATCGCCGCGTTGATCGCGGGGCAGGCTTGAAGATGCGAACCAACGGTCTGAGCAGACGCGCCGGGCGTCGTGGGATGCTGAGATTGTGCGGTCATGGTCGACATGGCAAGGTCCTGAGGCGTGCGGGTCCGAGAACGCGAAACAACTGTAGAGGGCGGATGGAGTATCGACCGGATCGGTGCCGGAGCGAAGAGCCGAGAACCGCAGAATTGCCGGGGTGGCATTCAACCCGCGGAAACACTGGCTCGCATCACGTGCCGGCAACACTCACTACAACCTGTTGCTCACGTGCGGCGAACGGAGTCGCTCAAACTTCCATGCTCGTGCCTTTGGCGTGTGCCCAATCCTCACGGCAAAGCCCATACCGCACCTGATCCTGCGGCTCCCCCCACTTCATCAGATGCTTGGGCGCGGTGCCCTCGTGTCGCAGACCAGCTTTTTGTAACACGCGTCCGGAAGCCGGATTGTTGCCGAAGTGGCACGAGTGGATGCGATCCAGTCCGAGCGATTCGAATCCGAAATCTACGAGCGCGAGCGATGCCTCTGTCGCATACCCCTTGCCCCAATGCGGCACCCCGATCCAGTATCCAATCTCCGCGCGGCGGTGAAACCGCTCAATACTGAGCCCGATCGCTCCCACAAGCGTCCCCGCCGACTCCCCCAGCCGCTCGCACACCGCGAACACCGCCTGCTCGTCACGCATCCAGAATCCCGGATGCTTGGAGATCCACCCCTCCGCATCGCTCAGTGCATATGGATGCGGCACGGTCAGCGTCATTGAAGAGACGCGACGATCTCCGCCGAGTCGTGCAACATCCGCAGCATCGTTCATGCGGAACGGGCGAAGAATCAATCGGCGCGTCGTCAGGATCGGCTGCGCATCGCGTCTCAAGGTTGCAGTGGGAGTTGCTTCTCCCAGCCACACTCCCTCGCAGACATCCTCCGCTGGCCCTGTCATGAACACATGATTCGACTTCTCATCCCACCGGATGCGAAGCTCGCCTCCAAGCACACGAACGGTCACCTCCCGATCCAGCCGACCATTCAGAACTCCTGCCACAACGGAGGCACACACGCCTGTCCCACAGGCCTGCGTCACGCCTGCGCCACGCTCCCAGGAAAAGACGTCCGCATGCGAGCGATCGCTGTTTCGCACGATGTGCATGTTTGTACGCTTTGGAAAAGCCGCGTGCCGCTCGATCTGCGGCCCGAACTCTGCTACCAGCCGCTCGCCGGACTCTCCGCTGCGCTCGCCCGCGCCAAGCTCCTTGCCGACCACAGCTTGCCGGCTGCCAACTCATACGCGATGCTCAGCACGCCCCGCCCGGTCTCCACCAGCATCGGATTGGCTCGCTGGGCCAGCCGATCGTGCGCGAACTTCGCAACACATCGAACGCCATTGCCGCACATCTCAGATTCGGAGCCATCCGAGTTGAACATCCGCATCCGCACATCCGCCCCCGCGGCCCGCGCCTCCGCAGACGGTTGACAGACCACGATCACGCCATCCGAACCGATTCCCTTGTGCCGGTCGCTCATACGCCGAACGAGTTCTGACCAACCCGACTCATCCAGCTTGCGAGCAACCGCCGGTTCCGTGAATCCGTCAAGATACACGTAGTCATTCCCACACCCATGCATCTTCACGAACTTCACGGCGCATCCTCCAGCGTGGATTGCTCGAACTTCATGCGATACCGCTCGACTTCGGTGATCGGCACGAACCTGGGCGCAAGTCCGCCCAGAATCGCCGGGGCAGCGATCGCGAGTGCCAGCATCGCGACGCCAACCACGATGCCCCCCTTGATCAACGCACCAGCCGATCGATTGGCAGACGATGCAGTGGCATCCCAACTAGTGCCAACAGCCGGTGCTGTCGTGTTTGGATTGATCCGTGCCGAAAGCTCCACTTGCGTGGATCCGCATGGCCTAGCTGGGAGACCGAGCCGAGCGCGCCGCACATCGCGTCAACCGCTTCCTGCGTGACCACCTCCGTGTCCGACTCGTCGACGCTCAGTGCTTTGGCCGCAAACGCGTCCGCTTGCCACTCGAATCGACGGCTGATCCAGCCGAAGCTTGCGAACCCGAGTATGAGCACGATTGGCATCCCCCCGACTTGTACAAACTCAAGTCCCGTGATGAGCGTCGACGACTTTCCCTGCCAGACAAACGGCAGGGCTAATCCAATCACGGTCAATCCAACCGCAAAGCCAACGCCGATCATCCCCATCGCCCCCATCAGGCCCAGCACGAGCCAAGGAATATGGTGGTATTTGGCGTGTCCCACCTCATGGGCCATCACACTCTCTACCTGCCGCCCGGGCAGATGGTCCAGCAGCGCATCTGTGAGCAGAATGTACCGAAGCGGCGCGACCAACCCTATCGCCGCGCCGTTGATCATCGTTCCATACGTCCGCCATACCAGTAGCTCTCGAACGCGCACGCCCGCTTGATCGCTGATCTTCATCAGTCGATCCCGGAGCGGTCCCGGCCCCAGCGGCACCGCATCCCACACGAGCCGCATGATCGCAGGTGCGAACAGGAACACAGTCGCAATACCGAATAGTTGAGCCCCGAATCTCGCGACCTCCGCGGCGGGGTCGTGCGCCAACCATCGCCCCAAGCGCCCCACTATCCCGCCGGCGTACTGGTGCCGCATCAGCCACGCCGCCAACCGCGTCGTCGATTCCGACCAGCATCCCATGAGCCCGACCGGGACAAGGACGAACAGCATCTGGTGCCGGATATTCGACCAGACAAACTGCCATCGCGATTGCTCGGGATACGCCGGCTGCCCCTCCTCCAGGACGCGAAACAGCGATGCCCGGCGAAGCCGCTGCTCGATCGGATGAAACGCCCACCAACCCGCGATGAACGTCAGCAACGCCGGCGAGACCGCGAGCAACTCATCCACCATGATGGTGTCCCCCACCACCGCCCGCACCTGTCCGACCCAGCCCAGTACGAACACGTTGAGCACATGCGTCATAACCGCCGTCAAGCGCGACGCCGCCAGCATGCGCTCGGCCGTGATCACGGCCCGTCGCGAGCCACGATTGTCGATTTCCTTCCCACACGCCCAGCAGACCAGTTGCACCGCGCCGGCGATCGCAACGAACGGCGCGAGCGCGACGAGCACTCTCCACCACTCCAGCGGTTCCGCCGGAGCGTGACGATGCACGCCCTCCACAATCTGATCATGCAGGTAGACCGTCGCAAGCAGCGCGATCACCCAGAGTTGCAACACGTCATCTTCCCTTCGCTGCTTATTATGGTCCGGCTCTCAAGAGCCGGGCACTTCCCCTCTTCATCGGTCATGCCGGGTTACTTACTGCCCCGCCACGATTTCCCCGAGATCCACGACGATCCCGCCGCGCACGTAGTAGTCCGCATCCATCGCCCCCTCTCGCACACTCGTAAAGACGATGCAGTTCCGCCCGTGATTCGCGGCGTACTCCAGATCGCCGCGACCCGGCCCTGCGTAATCTCTGTTGTTGGGTGTCTGCACATGGAAGTGGTAGTGCCCGAGCGACCGTCCGGAGTCGGTAAACACCTCTTCGGGAGCGATAAACGTGCGGTCATCTTTTCGCTGCGTCGTGCGCGGCTGATACCCGCGTACGGCGAACTTCCCGCCCTTTTCCGTTTCAACGCCGCCCTGTTCGGCAGACCAGAGCACGCCGCCATACTCCGTCGTCGTATCCGCATGGTCCATCGCCGCCTGCTTGAACATTTCCGCGATCACACTTGGTCGATGTATGGCCTCGTCGAGCACGAGCACCGTGAGCAGGTCGCCCCACGTGAACTGCGAGGCCCAGTCCTTCGGTGTTTCCTTGCTCTTCTCTTCCATCTGCCCCAGGCCATCAGTCTTAAGCCAAATGCGACGCGTCGCCAGCCGTGCGTTCAGTTCGTTCAGCAACTGATCGCGCGACGCGGCCACCCACTCGCTGTGATTCACGATCGCCCAGCGAACCGGCTCGATATGCCGTAGTTGCAGTCCGGCCTTCTGATCCGCCCGAAGTGTCCCCACGGCCTGAGTCGCCGCGCTCCACCACGCCGCGTTCCGCCTGTCCTTCTCGTCCGCGAGCCCGTGCATCCACGCAAGCTCAGACCCTGTGATCGGCACCACGCCCAGATCGCGGGCGCACTTGTTGATTTCCTTGATCGATGGATCGTTTGACGCCTCCCCTGCCGCGAGGGCGGTGCGCTTCGAACCATCCGGGTCGATGCGTCCAAGCAGATCCCACGCCGCCTGCCGCGACTTCTCCGCCGAGTCATCCGGAATCTTCGGCGCCCCGTTCTCGCTCGGTCGCACAAAGACATCGAACACGATCGCCGAAAGATCCTTCCCGGGGTGCAGCGCGAGCAGCGCATCCCGCTCCGGACGATCCTCATCCGGCGGAACGGGCACCTTCCGTGCATACGACCGCACCAACGATGCCGTCTGATCCTGCCAAGCAGCATCCTTCGAACGCACTTCCATCGCCTTGCAGAAATCCACCACCAGCGGCCACTGCCCCTCGGTCGGCAGCCGCAGCCGCATGAACTTCCGCGTGTCGGCCATCCCCTCTGGCGTCGTATCCGTCAGCAGAAGCGCAAGCGCTCGCTGGCGAAGAATCTGCGGCGCATTTCCCTTCCAGAGCGTGTCTTTGCTCGCCTCTCGTGCCGCAGGAAGTCGCGCCGGGTCTTTTCCCGCCTCCGCCCAGAGTGAGTCCAGCGCGATGATTCGCTGGTTTGCCTGGAGGTCCTTGTTTCGGGTGTCGACACTCGCCTCGCCCGTGACCCCCTTCGGGTGCTCCGAACACCCGGGCGGAACCACCGCCATCACCCCGACGACCACGGCGACCGACCCGACCATACGACAAAGCGACTGGTTCATTGTCGCCAGTTTAGGGAGTCCCACTCCCCGGCTTCCCGACCGGCCCAAACGTTCTACTATTTGCATTCGCCAATCATCGGAATCCCGCGTGACACGACTCCATCCACCCACCCCTTCAGGCTCTGCTTCCCCGCCCCCCGGGGTCGGCGGCGGGGTTACGGGCACGCTTCAGGACAAGATCAGCAAAGTCCTCGCCCTGATCCGGCCGGCCGTGCAGGCCGACGGGGGGGACATCGAGTTTGTCGGGCTCACCCCCGAAAACATCGTCCAGATCCGCATGCACGGAGCCTGTGTTGGGTGCCCATCGGCCTCTGTGACGCTCCAGACGGGTATCGAGCGGAATCTGAAGGCCCACATCCCCGAAGTTCGGGGTATCCAGTCCGTGGATTGACCTCGGTTGGCCGGGTCGCTCTCCACCCCCTCCCCCCATCTCCCACCCACCTTCCCCACACTTCTTCCACATTCCTCTTTGCGGAACCGACAGGTTTGATATCATTCCCGGCTGGTGAGGACCGCCGCAGGACAGACGCGGCGGAAACGAAGGGACTGGAGGTCCGAATGCTTGTGATCACGCGCCGTGAAGGAGAAGAGGTCGTCGTTGGCGACCCTTCTAAACCAGTGGAATCGTCCGCATCGCCTCGATCAAGGGTGACCGCGTCCACTGATTTCCCCCGGGAGATCGACGTGCATCGCCGCGAAGTCGCTAACCAGATCGTTGAAGACCGACCGAATGTGGTCGGACAGATCAAGCCCGGCGCGGCCTGATCGGCCTTGGCCTCGCTAGGTCATCAGTCGTTTGCAACAAGTTTCTTCGTCTGCTCGACGAACTGGTCGCCGGCCCATTGCGTGTCTTTGGTAATGGTTCCTTTGGCCGCGTTGCGTTCTGTCGCCTTCGCATTTTTCTGCCGCTGCACGAGGTCCGCGTGCGTGGTGAAGAACTGCAGAGAGTGGCCGCGGAACTCTTCGATGGTCTTGAACTTGTGTTGGTCCATGAACTCCGAGAGTTGCTCGCACATCGGCTTGACCATCTCATAGCCGTGGATCATGACGCCTGTGCAGACCTGGACGGTGCTGGCACCAAGCAGGATGAACTGGGCCGCGTCAGCGCCGGTCTCGATCCCGCCGATGCCCGAGATCGAGCACTTCGGAAACTCCCGCTGCATCATCCGTGCGCACTCCATGACCATGCGCAGCGCGACCGGGCGCACGGCCTTGCATGAATACCCGCCGGGCGTGGTGTATCCCTCGACAGTCGGCTCGGGACGCAGTGTCTTGAGGTCCACGCCCATCACGCACAGAATCGTGTTGATCGCGGCGATCCCCTCGCAGCCGTTCTTGAGCGCGGCCCGCGCAGGGTCTTCAATGTGCGTGATATTGGGCGTCATCTTCGCCCAGACGGGGATCTTCGCGGTGGCGTTCACCCAAGAACAGACCTCGCCGAGAATGTCCGGATCCTGCCCCATCGCCGCGCCCATCTTGCGTTCGGGAAGTCCGTGCGGGCAGGAGAAGTTCAGCTCGAATGCATCAACGCCCGCATCCTGACAGCGTTCCACGATCTCCACCCACGCATCCTTGCGATATTCCTCCATGATCGAAGCGATCAGAACGCCCCTGGGATATTTGTCCTTGACGCGTTTGAACTCATCGATCCAGACATCGAACGGACGATCCGAGATCAGTTCGATGTTCTGCCAGCCCACGATGGTCTCGTGCGGCTTCTCCCCTACGCGCATGCGTGCGTATCTCGGCGCAACGTTCACGACTTTGCTCGCGTCCAGCGAGATCGTCTTGGCGATCACCGCGCCCCAGCCCTCATCAAATGCCTTGCCGATCACGTTCGCGTTTGTGCCGGGAGGGCCGGAGCCGATGACGAAGGGGTTCGGAAGTGTGAGGCCGTCGACGGTGACTGAGAGATCGGCCATGGGCGGAGCTCCTTGTGGGAACTCTCAGTATAAGGGAAATGGCCAGTCCAAGAAGGTGGGATTATCCGTCGAAGCCGGTCACAGGCAGAAACTTCCCGTTCTTGTGAAAGACCTCGCCGTCGGCCGCGATCGTGCCGCCCGGAGACTTTCCGATCGGGCGAAGCTCGCAAACCATGTCCCAATGCAGACCGCTCTCGTTGCTTGAGCCGCTCTCGGGATACCCCGCCCCAACGGCCGCGTGGAACGTTCCGCCGATCTTCTCGTCGAAGAGCGTGTTCTTGGAGAAATCGGTGATCGAGTAGTTCGTGCCGATGGCAATCTCGCCGAGGTTGCGAGCGCCGGCATCCTGATCCAGCATGTCGATCAGGAACTTCTCGTTCTTGGTCGCGGTCGCCTCGACGACGCGCCCACCCTTGAAAGCCAGACGCACCCCCTCGACCTCGCGACCCTGATAGACGGCAGGAAAGGTGTAGTTCACGTGTCCCTCGACGCCGAAGCCGCCGATGCTGGGCAGTGTCGGCCCGGCAAAGACCTCGCCATCGGGGAAGTTCTCCATGCCGCCGCAGTTGATCCAAGTGGCTTTGGAGACATCGACACGCAGGTTGGTGCCATCGTGGCCGTTGTGCGGAGCGACCTTGAACTCAAGTTGCTTCTTGCCGGTGAGATACTCGACGACTTTCTGCTGGCGTGCGTAAATCTTCTGCCACTCGGTAACGGGATCTGGGAGGTGCAGGAGCCCCGCCTTGAAGACGAAGTCTTCGTACGCACTAAGCGACATCTCCGCGTCCTGTGCGTTGCCGTTGGTCGGATAGAGCGTGCCGACCCAGCGCAGCCCGCCGGGTTCGGTGCTTCGCGCTGCCCGCTCCATGAAGACCTTGAACCAGGGCTTGCGAGCCGACTGATGGGCCGCGACGCGCTTGGGGTCGATGCTCCCGAGGGACTTGGTGTTGGTCTCCGCCCAGAAGCCGATCTGCACATCGATCTTGGAGACGCGATGAATATCGAGCTCGGAGCAATAGCGAAGCTGCTCGTCATTGCCGTGCTGGAGCAAAATGCCGCTGAGCGTTTCGCTGCGCGGCACCCAGAAGGGATGGCCGCCCGCCCGGAGCACTGCTTCAAACGTCGCCTCAACAAGCGGCATCGCGACGGGGTCCGCCGCGATCGCGACCAAGTCGCCCTTCTTTATCCTGGTGGAGTATCGAACGAGCACATCAGCCAGTTTGTCGAGGCGTTGGTCGCGCATAGGCGGGAAGAGTAGCCACATGAAAACAGAGATAGCACGGATGAACCCGAGCGTTGCAACTCAAGGTGGCTACCCGAGCCTGCCGCAAGATCAGCGCCCTTTGGTGTTCGCCTGTGGCCACATTCCCACGTAGCCGGTTGTGCCAATCAACTGCCCGGGCACCCAGCAAACCACGCGGCGAGGAAGTCAAAGATGTCCTGGACCTCGTTGGTATGCGAATCGTTGAAGTCTGCATCTCTCTCGCCATCGAACCACGCGGTCAGAAAGTCGAAGATGTCCTGCACATTGACAGTACCGGACCCGTCAAAGTCAGCCCGGCAGTCGTCGCTCGAGTCCGTGCCGACCCTTCCCGTGCCTGTTCGGAGGTTCGTGATGAATGCCGCACTATCCAAGATGTGGTCGTTGACATCGCCGACCTCAAAGATGATCGTGTGAGCCCCGGCATCGAGCCGCTGCGTGGTCGTCGTCAGGTGGTGGATCAGCCCATGCGGGCTCGCGAACGCGGTATTCACATCGTCCGTGACCGTCAGTCCGGCGAACGAACTTCCGACCTGAACCGCGCTGCCCGTGTTATCGAAAGCGATCTGGTCGTTCGGAGTTGTTCCATCCAGAAAGACCAGAAATGCATCGGTGAACGAGCTCGTCCAAACCGGATACTCAACCGACGCGAAGATGAAGTCGAACTTGATCTGGCTGTCCTCTGGAATCGTGAAGTGCACCTCGATCGCGACGACATCGAAGGACTCGGTGAAGTTCTCGATGTGGTTGCCCTGACTGCCGTAGTCGTTGAACTCCTGCGTCCCGCCCGCAATGTCGATGTTCATCTCGCTATTCACGGCGGGGGGTGGTGACGCGGGGTCGTACGCAGGGTCAAGCACTTCCGGCAGCGGTCCAAGCGCGGCCACCCTTCCGCTCGACATCACGATCCCGTCGCGGATGGTCACCGGGAGCGCCGTGAAATGGGTGTAGGTGCCGATCTGGCCCGGAATGCCGTTACGGATCACCACGGATGTGACGGTGAGTCCGGTCGCGTTCAGGGCGGCCGCGAGCGCGGCGGCGTCGGTCGTGGGCGTGGTCGAGAACTGGGCTTGGCTGGTCGCCGCGCCGGCGAGGAGGGTGAGCGTTGCGAAAGCGGCAGCAATGCGGTGGCCGTTCATTGTGGATCTCCTGATTCGATCAGCGGTTGAATGTTCGTGGTCACGAGCGTGTTCGCTCTTTGTCATGCGAAAACGGCGATCGGCTACTGGCAACCGGCGAACCAAGCGTTCAGGAATGTGAAGATGTCCTGCACCGTGGTAGAGCCGGAGGCGTCAAAGTCGGCACGTGGGTCGAGGGCAAACCAAGCGTTGAGGAAGCCGAAGATGTCTTGCACGGCAAGACCGCCGACGCCGTCGAAGTTGGCCGGGCAGCAAGTCGTGGGATTGCCCGACTGGCCGCAGACCGTGTTTGTTCCTTGGAACGCACCAGTGCAGGCGGCAGCGGTAGTGACCGCGCACTGAGAGCTGGTGCAGCACGCCCCCGTGGCTGGGGGCGCGGGCGTTGCAAGTACGAGGGCGCGGCCTTCGCCGAGTGGGCGGAAGATCGGGCCGCTGCCGCGGAGGAACTGGTAGGTGTGACCACTCCCGCCGGTGCCCTGCGACCAGTTCCATGTGTAATACGCCTGACTTGTCAGGCCGATGATGGCGATGAACCAGCGGGGATTGGAGGCGTCGTTGGCCGCGAGCGTGATCGGTGTGGCGAGATCGAGCGAGTGATGCAGGATGCCGCCGGGGCCGGGAGTGGTGGTGTATGCGGTGGTGCTGAAACGGGCGGTGGGATGGACGGTGTGGTCCCCGCCGTAGTAGAAGACGCCAATGGGCTGGTAGGCGATCGTGCCCGGGTCTTGCCGCCAGAACTCAATCCGGAATCCGAGCTCGCACGCGCCGGTCCCCCACCACTCGATGTGGCTGATCGAGGTTTGTGCAGCGAGCGTGAAGTCGGCCCAGCAGACGGCGTCGCCGTCGAGATCGTTGCCGTTCGGTCCCGGATCCTGCCAGAGCTGGGAAGATCGGGCGACCCCGCCACCTGAGACGGGCTGCTGCGAACTGATGTCGGTGGCGAGCGTCACACCAGGGAGGGCAAGAGCCGCGACGAGCGAGATGAGAGTTCGCATGAGTTCTCCTTGTGATTGTGCTGTTCTTGGTGGCGACGATCGCCTTATGGGCAGCCGGCGAACCAGGCGCCGAGGAATCCGAAGATGTCCTGAACCGTGATCGAGCCGGAGGCATCGAAGTCGGCCCGCGGGTCGCCAGCGAACCAGGCGCCGAGAAAATCAAAGATGTCCTGAACGGTGATGCCGTTGACGCCGTTGAAGTCGGCGGAGCAGACTGGGGCCGGCTTGAGGGTGACGCTCATGTTGTCTGCCAGAAAGATGACGCCGTAGTCCTGACAGGTGGGAGGGCGGGAGTCGTAGTGAACGACGACGCTGTTGAACCCGCCGGCAACCGCGATATGCAGCGTCCCAGTGGGCCAGGTGCCGGGGGCCGGGCACGTGGTGGTTGCGGTTCCGACCGAGGAGCCGTTCATGAACGCGGTGACGCGCATCCGGGCAGAGTCGTCGCAGCCGAGTTCCTGGGGCGAGTACATGATCGAAAAGTCGTTGAGGGTGCGGTTGAAACCGATGGTCAGGTCGGCCAAGGAGATACTGCTCGGGAAGATGCAGTTTCCGCCGAAGCCGGCGGGCGCGATGCCGACCGTGCCGACCTGCTGGATGGAGTACCCGCCGGCGAGATGGGCGGTGAGCGAACCGACGGTGACGTCGATCGGAAATGGCGTGTACTGCGGCGACGAGTTGAAATCGAAAAGAACGGACTGGGCGTTCGCGCTGCCGGCGCACAGCAGTCCGGCGGCCGCGCCTGTGGCGAGCAGCAGTGTCTTGAGTTTCATGGCATCACCCTCACATGAGACGCCAAAGAACGCTCGGGGGACCGTCCCGCCGAGGCCAGAGGCATCAGAAGCAAGGCAAAGGACATGCCTATCCAATATCTGGTTTCTGCTGGTCAATAGAGACAATTATGGCCTGAGCGAGCCAGTTTTGGGGTAGCGCGTGGCCAAATCAGGAACCACCCTGGCGCACCGGAGCCTTGGGCGAATGCCAATTCCTGATTGGCTGCCGAACCGACCGCGTCGCAGCTCAGGCCACCTGAATGGGGAGGACTTTCCGAAGGGCGCGGATGGTCTCGTCAGCGATTGACCCGCCGGGCACCGCGACGCGGCGGATGTGCGTCTTCTCGTCATCCGTCGTGATGCGGGCCTCGACAAAGGTCGCGGCCCCCCCACCCGCGCTGCGCGTCGTCAGCGTCGCATGGATCGCCTTGGCCTTGCCATCCTGCGCGAACTTGCGGACATCCTCGATGCTCACCGCCGACGCCGCGAGATACTCCGCTTCATCCAGCGGCACGGCGGAGAAGAGCCGCACAAGATCCTCGCGCTTCAGGAACGCGAGGAAGTTGCCAGCTTTGGGGCCCTTGGTGTTGTCCAGCAGCACGCGGTAGAACGCCAGGAAGGCCGTGGGCTGATCGATCGGCGTGCCCCGCGCGGCATCAAACACCGCCGCCTGAATCGCCTCTCCCTTCCACTCGCAGCGCGTGAGTTTCTCCGCCAGCATGTGCAGGAAGCCGCGCTGTACGGGCGTGAGTTCGCTCGCCTTCGCGGGTGGCGAGGTCTGCAACGTGAGCCGCTCTTCGGGCGAGGCGAGGTTGGCGATGAAGTACTTGGCCGCGTGCACGCGGCGGTCCAGATGCCCGCGTTCCACCGTCGTCAGCGGCGATCCCTTGATCCGCTCGAACTCCGCGTTGATATCCAGGTGCGGCATCTGCACCAGCGCGAGCACGAGTTGGAACTCGCAGTCGAAGAACGCCGCCATCTCCGCGGTGTCGCTCTCGTGGACGACGCTCAGCGTGTAGTTCTTCTTCTCGTGTACCGGGAACTTCGCATCCGGCGGCACCGCAAACGTCTTCGCGTGGGCGCGGTCGTACTCGTTGAAGACCTTGACCAGCGCCTCCTCCGTCGGCTCGAAGTTGGTCTGGCTCAGCGGCTTGGTGCGGAGCATGAGATAGCGCAGGATCTCCGGCGGCAGGAAGTCCGCGACCTCGCGGGCCGAGACGCCCAGCCCCTTGCTGGATGACATCTTCTTCCCGCCCACCAGCACGAAGCTGTACGGAATGTTCTGCGGCGCCTCTCTCTGATAAATCGCCTTCAGGCAGTGCGCCGCGACATCGCGCGAGCCGCCCTTGGTGTTGTGGTCCTCGCCCGCGCCCTCGATGGTCACCGGAAACGTCGCCCACTTGGCGACCCACTCGAGCTTCCACGGCAGCTTCCCCTTGCCGTCAAAGGGCGAGACCTTGCCGCGATGCCCGCACCCCTTGGCCCACTCGACCAGATTCGGCTTGCAGACATACTCAACGGTCTTCCCGTCGTAGTTCGTGCACTCCACCGTCCCGATGCGGGCGCAGTTCTCGCAGATCACCTGAAACGGCAGCCACCCCACCGGCCGGTCGGAGTTGGAGACTTCCTTGTAGATCTCCCGCACCCGCACCGCCTGCGAGAGAATCCGATCGATCGCCTCGTTGAACTGCCCGGAGCGATAGATATCCCGCATGCGATAGAACTCGCACTCCACCCCGAGGTCCTTGAAGACCGACCAGAAGTCCTTGATGAAATGGTCGGCCATGTCCGTCGCCGTTGACCCTGGCGGCGCGGGCGTGTTGCAGAGCGGCTGCCCGAGATACTGCTGGTACTGCTCCTTCATCCCATGCGGCAGCTCATCGACCGGGTCATAGTCATCGCACCCGAAGCGATACTTCACCGCAACGCCGCGCTCCTTCAGCGTCCGGAACATCGCATCATGGATCAGCACGCCGCGCAGCGCGCCGACATGGGCCCGCCCCGAAGGCGTCTTCGAGTCATTGATGGTGTGCACGCCCCCGGCGTTCGCCGGCAGCGGGTAGTTCTTCAGCGTTTCAGCGACTTCGTCGGTCCAGTGCATAAGGGGGGAAGGGTAGGAAGGAAGTGACGGAGTGACGAAGTGACGGAGCGAAAAGACAAAGGCCCCGAACCGCTCGGCTCGGGGCCTTTTCACTTCGTCACTCCGTCACGCTCTCACTCCGTCGTCTTTCCATCAAACTTCTCACTGTCGGCTTCCGCATCCGCGCGGGTGTGGTGGACGACGCCGTCGCGGTGGTTCGGCGGTGAGTAGATCGTGTAGAGCTTCATCGGCCCGCTGCCGGTGTTGATGATGTTGTGGCGGGCTCCCGCGGGGACGAGCACCGCGAAGCCCGCCCGGATCGGCGTGCGCACGCCGTCGAGCACCGCCTCGCCC
>JBGANP010000062.1:0-21976 GCA_044222255.1 Phycisphaerales bacterium
ACCACCGCATCGGCGGCCTGCGCGGCGGAGCAGCCGGTGAGTTCCATGCGGAGGGCGATCTGGCGGGCGACGCCGTGGCGGATGAACTCCTCGCCGGTGCCGGTGCAGGAGATGGCGGCGAAGGAATCGGCGTAGTTACCGGCACCGATGATGGGCGTATCGCCGACGCGACCCCATCGCTTGCACGTCAGGCCGCCGGTGCTGGTGGCGGCGGCGAGATTGCCGCGGGAGTCGAGAGCGACGGCGCCGACGGTGCCGTACGTGGATCGCGGATCGGTGATCGCCGCTTGTCGGTCAATCTCGGCCTTTCGTTCTTTCCAATATTCGCGCCGCTTGGGGGTGTCGAAGTAGGTGTTGTCGACGCGCTCGACTGACATCTTTGTGGCGAACTGCTCAGCGCCATCACCCATGAGGAGGACGTGCGGGGATTTCTCCATCACCAGCCTCGCGAGACCGACGGGACTCTTGACGGTCTTCACGCCCGCGACCGCGCCGCACTTGAGCGTGGAACCATCCATAATGGAGGCGTCGAGTTCGTGCGTGCCTTCGTAGGTGAAGACCGCGCCCTTGCCGGCGTTGAAGTGGGGGTCTTCTTCCAGAGCTTGAACGACTTTCTCCACGGCGTCCATCGCGGTGCCGCCGCGGGCGAGTTCATCGCGGCCGATCTGCAGCGCGGCGGCGAGGGCTTGTGCGTATTCGGCGCGCTCGGCGGGGGGAGCGACTTTCTCGAGCACGCCCGCGCCGCCGTGGATGGCGATGGACCACGAGCCGGGCGCAGCGGTGCTGTGTTTGGATGAAGAGCAGCCCTGCGTGACCGCGAGCAGGGAGAGAAAGGCGAGGAACAAAGCGTTGCGCATGGAAAAACACTCCGGCTTGGGCCGGAGTGTACTGGGAAACGGGTTCAGTTGTCAGGCCTAGATCGGAGCTGAGGACTAAGCGGACTTGATCACCGAAACCGGCTTGTACGCCGCTTCGAGGATCTTCTTGCTGTCGGCTTTCAGCCAGCCTTCCAGCACACCCGCGTAGACGGAGCGGAAGTCGATCTGGTACTTGAGGTCGCCAGCATCGAGGTCGGTGAGCGAGGGGTGGTTGCCGATCACGCCGGAGCGGACCATCGGGCCCATGAGGAACATCGGGGCGGCCGCGCCGTGGTCGGTGCCACCGGAGGCATTCTGCTGCACGCGCCGGCCGAACTCGGAGAAGGTGACGGTGAGGACGCGCGTGTCGTTGCCCTGCTTCTTGAGGTCGTCGTAGAAGGCCTTGAGCGAGGAGGCGACCTGCTGCATGAGCTGGGCGTGGCGGCCGTTCTCGCCGCCCTGACCGGCGTGGGTATCGAAGCCGCCGAGGGTGACGTAGTAGACGCGGGTCTTGAGACCGGCGCGGATCATGCTGCCGACCATCTGGAGCTGGCGCGAGAGATCGCTGCCGGGATACTGCACGAGCGGGCGCTGCGCGACGGCCTTGCGAATCTGATCGCTGGCGACCTGGGCATCCATGGCGGTGCGCATCAGGAAGCCGGAGTTGGAACCGGCCTCGCTATCGCCGGAGGCGCCGCGGTTGTTGATCTGGTCATATGCGGGAACGAGCTTGGGGTCGACGCCCTTGCCGAGCCATTGGAAGAGCTCGCTGGATTCAAAGCCGATGGGTTTACTGATATGACCCTGCATGGCGAGCGGGGCTTCTTTGCCGACGGCGATGCCGGCCATTGGTTCGGGGGTTGCTTTGCCCGAGGCATCAAAGCCGCAGCAGTCGTTGTCGAAGTAGCGGCCGAGCCAGCCGTTGCCGGTGGCGTTTGTGTCGGCGGTCTGCCAGATGTCCATGCTCTTGAAGTGCGAGCGATTCGGGTTCGGATAGCCGACGCCTTGCACGACGGAGAGCATGCCCGTGTCGTAGAGCTCCTTGAAGCCGGTGAGCTGCGGGTGGAGGCCGACATTCGCGTCCTTGCCGAGCTTGAGAACCTTGCCCTCGGCGATGCCGATGCCGGGGCGGGACTTGTAGTAGTTGGAGTCGCGGAAGGGGATGACGGTGTTCAGCCCGTCGTTGCCGCCGGCGAGTTGCACGACGACAAGGATGTGATCCTCGGGCATGCCGGGAGTGCTCGTCATGCCGAGTTCGGGCATGAGCGCGGCGGCGGACTTCTGCACGAAGTACGGCACGGTGGACGCGGCCGAAGCCATGACCAGGCCGCGGCCGAGGAATGATCGCCGCGTGAATGCGCTGGGGTTGTTCAGATCAAACGAGGGCATGGTGCGTGTCCTTGGTCGCTGAGGAAAGCGGGGCCTGCAACGGGGGAGTGATCGTCACGGATCACCGGGCTAACAGAGTTGATATTCGGGCATGGCCGTGACCAAAAGGAAGACTCGGGTAAGCGTATCGGCGGTAACGGATCCGCCGCCGCGTTTTAGGACGTCAACCAGCACTTCGCGGTTGTGTGGCTCGGAGCGGCCAATGGTGAACTTGAGCACGCCATCGGCGATCTCCTCGGGCGAGGAGGCCGCGGAAAGGCCCATCTGGTCCAGGAGCGGCATGGGATCGAAGGTTTCCTGCCTGGCGAGAGCGTCGAAGCCGTTGGGAGTGCGCCCCGTGAGAAGGAAGCAGGAGATGTTCTGACGGATGAACATCGTGGCGGTGTTGATCCAGGATCGGCCGCCGTCCCAGCCCTTAACGCTCGGGGGGAAGAAGATGTTCTGGCCCATCATGTTCATGGCGTCGTTGAGGACGCCGAGATCGCGGGCGGGCGTGTTGAGCGAGCGGATCGTTCCGACAACAAGTTGTGCCGGGGACTTGATCTGCTCGGTGACGACTTGCGGCTGGTAGAAGTGCTCGCTGAGAAAGAGGCGTCGGAGGACGGGTTTGATCTCATAGCGATTGGAGATCAAAGTGGATTCCAGCGATGTGAGAACGGCGGAAATGGACTGGTCCAGGTCCTTTCGCCCGGTCGGGTAGTCCAGCGCGAAGTAGCGATAGAGCTTGCGCGTCATGTAGCGGGCGCACGCGGGCTGGGCGAGGATGGTCTTGACGAATCCGTCACCGTCAATCGCGCCGCTGGCGCCGAGAATATTCTTCACGCCGGTGTCGTGGTTGTTCTTCTGAAACGTGAACTCGTCGTCCTCGAAGGTGTAGCCGGTGAGGGCGCGAGCGCCCTCCTTGATGTCCTTCTCGGAATAGTTGCCTATACCGAGGGAGAAAAGTTCCATGATCTCGCGGGCGAGGTTCTCGTTGGGTTTGTTCTTGCGGCTCTCGTCGTTGTTCAGATACTTCAGCATCGCGGGATCGCGGATGATGTCGAACATGAGCTTCGCGTAGCTGCCCAGCGCGTGCTTGCGGAAGAGCTGGTTCTGCAGGAACATGTGGTACGAGTCTTCGATCGAGCGATACGACGTCGCGAAGTGGCCGTGCCAGAAGAGCGTCATCTTCTCTTCGAGCGGGCGCGGCGTCTCGATCATGCGCTTGAGCCACCAGTGCTGCACATCGCGCATCTGCTGGCGATCGGTGCGTTCTGCCTCCTGCCGCTTCGCGCGGAGGCGCGTGACGGCCTCTTCGTCACCCATGCGACGCGCCTTGGCGATCTCGCCGCGCTCCTCGATGTTGTACGGGCGCATGATGTCCTTGTCGAAGGTCGTGGGCTTGACCTCGTCGATAGGAATCGAGTCGAAGTTGAGGAGGTGATCGACGCTCTTCTCCGGACCCCACTTGACGAGCGTGCCAACCTGCGCGGGGGTGCCGCCGAAGCCGGCGCGGCAGAGAAGGTGGCGAGCCTGGTCGTATCCCCACGCTGAGGGCTTGATCGGATTCAGCGAAGCCGAGGCGCGTGCACGCTGCGCGCTTGTCGGGGCGGAACGCTCGGGTGGATCGGAGATCTCAACCGGCTGCGGCGCGGCCGGTGAGGCGGTCTGAGTGGGGGGGTCGCTGGGCTGCATGACGCGGGCTCCGGCGGGCAGTGGGCGAAAGTCGATCGGTTCTGGTGAATAGATGAACGATCGGCACGCCTCCGCTATTGCAGCAGAAACGATTGCGCCCAGGTCCGAAATTGCTCGAAAACGCGGGATGTGACTCTCGGTTCGACCCTTGGAGTGTTCGGAGCAGGGCTCAGGCGGTTGCGGGATCGAGTGGCGATTGCGGGGTATTGGCCCGCCCGAGCCGTCGACCCCAGACATAGCAGGCCGCGGCGAGGGCGATCAGGATGCCCCCGTTGGCCTGATGGGCCGTTCGGGTGATGGCTTGGGCAATCGATGTAGGGTCGGGCGTCAGGCCGGCGACGGCGAAGGTGATCCAGCCGAGCAGGAACTGGAAAGTGGCCACGATGGCGAGCGCCAGTCCGAGCCGGGAGGTGACCGGCCCGACGGTGTTCTGGCGGGCTTTCTCGCCGCTGAGCGTGAACCCAGCAATCGTTGCCCCGATCAACACGAGGATGCTGAATGCGATGTGCGTGTACAGCACGTGCTTGGAGTGAAAGTGCCGGTACCACGCGCCGAGCAGGAGCTGCAGTAGCAAGGAGTGGAGCGTGAGAGTGCAGAGAAACTTGATGCGGCGCGCGAGGGCGGGCTCAAGGAGCTTCTGGTTGGGCGTGAGCGAGCGGTAGCGATCGGAGAGTACGACCGCGAGCGCGACCACAAGTCCGAACGTGAGCTGCGCGAGAATGCCGTGGGCCATGGCTTTGACGGTGGAGTTCTCGATGACGCGTGCGCCGCCGAGCACGCCCTGCACGCAGACGGCTCCGAAGGCGGCGAAGGCCATCCACTTAGCCCATCGGCGGCGATCGACCATCACCGTGAACGTCAGCAATACGATCGCGGAAAGGCCCACAAATGCACCGAAAAGCCGGTGCGCGTGCTCGACATACACCTGCGGATACGGCTTGCCTCCGACGACGCCGACGTGGCCGGCGAGCGGATAGAGGAACATGTTTGCGCCGTATGTTCGCGGCCAATCCGGAACGGCCATTCCGGAGTCGGTGCTGGTGACCAGCCCGCCAATGAAGATGAGCGGTGCGATGGCAACGGCAGTGACGATCGCGAAGCGGCCCAGCCAGTGCGCAGCGGGTTGGGCCGGCGTGTTGTTTCGAGCGACGACGCGGCCGACCAATCCGGCAACAAGACCGAGCGTGAAACTCAGACCCATAAATCCCGCGATAAGCAGCGGCGCGTTCGGCACGAGCCCCGGGGTCGCGCCCTCGACGGTGGCCGCCTGCCCCAATCGCGAGCCGAAGAACACCAGCCCTGCGATGCCGGAAACCGCGCCAGCACCGAGGCCGACCGTGATCGAGCGGCCGCGACGAACGCGCGACGCGAAGGCGGCGAGGGCGATGAACCAGCAGACCAGGATCAGTGGTACCGCGAACTGCTCATCAAGCGCGAGCCAAGGCAGGTGCGTGAAGAACCAAGCTGTTCCCATGCAAACGGTGGCTGCGAAGCCACCGACCAGGATTGGGCCGAGAGTCGAGCCGCGGGATTGGTTAAGTTCGGTATTCATTCGGTTAATACCGTAGCGAAGGTTAGACCAAGGTTCCGTTGAGACTCAGTCTCATTTGGTCTATGGAAGGGTCTAGGACTTGACAGAATAGGTCCAGCCACCGGACGATTGCGGCCAGACCGCAAATATTTTCCCCTCAGTGGAATAAGTCGAGCCCACAGGGATTCTGGTTTCGTTATCTTGCCACAACACATGAAAGCCCTGCGGCGGCCAGCGTGTGAGGTCCGGGTCTGAGGTTTGAAGTAGAGGATCACCAGCGTGTCAGCCATCTTCCCAAAGTGGACAAATCAACTGCCGACGATGCTCCTGGGTGGTGCGCTCAGCACTCTCGTGCTCGTTGTTGGCGTCATGTGGTACTACGCCACGCCAAAGTTCTGGCGTTCGGGCTACATGCCTTCGCAGCCGTATTTGAGCGAGCACGCTCAGGTCCGCATCCTTCAGATTGCGAAGGATGGGCAAAGGGCCCCGGAGATTCCCGGGCAGACATACCCGGGCTTCAGCCATCAGATCCACGCGGGCAAACTCGGCATGGATTGCCGCTATTGCCACAGTCAGGTTGAGAACTCGCCCGAGGCGAACATTCCGACGGTGAGCACGTGCGTCGGCTGCCACGCCGAGGGACATGTGAACGATCAGCTCTACGCCAAGGCGCCGCGCGTGCAGTTCCTTCGGGACGCCTGGGATTCCGGTAAGCGATTCGATGAGATCGCGGCGTTCAAGAAGGCGGGGAACTTTGAAGAGGCCGCGAACAAGGAAGCGGAGTACAAGCGCCTCGGGCTCGCGATCGTCGAGGGGGGAGAGTCGGTGCCATGGCGCCGAGTCCACAAGCTGCCCGACTATGTTCGCAACTTTCCGCACAACGCGCACGTGAACGCGGGTGTGAGCTGCTACTCCTGCCACGGCGCGATCCACGAGATGCCGGTGGTTCACCAAGTACAGCCGCTGAGCATGTCGTGGTGCCTTGAGTGCCACGCGAACCCCGCGCCGTATCTGGTGCCGCGCGACAAGGTGACGGACCTGTCGTGGGTTCGCACGCAGCTCGAAGAGAACAAGAACGGGGCCGCGACGGCTGGCGGTGACCCGCTCCGCGCCGACACGCCCGGCGGGCTCGGCAAACTGAAGGAACTCGAGGCGAAGAGTCTGCACCTGCTGCCGCAGAACTGCGGCGCGTGCCACTACTAAACGGAAATCCAGCAGGCGTACAGGCGTAGAGATAGCGACAGGACAGAGTCGGGACTACGAGAACGGAAGCAGCGATGAGCTTGGATCAATGCCATTCGACAGTTGGGGAGAAGCCGGTCAAGAAGGCCCGCTCCGTCACCAATGACCAGATCGGCGTGGACGGCCGCAAGTACTGGCGCGGGCTGGACGATGCTGCGGACACTCCGGAGTTTCGCGATTGGCTGGAGAAGGAGCTCCCGACGGACGCCTCTCGCCTCCTCGAGGGATCACGCCGCACGTTCCTGAAGCTGATGGGCGCTTCGGTCGCCCTCGCGGGCGCGGCGACGCTCCCCGGCTGTCGCCGCCCGGATCACAAGATCTATCCGTACTCCCGCGCTGTGCCCGAGGATGTCGTCCCCGGCAAATGCGTTTATTTCGCAACGAGCATGGCTCTGCCCGGTGGCGCTGTTGAAGGTCTGCTGGTTGAGTGCCACGAGGGCCGCCCGACCAAGCTCGAAGGCAACCCGCTCCACATCGGCAGCAACGGCAAGTCGAGCGCGACAGCGCAGGCGAGCATTCTTTCTCTATACGACCCGGATCGGCTGAAAGACCCGCGGTTCACAGGGCTCTCCAAGGAGGAGAACGAGAAGCCGCGCTCCTGGGCGGACTTCTCGGCGTGGAGCAAGCAGCACTTCGCGGGCGTCAAGAACACTCAGGGTGCTGGGCTCGCGTTCATCGTTGACAAGCGGCGTTCTCCCTCTCGCGATGCGATGAAGCGGCGCGTGATGGAGACGTATCCCAAGGCGATGTGGGTCGCGTACGACGCGGTGCAGAGCGACGAGGCCGCGAAGGGCTCGACGATTGCGTTCGGTTCGCCGATGCGCGAGGTACTGCATCTGGACAAGGCCGATGTGATCGTCTCGTTTGATCGCGACTTCCTCGGCGACGATGCGGCGATGCTCCGCAACGCACGCGGGTTCGCCTCCAAGCGTTCTCCGCTGACGACCAAGGACGGGATGAACCGTCTGTACATGGTTGAGTCTTCGCTGACGGTCACCGGCGCGAAGGCGGATCATCGCATCGCGGCCGCGCCGAGCGCGATCGCGACGGTCGCAGCCGCTCTTGCGTCGAAGCTGGGTGTGGGTGGAAATGTGAAGTCTGCCGCCGAGGGAATCGCGGGCCAGATGGCCGGCGCGGTGGGCGACGCGACGGTGAGCAAGTTCGTCGATGAACTCGCGAAGGATCTGACGGCCGCGGGCCGCTCGGGCAAGGTCGTCGTGCTCGCGGGTCCGACGCAGCCGGCGGCGGTGCATGCGTTGTGCCACGCGATGAACGCCGCGCTCGGCGCGGCGGGCTCGACCGTCCACTATCGTCCGATGGGCGAGGATGAGGCGTCGTCGGGAATCGCGGGTTTGAAGAAGGTCGTCGACGGCCTGAACGGCGGCTCGATTTCCACGCTGGTCTGCATCGGCGTGAATCCCGCGTATGACGCCCCGGGCGATCTGAAGTTCGGCGACGCGATGGCCAAGGCCGCGCAGCGAATCACGCTCTCGGCGGATCACGAAGAGACGATCGATCTGAGCACGTGGCACCTCCCGATGGCGCACGCTCTGGAGAGCTGGGGCGATCTGGAATCCGTCGAGGGCGTGCTCTCGCCGACGCAGCCGATGATCGCGCCGCTCTACAGCGGCAAGAGCGATCTTGAAGTGCTCGCGATGATCTGCGGCGATGAACTTGACAAGGCCGACGGGTACGAGATCGTCCGCGCCACCTGGAACGCTCGCCCCGGTTTCACCGGTGCGGGTTTCGAGAAGGCGTGGCGGCGTGCCCTGAACGACGGCGTCTTCGGCGTTGTCGATAAGCCCGCGCAGCCCACTCTTCGCGATGCGAATGTGGCCGCTGCTCTGAGCGAGTGGAAGCCCGCCCGCGTCAGCGAGGATGCGTTCGATGTCGTCTTCGCGATGGGCACGATCGGCGATGGCCGCTTCTCCAACAACGCGTGGCTCAACGAGCTTCCCGATCCCATCACGAAGGTGGTGTGGGACAACGTCGCGATGGTCTCTGAGAACACCGCGAAGAAGTTCGGGCTGGAGCAGGATGACGAGACGGATAAGAAGCGGTACTCCAAGGTGATCGAGATCGGCGTGGGCGGGCAGACTGTTCGTGCCGCGGCGTGGACGATTCCGGGCCTGCCGGACAACACCGTCGTGCTTCGATTCGGTTATGGCCGCACCAAGGTCGGTCGCGTCGGTGAGGAAACGGGGCACAACGTGTACCC
Source organism: Phycisphaerales bacterium (assembly GCA_044222255.1). Lineage (GTDB taxonomy): Bacteria > Planctomycetota > Phycisphaerae > Phycisphaerales > UBA1924 > UBA4658. The sequence continues at coordinate 8,912 of JBGANP010000062.1, forward strand.
GATCAGCGGCGTCGCGGGCGGCTCGCGCCGCATGGCCTCGGGCGCGAAGGTGGCGCGTGCTACTTCCGGCGAGCGCGACTATCAGATCGTCACCACGCAGCACCACGGCTCCATGGAAGGTCGCGCGATCGTGCGTGAGGTGGACCTTCCCGCCTGGCAGAAGTTCGGCGATCAGCGGGAGAAGAACTCCGACTCCTACGGAAACCCGCGCGATCTGGCCTTCGCAGAGCGACTGGGAGAGCTCTCCCACACCCCGGCGAATATCAACGCGTACGTCAATCCACAGCGCGGCAGCAAGACCGAAGAGATCAAGGGCGACCAGGCCGAGCACGGCAGCGCCGCCTTCCAGACCCATGACAACAAGGACGCCAGCGGGCAGCCCCGCAAGGTGGACTTCGCGAGTCGACCGCAGTGGGGAATGTCGATCGATCTCGGCTCCTGCACCGGTTGTTCGGCCTGCACGATCGCTTGCCAGGCGGAGAACAACATTCCGGTCGTCGGCAAGATCGAGGTGAACAAGGGCCGCGAGATGCACTGGATCCGCGTGGATCGGTATTTCGCGGGCACCAGCCAGACCGGGATCGACGCGTCGAGCGTGTTCTTCCAGCCGGTGGCGTGCGTTCACTGCGAGAACGCCCCGTGCGAGACGGTCTGCCCCGTGAACGCGACCGTCCACGGTCCCGAGGGCATCAACTACATGGTGTACAACCGGTGCATCGGCACACGGTACTGCGCCAACAACTGCCCGTACAAGGTGCGCCGCTTCAACTTCTTCGACTACGGCGTAAAGAAGGTCAACGGCGACTACATCGGCAAGGAGTCGATGTCGGCCGTGGGCGCGAATCCGAAGAACGTGAACCTGATCCCGCCGCGTCTGCGCGAGCGGCTGGATGAGATCACCAAGCTGGGCATGAACCCGAACGTCACCGTCCGCTCGCGCGGCGTGATGGAAAAGTGCAACTACTGCATGCAGCGCATCAACGAGGCGCGGATCGAGATCAAGCTCAAGAACCTGCCCAAGGGCAAGGACGGAGACGGCGGCCAGATTCCCGACGGCTTCTTCCAAGTCGCCTGCCAGCAGGCGTGCCCCTCCGACGCGATCACGTTCGGTGATATGTCCGACACAAAGACGAAATATCCGGAGCCGGGCGGCGCGACGCGCACCGGCAGCCGCGTGTACAACATGCGGGAGAACGGTCGCTCGTACATGCTGCTGGGCTATATCAACACGCGGCCGCGGACGACGCACATGGCGTCAATCAAGAATCCGAACCCGGCTCTTCGTGCTCCGATCGAGAATCCTTTTCACCACGGCGGACACGGCAGCGAGTCCGACCACGGCCACCCCGCTGGCGGCGAAGAGCACGGCAAGCACGCGTTGGGGAACCAGTTCGATCCGGCCAAGACCATCACCGATTCCGGCTACAAGCTCAGCTTGGCCGTCCTTGGAGCGTAAACGAGCATGAGCGCTATTCACCCAGATGAGATCAACGCCGGCCGCCTGACGGGCAGGATCCCCACGGATCCGCCGCAGGTGCTGGACGAGCGCACCGGCGACGGAACGCTCATCGACGACCCGGCGGTGCGTGCGCCGCTGGTCCTGAACAACCGTTCGTTCCACGACATCACCAACACGGTGTGCGGGTATGTCGAGGAGAAGCCGGCGGGCTGGTGGCTGGCCCTCGCGGGTCTGGCCTCGGGCATCGCGGGCCTCGGCACGCTGATGATCATCTATCTGCTGATCACGGGCGTGGGCGTGTGGGGCCTGAACAACCGCGTCGATTGGGCGTGGGATATCACGAACTTCGTGTTCTGGATCGGTATCGGTCACGCGGGAACACTGATCTCCGCGATTCTGTGCATTCTGAAGCAGAAGTGGCGCACGTCGATCAACCGCGCCGCCGAGGCGATGACGATCTTCGCCGTGATCTGCGCCGGCACCTTCCCCGGCATCCACGTCGGACGCGTCTGGTTCATCTGGATGGTCTTCCCGATTCCGAATGCAAACGGCATCTGGCCGAACTTCAAGAGCCCGCTGCTGTGGGACGTGTTCGCGGTGAGCACGTACTTCACGGTCTCCGCGCTCTTCTGGTACATGGGCATGATCCCGGACATGGCGACGCTCCGCGATCGCGCTGTTGTGCGGCTGAAGGCCTCGGCCAGCGGCCCCACGGTGCTGCCGTTCATCACGCTCCGCGTGGACCAGCTCCGCGCGTGGATCTACGGCTTCCTCGCCCTGGGCTGGCGATTCTCCAGCCGCCACTGGCAGCACTATGAGAAGGCGTATCTGCTTCTCGCCGGCGTGAGCACGCCGCTGGTGCTCTCGGTGCACAGCATCGTGTCTTTCGACTTCGCCACTTCCGTGCTGCCGGGCTGGCACACGACGATCTTCCCGCCGTACTTCGTCGCGGGCGCCATCTTCGGCGGCTTTGCCATGGTGCTGCTGCTCATGATCCCGGCCCGCGAGCTGTATCCGAACATGAAGGAGCTGATCACGCTCCGTCACATGGAGAACATGTCCAAAATCATTCTGGTCACGGGCAGCATGGTCGGCTTCGCCTACGCGATGGAGTTCTTCATCGCGTGGTACTCGGGCAACAAGTACGAGGCGGATGTGTTCCTGTGGAACCGCGTGACGCCGACATGGATCAACCCGCGCGGCGCGCCGTACTGGTGGGCCTACTGGGCCATGATTCTCTGCAACGTCGTCTCCCCCCAGGTCTTCTGGTTCCGCAAGTTCCGCACCAGCCCGCTGGCGATCTGGATCGTCTGCCTGATTGTGACCGTCGGCATGTGGTTCGAGCGATTCGTCATCATCGTCACCTCGCTGCACCGGGCCTTTCTCCCGGGCCAGTGGGGCATGTTCTACCCGACGCCCGTGGACATCCTCACTTTCGTGGGCACCTGCGGCATCTTCCTGTTCCTCTTCCTCCTCTTCCTGAAGTTCCTCCCGGCGTTCGCGATGAGCGAGATCAAGAACGTCACGCCGGAAGCAAGTCCGCACGACCACCACTGAGAAGCGACGAAGTGACCGAGTGACGAAGTGACGGAGTGGAAGGTAAAGGCATCTATGGCAAAGAAGACAGGCAAAACCTACAAGACAACCGCCGGCGAGGTGGTCTATGGGATGATGGCGGAGTTCGCCACGCCCGGAGACACGTATCGCGCCGCGGAGAAGATGCGAGATGCCGGGTACAAGAAGTGGGATGTCTATTCCCCCTTCCCGATCCACGGCATCGACGAGGCGATGGGCCTGCCCAACTCAAAGCTCCCGCTCACGGTCGGCGTGATCGGCCTGACCGGAGCGGCGATCGGCTTCGCGTTCCAATACTGGGTTTCGACCAGTGGCTACGCCACCGTCGTGCAGGGCAAGCCGCTCGGCGCGTGGCAGGCACTCATTCCCGTCACGTTCGAGATCGGCGTGCTCTTCACGGCGTTCACCGCGATCCTCTCGATGCTGGCGTTCAACGTGCTGCCGATGTGGTACCACCCGCTCTTCAAGAAGGATCGCTTCCTCCGCGTGAGCGACGATCGCTTCGTGATCTGCGTCGAGTCCAAGGACGCGAACTTCGATCCTGTCAAGACCAAGCAAACACTGGAATCCGCCAAGGGATACAACGTCGAGCTCGTCGAAGAGTGAAACTGGATTTCGGCGCCCTTCGCCGCAGCTTCGAACAAACCAAACGCCGTCAGACCTCGCATCTCGCAGACCACCGATGACCAACCATCAGAACACAACTCCGCTCCGCAAGACACTGGCGCTCGCCGGTCTCGGCGCGATCCTCGCCTGCGGCCTCACCGCCTGCCGCGAGGAACGCTCCGACGAGACCCCGCACCAGTTTCTCCCGGACATGGACGACAGCCCCAAGTTCAAGCCGCAGACCGAGACGGAGTTCTTCACCGATGGCCGCGCCATGCGTCCTGCGGTGAAGGGCGCGGTTGCGTTCGGAACCTCCATGCGGCCCGAAGACATCTCTCGCGCCAAGTTCCGGCGCGAGATCCCGGAGCTTTGGGATGGTGTTGATCCCGCCGGCAAGCCGCTGGCCGAGGGCGAGAAGGCCTTCGTCGCCAAGCTCCCCGGCGCGGCTCTGGACGAGTTCAAGGCGATGCGTTCTGATCGCGGCGAAACGTTCGAGTCCGACGCCGCGGCGATGCGTGCGATGATCAACCGCGGCCAGGAGCGTTTCAACATCTACTGCGCCGTCTGCCACGGCTTCAAGGGTGAGGGTGGCGATCCGAAGAACCTCAAGGGCGGCGTCGTCGGCCAGCGATGGGGCGCGCCGGTGCCGAGCTACCACGATCCGAAGTACAGTGACTCGAAGGTGAAAACCGGCCAGGACGGATACATCTTCAGCGTGATTCGCAATGGCGTGCCGGATGTCGAGGGCAAACCCCCGAAGATGCCGTCCTATGCCGACAAGGTCAGTGAGATCGACGCGTGGGCGATTGTGGCATACGTCCGAGTTCTGCAGAAGTCCTGGCACGAGCCCGTCGGTGGAACTGCATCGCCGGCCCCGGCTGCAACGAACACAAAGGTGGAGGGCGGCAAGTGAGCACCATCAGCGCAGGACATGCCGAGCCCCATGGACACGCTCATGAGGAGCCGCAGATCGCGGCCCGCCACGAGCTTGATGTCAACAAGCTGACGCCGGGCCCCGGCTTTGGCGCGATGTCGCGAAACGCCCTCTGGTTCGTCGGCGTGATCGGCATCCTGATCGTCGCCGCGACGGCGTTCTCCGGCGATGTGAACAGCAAGCAGCACGCCCTGACCTCATACCACATGGGGTTCCTGTACGCCCTGGGCATCGCCCTCGGCGCGCTGGGCCTGCAGATGATCTTCCAGCAGTTTAACGCCGGATGGTCCGCGACCGTCCGCCGAACGGCGGAGACGATCGCGTCGCTCTTCCCGGTGATCATCCTTCTGTTCATTCCGGTCGCCATCATCGAACTGGTGTTCAAGCAGGGCTTGCTGTTCTCGTGGATGAATCCCGCGAACCACGGCGACCCGATCTATCAGGAAAAGGCCCTCTGGCTGAATCCGTGGCGATGGGGCATCGCCGCAGCGATCTACTTCACCATCTGGACACTGCTTGGTCGCAAGCTCTACGCACTCTCCCGCAAGCAGGATGAAACCGGCGACCGCTGGCTCACGGCCCGCGCCCGTTTCATCAGCTCCTTCGGTCTGCTCGCATTCGCCCTCTGCACGGCCTTCGCGTCCTTCGACTGGCTGATGGGCATGGACTACCACTGGTTCTCGACGATGTTCGGCGTCTACTTCTTCGCAGGCAGCACCATCGCCTGCCTCGCGGTGATGTGCGTGATTCTTTGCTCTCTTCGAATCAGCGGCCGCCTCGGCAAGACCTTTACCGATGAGCACCAGCACGATCTGGGAAAGCTGCTCTTCGCGTTCACCGTCTTCTGGGCGTATGTCACCTTCGCGCAGTACTTCCTGATCTGGTACTCCAACATCCCGGAAGAAACCGCGTTCTACAACCTCCGCAACGACCACGGCTATCAGAACATTTTCCAGGTTCTCTGCCTCGGCCACTTCCTGCTGCCGTTCCTGTTCCTGCTGATTCGCCCGCTCAAGCGCAACCCGCACACGCTCCGCATCATCGCCGTGTGGATGCTCGTCATGCACGCGGCGGACCTCATCTACATCGCCCGCCCGATCGTCCGCAACGTTCTCCCCGGCACCAACATCTGGGTGGACATCGCGGGCATCCTCGGCCCCACCTGCCTCTTTCTCGGCTGCGTCGTCTGGAAGATGAGCAAGGCGCCGCTGGTTCCCCTCAAGGACCCTCGGCTCAACGAGCTCCTCGCCCACAAGAACTACGTGTGATGTCCTCTCGTTCTCCCGTTCGTTCCCCGGCTCCCGGCATCGAAAGCACAGACCATGTCCGACCCACACGCCAAGCCCTCGCACCATGTCGCCGAAACGGCGCCGCTGCACGATCCCGTCGATGAGTGGCACGACCACTCGCACGACGAGAAGCCCCAGCACGCCCACGGCGAGGTGCAGAACAGCAACCTCATCATGGGCGTCGGCCTCGCGCTCACGGGCGTGGTCGTCATCTCCTGCCTCGTGGTGTACGGCTTCTATGTCCACTACAACACCAAGCGCATGGCCGAGCGCGAGCACATGCCGCGCATCGGGGCGTACAAGGAACTCGCGGACTCTCCCACCGAGATTGCTCGCAAGGCCAAGGGAGCGGATCTCATTCTGCTTGAGAAGGGCGGCACCGCGCAGATGCCCACCGAGACCGAGAACGTCAACAAGACCATCACCATCACCCCGATCGGCAAGTCGATCGACGATGTTGTTCAGACATACACCACTTCCCGCCGCGCTTCAACGGGGAACTGATCGCACCAGCCACACATGACCTCCACGCCGAACATTCCCGCACGTTCCACCAATCGCCTCAGGCGGCTGGCGATGGCGTGCGCGGCGGCAGCAGTGGGGGCGATCGGGATTGCCTTTGCTCCCTCGGCTGTGAACGCACAGGTCATTCCGTCCCAGTTGCCCGCCCCGGTGCGCGGCCTCGACATGGCCAACAAGCTCGGCCAGCGCGTCCCGCTCGAACTCCAGTTCACAAACGAACAGGGCAAGACGGTCTCGCTGAAGGAGTACTTCAACCGCAAGACCGCCGACGGCAAGAGTGGCCGCCCGGTGGTTGTGCAGATGATGTACTACCGCTGTCCGATCCTCTGTCCGCAGGTGCTCCAGCGGCTCACCAACACGCTGAACGAGATTGATCTCACCGTCGGCAAGGACTTTGATGTCCTGCTCGTGAGCTTCGACCCGCGCGACACTTCCAAAGACTCCACCGAGCGCAAGTCCGCTCAGCTCATCTCCTACAACCGCGGCAGTCAGGAAACCGCCAGCGGCTGGAACTTTCTGACCTCCTCGCCCGAGGCCGCCCAGTCGCTCGGCGACGCGCTCGGCTTTCCCTTCCGTGCCTTGGAGAACGGCGAGTTCTCCCATGGCGCGGCTCTCTACGTTCTGACTCCCGAAGGCAAGGTCTCGCGCTCGCTGGTCGGCCTGAACTATCCCGCGGCCGATGTGAAGCTCGCCATCCTTGAGGCATCCGGCGGAAAGATCGGCACCTGGAAAGACGCCTTCGTGCTCTGGTGCTACCACTTTGATCCCGATGCCGGAACGTACACCGTCGCCGCCATGCGCGTCATGCGCGTCGGCGCGGCCATCACCATCGCGTTCGTCGGCTCTCTCCTGCTTGTGATGTGGCGGTTCGAGAAGCGAAAGCGAGCGGCCCGCGCGGCACTCGTCGGATCGCCCTCGGCCACTGCGACTGTTTCCCCCGAATCACCCCTCTCGACCGTTCGCCTCCCGGGCGCCTCCGCCCCGCTCACCGGATCGACCCCATGATCATGACTCTGACGACAACTCTTGCTCAGGAGAGCTTGAAGAAGTACTTCTTCAGTTCGATCGGCGCCTCCACCCAGGCCGCCGACACCGAAGACCTCTTCATGTACATCCTCTGGATCAACATCCTCAGCTTCATCCTGCTGATGATCCTGCTCGGATGGTTCATCTTCAAGTACAGCCGCGGCAAGCAGAAGGAGAACTACCAGGTCTCCGCCGCCCACAACACGCCGATGGAGCTTGCGTGGTCGATCATCCCGCTGCTCATCATGATCCCCATCTTCTATTGGGGCTTCACCGGCTACGCGGACAAACTGGCCGCGCCGGCAGACTCCGAAGAGATCAAGATCACAGGCCAGAAGTGGTTCTGGACGGTCAACTACCGCAACGGCGCCTCGCCGCAGAGCGATCAGGTGTATCTCACGCACACCGAGCACCCGGTGGTGGAGTTCATCGTCCCCGAGAAACGCCCCGTCAAGTTCATCATGAGCAGCTTGGATGTGCTGCACGCCTTCTACGTGCCGGACTTCCGCACCAAGATGGACGTCATCCCCAACCGCTACACGTCAATGTGGTTCTATCCGCAGAAAAAGACCAACGAGCGAAACAAGAAGACTGGCCAGCTTCAATATCCCGATCAACCCGAAAACCCGCCGCATCGCGTCTTCTGCGCCGAATACTGCGGCCAGGACCACTCGGAAATGGCCGGCCAGTTGCGCGTGGTTCCCACCGAAGAGTTTGAAGCGACGATCCGCCAGTGGCTCGACTACGGCAAGGGAATCCCGCTGCTCAAGGTCGGCGAACTCGTTTACAAGACCAAGAACTGCTTCTCATGCCACTCCGTCGACGGCACCAAGAGCACCGGTCCGACATGGAAGAACATGTACGGAGCGCAGCACGAGTACACCAACGGCGACAAGATCCCGGGGCCGGGCGTCGTGGACGAGAACTGGCTGCGTGAAAACATTCTGTACTCACAGAAACGAATCCTGAAGGGCTACGACTCTTCGATGCCCATCTTCGCCGGTCAGCTCAACCCGCTCGAGGTTGACGGTGTCATCCTCTACATCAAGTCCCTCAGCGACAAGTACAAGCAGCAGGCCGAGACCGCCGGCGCCAAGACCGTCGAGCAGTACCGCGAAGAGGAGAAGGCCGCCAAGGAAGGGACCGCTCCCAAGAAGTAGGACCCAGCGGTCTCAGCCGTGGCTCACGCCCCGGCCCGGCCGCGTTCGATAGACCAGCAGATCACCGTTTTTCCGTCCGATTTGTTCATCCAAGTTCGTCCCCTCCCGCAGGAGGTTCGCCACATGTCAGCCGCTCACGAGCATCACGGAAGTTATCTCGAGTACAAGGGCAATCCGAACGACTCGTTCGGGACCAAGCTCTTCGCCACAGTCATGGACTGGGCCACCACCATCGATCACAAGAAGATCGGTGTGATGTACCTCGTCGCCATCCTGTTCATGTTCTTCCTCGGCGGCATGGCCGCCATCGGCGTCCGTACCGAGTTGTACAAGCCGAACAACATAGTGGTCAAGCCGGTGCTGGACTCCGCAGGAAATCCGGTGCTGGACGCTGCCACAGGAAAACCGCTGCAAGCGAAGGTGATCGAGCACAACACACTTCAGAGACTGGTTGGTCGTGGCGCGGAATCCGAAAACATCGCCAAGACCAACGAGACCTACAACCGCACCATGACGCTCCACGGCGTCATCATGGTCTTCCTCGTCATCGTTCCCTCGGTCCCCGCCTCGCTGGGCAACTTTCTGCTCCCGCTGATGCTCGGCGCCAAGGACGTTGCCTTCCCGCGGCTCAACCTGCTCAGTTGGTATGTCTACCTGCTCGGCTCGATCTTCGCCGTCATAGCGATCATCAGCGGCGGCGTGGACACGGGGTGGACCTTCTACACGCCCTATTCAACCATGACCGACGATGGATATCTCAACGTGACCTGGATGGTCACCGCGGCGTTCATCCTCGGGTTCTCATCCATCTTCACCGGCCTGAACTTCGTCGTCACCGTTCACAAGCTCCGCGCTCCCGGCATGGGCTGGTTTGATATGCCCCTCTTCGTCTGGGGCATCTACGGCGCGGCCATCATCCAGGTCCTCGCCACGCCCGTCATCGGCATCACGCTCCTGCTCATGATCTTCGAGCGATCCTTCCACATCGGCATCTTCGATCCGCGATTGGGCGGCGATCCCGTTCTCTTCCAGCACTTCTTCTGGTTCTACTCCCACCCCGTCGTGTACGTGATGATCCTTCCGGGCATGGCCTTGATGAACGAGATGATCGCCTGCGGCGCCCGCAAGCCGATCTTCGGCTACCGCGCCGTCGCGTTCAGCTCGCTGGCCATCGCGGGCATCTCCTTCATCGTCTGGGGCCACCACCTGTTTACGTCCGAAGGCGAGGTCGCCGCGGTCGTCTTCAGCGCGCTCACCTTCCTCGTCGCCATTCCCTCGGCCGTCAAGATCTTCAACTGGATCGCCACGCTCTACAAGGGCTCCATCTGCCTCAACGCGTGGAACCTGTACGCCCTTGGCTTCCTCTTCCTCTTCTCCATCGGCGGCCTCACCGGCCTCTTCCTCGGCTCCCTCGCCGTGGACCTGCACCTGCACGATACCTACTTCGTCGTCGCCCACTTCCACTACGTCATGATGGGTGGCACGATCATCGCGTTCGTCGGCGGCATCCACTTCTGGTGGCCCAAGATGTTCGGCAAGATGTACAGCGAGAAGGGTGCGACCCTCGGCTTCTTTCTCGTGTTCATCGGGTTCAATCTGACCTTCTTCCCGCAGTTCGTCATGGGCAGCCAGGGCATGCCCCGCCGCTACGCGAATTATGTCGATGACTACATCCTGTACCACCAGCTCTCAACCTACGGCGCCTACACACTGCTCGCCGGCTTCCTCGTCCATCTCGTCACCTTCATGCACTCCCTCGCCGCCGGCAAGAAGGCAGGCCCGAATCCCTGGGGCGCGCTGACGCTCGAGTGGACCAACGCCTCCAGCCCGCCCATCGAGCACAACTTTGATCACGAGCCCGTCGTCGTTCACGGCCCGTACGACTACGACAACGTCATCCCGCCGCAGACCCGTCCCGGCGAGTTCATCCTCCCCCGTCCCGCGGCCGTTGCGCTCAAGCACTAATCACGCCCCGACTCCCGAGACCCACCCGACATGGCAACCATCCATTCACATCCATCGCCCGCCGAGGACCTCTCGCGGCCCCTGCACGAGCGATACCACGCGGCGCACCACTTCAAGGACCGCGAACACGAGTTCGACTCGGTCAAGATGGGCGTCTGGCTCTTCCTGGGCACGGAAATCCTGCTCTTCAGCGGGATGTTCTGCGCCTACTTCATCTTCCGGCTCATGCACCCCGAGGCCTTCCTCGGCGGCTCGCATCATCTTGAAGTGAAGTGGGGGCTCATCAACACGATCGTCCTGCTGATGTCCAGCTACTGGGTCGCCGCGGGCGTGCGCCACGCGCAGACCGGCAACCAGAAGTGGCTGCAGATCAACATCATCCTGACCTTCCTCGCGGGCGCGGCCTTCCTCTTCATCAAGTTCTACTTCGAGTACGCCCACAAGATCCACGACGGCCTGTTGCCCGGCAAGTACTACTCCTACTCGGGTCCGGCCGATCCGTACGAGCCCCTCTGGTGGGGTGTGTACTGGGCTTCCACGGCGATCCACGCCAGCCACGTCATCATCGGCATGGGCCTTTTCATCTGGATCTTCCTCCGCTCCCGCAAGGGCCACTTCGGCCCCGGCCACTACAACGCCGTCGAAGGCGTGGGTCTCTACTGGCACATCGTCGACATCGTCTGGATCTTCCTCTTCCCCCTGCTGTACCTGATCCACTGATTCCGTGACAAGGGCGTCCCGCCCGTGTCCCTGGTTTGTTTCCGATCCGACTTCCGCCTTCTCACTTCTGAGTTCCCCCATGAGCCACGCCGCCGAGTTTGACGAATACGGACACAAGGACCACGGGCACGTCATCGTGTCCCTGTTCACGCTCCGGTTCATTCTCATCGCCCTGCTTGTCTGCACGCTGCTGACCTCCGGCACCGCGTGGGCCGAGCAGCTCATCGCGAACACCTTCCACGTCGAGATCCCGCAGTGGATCAACGCCGTGGTCGCGCTCTCGATCGCGGTGGTGAAGACCGCCCTCGTCGTCGGCTTCTTCATGCAGCTCAAGTACGACAACCCGATGAACACCGTCATCTTCGTGTTCACGCTGGTCACGGTCTTCTCCTTCCTCGGGTTCACCTCGCTCGACCTCGGCAACCGCGCCTCGATCGATCGTTTCAAGAACGTCTACGCCTATCCCGGCGGCAACCTCTCCGCGGGCGGCGCGGTCGTTCCCGGCGCGGCCAACGGCGATTCGATCGTCGCGCACGCACGCAAGACCGGCAAGCCATCTCATCGCGAGCACCACGAGACCACCAACACCCAGAGCATCACCGACGCCGGCTTCCTCCGCGAGGAGCCCGCCACCGGGTCGTCGCCCAACTTCAGCCGCCCCATCGGCGGCGTCACGGTCCCCGGTTGGCCCGGGTATCACGCCCCCAAATCCGCTCATGCCGAGCACGCCGCCCCCGCCGGCGAGCACAAGCCCGAGACCGGCCACGATGCTGCTGCTCCCAAGGTGACTCCCGAAGCCAAGCCCGACGCGGCCCCCGCCGCCAAGCCCGCGCACTGATCTCTCCTGTCCACTCGCCCCCATGGAACGTGGCCGCCGATACGCCTGGTGCATCACGATCGGCGCGGGCGTTCTGTTCTGCGCCGCCATCGTCCCCATGGCCCATCGCATCGCGGACTACAACGCCCACGCCAACATCCCAACCTTCCACGCCGAACCGATCGCCGGACGCACGCTCCGCGTCGACGGCTTTCCCGTCGCCACGCTGACGGATGTCGAGCCCGCCAAGGAAACAGGCAAGGACAAGAGCGAGGGTGCGATCCGGCTGGAGTATGGCGGCAAGGAAACGCTGATCCCCGTCAAGCGCCCGCCCGCGCTCGATCTCCCGACACTCGCCGGCTACGACGAGTGGCTCAAGCCTCTCGCTATCTACCCCGTCGTGCGCGACGACAAGGGACTGCAGTCCCGCATCCCCGGCTCCGAGCGTTTCGTGATCGTCGTCCGCCGCACGCCCGAGGGCTACAACCCCGAGACCTGGGGCAAGGTCCGCCGCGACGAGTGGCTCTTTGATTTCTACGACCTGCAGCGCGACGGCGCGGTGACGCACACGATCCGGCGCTGGCCCCGCAAGAGCAGCTATGGCGACCCCGAAGTCCGCCTCGCCCGCGAGGCCGCCGGAACGGGCGTCGATGCGGAGCGTGCCGCCGCCGCGAAGTATCTCATGCAGTTCGAGCCGCTCAAGGAACGAACCGCCGAGTACTACATGGCGATGTTCGTCATCCCCAAGCTCAGCGTTCCCGAGTACAAGTTCACGGACACCGCCTTCAGCCCCAAGGTCCTCGGGTGGACGCTCCCGGGTGCGATGCTCGCGGCGCTCGCCTTCACGGGCGGGCTGGTCTTCGTCATCGCGCCGCACAGGCGGATTGCAGCAAGCAAATCAATCTAACGCGGGACTCTTGCACTGTTGATTCCGGGTGGCACGGGCAGCTTGCTGCCCGTGGTGTTGCAACAGCACACGCGTTCGAGTGTCG
>JBGANP010000063.1:0-21720 GCA_044222255.1 Phycisphaerales bacterium
GTTCTGGGTATAGCTCCCATTGAAGCCGGCCGGAAGCTGCCCGTTCGCGCCGACGCTTGACGCGCCAATCGTGACTAGCGAAAGCGCGATAGCCGCAGTTCTACGCCCCGCACGCCTAACGCCAGACACAAATCGTGACACTACGCCCGCACAAACCTGCCGCACCTTTGCATCAATCGCCATGATCGGGAACCTCTGAAAAAAGGGGTCATCGCGGACCCGCTGGACTCACACGTGGAAGGAGACTCTCGCCGCGGCCGCGCCGGCGGGGGCCGGGCGCGGCAGGATACTTGAACCGGACTCTGCAAGCCGCCCCCGCCCGGGAAGGGCGGGGGAGGGAAGGGGACACACGAAGGGGGCTTAGCAGCCCTGGAACCAGATGTTGAGGAAGGAGAAGATGTCCTGCACATCGGTGGCGCTATTGCCGCTGATGTCCGCCTTGGGGTGGTTCATGAACCAGGCGGAGAGGAAGTCGAAGATGTCCTGGACGTTCTGGGCCTGATCGCCGTTGAAGTCGGCGATGCAGGCGGGCATGCCGTGCTGGAGGACGTGGGCGATGTCGGCGGCGTTGAGGCGGCCGTCGAGGTTGAAGTCGGCCATGGCCGCGTCGCGCATGTTGCGGGCGACGAGGTCATCCACGGAGATGTCGGAGATGGGGCCGTTGCCGAGGATGGGATTCATGCAGGGATCCAGATCGCGGAAGTGGAGGAAGGCGGACTGGATGAAGGTGAAGTCTTCGGTGGAGACGACGCCGTTGCCGGAGAAGTCGGCGTGGAAGCCGACGTAGCCGCAGGCGGAGTTGGCGCCCGGGACGGTGCCGAAGCGGCCGATGAAGATGCCGAAGTCGAGGATGTCCACGTAGGGGTCGTTGTTGGCGTTGCCCTGCTCGAGGGCCTTGCCGGAGGAGGAGGTGAAGTCGGCGACGTAGTTCAGGCCGGAGATGGTGAAGTTGGCCGCGCCCGCGCTGGTGCGGCGGAGCGTGTGCTTGGTGTCGGTGACGGTGACGGCGGTGTAGGGCGCGCCGCAGGGGACGTTGAAGGTGGCCGTGCCGACGCCCGCGCCGTTGAAGGCGAAGTCGGCGGAGACGGTGGCATCAAGCGAGCAGCCGCGCCAGAACTCGAAGGAGACGCAGCGCGTGGAGGGACCGATGAGGCCGGTTTCCTCGACGGTGGCGACGACGGTGTTGAAGGCGTTGACAGTGACGGTCTGCACGCAGGAAGAGGCGTGGCCGGCGCAGTCGGTGGCCGTCCAGGTCACGTTGGTCGTGCCGGAGGGGAAGGGATCAAAGAGGGAGAGCATCGCGTTGTCGCCGCGGACGGCGGTGACGGTGGGGACGCTGCAGTTGTCGGTGACGACGGGGCCCTGCGGGCCGGAGAGGAGGTTGTCCCAATAGACGTCGTAGGACTGGCCGAAGTTGTAGGCCTGGATGAGCGTGCTGCCGATGCGGGCGGTGCCGTAGTTCGGGAGCGTGGCGACGGTGGAGCCGTCGATCTTGTAGACGAAGGAGGTCGCCGTGAGCGTGATGGAGAGGCGGTGCCAGGCGTTGTAAGTGACGACGGTGCCGAGATCGAGCCAGCCGTTGACATCATCCCAGACGCGGTAGCGCGGCATGAGCGGGCCGGCGGGCGTGGGGTTGGTCGCGTCGGTCGGGTCGTTGCAGATGAAGCCGATGATCGGGTAGGCGGAGACGCTGTTGTCGATGCCGTGGCCGACGCCCCAGATGTCCGCGCGGCGGACGCTGGTTTCCCAGGAGGCGGGGATGTAGAGATCAACCGCGAGCTCGGCGCCGGCGGGGAGGTCGATATCCAGCGAGCGGCCCTGGGTGTTGTAGAACGCGCTGGAGAAGGCCGGGGGACGGTTGGCCGCGGAATCGGCGGAGGAGATGCTGTGGACGAGGCCGGTGCCGCCGGGGACGGGGCCGCTGGTGAAGCCGGCTGGGGCGTAGCGGTCGGTGTACCAGACGCCGGGAGCGGGAGTGTTGGAGAGCGTCGGGGCGACGTTGAAGTTGTTGGTGTAGGAGAAGGTCGCGGTGCATCCGCCGGCATCGGCGTTCACGACGATGTTGGGGGGGCAGGTGATCGTGGGGGCGGTGGTATCGCGCTGGGTGATGCCCTGGACATAGGTAGCGACGTTGCCGCAGTGGTCGGTGGCCGTCCATGTGCGTGCGATGACGTTGTCCACGCAGGGGAAGGCGAGGGTGTCGAAGTTGTAGATGGCGGAGGAGGAGGCGGTGGAGATGCGGAAGTTGTCGACGTAGGTATTGAAACTGGCAGGGGCCGCGAAACCCGATGCGATGCGGATTCCGCCGACGCCGCCGGCAGCGTTGACGATGCGGGCGTTGGGATTGGCGATGAGGTAGGTGGCGAGCGTGAAAGCGCCGGAGCCGGGGGTATTCACGCTATCGGAATACCACATGCCGTGCAGGGCATCCCAGGTTTGCCATACGTTGAGCGCGGGCGGGCCTTGGAAGGGGAATGGGTTGGGATTGCCTGCGCCGGCTGAGCTGTAATCGGGCTCGAAATGCAAGCGATCATCGCTGACGAGGTCGCCATTGGTGTCAATCCAGAGCGTCAGGTATGGGGCCTGTTGGCCGTTCCAAGCTGTGATGTAGGTGCTGTAGCCGAGGGCAGTCAGAGCGTCGATGCGCGTGCCGACGTGGCCGGAGTTGCGCAACTGCCCGGTCTGGTCACCGTCGGTGCCGGTGTTGAAGTGGGCGCTGCCGACGCCGAGCGGAGGGGAGCCGGGTCCGGTGACGAAGTCGGCCGTGCCGTCGCCACCGGGAGTGTTCGAGAGGGGCAGCGTGGCGAAGATCGTCCACGAGCCGAGATTGCCGGGATACACGGTGGTCGGCGACGAGTCGGAGAAGGTGACGACCGTGGGGCTGCACGTGTCCGTCGCGGTGGCGGGGCCGCCGGTGTTGGCGACGGTGGGCGCGACATCGCATTCGATCTGGATGTTGGGCGGGGAGAATGTGAACGTGGGGGGCGTGATGTCGTTGAGCGTGATGGCGCTCAGCGCGGCGGTGGTGACAGCGATCGGCGATCCGTTCGAGTCCGTCAGGCGCGTGGGGGGGTTGTTGACGCGGAAGTCCACCAGCCCGCTCTGGGCGCAGTAGGTGCCGGGGGCGGCGAGCGTGATGGTCGCGAGTGTCTGGCCGACCGAGAGTGTGGCGCTCGGGTTGCCAAAGGGAGCGCCGACGGCGACGTTGGCCGTGTGCGCGCCGTTGTTGAACGTCAGACTCACGCCTGTCAGAGCCGGTCCGGCGACGATGGAGGTGACCGAGAGCCCGGCGTCATAGTTCAGGAAGAACTGGCCACCCGCGGCGGTGGAAACGCCCGGCGTTCCCGTGACGACGAGGTTGACAACGAGCGAACCGTCGTGGCGGCAGTCGTTGGCGGACTGGAGCGCGACGGAATACTGGGCCATCGCCTGGGAGCCGATGGCGGCTCCGGCGGCAAGGGCCAAACACTGACAGAGTCTGCGGATCATCTTGGAATCTCCATGTGCTAGAACCCGGACGGATCGATACGGAAACCGGAGGGGGCGAGACAACGTGGGCTCGCGGGAACCGGACGAAGTTCCCCCGCCCGCGACAAGCGGGCGGGGGCATGATTCGAAACGCACGCCGGGACTTTGCCGGCGTGCGAGGTGCTGATCAGCAGCCCTGGAACCAGACGTCGAGGAACTGGAAGATGTCCTGCACATCGGTGCGGGTGTTGTTGTTGAGGTCGGCCTTGGGGTGGTCGGCGAACCAGGCGTTGAGGAAGCTGAAGATGTCCTGCACGTTGGTGGCCTGATCGTCGTTGAAGTCCGCCGCGCAGGCGGGGAGGCCGTTCTGGGAGACGTAGGCGATGTCGGCGGCGTTGAGGCGGCCGTCGAGGTTGAAGTCGGCCATGGCGTAGGAGCGGAGGCCGCCGGCGACGAGGTCGGAGACGGAGATGTCGGTGACGGGGGTTTCGTTTGCGAATCCACCGCCGCAGGGATCGAGATCGCGGAAGGCGAGGAAGCCGGCCTGGATGAAGGAGAAGTCTTCGGTGCCGACGGTGCGGTTGGCGCTGAAGTCAGCGTTCAGGCCGGGTGTGCCGCAGAGGGTGTTGGCGGTGCCGTAGTTAACGCCGAACTGGCCGATGTAACCGCCGAAGTCGAGGATATCGATGAAGGCGTCGTCATTGATGTTGCCGCCTTGGAGTGTTTTGCCGGCGGCGGCGTTGAATTGCGCGAAGTAGACGGGGCCGGTGATGGAGATCGTCGTGGTGCGGCGGAGTGTGTGCTTGGGGTCGGTCGCGGTGACGCCGGTCCATGTGATGCCGCAGGGGACGTCGAACCTGGCGATCCCGGGGGAGAACGAGCCAATGAAGTTGATGTCTTTGCAGGGAACCGTGAACGCGGGTCCCGGGCATCCGGCAGCGGTGTAGAGATTGAGGTTGATGCCGCGTTTCGTGATGGTGACCGGACCGAGACCGGCCATGACGACGTTCACCTGCATGGTGTTGAAGGGCCGTACGGTGACATCCTCAGTCGCCTGGCTGCTGGTGTTGCCGTGGGCATCCACCACGCGCCAGTAGAAGCGGGTGGTGCCGACGGGGAGATCGATCGGGAGGGTGATCGCCGGGCCGCCCAGTGTGAGACTGATGATGGGATCGCTGACTCCGGGGCAGTTGTCGCTGTAGGTTGCGGTGCCGAGAAGAGCGGCGGTCAAGGAGAGTGTGCATCCGCCCGCATCGGCGTTTTGCTCGAAGTTGAGCGGGACGAGGAGGGATGGGGGCTGGGTGTCGCGGACGAGGACGGTCTGCGTGCACGTCGCGGTGAGGCCGTGGATGTCGGTTGCGGTCCAGAGGATGGTGGTGGTGCCGACGGGGTACGCATCGGTCAGGAGTTGAGAATCGCTGCGAACGCCGACCAGGGAAGCGATGCCGCAGTTGTCGCTCGCGAGGGTTTCCGGGAGCGCGACAACGGCGGAGCACTGGTTGAGGTCGTTGCTCACATCAACGTCTGAGCCGCACATGATGACGGGATTTTCGGTGTCGGTGACGACAACATCTTGAGTCGCGGTGGACTGGTTGCCGCAGGCGTCGGTGGCAGTCCAGGTGATGGTCGTGGTACCGACGATAAAGGGATCGCTGAGCAGGAGGTTGTCGCTGCGCGTGCCGACGACGCTGGCGACGGTGCAGTTATCCGTGGCGGCGGGGGTTGAAACACTGATGGTCGCCGAGCACGAGCCAAGTGTGTTGTTCGCGGTGATCGCGGTCAGAACCGGTCCGCCCGTGATGGTGGGAGGGGTGGTGTCGCCGAGCGTGATGGAGCCGAGGTTGCTCGATGAGAACAGGAGCGACTGAGCGAGGTTGTTGGTGAGCGTGGAGGCGGGAAGGTGGGCGGAGTCGATGGAGACCAGCCCGGCGGTGGCGCACTTCGTGCCCGAGTAGGTGAAGTCGATCGTGGCGATGGTGTCGCCATCGCCGATGACCTGTGCGGGGGCGGTGACGCCGACGGCGATCGTTGCCTTGTGCGTGCCATCGTTCGCGTTGAGCACGATGCCCTGAAGGCCCGCACCGGCGGTAATGGAGGCGTTGGTCGCGGAGAGGAACGAGTCGTAGTTCAGGAAGATCTGTGCGCCGGCAACCGAGGATGGACCTTGGCTGTTCAACTTCACGGCGACGATCACGTGGCCGGAGTTCGTGCAATCATCCACAGTCACCAGACTCACCGTGTAGCCGTTCACGGCCATCGCGGTGCCTGCGAACATCATGCAGGCGGCTGCGGCCAAACATCGGAACATACGACGCAACTTCATATCGACTCCTTCAGACTTTCAAACGAATCCACCGATGACCCTTTGCGGGCACAAACGAGACAATCACTCCCACCCGCGTCTCCCGCCACGAGCGGATGGACGCTGCACGACCGCACGCACCGCATTGGACTGAGGTGACAGGTCGAAGTTTGGATGTATCCAGGCGCCATGGCCTGGTTCGGGCTACGAATGAGCCCATGGGGTCAGCGCCACGCGGCGCCGACGCTGAGAAAGCAATCCCCCCGCAACGCCGAGCAGTATTGCCGACGCGGCGGGCGCGGGCACGATCTGCACAGTGGTCCCCGTCAGAATTCCCGTGACATTCACATTCGGACCGGCGTCTCCGTACACGACGCTCGTGCCGATCGGCGATCCTGCCGACGGAATGATGTTCAGCGGCGTGCCCGGTGCCGGCGCGACCGCGGTGAACAGAAGTGTCGAGAGCAGCGTGCCGCTCGGTGATGCAAGGATCGAAGATCCAAGTGGGCCGAGCCCGATGAACATGGCGTTGCCGTCCGTTGGGACGGAGAGCTCGTTGATGCCGTACGCATCGTGGAAGAACCCCGAGGCCGTGAACGACGAGCCGCCGACTCCGGAGAGTCCGACCAGATGCAGCCGGGATGTGTCCCACGAAAAGATCACTTGCAGCGAGAGCAATCCCTCGGGCTCACCGGTCGTGGATGACGCATAGATGCCAACCGCGACTTGCGAGCCGACGTTGATCTGAGAACTAGGGCCTCGAAGCGACAAATCGATGGCTCCATGGCTCGCAGATGCGGCAGCGAGCCCCGCGATCACTACAACAGGGCGTATCACGGATATCTCTCCTGCTCCGACGAGGGAATTCATTACCCGACCAAAACCGAACAATCCGGCATTTATACCCGAGAGCATTCCCAAATGCAAGGGATAAGCGGCGGGTCGTATGTGAAGATCGGGATGTACCCGCTTGGGGTTTTCTTCCCTCAATCATCCACGTAAAAAGGCGGGCCGCGTCACACCAATCAAAGAGAATGGGCGAAATTCGGGTGTGACTGGCAGAAGAACCGTTTGCTCCGGGCTCGATTGGCGGAGGGCCGCCCGTGGCCGCAGCGTCCGGATATCGGACGGTCCGGGGCTGCGGTGATCACGGCCCGGGGCGAATAGACACGCGATCGTGGCGGTATCCTCCCGGCCACATGCTGGCAAACACACCAGGTTCGACGGACTCGGCAACCGGGCACAAAGCCGGCATGCCCGGGGCGCGCCTCTCGCTGATTCTGCTGCTCTGCATCAATCTGGTGAACTACATCGATCGGTATGTGCTCGCGGCCGTGGAGCCGCTGATCGCCAAGGATGTTCTGGCCGCGGACGATCCGAACTCACAGTCAAAGATGGGCTTGCTCGCGACGGCATTCATGGTGAGCTACATGCTCACCGCGCCCGTCTTCGGCTGGCTGGGGGATCGCTTCAAGCGATGGGGGCTCATCGGGATCGGTGTGCTGCTCTGGACGATCGCCAGCGGGGCGAGTGGGCTTTCGCATGATGCGGGCCTGTATCTCAAGACCGCCGGCATCGGCTGGCTCAGCGGGTTCGGCGTGCTTCTGCTCACGCGATGCTTCGTCGGAGTGGGAGAGGGCGCGTATGGGCCGATCGCGCCGTCGATCATCAGCGACATGTATCCCGTCGCGCGGCGGGGCCAGGTGCTCTCGTGGTTTTACATCGCCATTCCCGTTGGCAGTGCGCTCGGGTACGTCATAGGCGGAAAAATCGGCGCTGCGTACGGCTGGCCGTGGGCGTTCTTCGCCGTGGTGCCGCCGGGGATCATCCTCGGTATCTGGTGCTTCTTCCGGCGCGAGCCCGCGCGAGTGGTCGTGCCCGCGGACAAGCAGCTCTCGCGTGGCGACGCGTTCCGTGTCCTGCTTCGCAACCGCTCGTACGTCCTCAACGTTCTGGGCATGACCGCCATGACCTTCGCCATCGGTGGCGTCTCCTTCTGGATGCCGCGATACATCGGCCAGAGACTCATGTCCGAGGGGATTGTCATCGGCGAACTCGCGCTCGAGCGTGCCACGGCCCAGGCGAACGCCATGTTCGGCCCAATCGTCGTCGTGACCGGCATTCTGGCCACGCTGTCGGGCGGGTGGCTTGGTGACAAACTCCGCACCAGATATTCGGGCTCATACTTCCTTGTCAGCGGGATCGCGATGCTGGTGGGCTTTCCGCTCTTCATCGGGGTGCTGTTCACGCCGTTCCCGTATTGCTGGGCCCTGATCGCTTTGGCCGTGTTCTGCCTGTTCTTTAACACAGGCCCGACGAACACCATCATCGCGAATGTCACTCCGAGCGCGATCCGCTCAACCGCGTTCGCGATGTGCATCCTCACGATCCACGCGCTTGGCGATGCCATCAGCCCATTTGTCATCGGACTCGTCTCCGACTCCGCCAAGAGCATGAACGCCGGATTTGCAGTCGTCAGCGTGACGATCCTGATCAGTGGCGTGTTCTGGCTGATGGGTGTGCCACATTTGGCGCGAGATACCGCCGCGGCGGAGAATCGCTGACCGCGGCCCCGAGATGGCTGTGGCGGCTACTTCACGATCACCGCTCGCGGGCTCGTCAGCACCACCGGTTGCTTCCGGAGCTGCATCAGCGCCGACAACTGATCCCGCACCTGCGGCCAGTTCTTCGGGCCGACGAGTTCTCTGAGAGCCCCGGAGAGCATCTGGCTTCCCGCGTTCTCGGCGATCTTGCCGCTCACGTTCGGTGCCGCGGCGAACCCTCCCATCGAATCGCCGATCACTTCGCGTAGCGACTTCGGGCCGGGATATTCGAGAATCTCGAATTCGCCCTCGGTCATTTTGAGTTCGGCAGCCAGATCGGCGATGCAATCGTCGAGCCCGCCGATCTTGTCCGCCATGCGGTTCTTCACGGCGGCTTCGCCCGTGAACAGACGCCCTTCGGCGGTCTTGGAGAGATCGATCTCGCGACGTCCATCAGCTACGCGCTTGGCGAAGAGGTCGTAGGTTTCCTGCATCTTGGCGCGGACGAGTTGCTGCTCCTGCTCCGTCCAGGGAGTGGAGGCGGCGAGCATGCGACCCATCGGGCCGCGCTCGCGGCCGTGGACGTGGACCTTGAGCTTGTCGAACAGGCCGGTCATCGAGACTTTGCCGCCGACGACCCCGATGGAGCCGACGATGCTGGAGGGGTTCACATACACCTTCTGCCCGCCGACGAGGCAGTAGTACCCGCCGCTGGCCGCCATCGAGCCGACGCTGACCCACACGGGCTTCTTGGCTTGGAGTCGATTCAGGCCTTGCCAGATGACCTCGCTCGCGGTCGCGGAGCCGCCGGGCGAATCCACGCGCACGATCACGCCCTTGATCAGCGGTTGGTCTTCAATCTCAGAGAGTGCGCGGCGCACCGTATCGGACCCGATTGACGCCTCGCCCATGAAGCCGCCCGATGAGCTTTCTCCATCCACGATCGGTCCGTTGATGTACACGATCGCCAGCGACTCGCGCGTCGGCGTGGTCTCCGGCTCGCGCATGATTTTGCTGAACATTGTGTAGGGATTGGACACATCAATTCCCACGCCTTCGTCCGTCCCGTACGGAGGCCATGTGATCGATCCCTCCGGCACGCTCAGGTATTTTTCAAGATGCGTCGTCAAATCCGGCAGATCGATCACCGCATCGATCAGCCCGGCCTTCTTCGCCGTATCTCCGAGCGCCATCCAGGACTGCCGCATGGCATCGTCGAGCTTGGCATCGTCCATCTTGCGGCCATTTTTCAGATGTCGGCGCACGTTGCCGTACAGCCCGTCGAGCAGGCCCGAGATGTTCTGCTCCCACTGCGGGCTTGGGGCGGCGCGCATGTACTCCTCGTTGGCGCCCTTGTAGTCGCCGATCTGTACCATCTGCGGCGTCAATCCCGCCCACGCCATCGTGTCCGCGAGATACATCTCTTCCATGTACATGCCGGGGACGGAGACGCCTCCGCCCGCCTGGATGATCGCCTCGTCGCAGTATGAGCCAAGCACGGCTTCGGGTGTCTCGTACCCACCGCAGAAGAGGATCACTTTCTTCCCCGCCGCGCGGACCTTGGCGATCGCGGCGCCGAGTTCCTCGACCTGCGTCAGATGGACCTTGGCATCGCGCACGCGCAGCACGACCGCGGAGACTTCCTGATCCTCAGCGGCATCGCGGAGAAGATCGACCACGTTTCGCAGCGTGGGATGATCGCCCGCGCCGAGCAACCAGGCCAAGGGATGCGGTTGCTCGGAGAGATCGCCATGAATCTCAATCAGAGCCACTCCTGTTGAAGGGCCTGCAGGAGCAGGATTCGCTTTCCTCGCGCCGTCCTTGTGAACAGCCGCCTTCTTCGGGGGCTCATCCGCGAACGCAGAGCCCGCGATGGAAACGGAAAGCCCGGTGGAGAGAACGAGCAAGGCGATTGCGGAGGCGGGGCGCATGGGCGGCTCCAGAAATGTCGTGAGGCGATGCGAACAAATGAGGATAGTGTGCGAGGGCTATCGACAATACCGCTTGCGCGGCATGGAAGTTCCGACATCCCTTGACGCCGCGCGTCTTTACTCAGGCGTATCCGAGTTCCTCCAGATCATCCTCATCCAGCCCGAAGTGGTGCCCCAGTTCGTGGAGGATGGTGATTCGGATCTCTTCGTAGATGTTGTCATCGGCATGTTCTGCCGACCATCCGATATCCTCGGTCGCGAGATTCACGATGCCTTCCCGGAAGATGTGGACCTGTTCCTGGCCGAAGGTGTCGTGTCCCACGCTCCCCCATCCGCCCGGATCTTCGATCGAACGATCGGTGATGGCCACCCCGGTATGCAGACCGCAAAGCTCCGACGCAGCAGACGATTCGTCTTCCGGCAGAAGCGTCCCCTCGTTGATGAGCTCTCTGATCATCTTGGGCGTGGGGCGATCAAGCACCACGATTGGCACCTCGTCGATCAGGGCACGCACTTTCAGGGGGAGCGACTCGATGGCATCTTCCAGAATCGCATCGAACCGCTCGCGTTCCGCGTCGGTCATGGGCGATTTCCGGCAGTAGGGGGTGGCTGTGGTTCGGAAAGCGGCATGTTGCCACCGCCCGGCGGCGGCGGAATGGGGTCGATCACCGACATGAATCGGCTCCGTGTTTGGGGCCGCCCTTCGCGAATCACTTGCCTTACCGAGACCTTTGGAATCAGGATCGCACCAGCGATGCGAGCGCAGTCCAGCAGCGAGCCAAGCGCTCCGATCGTGAGCATCAGCCCCCCGAACGCGATGAGTACCACGCCGATGCTGTGCGAGACATCTCGCATCGTCGACGCCTGTACACCGACGTCCACCCGTCCCAGCAAAGAGCCCAGCCCCATGACCAGCGCTGCGATCGCCATGGCGAACAGTGTCTGGCGATCGACGCGTCCGGTGCGCATCACCATGCTGCGAGCGACGAGCAGCCGCGCGTTCGGCCGCTGGAGCAGGATGATTCCGGCGATCAGGAAGCACGCCCCTGCGAGCGTGTACGCCGTTTCCGAGGTCGGCGACCATCCGGTGATGTATCGCTGCCCGCCGAGCTGGTCCACGGCGACGTGATACCGCCAGAGCAACCATGCCAGCGGCACGTACGCGAGCGTTGCGAGCAACGCCATGAGCGAGTGCCAGCGTTCAATCCCCGCGTGCGGACGGATCAGCACGATTGAACCAATGAAGGATGTCCCAAGCCCGAGCATCACTCCCAGCCCCGCGCTTGGTCGGCTCACCATAACCCCAAGCTGTCGCAGCGCATCCGCCGCTTGCGGAAGCCACGCCATCATCGCGATCGCTACGGCTCCGAACGCCCACATCAGCACGCCCGCGGCCACCAGACGCGGAAAACGTATGGGCCGCAGCTCGCTCGCCTGCGGATCAACCAGCGCGAGAATCGTCGCCCGAAGGTTGGTGCCGCACTCCGGACACATGGACCGGATGGAAAGCCCGCGCAGGTTGTACCCGCAGACAACGCAGGGGAGATCTCCCCCAAGCTCGCGCCCGAGGCCCATGTCTTTGGGCGGCTGCGAGGACGGACTGGGCGCACCTACAGCACCGTTCGTTCCATTCCCCCCGGTGGTTTCGGGCACGCTCGCCATGACCGCCACAAGCGTACGCGAAATCTCCGCTCTCGCGAGCGATCCCGGTCAACCGTTCCCGGCCGCATCCGTATACTCCCGCGTCAACTTTCGAGGCACCACTCTCGCGACGGGTACTCTTCCAATGCCTACACAGGTCCAGACCTCGGCAATTCAGCGGCTCCGCGACAACATCTCCAGCGTGTTTCTCGGGAATCCGCAGGTCGTTGACAAGGTCATCTGCTGCCTGCTTGCCAAGGGGCACGTCCTGATCGAGGATGTTCCGGGCGTGGGAAAGACTGTGCTCGCCACGGCCCTGGCCCGCTCGATCGACTGCTCGTTCTCCCGTATCCAGCTCACGCCCGACCTGCTCCCCTCGGACATCATCGGTGTCTCGCTCTTCCGCTCCGACGCCTTCGCCTCGCCCGGCGGGAATGGCACTGGGGGAGGGAGCGGCGGAAACGGCCATGGCCTCCGTGGCGGTTTCGAGTTCAAGCGCGGCCCGATCTTCGCAAACATTGTTCTCGCCGATGAAATCAACCGCACGCCCCCGCGAACGCAGACCGCGCTGCTCGAAGCGATGAGCGAGGCGACGGTGACCGTCGATGGCAAGACCTATGGCCTCGATCAGCCCTTCATGATCGTCGCGACGCAGAACCCATTCGATTTCGAGGGCACCTATCCGCTGCCGGAAAACCAACTCGATCGGTTCTTCATGCGGATCAATCTTGGCTATCCCTCCGCAGCGGTGGAGCAGCGAGTGCTCGCTCTCCGCCCCGCCGACCACGCTCTGCACTCGCTCCAGCCGGTGCTGAAGGCCGCGGATGTGCTGGAGCTTCAGCGCGAGGTGGATGCTGTGCGGCTCGAGAAGCCGCTCATCGAGTACATCATCGCTCTCGCCGGCGCGACTCGATCGCGAGACGATCTGCAAGTGGGTCTGTCTCCGCGCGGCGCGCTCGCACTGGCTCAGGCCGCGCGTGCCACCGCCGTGCTCAATCAGCGCGATTATGTGATACCCGAGGACATCCTGCTGAATGTACTGCCGGTGTGCGCCCACCGCATCATCGGCCGCACATACTCATCCCCCATGCGAGGCACCAGCGGGCCCAGCGGCACGCCGGTCTTTCCGCCGGATTCCACACAGGGAATCCTCACCTCGATCTTGCAAACCCTCCCGAGTCCCGTCTGAGCCCTCACGCGGTAGAATACTTCATGCCGCGACTCGTACGACTCACCCACACCGGCCCGATCAAGATCGAGCCCTCCGACAAACCCGTTTGGGTTTGCGCCTGCGGCCTGAGCCGCACGTTTCCGATCTGCGATGGCACGCACAAGGGCTGCCGCGCGACCGAGGCCGACCCGGCGGCGTTGTATGTCTACGACGCTGATCGACGCACCATCATCGAAACTCGAGCGGACGAACCCCCTCAGCCGCAGCCAAGCTGACAACAAGAGGCATCAGCGAATCCGCTTCGATTTCTCGGTCGGCTTCAAGGGCGTGGCCTGCTGGATTCCCGACGGCGAGATCGGTGTGTTTGTCGGCGTTGCCGCAGGCAACTGCTTGCACCGCTCGTACAACCAGGTGTCCACGGCCTCGACCACCTGCTCGTGAAACTCCTTGGCGCGGGCGTCGGTGCCGCTGGGCAGGTTGTCGCACAGCACGCTGAACGCCACACGGTTGCCGGTCGCGGCGTTGGTTACATAGCCAGAGAGTGTCCGAACCTCGCGGATGTACCCGCTCTTGGCACGCACCTCGTTGTGCAGCTTCGCGCCCTTGAATCGCTTCCGAAGCGTGCCCTCTTCCCCGGCTACCGCCAGAGACTGAATGAACATCTGGCCGTTCGGATCGTCCGAGAGCGAC
Source organism: Phycisphaerales bacterium (assembly GCA_044222255.1). Classification (GTDB taxonomy): domain Bacteria; phylum Planctomycetota; class Phycisphaerae; order Phycisphaerales; family UBA1924; genus UBA4658. The sequence continues at coordinate 13,747 of JBGANP010000063.1, forward strand.
TTGAGCCAGCGCGTCATCACGTCAGGCGTGATCCGGTTGTTGCGGCTCAACCCGGAGCCGTCCGCAAGCACCAGCGATGCGGCCGCATCCGCGCCGAGCCGATCCTTCACCTGCATCCGCACCACCGCGGTGCCGCTGCCCCATGTCCCCGGCTGTCCTGTGACCTTGTGCCCGATGAGCTTGCAGAACGATTCGGCATACAGGTTTTCCGAGTCGACATTGCAACGCTCAAGTGCGACCGAGAGCGGTGTCCGAACGACAGCAACGACTTTCTGGACGTCCGATTCCGGGGCGAACGTTTCATTCGGAGTCGCCAGCCGCGCGATAATTCCCTTTCCTGCGCCTAGGCCGGCCCGGTTCGCGCGATCCGCGAGGGCACGTCCGAAGAAGAGGCCCGGCTGGTCCACCGTCACCGCGATCGGTTCCGTGAGCGCGGAGCGCACGGTGCCATGCAGCTTGAACCGGAACGCGTCCCCGCTCACCGATGCGGGCTCTCGCTCCAGCCAGACTTCCGTGTTGCCTTCTTTCACAGTGCGAGCCAGCCGCGTGATTGTGATCCAAGACCCGCTTGGCTCCGATCGCGTCCCCGCCTCGGAGTTCTGCGCAGTGCCTGGTGTGACATACACGTTGAGCAGGTTTGCGTGGAAGTTCAGCCCGCTGACTTCGGCGCAATAAGCGCGGCTGAGCTGCTCTTTGGGCCAGTCCGGATGTACATAGTCGCGATCAAACACGCGATCATCGACGACCACCTCGCGAATGCCCGAAACCCCCGCCTTCTTCGCCGAATCCACGAGCCGATCCACGAACGCATCCACGCTCAGGTGCATCGCATCAAGAAGCTTCGGCTCTCCAAATCCCGGATCGCCCGCCCCGATCACAATGAGCCGATCGCCATCGACGATGATCTTGGTCTGAAACTCAAAGTCCTTCCCGAGCACCAGGAAAGCCGCGCCACTCGTCAAGAGTTTGAGATTTGATGCGGGAATAAACCCGCCGTCTCCGTTGCCGACCTTGATATCAACCAGTTGTTGCCCGGTGGAGAGATCCAGCACGCTCACGCCGACGTGCGCGTTTCCAAGCCGCGCCTGCGAGAGCGCGCTCGACACACGCTTCTCCAGCGACTGCCCGAGTGCGCCAGTCGCAAGAACGCATGTCGCCGCGATCGCCCACGCGGCACGCCCCAGTGAAGGAGTCCTCTTCGAGCGGGGCGATCCGAACAGTGCGGCATCCATTCCGGACATGACATTCTCCCGGCGGCGTCCCTGCCGCGCTCGCGTGCTGCGTGTGCGTCCAACTGGCAGGGTACTGCGACCCCGAACCGGGTGTATCGGCCGAGGTCGGCGCGCGGCTGCAAGAGCTGGAAAATCGTGTGTGGATCAGCTGCCGACCGCCGCGCCGCTCTCAACACCGGACACCATCCCGTGCTTGCGGGCGATGAGTTCGAAGACCTCATCGAGAGCGGTCTTGGTGGGAATGTCCCACGTCGGCCACGAGACGCCCGCTACATGTCGGGCGAACACAACACCATCGCGAATCGACTTCTTCATCCGCTTGAGTGGCAGGCGCTCGACCATCTCGTTGCTCAGCGGCACGCAGATCTGCAACCGCGCCGGATCAGGAATGACATATGCGAGCGCACGTCCCTCGCCGGCCCCCTCAATCGCGTAAACGAATGTCCACCGCCACGGCACGCCCTGCCAGACAAGCGATTCACTGCCGGACTCAAGCTCTGTGAGCCGTTGGCGCGCGTCGTCGAACACTTGTTGAAGTGGCTTGCTCAGGCCATTGCGAAGCTCGTCTTCGCTCGGCTGCCTGAACTTGTCGCTCCACGCTGATTTCGTTCCGTTGCCCCAAGCCATATGTACAACGTCCTTCTTGGCTCTCCGCGACCATGCGGGCGGCGAATTCGGATCAATGGCACCTGAAACGCAACGGCATCTTGGCCGCAGGAGCCCGATTCAGGCGGCAGACTTGCCGCTCCAATCGGACTCTAACCCGTATACGATAGGCCAGTTATCAAGCCGTCACGCCTGTTCTGAGACGAACAGCGGCTCATTCCCCGATTCTGACGCCCTCACGACCAGGTGAACCATGGCCGAACCGATGACGCAAAAGCAGCCCTCCGGCACTACCTACAGCGGATCGTCAATCCTTATTGTGGATGACAATCCGCAGAACGTCGAACTCCTTGAGGCCTACATCGAGGAACTGGGAGCCGAGGTCCGGACCGCGGCCGACGGATTTGAGGCGCTGACCGCCGTAGAGCAAAAGCAGCCGGACGTCATCCTTTTAGACGTGATGATGCCCCGCATGAGCGGGTATCAGGCATGCGTCAAACTCAAGGGAAATCCCGCAACGCGGGACATCAAGATCATCATGGTGACCGCCCTGAACGAGGTCTCTGATACCGAGCGGGCGGTCGAGTCCGGTGCCGATGATTTCCTGACCAAACCAGTCAACAAGCTCGAGCTGGTGATGCGCGTGAAGGCGTTGTTGCAAACACGCCTCGCAGCGAGGCAGGTTTCGGATGTGATGGAGAAGCTCAGAAAGCTCAAAGGTCAGGAATAGTCTTTAGCCGTTCATCCGGATAAATGGCTATGCTATGTTTGGCGGCTGACGGCTTTGCGACTGACAGCCGATACACCAGCCGAACCACATGCACGCCAAAGACCTCTTCGAGCACTATCCCGCCACCTTCTCCTTCGAGTTCTTTCCGCCCAAGACGGCCGAGAGTGCGGAGCAGTTGTACGAATCCATCGGCGAGCTCGAGGGGCTCAAGCCCCAGTTCGTATCCATCACATACGGCGCTGGGGGGTCCACGCGCGATCTCACGCATGACCTTGTCCTCCGCCTGAAGCAGCGAGGAGTGCTGGACCCGTTTCCGCATCTGACATGCGTCGGGCATACCGAGGCGGAAGTTCGATCAATTCTGGAGCGATATGCCGCGGCGGGGATTTCCAACATCATCGCCCTCGGCGGTGATCTGCCCAAGGGTTCTGGGCTGGACCGCAGCAAGGACGCGTTTGCACACGCGGCGGACCTTGTTCGCTTCATCAAGGATTTTAATGCCGAGGGCCACCATCCGGATCCGCGCGGGTTCGGGATCTGCGTGGCTGGATACCCGGAAGGACATCCCGGCACGCCGAATCGCGTGAAGGAGATGGAGTATCTCAAGCAGAAGGTGGACGCCGGCGCGGACTACATCTGCACGCAGCTTTTCTTCAACAACGACGACTTTTATGACTTCCGCGACCGCTGCGGACTCGCCGGGATCACGATTCCCATCGTTGCCGGAATCATGCCCATCACCAGTCTCCCCGGCATGAATCGCATGGCGGACATGGCGCAGGGGACGCGATTTCCCGCGCCGCTGCTTCGTGCCGTGAATCGGTGCGGCGGCGATCCGGACGCCGTTCGGCGCGTCGGCATCCACTGGGCGACCGAGCAGTGCCGCGATCTCTTGGACCACGGCGTGCGCGGCATCCACTTCTACACGCTCAACAAGTCGGACGCCACGCGGAAGATCTACGAGACGCTCGGCCTGCGGGCCGGGGCCCGCTGACGCCGGGGACTCACGCCCGCAGGTATTGATTTGCATACTCCGGCGCGAACTCGCATTCGGCCGATATTCCGGGCGCGTACGGAGTACGCTTTTCCGCTCTTGAAGGCATGGAGGCCTGTGCCGCGTGCGGCTGCATCACATCATTCCGAACATGTTCCACAGGCGAGTGCTGTTCCTCGCGCTTGCGATGGCGGTCTGCGTGCTGCTTCCGATCGCGCAGATGGTCCGGCTGACGGTCGCCAAGGGCGAGGAGCTTCGCGTCGACGCCCATAAGAGGCTGATCAGCGAGCGATGGACCGAGACGACGCGCGGGCGCATCACGGACAGGAAGGGGCGCGAACTCGCGGTGGACCGGCCGTCCATTGATGTCGCGGTGGATTACAAAGTGATCACGGGCCGCTGGGCCGAGGAAAAGGCGGCTCGTGCCGCGCGCAAGGCCAAGGAGGCCGCGGGCGTGAACTGGGTGACGCTGAGTCAGGAAGACAAAGACGCGGCCATTCAGGAGGCCCGCAAGCCCTTCGATCAGCATCTTGAGAAGATGTGGGAGCTGTTCGCGCAGACCGCGGGCATTACCGAGGAGGAACTCCAGCGTCGCAAGCAGGAGATCAAGGACCAGGTGCAGCATTGGTCATCGGTGGTGCTCAAGCGCGAACGACTCAGGCAGCAGGAGAAGTGGGAACGGCTCGGCAAGAAAGGGGAGGTTCCGGCGTCGGAGGTCAAAGTCACCATTCAGGAAGAAAAGGAAGCCCACATCATCCTCAGCGGCCTCCCCGACGAGATCGGTCTTCGCTTTGATCGCCTCAAGGACCTTACGACGGACGAAGATGATGCGGGCTTTGGCGGCAAGCCCCTTCCCATCATGCCCGGCCTGCGCGTCGTGGATTCGGCGCACCGTGAGTATCCGTACGACACGATGGATGTCGATGTTGACACCTCCGTTCTTCCGCCGCCTATCCGCAAATCCGGCACACGAAGCATCCGCGTTGCCGGCGTCGCAACTCATGTGATCGGCGCGATGCGTTCCAAGCTCTACGACACCGACCTTGATCGCCGCCCGCGGATCAACTCTGCCACCGGCAAGCTCGACTACGGCCACTATCGCAGCGGCGACTCCGTCGGGCAGGGCGGCGTCGAGCAGGCGCGCGAAGACATCCTCCGCGGGCTGCGGGGCGTGCGCACCAAGCACCTCGATACTGGCGAGGAAGAGGTTCTAGAGCGGCAGGCGGGCGGCGACGTTGCGCTCACCATCGATGCCGCATTGCAGGCCCGCATCCAGGCGCTCTTTGATCCCTCGCTCGGGCTCACCATCATCCAGCCGTGGCAGAAGGCCAAGAAGCGCGATGATCAGGAGGTTCTGCCGAACGCGCCCAAGGAACTGCCCATCGGCACGCCGCTGAATGGCGCGGTCGTCGTCATCGATGTCGCCAGCGGCGATGTGCTCGCGATGGTCTCGATGCCCTCGTATTCGCATGTGCAACTCGCGACCGATCGCGAGTCGATCGCTACCGACGCATACAACCAGACGTACCTCAATCGTGCCATCAAGAATCTCTATCCGCCCGGCTCGATTGTGAAGCCGCTCGTGCTTTGCCAAGCGATCAAGTCCGGTGTGTATTCGCCGGACCAGACCGTTCCCTGCACCGGCCACTTCTTCAGCGACAAGCCGCTGATGTATCGCTGCTGGATCTACAAGCAGTTCCACACCACGCACAGCGCGCGGCTCGGCCATGATTTGGATGGCGCGGATGGAATCCGCTGCTCCTGCAATATCTTCTTCTTCGAGATGGCCAAGCGGCTCGGGCCGGAGTCCATCCACGATCTGTACACCGTGTACGGGGTCGGGCGCGATGCCGCGCCGCTCAACATCTTCGGGCTCTCGCCCCTTCCTGATGATGCGATCCAGCAGAAGGCCGAACGTTTGCGGCGATGGGCAATCGATGTCGCCGATGGCGATCTCAAGCCCGGCGACAAGACCACGCCGCAGGAGGCGATCCTGATGGGCATCGGCCAGGGTCCGCTCACTTGGACGCCCCTTCACGCGGCGAACGCATACGCCGCCATCGCACGGCGCGGCGTGCTGCTTTCTCCACGCATCTACGCCGAAGCCCCGCAGCAGAGCACCGACCTGGGCATTCCGCCTCGCGCCATCGCGCAGGCGCTCAAGGGCCTGCACGGCAGCGCGAACGAAGAAAACGGCACCACCCACATCATCACATACGCCATGCCCGATGGCTCCACCAAAAGCGAGAACGTCTTCACAGCGCCGGGCATCAGCATGTGGGCCAAGAGCGGCACGGCCGACACCAACCCTTTCAAGGCCGACCTCTCGCAGAACGATGGGCGCGATGAGCTCTACGACAGCGACCACGCGTGGTGCGTCTGTCTCGCCGGCGTCGGCGATCAGCCCAAGTATGCGATCGCCTGCGTAGTTGACTACGGCGGCTCGGGCGGCAAGGTCGCCGGCCCGCTGGCCAGCCAAGTTGTCTACGCACTCGCCGCCGAGGGCTATCTCCCTGATCTCCGCGGCATGGCCGGCGAGAAGCAGGCCCGCAAGGGAGACAATCGCTGATGCTCGCGACGCTCCGCAAGAACATCATGGGTGTGGACTTCACGCCCTGGCACGCCGCGTGGCTCTGCCTGCTCGGCGGGCTCGGGCTTTCGCTGCTCGGGCTGTACGCGATTGATCTGGGCACCAACGAAACTCCCCCGAAGAGCGGCGAGTTCATCACCATGTCGGGGCTTGTTCTCCGCCAGACGATCTATCTCGGCGTCGGTCTCCTTGCCGCCGCGCTCATCGCACTCCCGCACGTGCGATGGATCCGATTCATTGCGTGGCCGCTGATGTGGATACTCATCGGCCTGCTGATCTTCCTGCTCATTCCCTTCGTTCCGACCTGGATCGTGCATCCGCGTAATGGCGCGCGAGCGTGGATCGAACTCGGCCCGATCGACTTCCAGCCCGGCGAGCTTGCGAAGGTCGCGTTCGTGCTGGTGATGGCGGACTATCTCCGCTATCGCCAGAACCATCGCACGCTCGCCGGCCTGATCCCGCCCGCGGCCATCGCGTTCATTCCCGCCGCGCTGATCACGCTCCAGCCGGATCTCGGCATGGCGCTGCTCTTCGCCCCCGCGATCTTCGCGATGCTACTGGTTGCCGGCGCGAAGCTCAAGCACATGACGGCCGTGGTCGTCATCGCGCTGTGCGCGATCCCTGTCTCCTACCTCTTCATGAAGCCCCACCAGAAGGCCCGCATCAACGGCATGATCGCGATGGTGAGCGATCCGAAGGCCGGCGCGGAAGGCATCAACTACCAGCCCCTCACCGCGCAGATGCTCATCGGCGCGGGAGAAGTGGTGGGGTTGCCGGATGCGAAAACTCGCACGCTCCAGAAGTACAACGCCCTCCCTGAGCGCCACAACGACATGATCCTCTCGGTCATCATGACGCGATTCGGCCTCATCGGCGGTCTCGCCATGCTCGGCCTCTACGGCATGTGGTTCCTCGGCGCGTTCCTCACCGCCGCGATGTGCAAGGACCCCTTCGGCCAGCTCGTCGTCATCGGGCTCACCACGCTGCTCTTCGCGCAGATGTTTATCAACATCGGCATGGTCATCGGCATCCTGCCGATCATCGGGCTGACGCTCCCGTTCGTCAGCTACGGCGGCACCAGCATGGTCACCGTCTGGCTCATGACGGGCATCATCTTTTCCATTGGCACGCGTCGCCTCGGCGGCGCGTACTGGCTCTCGCGCCCGACGTTTGAGTTCAGCGACAACGCCTCATACGGCCCCGCGCTCCCGCAGCCGAAGATCGCCCCCGCGGCATCCTCGCGACGTCGCCGCAGCGCGTGATTGCTCCGGCCACACGCGGCCATCCGCGCTCGCGCCGCCTCGCGCAACCGACAGCCCCTCCACGCCCTCGTCATCGCCCGCTCGCACGTCAGATTCGTTCTGGGTTGGTCGATTACCCCGCTGCTTCCTCGCGTCCACGCGCCAAGTTTCGGCGAATCACCTCCGCCGCACGTATCTCCTTGTCCCGTCTTGCACTTCCGCATCGCTCGGCTCGCCGCGGCCGCATCGATGTAAGCGGCCCACATCCCCACGCCGGTCCAGATCGCCACGCTTGCCCAGCTTGCCCTCGATTTCGGACCTCTCCGTTCGCCCCTGTCATCAAACCCCACATCTCGGGTTTTCTCTCCGAACAAATCACTTGCACGATCCCGTGCCACTGTGTAGGTTGGTAGGCCTGTGAGTATGTCCGCACACCCCGGCAGTTGCCGGTGGGTCCCTTGATCGGAAAGACCTGCTGTTCTGAACGCAGGTGCCGCGGCCGTTTCTCGCAAGACCGCGCGGAGTTCTCCGCGACAGTCCCTGTTGACTGTGATGGATGTTGTTCACCCGACGCGACGTGC
>JBGANP010000064.1:0-21589 GCA_044222255.1 Phycisphaerales bacterium
GATGTACGAGTTGTACGAAGCGCCCACGGCATTCGCACTGTTGGCCTTGATCAGTGTGGCGGGTGTCGGACTGGGCTTATGGTGGAAGTCGCTGCCGCTGGGCGTGCTCGCGCTTGTGGGTGCGTATCTGAATCCGCTCTGGATGTACAGGCAGCATTCGAGCCCGATGGTTTTGCCTGTGTATCTGCTCGCGCTTCTGGGGATGGGCCTTGCGCTGTCGGCGTGGCGGCCCACTCCGTATCGATTGCTGCGAATGGTCGTGTGGTGGGGCACCGCACTTCTCGGTTCGTACTGGGTGATCGCCAGCGGGCTGTATCATCCGTTTGTGGCGATCGGATTCCTCGCTCTGGTGTGGGGATTGGTGCATGGGGAACTGGTGGTCGGGTGCTGGCGTGCTCCGGAAGGAACGCCGCGTACGACGATCGGAGCCATTCACGCGGGCATCGCGCGGCCGATGCGTTCGTCATTTGCAACCACCATCTGGGCCGTCGGCGCGGGAATGGTGGTGGCGAGTTTCACCAAAGTCCCAGTGGGACTGGAGGAGTGGCACATCGCGGCCGGCGCGTTCGCGGCAACACTGGGGCTTGCACTCGTGCTTGCGGGACACATGCGGGCATTCCGGGATCGTCCCACCGATGATCGGGAGCGGCTGGGCATCGCGCTCTGGATGCAGGCGGGCGCGCTTCTGATCACAACCGTCGCGCTCGGCGTGGCGGGATGGTTGCAGGTGGTGGCGTGGATGGCGATGGGTGTGGCCGCGGTCGCGGGGGGTCGATGGGCGCGAGCGCGGTCGCTGGATATGTACGGAGTGCTGGTGCTGCTGATCGCGGTGGGGCGGCTGGTGGTCTGGGAGCGATGGCAATCCTGGGGCGCTCACGAGGCCTTCGGCATCGTCGTCACAAACTGGTCGCTGCTGATGGCGATCGGCGGCGCATCATGGCTCGGCGCGGCATGGCTGATGCAGCGGCCGAGCGGTGAATCGACCGTCGCCTCGCCTCGCCGTCGCAGCGCGGTGGATCTCGCGATGGGAATGGGCCTCACGCTGGTGTTCGCGGGCTGCATGTTCAGCGGGACGGTCTGGCAGTGGATGGGAGCGATCGGCGGCGCGTGGGCCCTCGTCGTATTCGGCGCGTCATACTGGCGCGAGTCTCGGACGCTCCGTGTGATCGGAATCGCCGGGTTTGGAGCCTTGAGCGCGTTCATGGCGCTCTGTCACGGACTTGATGCGGCGCAGACGCTGCAGCGCGTACCGATGGCCGCGTGGAAGATGTCGATCGGCGAACTGGTGGTGACGGCCGGTTCGCTCACGCTCATCTGGCTGGGCGTGGTGTGGTGCGTCGGAGCGATCGGAGTGCGGGTGCGGAGCGCTGTGGAATCGCGCGCGGGCTGGAGCGGTTCGATCGCGATGGTGGCGGCCGGTGTCGCGCTCGCGCTGCTGGCGTTTGTCACCAAGGGAACGACCCAGGGTGCCGTGTGCGTGGCGTGGACATGCGTTGCCGCGGCGATGGTGACCGCTCACTTCTGGAAGCGTCCGCTCGCGATGGATGTGATGGGGCTCGTTGCGTTCGTGCTGGCGGGCATGCTTTGGGCCGGTGCGTACGTAGTGGACCACGACTGGCTCGCCGAGACTTGTGCCGCGTTCGCGCATCCGGGATTATGGGTCGGCGTGGCGATCTCGGGGGCGATGATTGCGGCGGGCGTCTGGCTGTATGGCGGCAGGCCGCGGCGCGGAACGTGGGAGGCGGGCGTGGTCGCGGCGATGGTGGTCGGCGGCGCCATGCTGATGGTGTGTACGAGCTTGGAGGTGTCGCGCAGCGCGGGGATTTTGCTGCCGCAGGATCGACATGCGCAGGCGGCCGCGCTGACGGTCTGGTGGGGCATCTGCGCCGGCGTGATGCTGGTGATCGGTTTCGTTGCCGGAGTGCCGATCGTGCGGCATCTGGGGCTGGGCCTGCTGGGCTTGGCGTCGATCAAGGCGGTGGTCTATGACCTGGCGGGTGTGGAACTCGGCTGGAGAGTGGTGAGCTTCCTCGGCCTGGGCGTGCTGATGATGGGGGTGGCGATTGCGTATGCGAAGCTGTCGAGTCGGCTCGAGAAGCAGGCAAAGCTGGCTGCTGAAGCGAGAGGCAATAACTCCGGAGTCGATGGCCGCGAGTGGTTTCCCGGCGCATGACGCGTGATCTACTGTTCCGCACATGCGTGACCTGGTCATCCGAACCTCCACCCCTCCCGGCATGGGCGAGCACTTCAGCCCCGTGGGTATGGTGCGCTCCATCTGGGAGCATCGGCAGCTGATCGGCAACTTCGCATCGCGCGATCTGGCCGAGCGCCACAAGGGCGCGCTTCTGGGCATGGGTTGGAACTTTCTCAGCCCGCTGCTCACACTCGCGGTGTACACGATCGTCTTCGGCTACATCTTCGGGCAGCGGTGGGAGAAGGGCAACCTCCCGGACAAGCTGGATTTTCCGCTCACCTTCTTCGCGGGCAATATCCTCTTCCACGTCTTCGCCGAGTGCGCCAATCGCGGGCCGACGCTCGTCTCCGGCAAGCCCAACCTCGTGCGCAAGGTGGTCTTTCCGCTGGAGATTCTCCCGGTCGCGGCCGTCTGGTCCGCGTGCGTGCAAGCGATCATCACCGCCGCGTTGCTGCTGGTCGTCCTTGCGTGCGTCGGCGGAATCGCCGCGCTGCACTGGCAGATCGTGCTCTTTCCCGTGGTCATGCTCCCGCTGGTGATGATCAGCGTCGGCGTCGCGTGGGGGCTCTCGGCCATCGGCGTCTTCATCCGCGACCTGCGCCATGTCGTCGTCGTCTGCACGCAACTGCTCATGTTCATGACGCCGCTGTTCTACAAAGTGGACCGAATCCCCGAGCAGTATCCGTGGCTCCGTGCGATCATCGAGCACAACCCGATGAGCGTGATCGTCGAAAGCGGCCGGCGCGTGCTGCTCTGGGGAGAGATGCCCGACTGGATCGCCCTGCAATGGACGATCGTCTTCGGCGCGGCCGTCATGCTCACCGGCCACTTCATCTTCTCGGCAATGCGAAGGAGCATGGCCGATGTCCACTGAGAAGATTTCGGATTTCGGATTGGGGATTTCGGATTTGAAGGCCGGTCGCGCGGACGCCAGCTCTGCCGTCAGCCAATCCGAAATCCGAAATCCGCATTCCAAAATGCCTGAAGCAGCCATCTCCGTCCGCAACGTCGGCAAACGATACGACATCTACACCCGCACCACCGACCGCCTCAAGCACATCCTCAGTGGCGGGCAGAAAAGCTACGGCACGCCCTTCTGGGCGCTGCGAGAGTGCTCCTTCGAGGTGCAGCGCGGCGAGGCCGTCGGCATCGTCGGTCGCAACGGCAGCGGCAAGAGCACGCTCATGCAGATCATCGCCGGCACGCTCTCGCCGACCGAGGGCGAAGTCCACATCCGCGGCCGCATTTCCGCATTGCTGGAGCTTGGCAGCGGCTTCAACCCGCAGTTCACCGGCCGCGAGAATGTGTATCTCTCTGGGTCGATCCTCGGCCTGAACCGCCGCCAGATGGATGAGAAGTTCGACGCCATCGCCAGCTTCGCCGACATCGGCGAGTTCCTCGATCAACCCGTCGAGGTCTATTCCAGCGGCATGCACGCGCGGCTGGCGTTCAGCGTCTCCGTCTGCGTCGAGCCAGACATTCTGATCGTCGATGAGATTCTCTCCGTCGGCGATGCCGGCTTTCAGCAGAAGTGCGTCGGACGCATGAAGAAGATGCTCGGCGATGGTCTCACGCTGCTCTTCGTCTCGCACTCCGCCGACATGGTCAAGAGCATCTGCTCCCGCGGCCTGTATCTGCACCACGGCAAAACCGTCTGCTTCGGCCCGGCCAGCATGGCCGTGGACAAATACATGCAGTCCCTCCGTGAGCAGACCACCGACCGCGCCCAGCAGAACCTCGCGATGCGCAAGCCCGAACTCGCCAAGGACGCCGAGTTGCCCGTCGCCGAGGACGACTCCGGCAACGGCCTCCGTTACGGCGCGGGCCAGGCCCGCATCGAGTCCGTGCGGCTGATCGATGAGCAAGGCAACCCCCGTGAGGCCTTCAACTTCGGCGAGCGTGTCACGACCGAGGTGGTCGTCACCGCCATCGTGGAGATCAACCGCCTCGACCTCATCTTCGTCGTCCGCGACAAGACCGGTGTGGATATCTTCGGCTCCGCCGTGGCCGATGAGGGCACCGCCATCGGGGCGATGAAGGCCGGCGAGAAGCGCAAACTCCGCGTGAGCTTCGTGAATTCCCTGGCCGCCGGCCCGCACGGCGTCATGCTGACACTGACCCGCCGCCCGGATTACAAGGGCGAGGGGCTGCTGACCCTGGACCACATGGATGCCGCCGCGGCGTTCGAGTCGGTGGGGGGGAAGCGGAATGTGCGTGGAAAGGTGGATGTCGCTGTTCGGGTGGAAGTGGGATAACGAAACCCTGGCACGCGGCTGGCAAGTGCCTGCCACTTGGGCGTACACTCCGCCTCAATGCGCGAACTCATCGAATCAATCCTGACCTGGCAACTCATCGTCAGCGTGGTGGTGATCCTGATCGTCATCCACATGCTCCTCGGCCTCGCCGGGCTGAGCACCTACGGCGAGCGTAAGGTCTCCGCGTACATCCAGGACCGCATCGGCCCCAACCGGGTCGGTTTGGACCTCGGCCTGCCCGCACTGAAGTTCCTTAAGGGCCTCTTCGGCCTCGGCCAGTTCCTCGCCGACGGGCTGAAGTTCATTCTGAAAGAGGACTACACGCCGCGCGGCGTGGACAAGTCGCTCTTCATGCTCGCCGCGACCATCGTCGTGGTCCCCGCCCTCATCGCCTTCGCCGTCATCCCCTGGGGAGGCTCGCTCGCTCTGCCCGAACTGAGCGTCTTCGGCTGGTTCACCATCAAGGCCCAGACGGTGGTCCTCGCCGGCGCAAACATCAGCGTCGGCATCGTCTATCTGCTCGCCGTCGCCTCGCTCTCCATTTACGCCGTCGCCCTCGGCGGCTGGGCCAGCAACAACAAATACGCCTTCCTCGGCGGCCTGCGCAGCTCCGCCCAGATGATCTCCTACGAAATCCCCATGGGCCTCTCGATCCTCACGGTCCTCCTGATGACCGGCTCGCTCATCCCCGAGAAAATCATCGCGTATCAGGCCCAGCACGGCTGGCTGATCATCGGGATGCCCGTGGTCGGCGCTGTCTTCTACATCTGCGCCCTCGCCGAAGGCAACCGCACGCCCTTCGATAACGCCGAGTGCGAGCAGGAACTCGTCGGCGGCTACCACACCGAATACAGCGCGATGCGCATGGCCCTCTTCCTGCTCAGCGAGTACATCCACCTCGTCACCGCCAGCGCGTTCTTCTCGCTGCTTTTCCTCGGCGGATACCACCTCCCCGTTTCGTGGGTCGGCGTCGAAGGCAACTGGCTCTCCCCCGAGAATACAACCTGGGTCGCCGCGATCCTGAAGTTCCACGTCTTCCTCGGCAAGACCATCGGCATGGTCTTCCTCGCGATGATGGTCCGCTGGACGATCCCCCGCCTGAAGTTCAACCAGGTCATGGGCATGGCCTGGAACGGCATCATCCCCCTCTCCATCGGCATCGTCGTGATCACCGCGATCATGATTTACCTCGGATACACCGACTGGAAGTGGATGCTCCTGATGAACGCCGCCGTCGCGGCCGTCTTCCTCGCCCTCGCACCCGCATCGATGAAGAGCACCGAGAACAAGCGCCTCCGCATCGCCGGTTCCCGCTTCTATCCGCTCATCGGTGAGAAGCCGGTCACCGGGCCGTCCCACGCCATGGCGAAGGCCGATCACCCCGCCGTCCACGGCGCCTGACCCCGTGACATGGGCCTCCCGGCCCATGTCGCGACCGCCGCGGTCGCGGGTTTGATTGATACTCGCATGAATCAAGCCTTCGGGCGGCGCGCCCGAAACACGGGCCGGTAGGCCCGTGCCACTTCAGTGCGTCGGCATCACAAACTCGCTCGCTCGCACCACCGTGTACATCGAGGGCAGCAGATACCGCCGCCCCTTGTAGATGAACACATCGCCCGTCAGCGTGAAGCTGGTCGCTTCCCCTCCCGCGGGGTTCGTATCCAGCAGCGCCTCAATCGCCGTGAGGTTCTGGCAGGGAAGCAGCGACATCGGTCCTTCGGAGCGGCCGCTGCTGCCCGAATCCACCACCGCGGCCAGCGTCCCGTCGGCAACCCGGACGATGCGTGCTCGCCGCGCCGTGAGATAGCCCGCCGTGATGCCCGGCTCGGTCGGTTCCTGAACCGTGGTGATGCCCGGCCCTGTTGCCGGAGCCGTGCCCTCGTGCGTGGCCGCGCTCCCGGTCGGTCCGGACTTGCGACTGCCGACTGCCTTGTCCAGGTCCGCGATGATCTGCTCGATCGAGGGCTCCGCGGAACCCTTCGGGGGTTGTTTCGCGTTCGGTGATGGAGTGTTCGATGCCGCCGCGCTGGCTTGCTGCGATGCCGCGATCGCCGCGGCGTCCGGATCCGGCGCGGCCGTCCGCTCGAGCAGCGGCGGAGCCGTGGGAAGAATGAAGTTGCGATCGCGATACACCGTCACGCGCCCGGACATGCGAACGCGCGTCCCCGCGGGCTCCCGCCCCGCGACGCGCTCCATCGCAGCAAGATTCGAGTTCTCCATCACGATCATCGGCGGAATCGCCCGTCCCGTGCCGTCCGCATCGAAGATCGCGTACCACCGGCCGCTCTTGCCCTTCACAAGTTGCGCTCGCGCCCCCGAGACAAACGCCCCCTCGCGCAGCAGCGGCGGATTGTTCGTCAGCGAGAGATCCTGCGCCGCCGGAGGCGGAACGTTCGGACGCACGGGCTCAAGCGTTGGCGTGTTCGATGGGGTCACGATAATCCGCGGCACGCTCACCGTCGGCTGTGGAGCAGAGGCGGGTGCCGGCACCGGCGGCGGCGCGGACTGCGCAAGCACGCTCGGCGCGAGCGCTGCGAGCCCGAGGGCCAGCCCCGCAAACTGGGTTAGGGCGGTCGTGCGAGCAGTGGGGATGAAGCGCGTGATTGGGGAGATGCTTCCGTGCATATCCCAATGGTATCGGATCGTGGCCGCCGGTGGCATCCCGAAACTTGGGGGTCAGCCGTGCGCGATCCTGCCGAGCAGGGGGTGATCAGGGGCTGGGCAGGGTTGGTTTGGCGGCTCGGGACCGATAGCCCCCAGGAGAATGCGTGGTCCGGAGAGAACGGGGCCGCAGGAAACCCAAAACGCTTGACGCGGCGGGGGAGGGGCGGTAGGGTCGATGGACATTCCGGCCGCGTACCAAAGTGGTCTAATGGAGCGGATTGCAAATCCGTTGGGAAACCTTCGTCGGTTCGAATCCGACCGCGGCCTTTTCCGTTCCGGTATGTGCAGTGATTCGGCTGGGGGGGACTTGGTTCGGACTTGGGGTTGGGCGTCAGGTTGAAGCCGTCTTTCGGAGTTCCTGTGACGAAGCTCGGGTGTATCGCGTGTGCCTGCTGTTGTTGCTGAAAGGCAGCTTCGATGTGGCCGCGTGCCTGAGTGGTCTAAAGGAACGGATTGCAAATCCGTGATTCGTCGGTTCGAATCCGACCGCGGCCTTTTGATTCTGATCCATTGAAAAAAGCCCGACCGTGTGGTCGGGCTCCTATGCGTTGGCAAAGTTATGCGAACATGTGGACCATCGTCGCGGATCACTTCCCCGCCAGCGCCTTGTCGATCAGCCCCGCGAGCACCTCATCCTGCTTCTCGTCAAATCCGACGCCCAGGTAGATGATCTTGCCATCAGGGCCGATCAGCACGAACGTCGGAATGCCCGACATGCCATACTGCTTGGCCAGTTCATCGCCATTGGCGACCAAGCCGTAGGTGTACTTCTTCTCGTCCATGTACTTCTTCGCCTTCGCGAGGTTTTTCTCCAGCGAGCCGGCACGCTCCCAGGTGTCCACGCCGATGACGGAGACTTTCTGGTCCTTGTACTTCTCGTGCAGCTTCTGAACGCCCGGCATGGCCATCTTGCAGGGGCCGCACCAGGTCGCCCAGAAGTCCAGCAGGACGACGCGCCCCTTGAGGGACTCGAGCGAAACGTCCGAGCCATCGACCGACTTCAGCGTGAACGCCGGGGCGACATCGCCAACCGCGAACTTCAGCTTCGGAGACTCGCTGGAGGGAATGCCCAGCTCGCTCGCGTCCGGATCCTTGACGAGGGCGTATCCCGCCGCCGTCTTGAGGGTGAACGCATCCACCCCGGGCTTGGTGTTCAGCTTGACGTTGGAATACGCCCCCTTGAAGGACATCGGCGGAATGGCGTCCCCATCGCCGCCCGAGTACGTCGCCGCCGACTCGATCTTGCGGGAGATGAGGTCATCCGCGCCGACGGTGCGGACCTGCTTCATGTTCAGCTTGCGCGGCTCGGCCTTGTTCTCCGTGCCGTCCTCGTTGGGCTGGGTCGGATATACGACCTCCACGCGATACTCCACCGCGCGACACTTCACGCCGTCCATCTCCACATCCGGCAGAAACTTGGCCGCGACGATCTTCGCATCCTTCTGGCTCAGGATGTCCGTGCCGTAGATCCAGTTCGGAACGATCATCGAGGCCTCGCCGACGGGGTAGCACTCGCCATCGGGCGTCTCCATCGTGGCAAAGGTCTTCGCCGCGTTGTCGAGCTTGTACGCGTTCTTGCCGTCAAAGGCCCAGACCGCATCGATCTTGTCGCGCTTCGTGGCGATCTTGAAGAGCTTCAGCTTGCCGGCGCGCCCACTGCGGTCGAACACCGCGACCAGATCGCCCGACTGCGCCGTCGTCGTATCGCCGTTGGTCATCGACTGGCTGACGGTGCAGGTGATGTCGTTGATGCCTTTCACAGCCGCGCGGAACTTCTCGATGAAGTCCTTCGCCGCGGGGTCGATCGCGGCGGCGGAGTCCTGCTTTGTGGTGGGGGCGGCGGGCGCGGCCTTCTCCTGGGCCATCGCGCCCGAAAGCGGGATGCCCAGAGCGGCGGCGAGAACAAGGAACGAGCAGCGGCGGAGCATGAGTGGTCCTTTCGGGTGTGCGGTTGTGCGGACGCTCTGAATGGTACCGCCGACCGTTCCGGTGGCTTCAATCCGCGGCTAAAACCACAGGTTGAACACCGCCCAAACCACGTCTCCGGCGAGGTCTCCACCCGAATACCGCGAATAGCCCGCGGATTCTGCCGCCGCCACGGCCGATCGGCGCTCATTGGCCAGTCGTCGTCGCGCGGTCTCCAACTGCTCTTTTTCCTGCTCCCGCACCTTGTCCATGCCGCCCGCGCGGATGAACTCGATCACCTGCCGCAGCTCATCGCCATCCAGCCACACGCCGTGCGCGCGGCAGATATTGATCATGACGCCCGATCGCCGCGCGAAGTTCTGCCGCGACATCCGCTCCGGACACTCCGGGCAACGCGGGTAATACTCCTCTTCGCCGTTGAACTGCAACGGAATGTGCGCGAACCCGCTCGCCGCCGTCTGTGCCTCCGTATCCGAGCAGATGCGATCGAAATCCGCCGCCTCCATCCACAATCCGCTGCACCGCGGACACTCCTCTGCAAGCGCATGAGCGAACGCGATGTGTTTCAGCGGCACCGTGCATCGCGGACACTTGTGCCCGCTCTCCGCACCCATGACCAGAGGTTTCGCCTGCCCCGCGCAGTGCGGACAGAACTTGCTCCCCCGCCACATCATGCCATGGCAGCGAGCGCACGCCGCCGTTTGCAGCCGCGTGGAGCAGAACGGGCAGTTCGGGACGTCCGTCGAAACGGCCGCGCCGCAGTTGGGGCAGTTGAGTGCGCCTGCGTGCATGTGGCAAAGTATACGGATTTCACCCCCTTTGCTTTCAGGCGATCCATGCGGTTCCGCATCCGTACCATCACCGTCCACGCGGGAGTTTCATGCAATGGCCGACGGCAACGCTTCGAGTGCAATCCTTAATCCCCAGACCCCCGAGCAGGCCCGCGCCGCCATCGAGCGTTTCCGCGCCGACTACGCCGCCGTTCGCGCCCAGGTCGCCAAGGTCATCGTCGGCCACGATGAAGTGGTGGATGGCGTGCTCACCTGCCTCTTCTGCGCCGGCCACGTTCTGCTGGAAGGCGTCCCCGGCCTCGGCAAAACGCTCCTCATCCGCTCGCTCGCCCGCGCCCTCTCTCTCAGCTTCTCCCGCGTTCAGTTCACGCCCGACCTCATGCCCGCCGACATCGTCGGCACCACGATCGTCCTCGAACTCGACAAGCCCGACGGCAGCAAGGGCCGCGAGTTCGTCTTCCAGCGCGGCCCCGTTTTCGCACAAATCCTCCTCGCCGACGAGATCAACCGCGCCACACCCAAAACCCAGTCCGCGCTCCTGGAAGCCATGGCCGAGCGCAGCGTGACCGTCGGCGGCGCCGGCGGCAAGACCCACCCGCTCCCACGCCCCTTCCTCGTCATGGCAACGCAGAACCCGCTGGAGCAGGAGGGCACCTATCCGCTCCCCGAAGCCCAGCTCGATCGCTTCTTCTTCAAGCTCATGGTCGGCTATTCCGGCCGCGCCGACCTCGCGGAAATTCTCAACCGCACCACCTCCGGTGTCGAGCAGGAGATCACCTCCGTCCTCGGCCCCGAGTCGATTCTCGCCTATCAGCGCCTCGTGCAACAGGCCGCGATCGCCCCGCACATCCAGGACTACGCCGTGCGACTGGTGCTCAGCACGCACCCCAAGGGTCGCTCCTCAGCTGGTGAGTTCGCCACACCCCTCGTCAACAAGTTCGTCCGCGTCGGCGGCTCCCCCCGCGCCGCGCAAGCCCTTGTCCTCGGCGCGAAGTGCCGCGCCCTCCTCGACGGCCGCCCCGCCGTGAGCATCGACGACCTGAAGCAGGTCGCCCTCCCCGCGCTCCGCCACCGGCTCATTCTGAACTTTGAGGCAGAAGCCGAAGGCGTCACGACGGATTCCGTCGTCGAGAACGCGCTCGCGACGGTCCCGGTGAGCGGCGCCTGACTGAAGTATTGACGTGAGCGAATCCATCTCCGAGTAAGTCGATCACGCGCGACTCTCATACTCAAATTGTTAGGTACTTGATTTGAGAAGTGGCCGTGGGAACGCCAATGCCTCGCAGGTGTTGGTCAATCCTCGCCCGGACACACATGCCCATGCACCGGCGCATCCGACCGGCACGCCGCCGTGACCAGCACCAGAAACGCATCCAGATGCTCCATCGTCACGATCGGGCATCGCTCGGGCTTTGATTCGCCCGGCCGCGTCACCCAGATCACGCACGGCTCATCCACCGCGTGCGGCGTGGTATCGATCATCACCGCAACGCCAAGCCCCTCAACCATCCCCTTCACCCACCAACGCAACATGAACGGCCCGACGCTCGCTTCCGGTCCGTACACCTCGCGCAGGCGATCGATGATCGGCCCGAGGGCCGGGTAGGTTCCTGGGGCGTGGAGTTGATGCGGGGGAACTCTCATTGAGGGATGGTATTCGATCGGTGCTTCGGTCGCTGGGCGATGGCGAACGGGGCATTCCAAGTCCAGTTCGGGGAAGTTTCCCGTATCACACTCTTCGGTCATCGGCAGATGATTTGTTAGTTCTGTTTCGCGGGGCGAGCCAAGCACGTGCGGTTGAACACGCAGGGATCAAGTCGCTTCCACTCTCACTCCGGAGTCTCTCATCACTCTTCGGTCATCGGCAGATGATTTATTAGTTCTGTTTCGCGGGGCGAGCCAAGCTCGTGCGGTTGAACACGCAGGGATCAAGTGGCTTCCACTCTCACTCCGGAGTCTCTCATGCAGCACGATGCAACAAAATTCTACGAGTCCTGGCCCGCCACCATGAACATGGCCAAGGCCAAGGGCCCCGACATCGGCAAGGCCTTTGGCCCGTTCTTTCAGGGCCTCATGAAAGACGGTGGCGAGGGCGGGCTCTCCGTAAAGTCCAAGGAGCTCATCGCGCTGGGGATCGGGATCGCAGTCCGCTGCGAGGCGTGCATCTACACGCACGTCGAGAAGTGCCTGAAGGCCGGCGCGACGCCGAAGGAAGTTATGGAGGCCGCGGGTGTCGCGGTCATGATGGGCGGCGGCCCCGTGTACACATACACAACGGTTGTTGCCGCCGCGCTCGAGCACTTCGAGAAGAACGGCGTGCCGCACTGAGCGGGACGAGCGGCGGGAGCGGGGGCCTCGAAATACCCAATAGGAGTCACGCCATGATCTGCTGCAAGAATGTCGGAAACGTTGACCGGTTGCTGCGTGCGTTGATCGGCATCGTCGCGATCATTCTCGCGTTCACCATGTTCCACGTGATGGATGGCGGAGCCCTGGGGATCATCGCCGTGGTCGTTGGCGTGATCATGCTCGCCACCGCGGCCATCGCGATGTGCCCGCTGTATCTGCCTTTCAAGATGTCAACGTGCAAGACCACGCCGAAGTAAACGACGCGATCGGCCCACCTCGGGCGCTTTCCACGGATTCACCGAATCACGCCGCCGCATTCATCCGCTTCCGCGGGAACTGCACCGCCACCGGAGCCGAATCGTCTGCGTGGACGTGGATCTGGCTGACCCAGCCCCCGTAGCCGTTGCGCTTCACGCCGCTGGCCGCGTAATCCGCAAGAAAATGCGAGCCGTTGACCAGGTACGAAAAGTCGTGATCCCCCGCCGGAAGCGCGCCGGCATCCAGCGTCGTCGTCCACCAACCCGTATGCTCCCGGACCATCCGCACCGGGCGGATGCGCCAATCCGTGAACGTGCCGACCAGCTCAACGCTCGTCGCCTCGGGCATATAGACGCGGAAGGTGTGGCGGGAGTCGGCTTCGCGGATGACCATGGGCGTTCTCTTCTTGAAATCGTTGTGCGAACAAACGTTGTGCGGCGGACCCGCGCGCCGGGCCGGGGCGATGCTCCGCACCTTGCCGGCGCGAGTGTTATCGGGGGAGCCGGTGAGCGACTTGTGTGAAAGCGGCGGAGCGGCTCAAGAATGGATGCCTTTCCAGCCGCGCGGGTTTCACGAGGATGTCTGGTGGAGCCCGAGCGTCATGAAAACGCTCACCATCGCGCTGCTCGCAACTGCTTTGCTCAGCGGGGGATGCGAAGGATCGGGGGCCGGCGCCGCGTCGAGTGCCGGGAAGCCGAACACAAAGCCGGGGGCAGTCGGGCGTCGCGAGCCACTCCCCGGGGCCATTGCGGGGAATCCCGAGAATGCTGGCACTCCGACCACCGAACCTGCCCCCAAACGCGATGCCCCCGCGCCGGGCAAGGTCACGACAGCGAGGCCCGACGCGAAGGCGGATCCAAAGCCAGTAGCCGTGAAGCCGACTTCTGAATCCGTCGCCGCGCCCGGCGGGCTGCCCGCGACCGATCTGCTCGCCGGAAAGATCACATCCAAACCGGTGAACTCAAGCGGCTCCGCGACACCAAACGCGCCGGTTTCTCCACCCGCCGCGGCCAAGACGACCCCTGTTGCGGCCGCGCCGTCCCCTGCGCCCACGCCCCCACCCGTATCCGCCGATGTGCGGGCGAGCGGCGAAATGGTTGTCGTTGCGGTGAAGCCGACTGGCATTGCGATCAAGGCGGGAGCGATCACTGCTCGCCTCGGAGATCGCGACGTTGCCGCGCCGCTCTGGTTTGTCTACCCGGAACTCGCACCCGCCGGTGTGCAGAGCCCGGGCGGAGCGGATGCGGGCATCTCCTCGCGCGTGCGCGAGTGGATCGGAACATCTGTCCTCTGGCGCACGGCAAAAGCCGCGCCGAAACCGACGGAAGCAGGATCGCAAAGCGCTGGGTTCTGGGTCGCCGCCGTGAGCGTGCCCGAAGGAAGCGACGCGGCTGGGCTGATGATCGATGGACGACGCGTCGCGATCGCGAGCGGTGCCGAAGGGGGCACGCCTCGGGTGCGGCGCGTGGCGACTTCGGCATTCGCTCGCGAAATGCTCAGCGGCCTGCGCCGCAGCCCGATGGTGCGCTGGCGGGCGCGGCTCGCGGCGGGCGAGCCGCTCCTCGCGGATCACGCGACGGACTCGTTCGCCGATGCGACTCTGGAAGGGCTCGCCCGCACCACCGAGAGGCAGTGGGCGAGCGTGCTCGCGCGATTGAACGAAGCAAATGGAGATCTGGCGACGAGGTTCGCCTCGCGGCTGGCGGGTGTCGTCGACATCGGCGATGGCGTTGAGATTCCCGTCTGGCCCGCCGACACCAATAGCGGCGCGGCGATGGAAACGCTCCTCGCTGATCTGACGAAGTCGATCGCTGAGCCGCAGCGCATGGCCACGATCGCCGCGGCGTGGCTCGCCGCGCAGCCCGTCGGCGGCGCAGTGGTCATCGACGATGCATCCGCGATCGACCTGAAGTCGGGCCTGACGTTTCCGAGCGTCCTGCTCGCGAATCTCTCCGACCAGCCCGCGGCCGCGATGGCATCGCGCGCCGAAACCGTCGAGCCCGACATGCTCCGACTCGAACCCTTCGCCGCGGTCTTCGCCTCCGTCGGCGCGGCGGCAAAGCCCGACGACGGCATCGACCCGCGCCGACGCGCGGGCATCGAAGCCGTCCGCGATGGCACAACGCAGCGCACGATGGCCGATGTCCGCGTCGGCGACTGGCGCGGCAAGCGCGCGGTCGTCGGCGAGATCGCCAAGATTCGCCCGCCCGGAATGGACATCGGCCCGCTGCTCTCGGACTGGACGCAGCAGACGTTCCTCGCCGCGGCGATGGATGAAACCCCGCGCGGCGAGATGCAGATCAGCGGCTCCGTGAGTGGGTTCGGCGGGCGATTAAAACCCGCGGACGATCAGGGTGGCGCGGCGGGCCCCGGGCGATGGATGATCATGTTCGAGATCGTGCGTCCCGCGATTGGCGGCCTGAACGCCGCGGCCAAAGATGACCGCTCCGAACTCGTGCTGAGCTTCGGGCCTCGCGGCGGTACCACTGCGCAAACGCTCCGCGTGCTCGCCGACGGCTCGCTCTACGAAGTACGCAACGGCCAGGCGATGGCCGCCGGAACCGCCACCGTCAAGCGATCCGGCGATCGCACCTTCTACTGGATCCCCGTGCCCACCGCAGCGATCGAGGCGGGCAAGGTGCTCCGGCTCGGACTCGTCCGCATCGACGAACGCGGCCGCCGCAGCGCATGGCCGCGCCCGATGCTGCCCTGGCAGACCGAGCCCGGCCGCATCGCGGTGGACCTTTCCTCCTGGTCGCCCGTGAAGGAATGATCGCGCGGCGCGATTGGCTTAGAACTTCCACTCGCCGCGCAGGCCGATGAACGGCGCAGCGCGGGTCTTGTCGCCCGAGAGCTCATCGCCGTTCTCGTTCAGGAACTTGTATTTCTGATACGCGATGACGCCGCCGCTGAGGGCGATGCTCAGACGCGATGTCGGTGCCCACTCGACGGTCGCGCCGATCGGCAGGCGGGTGTCCTGCACGATTCCGCTCGGTACGGTCGCATCATCGTCAAGCCGGAAGTCTCGCATCTCGTAGCGGCCGAAGATGGAGACCGTGAACTGCTCGTTGACCTTCGCGATGAAGCGGACACCAAGCCCTTCCGTGACCAGCGAGAGCTTCTCATCGATCTTCCAGCGCACGCCCAGCAGCGGCGCGACAAAGGCGTCGTCTTCCAGGCGGGTCTTGACGATGAGGCCGAACGTCAGCGAGAGATCATCGCTCACGCGATACGATGCGCCGCCATACCCGCCGAACGTAACGGATTGCCCGACATCCGCGCCGGCCTCACCGGAGAACTCGACGATCGCGCCGCCGAGGATCGACCAGTCGTCATCCACTCGATACGACATGCCCGGGCGCAGCCGGAGCGTGTACGCATCGCGCAGCGGCTCCGCGGCAGACGGCAGCGGCAGCGCGGTGTCCTTGAAGCGATAGAACGATGCTTCGAGATCCGCGTTCAGCAGCAGCCGAGCCCGATCACCCAGCGGCCCGGACGCGTCAAACGAAATCCCGGCGCGGCCGACGCTCACGCGAGAGCCGCTGGAACGAAGGTCACCGGAGAACGTGTATTCCCCGCGCGGAGCGATCGAGAGCTTCCAGTCTTCATCGCGGTTCGGTGGCGGCTGCTGTATTGCGGGTTCCGCGGACGGAGCCGAAGCCGGGGACGGAGATTGTGCCGAGGCGATGGTTGAGATCGTGAACGCGGTCGTCGCGGCGGCGAGGCGGAAGACGGAGGATGAGTGCAAAGGGAAACTCCTGTTTACAGAAGGAAGATAATCCGCGTGAGAGTGCCGGTCCATTTGATCAAGTCGTTGTTTGTTACGGCCGCGAGCGCCAAGCGTAGATGAACCACTCCACGGTGAGCAGCGCCATTGCGGCAAGGATGAACCAGTGCCAGACCTCCCGCTTCGGCGGGTCGCCCGCGCGATCCGCGCCCGCGATGGACTCACGCCCCGCGATCACGATCGAGTCGCGCGTCGCGAGCAATGATTCCAACGGGCTCGCGAGGTTGGCGACGATGGTCTCGAACCCTGGGGCAACACCCTCGCAGCGATACACGCCCGCGAGCCGCGGCACGCCGAGCGGCACGGCCGCGCCGGCGGTATCACCGGCTGGAACATCCACATCAAATGTCTCGGCACCGGATACTCGCACTCGTTTGACTCCCGTCGCGGCGACCACCGTGATCGCTTCGCCCGTATTCGCTGCCCGACCCGCGGCGGATTCGCCGCGCCCGGTGAGAAAATCAACGGCGGAAGAGATGAACACCGGGAAGGAGACATCCTGTCCCCAGTTGGTGCGGATGAGATCGAAGGCGAGGACGAGGCGTTTCACGCCGCGCACGCCGGGCTCCTGCACCAGCGCGATCAGCGGCCCCGAAGCGCCGAGCGCGAGCGGTGTGATGGCGGGCGCGTCGGTGGGTGCGGTGTCATCGATGGTCATGCGCATGGGTGGCGAGACCAGCACGGCGTCGAGCGGGGCGTTCTTGAGGATGGGGTGGGACCGTTTCCAGGAGATGAACCGCGTGGCCGCGTTCGAGGCCTCGGCGGGCGCGAGCGTTACGACACGCATGCCGGGAACCGGCAGATTCGAGCCGATGCTGATGGTCGGAACGGGCGGGAGTGGGGGAGTCGGCGTGACGCGATCGAAGATGATGAGGTCGTAGTCGGCAAGGGCGTTGCCGATGGCGACATCGCGATATGACGCGGCGTCGATCGGGCGCAGTTCTCCGGGCTCCATGTCCTGCAACGCGCCGAGGAGGAAGCGGTCGATACCGAAGCGGCCGCGAGCCGCAGCGTACGGGTCGTTCGCATCGTTGGGGCCGACGATGAGGATGCGGGGTTTGGAGACCGGACGTAGTACTACCCCGGTGTTGTTGTCCGCTGCGAGCAGGTCGGCGCGCGGGATGCTGACGAGTACGACGCCGCCCGCGGGGCGATCGAGTTCGATCGTCCCGGCCGCTTCGCCGGCGGTGATGATGCCTGCCGCATCGACGGTCGCCGCGGGCAGGTTCAGAGGCAGCAGCCCCGCGGCTTCTCCATCTGCCGTGCACGTCAGGGTGATTTGCACCGGCTTGTCGCCGGAGTTCGAGACACGCACGAAGACGCGGGCGAGCGCGGGGTTCTCGGCATCGCGGCGCGCGCCGATGGCGACGATCCCGAGGTTGCCCGGCATCGGCTCGCCCGGCCGCGCGGGCGCGGGACCGACGCGCACGAGTCGCAGATCGACCGAGCCGGGCAGCCGCTCATTCGCCGGTTCCAGCGAGCCGTCGCTGAAGATGATGAGCGATGTCCGCTGCGCCAGCGAGTTGCCATCCGAGCCCGCGAGCGCGGCGGCGGAGGCGATGCGAACGACTTCGTCGAGATTCGCGGGCTGGTCGGTTGGTTGAAGCGATTGCACGGCGTCACGCAACTCGCGATGATCGGGCGTGAAACTGTGCGCCACGCGGGCTGCGGCGGCCATCGCGATGACCATGCCCTCGGCCCGCTGGCCAGACGCTCGACGCATCTGCTCAATCAGAGCGAGGGCCTTCTCTTTCGCCTCATCGAAACGAGTTCGGGATTCGGTGGTGGTCGCGCCGGTGCGGTCGCCGTCGCGGGCGGACATCGAAGCGGAGCAGTCGATCACGATGATCGTGCGAGCCGCGACGGTTGCGGTGCCGGGGATCGCCGGGCGCGCCAGCGCGGCGAGCAGGCAGCCCAGCACGATGAGCTGCAGCGCAAGCAGCCAGGACCACTTCAGCCAGCGCAGCGGGACATTCGCGTGCAGGTCCTGCACCGCCTGCTCCCAGAGCAGCGTGGAACTGACCTTCAGCGATTTGCGGCGGAGTTTGAGGAGATACAGAGCGAGCAGGAGCGGCACGCCGATGGCCGCGCCGATGAGGCCCGCGATCGGCGCAAGAAACGTCATCGTCCCCATCCCTCGCGCGGCGCGGGCGGTGGCTTGGCGAGCCCGGGCGTCGGCGGGGGCGGAGCCATGCTCACACCCGCCTTGAGCCCCTTGGCAACGATGAACATCTCCCGCGAGACATCGCGCGTCGCTTCGGGCTTGTAGCCCTTGACCTCCGAGAACATCTTCTGCGTGTCCTTGAGCAACTGCGGATACGCCTCGCCTTCGAAAACCTTCATCGTGAGGTTGCCGCCGGGGCGGAGGAGCGAGGGAGCCAGTTCGAGCACGCGCCGGCAGAGTTCGATGGAGCGGAAGTGGTCGCCGAGGCCGCCCGCGCCGCCTTCTGTGTTCGGGGCCATGTCCGAGAGGAGCACATCCGCCAGCCGCGGCGACTGGCCCTCGGGCGTCGCGAGTTTCAGGAGCGTGATCGCATCGGTCTTGAAGATGTCGCCGACGAGCGTCCGCGCGTTGGGCGGAATCTCGATGTTGACTTCCTGCAAGTCGATCCCGCCGACGCGGCCTTTTTCCCCGATGATCTCGCTAGCCACTTGCACCCATGAGCCGGGCGCGCAGCCGAGGTCGATGACGCGGTCGCCGCGTTTGAGGAGATGGCGTTTCTCCTGGATCTGCTTGAGCTTGTAGGCCGAGCGGGCGGCGTAGCCCTCCTCCTTGGCTTGCTTGAAGAAGCGATCGTGGAGTTTGCGGGGCTGGGCCATGGGTCCATCGTATCGCTACGATTCGCCCCTGATCTCCACCCGTCCCTGTGAATGAGTACCCCATGCCTCCAGTTACCGCCGCCCGTACCCGCCGCTTCGTCAACGAGTTCGGTCCCGCCGAGCGGATCGAGGGGGTCTTCGCGATCGCCAACGCGCAGCTGGGGCGGACCAAGACGGACAAGCCGTTCCTGAAGGCTCTGATCTCCGACAAAACCGGCCAGCTCGCGGCCCGCATGTGGTCGATCGAGCAGGCGCAGTTCAAGCGGCTGCCGACCGATGGGTTCGTGTACATCGAGGCGGAGACGCAGCCGTACCAGGGCGAACTGCAACTCATCATCCACGTCATCGATCCCGTCGAGGCGTCGATGGAGCAGCTGCGCGATCTGATTCCGTGCAGCAAGTTTGATCCCGAGGAGATGTTCGCGGAGGTTCGCACGCTGCTGGACTCGATGAAGCACCCGGCGGCGAAGGCGCTGGCGCAGGTGTATCTGAACGATGAGCACCTGATGTCCGCGCTCAAGCGGGCCCCGGCGGCGAAGGCGATGCACCACGCGTATCTCGGCGGACTTCTGGAACACACGCTCTCGCTGATGCGGCTGGCGAATGTCGTCTGCCCGCTGTATCCGAAGATCAGCCGCGACATCGTCATGCTCGGGCTCTTTCTGCACGATCTGGGCAAGACCCGCGAGCTGGTGTACGACCGGACGTTCTCGTACTCGGATCGGGGCGAGCTGATCGGCCACATCGTCGATGGCGCGATCATGCTGCACGACAAGGCGCAGCAGGTGATGCGCGAGACGGGCCAGCGGCTGCCGCCGAATCTTGTCATGGTGCTCCAGCACATCATTCTGAGCCACCACGGCGTGCCGGAGTTTGGCGCGGCGAAGGTGCCGATGTCTCCCGAGGCGCTGCTGGTGAGCATGCTGGACAACATGGATGCCAAGACGACAATGGCGATCGCCGCCGCCCGTCCGGATACGGCGATGAGCGACCCAACAGAACAGAAGGGTGAGTCGCTCGGCGGCAACTTCACCGAGAAGCAGTGGGGCTTGGATACCAAGCTGTTCCGGCCGGACCCGCTGGGGTGAGCGGATAAACTGCGGGCCCCGGAGGACGCGGCTTGACCGAGCAGGACATCATCATTGCCGGGCTCTTTCTGCTGGCGGCGTTGTTGTATTCATCGGTCGGGCATGCGGGGGCCTCCGGGTATCTGGCGGTGATGGGGCTCATGGGGGTCGCGGCCGGGGTGATGAAGCCGACGGCGCTGGTGCTGAACATCATCGTGGCGAGCGTTGCGGCGGTGCAGTTCTATCGGGCGGGGTGTTTTTCGTGGCGGTTGTTCTGGCCGTTTGCGGTGACGTCGATTCCCGCGGCGTTTGTCGGCGGGGCGATCACGCTTCCGGCGGCGTATTACAAACCGGTGGTCGGGGCGATCCTGCTGGTCGCGGCGGTGCGGATGGTGTGGACGGCGGCGCGGTCGGACACGCAGCCGGCGCATCCGCCGCCGCTCTGGGTCGCGCTGCTGACGGGGGCTGCGCTCGGGCTGCTCTCCGGGCTGACCGGCACGGGCGGAGGGATCTTCCTGAGCCCGCTGCTGCTGATCGCGGGGTGGGCGAAAACGCGGGAGACCTCGGGCGTCTCCGCGGTCTTCATCCTGGTGAACTCGATCGCGGGCTTGCTGGGCGCGGTGGCGAGTCTGCGATCACTGCCGCCGGCGATACCGCTGTGGGGAGCGGCCGCGCTGGCGGGGGGGCTTACGGGCTCCTATTTCGGAAGCAAGCGGATTCCCAGCCCGTGGCTGCGACGGCTGCTGGCGGCGGTGCTGGTGGTGGCGGGGTTGAAGCTGCTGCTGCGGTTTTAATGACGTGCCGGATGAGCGCAAGCCAATAACAGCACGGCCCCGGTCTGTCTGACCGGGGCCGCGTGCGTTTCTTTCTTCTCAGTTCGGCTTACGCCGCCATCTTAAACGTCGCGCCGTTGGCGTTCATGATCGTCATGCCGCCGCCGGCGCTGACGCCGAACTGCACGTTGACGGCCTCGCTGGGCGTGCCGGTCTGCGGCGGGTTGTCGCGCTTGCCGACGATGATGTAGGAAGCGGACTGCGTGCCGTTGACCAGCGTGTTGTCGGTGAACTCGAACTTCCCGCCGCGGACGCTCTTGCCCGGCCCGATGCTCATGTACTGGCCGGTGCCGTCGATGCGGCGGGTGACGTCGAAGACGGCCCCGCTGCTGGGGGCCGCGTTCTTGGCCTTCCAGCGGAGCGTCAGCGATCCGCCGGGATTGAGGCCGACGGTGACCATCTCCGGCGTTCCGGGCACGACGGGTGGCGAGGGCGGCTGCGGGAGCGGGATCTGGGCCGCGTTGTAGACGGTCACCGGATTGGCCGATGCATCCGCGAAGGCTTTGATCAGCCGAATCATGTCCGCGCCGAGGTTGCGCATGAGCATGGTGTTGTCGTGGTACGCGGAGGTCGCCGTCTTGCTGGCGTCGCGAGCCTTCTGCGAGGCGTTGAAAGCGTCTCTTGCGTTCTTGGTCAGAGTCGTCA
>JBGANP010000065.1:0-21424 GCA_044222255.1 Phycisphaerales bacterium
CCTCGATGCCGCAGGTTCTGACGCCGGAACCGCACGCTGGATCGTTCTGCTGAAAATGCGCCGGGCCAAACCCGGCGCGATCGTGCGGCTGTTTGATCCGGCCGGGAACGAGAGCGGGCTGCAACTGCACCTCATCGAGCGGACCAGCGAAGACAATGGCGCGTGGATCGTCTCCGTGGCACGCGCATCCGGCCCGTGTTCCGCGTCTGAATCGCAATCACTGCTCGATTCGTTCGGACTCACCCCCGTGCCACCGTACATCCTCGCGAGCCGCAAACGGCACGAACTCGCGATCGATGAGGGCCGCGATCGTTCGACGTATCAGACGGTGTATGCGAATGCACGTGCGCCCGAAGGACACGGATCGGTTGCCGCGCCGACGGCGGGATTGCACTTCACAACTGAGTTGCTGGCGACGCTTGAGAGCGCGGGCGTGCATCGTGCCGAGTGTTCTCTGGATGTGGGGCTGGGAACATTCAAACCGGTGGAAACGGAGTTTGTCGAGCAGCACGCGATGCACAGCGAGTGGTGCCATGTGCCGGAAGCGACCGCCGACGCAATCAGCTCCTGCCGCGGTCGCCGGATCGCGATCGGCACAACCACCGCACGAACACTGGAGTCGTTCGGATCCATCGAAGAGATGCGTCTGTCGCCGACGAAGGAGACGCGGCTGCTCATCACGCCCGGCTATCGCTTCAAGCACATCGACGCGATGCTGACGAACTTTCATCTGCCGCAGTCGACGCTGCTGGCTCTGGTTGCCGCGTTTCTGACTCAGCCCGAGAGCGATCCCGCGCAGGCGATCGAGCGACTGAAGGCGATCTACGCCGAGGCGATCCGCGAGCGGTACAGGTTCTTTTCGTTTGGGGATGCGATGCTGATTCTGCCGTGAGCCGCCAGATCACATCGCGTCGATCGCACTAAGAATCTCGATCACGCCTCGGCCCTCGTTCTCCTTCGCAACGAACTGCGCCTTGCTGCGAATCTCTTCCGCGGCGTTCCCCGGGCAAGCAAACCAGGCAACCTTCTGTCGGATGAGTTCATCCCCCGCCGTATCTCCGATCCCGGCCAGCCGCTCCTGCTTCAATCCCGTCCGCGCCATCAATCGCTCGATCCCCGTGCTCTTGTTCACATGCTTCAGATCGCAGTTGATGTAGAACCATGTCATGCTGACCCGCATCGGCCAGCCGCGGCGAGCAAACTCCTCGGTAATCCGCGGGCAGATCGATCGCAGATACTCGGTGTCCGGGTGATAGAGCGAGACGCTCCCCGCCTTGCCGGGCTGCTCACTGACGCCGCGCGGGCCAAACTCCTCCTCCAGCCACGCGCTCGCCTCGCGCACGGACTTGCGATGCTCGCGTGTGATCGCCGGGTCCATGAGAAACTCGTTGGTGACCGGATCCCACATCCAGACGCCGTTCTCGGCGATCATCGGGAGCTCGGTGTTCTGCAGCAGGCGGCACATGCCCTCCGCAAACGGCTGCGGCCGCCCCGTGCAGAGCGTCAGCAGCGGACGATCTCGATCGCGCGTGGCACGAGCGTTGTGCTCGGCAACCTTGGCCAGCGATTCGACATCAAAGGGCTCGCTCGTCTCCGGCGAGAGGCACCCGTCCACATCGCAAATGATGGCGTCAAAGCGTGGGTGGGTGGTCCGGAATGCGATTCGTGAAGAAGCCATGAAGCCAGCGTAGTCGCAAAGAACGATGAATCCGTTCGCATCCGGGCGTATCCGGCGACGGTGGGTACACTCGCTCCACGGCGGCCGCATACGGCTCGCGGGGGACTCCATGCTCCGAATCGGTATGTCCTTGATGCTCGCTTTCCTCTCACTCGCCCTTGGCGCGTGCGCGGTCAATCGGCATGTGCTGACCAAGGAAGAGCTCGCCTGCCGGCGCGTGGAGTACATGCATCAGACCGGCGTCGAGCAGGAACAGGCCATCCAGAAGATCGTGCGGCGCATGAAGCGCAAATGCGATGAGGCCGCGGCCACCGGGCAGCGGCCGGTGCTGGACATCCTCATCATCTCGGGCGGCGGCGACAAGGGCTCGTTCGCGGCCGGGTTCATGGCGGGGTGGAGCGCGGTCACCGGGCCAATGGCGCGGCCGCAGTTTGACATCGTCACCGGCGTTTCGACCGGCGCGCTCATCGCCCCGTTCGCCTTCACCGACGATGCCCTCGCCGACGCACGCATTTTGAAGATCTACCAGGAGCCCAATAAGGACTGGTCGCAGCCGCGCGACTGGTTCTTCTTTCTCCCCGGGCGCGAGTCCTTCGTGGACTCCGCCGGGCTCAAGCGGGACATCGGGCGCGAGGTGAATCGCAACCTCATTCTCGCCCTCGCCAAGGGCGCGGCCGAGGATCGCCTGCTCGCCATCGGCACCACCAACCTCGACCTCGGCGTTTCCCGGACCTGGGACCTAACCGAAGAAGCCCATCGCGCCCTCTCGCAACCCAAGGGTGTGGTCCGTCCGGCGGAACGCATCCATGACATCCTGCGGGCCTCGGCGGCCATCCCTGCCGTCTTTCCCCCGGTCGTGATCGATGACGCCCTGTATGTGGACGGCGGCACGACCTCCAACATCCTGATCATCGATGATCTTCGCTCCCCGAACACCCCTCGGGGCATCTTCCGCCGCAAGTACCCCGGCGTTCCCCTTCCCCTGCTCCGATACTGGATCGTGGTCAACAACCGGCTCACGCCCGAGCCCAAGATCATCCAACCGACCTGGGTCAGCATTACCGAAGCGAGCGTGGACACCATCATCCGTTCGTCAGAGGTCGCCACCCTCCGCCAGTTCGCCGAGCAGGTGGACTACGTCCGGTACACCGAGCCGGATACCCACATCGAGCTTCGCTACGTCGCCATCCCGACCACTTGGACCCCCTTGCAGCCCGGGATTTTCCAGATCGAAAACATGAAAGCCCTCTCGAACATCGGGCTGAGCATGGGGCTGGACCCCGGGAGTTGGAAGACGGATCTGGCCCACCCCGCTGCCGCAGAGAGCACTCCTGAGGTCATGTGCCCAGTCGCTCCAAGCCCGTAAGCGGGACCGGGCCCCTGTCGTTTGATGTCGCATGACCCGTTTGGTCGATGATTTCCCCTGCGCGGCGTTGGTTGGCCGCGCGCCAAACTTGAGTCACCCGCCCACAACAGGTACCCTGCTGCCCGTAACGGATTCGCATACCCATCGGCCTGAACAGCCCCGGCAACTCGCCAAAGGAAGGATTCCCATGAGCGACTCGACCCCGACCCGCAACACCCCATCCAGCGTGGAACGCATGTCCAGCACCTCCGCCAAGTCCGGAGGCATGGGAGGCATGCTCACCGTGCTGCTGGCCGGCGCGTGCGTCGTGCTGATCGCGGCGTGCTTCTACATCTTCAACGGCAAGCGCGAGCTGAACACGAAGTTCGACGAGCTGACCGTGAAGTACAACGACACTGTGAAGCTGGTCGAGGCACGCGATTCCACGATCGCGAGCAACACGCGCGACATTGCCGCGCTGCGCTCTTCGCTGAACACGAGCATCCCGCTCTCGCGGCTCCCCGCTGCGGCGCAGGGTGCGACCGTGAACGAGGCGATCGCCAAGATCCAGATGCTGGCCGATGGACCGAAGATGGCGGAGAACACCGGCAAGACTGGCACGACGCCGGTCGCACCGACGAATGACTCTCCGGCCGCGTGGATGGAGACGATCGCCAAGCAGGTCGCCAAGGGCAGCATCAACACGAAGGAAGCGACAGGCAACGACGCGGCGAAGGTCCAGATGCACAAGGGCATCCAGATCGTTCTGGCAAAGGTCGGTGCGTTCAACAAGCCCCCCACCGGCACCGCGACGGACACCTACGAGGCCGTCATGGCGTTCCAGAAGGCCAACAAGCTCACGGCCGACGGCATCATCGGCAAGGGCACGTGGGGTAAGGTTCGCGAGCGCCTCGAGGCCACCGCACACGTCGGCCAGTAATCAGTCAGAGCCGAGCGGCACGAGCCGCCGGTCCTCGTGACTATCACCGCGATACGAAAAAAGCCCCGCAGATGCGGGGCTTTTTCATTGATTGGCAGAAGAGTCGTCCGGCTCACTTGGCCTTGGGCTTCTCATCCTTCGCGTCGTCCTTCTTCTCCGCCTTGCCGCGGACGTAGGAGAGCTCCATGATCTTCATCTCGCCCATATAGAACTCGCCGGTGTAGGAGTCCTTGCCGGTGATCCGGTTGACTTCCTTCATGGTGACCTTCTTGCCGCTGGTCGGGTCGGTCATCTCGCTGGTCATCGTCAGCACCTTGTTGTCCGCGCTCATGGTGCCGGACATGAAGGTGATCGCGGTGTCGCGGGCATCGGCCCAGGTGCTCTGAAACTTCTTGGTCGCGTTGTTGTAGCCCATCATGCCGCCGCCGCGGAAGAACTTGCCATGGAAGCGGCCGTCAAACTCCGACTGCAGGAAGCGCCCGCCGTAGACCATCTTGGCGGACATCACACCCTCGTCGGTCGATTCCTGACCGGGCGTGAGATCCTTTACGACCACCTGCCATTCGCCCGCGAACCACTCCAGGAGTTTGTGATTCGCGCCGGGCTTGGCGGCCTCCTCCATCGCTTTCTGCGCACTCGCGCCCGCGGCGGCCGCCGCTCCCTTGCCGTCCTGCTTGCCATCCTGCGCGCCGTGGACCACGCCGGTGCCGCTCTTGCCGCCGACGGTCGCGCTCGGTCCCGGCTGCGCGGGGGTATTCGGAGCGCCGGTGTCGGCACCAGGACCCGTGGGGGCCGAGCCCACCGGTGTGTTCGCGGGGGCGGTCTTGGGCTTGGCTGGTTCGTTGGTTTGCGCCATCACGACCGGGGCGGCCAGAAGCGACGCGATGAGAGCGAGTCCCAGAAGACGTTTCATGTACTGTGTTCCTGCAATCAGCCGCGAACCACAGAGCGTCGGGCAAGGGCACATCGCCCTCGCCGCATCGAATCGCCCGTGCCGGAGCCAGCTACCAAAAGAGTGTATGGATGAAAGCGACAGTCGGGGGTCAGCCCCGCAATCCCACGGAAATGGGGGATTTCGATTCCGATCGTGCGGGGGCCGAGGCCCGACGAAAGCCCGTTTCAGGCGCTGGCCGCGGGCTCCGGCACCTGATTGGCTTGCACGGGGCCGTCCCCACCGCCTGCTCCGAACGCGCCCATCCGCTTGACCGCCGCGGAACCGAGCTTCTTTCCGACCTCGTAGATCGGGCCCGGGAGTTTCTGGCAGTTGCCGATGCAGACCGCCAGCGCATCGATCACCTCATTCGCGTCCTGTTTGCTAAGTACCAGCGCGGGGATCAGCTTGATGACATCGAGCCGATGCCCGGCGACCTGCGCCAGCACTCTGTGGTCGCTCATCAGGGGCAGAATGATCGCTTGGCAGAACAGCGAAGGATCGAGCTTGTGCAGCATGTCCCAGGCCTGCCCGAGCAGGAATGACTTGGGCCGCTGGAACTCGATCGCGATGAAGAGCCCCTTGCCACGGACCTCTTTCACGAGCTCGAACTTGCCGAGCCGCTCGCGCAGGCCGCGGATGAGATACTCCCCGACTTCCTCTGCGTTCTCGACGATCTTCTCGTTCTTGATCACATGCAGCGAGGCCAGCCCCGCGACCATCGCCAGATCGTTCATGCCAAACGTGGTCTGGATGCGCGAGCAGTTGTTCATGCTCGTGAACACCTTCTGGTGGACCCATCGCTTCACCAGCACGGCGGAGACCGGCACATATCCGCCCGAGAGCGCTTTGGCGATGACCATGATCTCCGGGCACCATGTCTTGCCCATGCCGAAGTGCTCGCCAGCCCACATTTTTCCGGTGCGGCCGAGGCCGGTCTGTATCTCGTCAAGAATGAAGATCGCGCCGTGCTTGCGGCAGAGTTCGCTCACGCTGCGAAGGAAATCGTCCGCGGGGAC
Source organism: Phycisphaerales bacterium (assembly GCA_044222255.1). Lineage (GTDB taxonomy): Bacteria > Planctomycetota > Phycisphaerae > Phycisphaerales > UBA1924 > UBA4658. The sequence goes on from JBGANP010000065.1 coordinate 5,914, forward strand.
GTTCACGCCTTTGCCCTGGATCGGCTCGCAGATGAACGCCGCGACATCGCCTTTCTTCAACTCCTGCTCGAGCGCGGCCAGATCGTTGAACGGAATCTCCGTCGTGTTCAGAAGCGGCCCGAAGCCATCGCGGAACTCGTGGTTCCCCGTCACGCTCAGCGCGCCGAGCGTGAGGCCGTGGTACGAGCGGTGGCAATACACCACGCGATCTCGCCCCGTCGCGGCGCGGGCGTGCTTGATCGCGGCATCCACGGCCTCCGCGCCACCATTGGCAAAGAAGACCGTGTCGAGCGCGGTGCCGTCGCGCGTGTCCTTCGGCGCGAGTGCGACGAGTTCCTTGGCGAGCAGACCGGAGACACGGAACGTGCCGATACCCGGAAGGTTCGGGAGGTCCAGGTCCATTGCCTGCTTGAGCGCATCACGGATGACCGGATGGTTGCGCCCGGCCGCGAAAACCGCGTAGCCGCCGAGACAGTCGATGTACCGGTTGCCCTTGTCGTCGTAGAGATACGCCCCACGCCCGTGCTGATAGTTCTTATCGAACCCGATCGTTTTGAGAACCGCCGCGAAAGCGGGGTTGCAGTGCCGCTCAAAGAGCTCCAGGGCGGTATTCCGGTTGGCGTCCAGGAGGCCGGCAAGATCGAACCTTCCTGTCACCGTGCTCGTAGAAGTGGCATCCAATGACATGGCTGTTCCTGAGTCGATCCGGTGTCCAACAATCCGAGGGCAGCCGGAGCACGTACTCCAGCCAAAGGAATCCACGATGATAAGCGTCAAAGTTCTTCTGTCTCTCGGGGCCGTGGCCGCGATTCTTGGGGGACTGACCGTCTACCGCTGGAATTGCCCGTGTGCCACCTGCCCGATCAGCATGGCCATCGGGGCTCTCGGCGGCCCCGGCGGTTGCGCGCCCGTGCCTGAATCCAAGCCGATCGCCATCGATACGCCCTCCGCGACCGTCACGGTCGTTTCCACGAACACCGATCCAAAGTCCACCATGAACCCGAACACTGCGAACACGAGCAACCCCGCCGCCAGTCCCGCCAACACCGAGACAGCCATGTTCGGGGCGGGCTGCTTCTGGGGCGTTGAGGCCACCTTTGTGAAAATCCCCGGCGTGATCGACGCCACCAGCGGCTACGCGGGCGGGAATGTTCCCAACGCCACGTACAAACAAGTCTGCAACGGAAACACCGGCCACGCCGAAGTGGTGCAGGTGAAGTTCGATCCGAGCAAGGTCTCCTATCAGACACTGGTCGAAAAGTTCTTCAAGCTGCACGACCCCACGCAGGTGAACCGCCAAGGTCCGGACTACGGCTCGCAGTATCGCTCAGCGATCTTCTTCTACTCGCCCGAGCAACAGAAAACCGCTGAGCAGGTCAAGGCAAAGCTGACCGCGAGCGGCAAGTACAAGCAGCCCATCGCCACGGAGATCAGCAAGGCCAGCGAGTTCTACCGCGCCGAGGAGTATCACCAGCGATACCTGGAAAAGAATGGCATCGACAACTGCCACATTCCGCAGGACGACTGATCGGTGTGATCATCCACAACGATTCGCTTCGCTCCAGACACACTCGTCCGCTTTGCAGCCGCGCACATCTGGCCATTTTTCGTCATCGACTCCCCGAACTGGGCGGTTTGAAACCTATCACGCTGGCCACGCGCGGCCCAGAACACACCACATCCGAACTCGCGTGTGCAAAATGAGCAACGCCTTGGTAATCTGCGGAGCCGAACGGGCTAACGCTCGTACAGACTCACGACCGTGTCGCACACTTGGGTGGAGACGATCATCTGGAAGCCTCCGGTCCGGCGTAGATGTATTCGCCGGACCGGGGGTTTTTTCTTTGCCCCCTCGCGGCATGCGATTGCCGCACCGTGCGGCTCACTCCGGCATCCAATCATCATCCAATCCCGACGCGCTTCGCGTCATGGAGTTCTGATCGTGCGCCACTCTCCCACTTCGCTCGTTCTCGCGGCACTGCTCGGCCTCATGGGCTGCTCACACGACGCCGCGCCACCCGCGGCCGCCAAGCCAGCTCCGAAAGCTACCGAGCAGACCGCCGCGCCCGCACCAACGCCTGTCACACAGGATCAATCCGCCATGAAACCAGCCACCAACGCATCCGCCAAAGTCACACGCTCCGAGGAGGAGTGGAAGAAGTCCCTCACGCCAGAGCAATACCACGTCATGCGCGAGAAAGGCACCGAGCGTCCCTTCACTGGCAAATACTGGGACACCAAGACACCCGGCATCTACAAGTGCGCCGCGTGTGGGGCCGTGCTTTTCTCATCGGATGCGAAGTTCGATGCGCACTGCGGCTGGCCCTCGTTCGACAACATGATCGCGGCGGGCACCATCAACGAGCACAAAGATGAGTCCTTCGGCATGGTACGAACTGAGGTCACGTGCGCGAGTTGTGGCGGGCACCTCGGCCACGTCTTCAACGATGGGCCAACGCAGACCGGATTGCGGTACTGCATCAACTCCGCGTCGATCGAACTCGAGCCGGAGAAGAAGCCGTCCGATTCCAAGCCGTGATCTGAGGAGTTTTCTCCCGGCCGTTCTCACACGAGTTGCGGTTCTCCCGCAGGGAGTATCCTCCACCGAGAACTCCGGGAGATCAGTATGGCCGCACTTGTCGTTTCCACCCAGCAAACCGACGACGCAACGATTGTCGAGCTTCAGGGCTCCGCTTCCATGACGGAGGTGGACTCTTTCTCTCGCCAGACCGATCGCCTCGCCGCGGCCCGCCCCAAGCGGCTCGTCCTCGACCTTTCCCGCCTTGATTTTCTGGCGTCGCTCGCGATCGGACAGCTCGTGGCGCTGAACAAGTCGGTGCGCATGCACGGCGGCACGATGGCGCTCGCGGCCCCCAAGCCGGATGTCCGCGCGGTGATCGACCGTTGCAACCTTCGCGCCGTCCTGCCCGTCTTTGATACGCTCGAGGAGGCCCTCGCGGCCCGCTGAGTCATCCCCCGTACTTGCACCACGCCCACAACCCGCCGACCACGCCCGCGCTCACCAGCCAGAGCGCCAGCAGCGAACCGATGAAGTACGGCGCGATACAGAGCGCGACGCCCGCCGCGAGGCAGCGGAAGTCCATCTGCTTCTTGCCGTAGATGAACAGTCCCGCGCCGATTGCGCCGAGCACAAGTCCCGACATCAGCACCCACGGGTTCGACAGATCCATGCGTTGAACTCCACGCCCCCGCGTTCCGGACTATGCCAGCAGGTCGATCGCCTGCCGATCCATCCGCTCCTGCGTCTTGACGAGAAGCGCCATCGCGGCGGTCTCCGTTCTCGCCTGCGAAAGATCGACCGCCGCGGCGGCGATCGAATCCGTCGATGCGCTTCGGGCTGCATCCGAAAACTCGACCGAGTCCACGGGGGACAATGCCCCCGGTGCTGTGATCGAGTTTGCGGCAGCAACGGTGCGCTGCTGGGCTCGCTGAAATCCGCTCAGCGAGGCCGCGTAGATCGATGATGTCCCGGAAACTGGGGCCATATCCGCGCTATCGGCCCAAACCGCCACCCACTTCACGCCAAGCGTTCTCTGTCCTGCGTGCCGATTGACCGGGGCGGCATTATCTGCCACACTGGCGCAATGAGCGATCCAGCCGCACCATCCGATGTTCGGTACACCGTGCTCCTGACTGACGGCCGCTCCTTTGGCCCGGCCGACCGGGTGCTCCTCGCGCAGTGGGCCCGCGAAGGGCGGGTTCCGGCGGATGCGTTCATACAGAGTTCGGATGGCGCACCGCCCACCCGTGCCTCGGACATGCCGGACCTGCGGGCGGTGTACAACGCGCCGCCATCGGTGCCCGGTCCGCTCGCGTCGCCAGCCGGCACGGGGGCCGATGGGGGGCTTTCCTACATCATTCCATTCCGCAACGGCTGGGCCCTGGCGGCGTACTACGTCGGCATCTTTTCGCTGATCCCAATCTTCGGGATCATCCTCGGACCACTCGCGATCATCTTCGGATGCCTCGGCCTGCGCCATGCCTCGCGCCACGCGAATGCGCACGGTCGCGTGCATGCGCTCGTTGGCATCATCCTCGGAGCACTCGTGGTCATCGGCCATGGCGTGTTCTTCGTGATGATCTCGAAAATGAAGCTCTGACGCACGCGAATCGACAGGCGATACGCTTGTGCGGAGCTCTTTGACATGCGCCGCACCCTGTTCATTCTTCTTCCTTTGCTCGGTATCGCGGCAGCGTTGCTCTACCTATTTCTGGACCCCGCCACCGCCACGTTCTTCCTGGTCGCGGGCATCGTCGTGTCCCTCTGCGCGGCCAGCACCACGCTGCTGGGCGCGTACTCGCGAAACAAGGAAATCGCTCGCCAACGGGACCGAGATGCGGCGGAGATCGTCCCTGCTCCCGGCACTTCCAATCACACACGCCAGTAGCTGACTTATTGCAGCGGCAGGTCGCGGGCCATTTCAAGATACAGGGCAAGCTGCCCGGTCACCTCACGCAGCGAATCGCCACCGAACTTCTCGCGAAGCGATCGCGCAATCTCGAAGGCCACGACGTTTTCCATGACGACGCTCGCGGCGCTGACGGCGCAGATATCGCTGCGTTCGTATGCGCTGGTCGTGGGCTGCTTGGTGTTCAGATCGACGCTTGGCATGCCGCGAAGCAGCGTGGCAATGGGCTTCATCGTGCCGCGCACCACGACGGGAGTGCCGTTGGTCATACCGCCCTCGGTGCCGCCGGCATTGTTTGTATCCCGAACAAATCCAAGCGTCGGCGAACTCTTCGTCGACGCGTCGAATCGGATCGGATCGTGAACCGCCGAGCCATTGCGCCTGGCGGACTCCACACCAAGGCCGATCTCAACGGCTTTGAACGCCTGTATCCCCATGACCGCCGCGGCCAGCCTCGCATCCAGACGCTCTTCCCATCGCATCATCGAACCAATGCCAGGAGGACAGCCGAAGACGTGCGCCTCTACCTGCCCGCCGACGGTGTCCTTGTCGATCTTCGCCTGCCGAATGATCGCGCACTGTCGTTGCGTCACGCCGCCCTGCTCACCGTCCGGGCAATATGTCTCGCTCGAATCCCGCGGCGCGATGAGCTCACGCCAGTTTCCATCGTCCACGCGCCCCTGCCACGCCGCATCAAGGATCGATCGGACGAACCCGAAGACCTCGATGCCCAGCGAGCGTAACAGGCAGCGAGAGAGCGCGCCGGCCGAAACCCGCGCCGCGGTTTCCCGAGCGCTCGCCCGCTCCAGCGTTTCGCGGCAGTCCGTCGTCAGATACTTCACGCTTCCCGCCAGATCCGCGTGCCCCGGCCGCGGCACCGGCACCGGTGGCGTCTTCTGCACATCATCCAGCCGCGAGTCCTTGTTCACGATCCGCAGGCAAACGGGCGACCCGATCGTCTTCCCGAGCCGGACGCCCGAAAGCACTTCCACGACATCCGTCTCGATCCGCTGCCGCGCCCCCCGCCCGTAGCCGCCCTGTCGCCGCGCGAGTTCGGTATTGATGAATGCAACATCAACCTCGACCCCCGCGGGCAGACCGGAGACGATTGTGACCAGCGCGGGCCCGTGGGATTCGCCCGCCGTGATGTAGCTCAACTGTGCCATGGACGGACAGTATCGGCTTTTGTGGCATCGGCCTACTGGTCGATGTTCGGGCCGCCGCGGCCCGACCACCCCGATTCCTGTATCCTCCAGAACACCATCGTGACCGATCTCCCTCCCAATCCTCGCTCCCGCCTGATCGCAATCATCGCGTACACCGCCCTCGCGCTGCTCTTCGCGGAGTTCACGCGACACGCTCTCAAGCACGCCTATCCGGGCACCGACCAGACCAAAGGCGATTTCCTCGCCTTTTACGAAGCGGCCGAAGCGATGCGCACCGGCGGCGATCTCTACCTTGAGCGCCACCGCAACTACATCTATCCCCCGCTGGTGGCGTTCCTCTACATGCCGCTGACGTTTTTCTCCGATCCGCCGACGCTGCATCGCACCGCGGGGATTATCGCGCTTCTCGTGAACGTCGGAATGGCCATCGCGACTGTTTTTATGTTTGCCAGTGAATCGCTCAGACGACTTATCTCATACACCGAGTCACCGACAACCGTGCCACCGACTGCCGCTGCTCTGAGCGGCCGTCGGTGCGAATCTTCAATCCCATCAAACTTCCCCAAACACGTCCTCCCACTCATCGTACTTCTCGCCACCCTCCTCATCGCCGACAAACTCCGCTCCGAACTCCGCATGTGGCAGACCAACGTCCTCATGCTTTTCTTCATCGCCCTCGGTCTCCGCTTCCTCGACCGCCGCCCGACGCTCGCCGGCGCGATGCTCGGCTTCGCCGTCAACATCAAGTATCTCCCCATCCTCTTGCTTCCGTGGCTCCTCCTCCGACGCCGCTTCGCCGCGGCGGGCGGCATGGTGCTCGGCATCCTCGCCGGCGCATTCGCCCCCGCGCTCTGGGTCGGCTGGTCGAAGAACATCGAGTACCTCCGCAGCGGATTCGCCGGACTCCTCGGGCTGTTCGGCATCGCGCCGCCGCAGGGAACCAGCCACGCGGTGATGGAGGACATCGCTGGCGGCCTGAGTGTGTCTCTCACCAGCGCGTTCGCCCGCGCTCTCGGCGGGTCGCAGCACGCGACCGGTGCGCTCGCGATCTCCGGATGTATCGCCGTCCTCGTTGCCGGCGCGGCCGCGTTTGCGTACTACAAACGCAGACTCCCGATCTTGGCGTGGCCGACCGCTGCCGCGCAGGCGTACGGCCCGTTTCCAGCCCTCGTCCTCCTCGAAGCTTCAGCAATCATCATCGCCCTGCTCGTCTTCGGCCCTCAGACCAATCCGCGGCACCTCTGCATGATGCTGCTCCCCGCCGCCGCGGCCGCCACGCTCATCATCCTGCCGTTCCCCCCGCGAGTTCGCATCGCCGCGCTGATCGGTGCGGTGCTGCTCGTTTCCGCTATGTCGCTGCCGCCGGGAGGAACCGAATCGATGGATCACTTGGTGGGCGAATGGCGCAGGATTTCAGGGCCGTCCTATGGGATGCTGGCGATGCTGGCGGCACTGGTGTGGACGGTCACGTCCATCTCCTCTGCCAAGACAGAGAAGCAGACGAACCAGTTGCACACCTAGTCTCCGTCCAGCTCGTCGGGAGCATTCGTGTCGACATCAGCACGCGGCCGCATCTGCGCGATGGCCGCATCCCTCCCGACCATCACCATCCTCCAACACCGATGAATTCTCTTGTTCCGATACTCCGGCGGCACCGTCCTGCGGCTGATCTCCCGCACGGTGAACCCCGCACCCGCTACGCCCTCCTCATCCATCTTGAACTTGCGGAAGTTCGTTGAGAAGTACACCACGCCCCCGCTCGCCATCAACGGCCCAAGCAGCCCGAACATCTCGACGTGGGCCTCCTCGACCTCCCAGTCGCGCTCCGTTCCCTTGCTGTTGGAGAATGTCGGCGGATCGACCACCACGAGGTCATACGCACCGCCTTCCAGCCGGGCGTGCTGGCGGAGGAACTCCATGACATCCGACTTCAGAAACGCGTGCTTGGATGCGTAGAGATTGTTCAGCCCCAGATTCCGCAGGGCCCATTCGCCATATGTGTTGGAAAGGTCCACGCTCATCGTGCTCACGGCGCCACCGCTCGCGGCGTACACGGTGAAACTCCCCGTGTAGCAGAACAGGTTCAGCACACGCTTCCCCGCCGCCTCTTTCCGCACCATCTCGCGCGTCAGCCGGTGATCCAGGAACAGACCGGTATCGATGTAGTCCGTGAGATTCACCTCAAACCGCAGCGGCCCGCCGGTTGCTCCGGCCGTTCCACCCTCGCGCACGATCATCGTGCGCTTCTGATCCCCCACTTTTTCGTGCTGCGTGAGCCCGCGTTGCCTGTGCTTCTCCTTCATCACCACACGCACCGGCGGCACGCCTCCCGCCTCGGCGATCGTCCGTCGCATCAGATCGATCCAATCCGCCTGCTGCGCCCCGGTTCTCTCGTGCGGCCGCTCATACTCCACCGCGTGGAACCAGACCTCGCCCCCCTCGCTCTCGTAGCGATCAACGATCAGCGGCACATCCGTCACATCCCGCTCGTACACGCGATAGCAGAAAATTCCCCGCTGCGGATACTTCCGCAGGTGTCGCAGGTTGTTCGTCAGACAGCGGCCGAAGTCCGCCGCTTCCCGATGCTCCCGCTCACCAAGCCCGCCGAAGACGGGTGCGACTTCACGCGTTGACGGCGAGTTTGGCGAGAAGTGCAGCGCGGTCGAGCCCGGCGGCTTTGTTGTGACCGCTTCTCCGACATCCGCAATCACGGCGTCCACCGCGGCCGTGCTCTCCCCATCCTCTCCATCCACATGCATCGCTTCGGAAGCCGTCAAATCTTGCGCACCCACGCTCTCAACACTCGGCCCTCCGCCCTCCTCCGTGCCCTTCGTGTCTTCGTGTTGTGCCTTCCCCGGCCGCGGCCCCAGAAATGTGAAATACCCACACTCAATCTTCGAGTTGTACAGCTTCCTCCGCCGCGTCGCATCCTGCCCGAACAAGTACTCCAAATCCAACCGCCCCGAGAGGATGTGGAAACTCCACGTCGGCAGCCTCCGGAAGATCGAGGGCAGCGTGCGGTACAGCCGCTCGACCTCCTGCTCATCACCGAGCCTGACGCCGTATGGCGGGTTCGTCACCACGACGCCATAGTCCTTCGTGCTGCTCAACTCCGCCACATCACGCTGGATGAACTGGATGTCGTGCTCAATGCCATGCCCCGCCGCGCGGGCATTGGCGCGGGCCATCCGCAGCGCCCCGTCGCTGACATCGGACGCATGAATCACCGGGTCCAGCCGATCCGGCACGATCGCGGCCCGCGCCTCGGCGCGAACCTCTTCCCACAATGCTACCGGAATCACCGGTTGCCCGTCGCTTCCCATCCATCGCTCGGCATCAAACGAACGGTTCAACCCCGGCGCGATCGATCGTCCGATCATCGCCGCCTCGATCGGGATCGTGCCGCTGCCGCAGAACGGATCCACCAGCGGCCGCCCCGGCCGCCAGACGCTCAGCAGCACAAGCCCCGCAGCCATCGTCTCGCGTAGCGCGGCATCTCCCGGGATCGCATCCCGATATCCGCGCTTGTGCAGACCAACACCGGAAGTGTCCAGCGTGAACGTCGCGACGTTGTTGACGATCGCCACTTCCACATGCACCGGCGCTCCGGTCTCGGGGAGCAGTGCATCGAGTCCGTCCTTGCCATACGCCGCGCTCAATCGCTCGACAATCGCCTTCTTCGTCGCCCGCTGCACGGCCGGCTCGCTCATGAGCAGCGATCGCACGCACCGGCCGCTCACGGGGATGCCCGCCTCCCGCGAGATCCACCGCTCCCACGGCAGCTTCTTCACACCCTCGAAGAGATCATCAAACCCGGCATCGCCGCCCCCGACCTCGAACGACCCAACCCGCACCAGCACCCGATCCGCCGCCCGCAGCCAGAGATTCGCCTCGCAGATCGCCCGCTCGTCACCCGTGAACAACACCCGACCCGTCCCCTCCGCCTTGGCCTCATACCCCAGGTCCGCCAGCTCGCGCACCACAACCGCCTCCAGCCCGAAGGTGCATGTCGCGAGCAGATCGATCGGTCGTGGCGCGGCTGGAACGGGCATGAGTGGCTTCTTAGGGCGTTGGCCCGGGTCTTTCTTGTGAGGCGTGGCCCATCATGGTAACTTGTTTCTGGTCAGGATCACTCCCCTCCGGAGTTTCCCCATGTGCTGTTTGCCCCGGCCAGCCCGATTCGCTTTCACTCTGATCGAACTGCTGGTGGTCATTGCCATCATCGCGCTGCTCGTCGGCCTCCTCCTCCCCGCGCTCTCAAAGGCGCGCGAAACCGCGCGCACAGTCGTCTGCGAGGTCAACCTCAAGCAGATCATCCTCGGATTCACCTCCTACGCCGCCGACTACAAAGTCATCCCCGGCAGCTACTGGCAGGGCGCCGCCGGGATCGCTCCCAGGCAGAATCTCGACTGGAGCGGCCGCAACAACCTCACGTACACCACCGCGCCCGTCGGAACATATCGCCACCCGTTCGAGACCTCCGTGCTCTACGACTATCTCTCTGGCGCCGACAAGATCATGGAGTGCCCCTCCGCCAAGCGCGAGGCGAACAAGTACTACGACTACACCATGATCATCAAGTTCGCCGGAGCTCGTCTCGATCTGGACTGGCAGATGACATATCCCGTCAATCCCGCCAGTCCGGCAGTCACAAAGACCTTCCAAGGAATACCGCTGTTGATCGAAGAGAACGACACCTTCTACAACCGTGGCAACGACGACGGCGCATTCGCCAACCTCGACCAGTTCTCCACCCGCCACGCCACCCGCAAGTCCGGCTCCGCCGCCGGCGGCCGCGGCGGCGGCTGCAACCTCGCCTTCCTTGACGGCTCCGTCGGCTTCTTCAAAGCCCCCGTCGGGCCCAACGACGCCCTCGCCGAAGCCCAGGACCTCACCTCCAATCACCTCCGCATCCTCAAGGGCGTGCGTCTGACTCCCTACGCCGTCGGTTCGTCGGCCGCGAACGAATGGGGCTGGATCAACAAGCCCAACTGATCCACACCGGGACCGACTCTTTCAGGAAAAAAGGAGCCGCGCCGGGTCCCCTGCACGCAAAGCGGGGCTTCCGGCGCGGCCACCTTGAGAAGCTCATTCGCCCACTCACAATCGTGCTGAGCGGGGCCGACACAACCAATGCGTCGCCCGTCCGCCGCGCGGCTACTTTCTTTCGCCATTCTCGCACGCCCGCCATGAGCGACACTCTGGGAGTGCATCCCGCGTGCACACACGCTCCCCTGATACGCCCTATTCCGTCATCGCCAGCAGCGCAAACGTCGCCAGCCAATGCTCGCCCATGTAGTCGCCCGTCACGTGAGGGAGCGCATCGTGCAGGTGCTTCTCAAACGCTCGCTCCGCCAGCGCTCGCCGCGGGTCATCCGCATTCAGCGCTTGCGCCAGATTCCGCCAGCACCACGCGCGGCTGAGATTCAGCCCATCCAGATGGGTGATCTGCCCGTCCGTTCGATCACTCACAAACGCCGGCGTGAACAAGCATGCCGGCTCGCCCGCGGCCAACTTCGGAAAGAACGCGCCGAGCCACCCCACGAACTCTCCCGGCCCCAGAACCCGTCGCATCATCTCCGCTTCCATCAGCGAAGGCGACAGAAAGTCCGTCCCGTCCGGTTCCCACGCCGGACAGTTCTCATCCTTGGCGTACCACTTCCGCGCCTTTCCCTCGATCATCGCGGACAACTCACCATTTCCCGCCACCCGCGCATAGTCCCACGCCAACGCGAGCCCGAACGCGCTGTTCGTGTGCGTCCCCACGCGGATCGGATACGTCGCCTTCGGCAGATACTTCAGACACCGCTGCACAAATCCCGCCGTCAGCGGTTCGAGCGTCTGCCCCCACCGGACCGCGTCCATTCTCCATGCTGTCGCGTTGTTATCCTCCGCCAGCAGCCGCAACTCCGCCGCGAGTTTCAACAGCCAAGCCCACCCGTACGTCCGCTCAAACGTCTCACTCCGCGGCCGCTTCAGATACGACGCTTCCACCGCGACATTCGCCGCCGTCAGATGGCGATCCATCACATCTCGCACCGCCGCCCCCTGCGCGATCCCCGGCACCAGCCGCGCCGCCCGCACCAGCAACCAATGCGCATGCACGCTCGAGTGCCAGTCAAACGACCCGAAGAAACACGGATGCAGTTCGCGCGGCGACCTCAGATCACACTCGTCATTGATCACATGATCCAGCTTCGACGGATACTCCCGGTCGATATGCCCGAGCGCGACCGCGACGAAGTGATCGATGAAGTTGCTCACGCTGATCCTCACGTCGCATCCCTAAACTTGAACCACACCCCTCCGCACACCACGCCCAGCACCAGAACCACACCCGACGTCCACAGCCACCCGACGTGATCGTTCCCCTTCACCCGCGAGCTCGTCGTCCCCGGAATGTAATGCACCGCGATCGTCTTCCCCTTCTTCACCTGCGGCCAATCCTCCGGCAGATCATCCGATTCCGCCCGCGTCCGCCCGCCATCGGCAAACTCATATTCGCACACCAGCTTGGGATACTTCATCCCCCGTCGCCCCTCGGCAATCTCCCGTTCTATCCGCACCACATGCGCATCCACCACGCGGCCCGAAAACACATACCGCAACTCCCCAATCGAGAAGTAGATGCACCCCGCGACAATGAAGATCAGAGCAATCAGCGCCTTCCTCGCAGCCCAATCCGACATTCCGCACACTCCTTGCTGATTTTCCGTTACTTCGCGATCCCCGTCGGCCGCGCCCCGCCCTGAATCGCCGAGTAATTCAGCCCCTGCTGAGGCGAGAACAAGTTGGGATACGCCTTCATCACCGCCCCAGCCCCGCCTCCGCCGCTCGAAGACACATACAGCGGAATGTTCCAATCGATCGTCCCGATCGCCTCATCCAGCACGCTGTACCCAACCTCCCGCTGCTCCGGATCCTGCAGGAACAGCGGCACACTCGTGATCGAGACATTCACCACCGACAGCGCGCCCCGCAACCCCTGCAAGTGCGACACAGCGGTATCGCGCGTTCCGCCCGTGTACTGCGAGAGCACCTTATTCCGCTCCAGTTCCAGGTTCCGCTCCACCACCGCCGACCGATCGCGCAGCATCTCAACGCGTGAGCGAGAACAGCCCCCCAACATCGTCGCCGCCAACGCGAGAACACAAACACACTTCGCGAGCATTCCTTGGTTGTTCATCCCCGCAGTGTACCAAACACGCCCGAATCACGCCCCCTATGATTTGACATGGCTCACTCCGCCCAACAGGCGTCCGTGACTGACCTCACTCCCGACCTCGCGGAGAAGCTTCGAAGCGTCGAGCGAGAGTTCGAGCGCATCCAGCAATCATCCCAAGTTCGCCAGCGCTGGTTCCTGCTCGGATTGATCCCGCGCATCGTCCAGGGAATCGCAATCTGCGGCGTCGTTCTTGCCGTCGTCTCCGCGTTCTTGTTTTCCTATCGCCCCACCAGCCCAACCGACGCGGCAGATTCTGCGACTCTTTGGCTCTTCGCGACCCGCTTCCTCGCGTCCCTCGCCGGTTCGGCCATCACCATCCTCATCGCCACATGGGCCCACCGCTATTGCGAAGCCAAAGCCGACGGCAAGCTCTGACGCCACCACCCGCGATCATTCGCTCGCGGGCCTCCCGCTCGCTTTCACAAACCCCTGCCCCGCACTCCCCCGCGCCGCCCCCAACAACTCCAGTTCCACCCGCACGCTCTCATCCCCCGGCCGCCGCCCGCTCGCCCGGATCAGCCCTCCGCACAAGCTCAGCGGCGCGACCGGCTCTGCCGCCAGCAACTCGCCGTTGAGCGCGGGCCGATCCGAAATCGTCAGTTCCAGCGGCACCCGAATCGCCGTCAGCGGCCGCCCCAGCTCGCTCGTCTCCTCCCGCGTCGGCCACTTGTTGGCCCCGAACGTGAGCCCCGCCGTCGGATGAAAGATCATCCGCAACAGCGACGGCTTCACGATCACATCCTCCAGCATCTGCTTGAAGGGTCCCTTCTTTCCCAGCGACCCGTTGAACGTGAACAGCGCGCCCCACCCGCGCATCACACGATCAAACTCCGCATCCGGCAGCTTGGCCAGAAAGTCATCATCCGAGAGCGCGTTCTCATGCCCGATCATCGGCTCCGCGCCGTCGTACGGCCCGTATCCCAGCAGCTTCACCGGAAACCGCCCCACCGCATCCCCGATCTTCGCGCCCATCTCATCAAACAGCGTGATCTTCGTGTGAGCGACATCCGACTTGAACGCATACTTCCGCGCTGCCCCCTTCCCGCCACTGCTTTCATACCCCGTTCCCTTCGCATCCAGCTCGTTCGTCAGTTCAACAAGCACAAGCCGAGTGATCACGCTCTCCGGTTTGATCGCCTTCACGCTAATGAGCACCCGATCCCCAATCTGCCACTCCTCGCGCGTCCCCGCCAGTTCCACACCCGGCAGAATCCCCGCCGCCACTTCGCGCAGCGACTTCACCTTCGGCGCAACCTCCAGCACCTCCGCCCCGCTTCCCGACACCCCCGCCATCGCACCCGCTGCCGCCGGAACCCCCGACCGCACCACCGGCCGCGATGCGCACCCACCCGCCACCACCGCGCACGCAGCAACCACACTCATCCAACGCCCATTCGCCATACCCCGCCAATCGCTCATCATCACATCACCCCATGCTTTCCTCTGTCCTCACATCCGACATCGCCCATCCGACATCCCTACACCGTCGCCACCACCTTCGCCTCAAACGCGATCGGCGCATTCCCCCCCTGCGGCAGCGCGACAATCCCAATCGTCGTCCGACACGGCTGCTGCGGCCCACTCGGAAAGATCTCCGCGTACGCCTTGTTGTACGCCGCGAAGTCCTGCTCCAGATTCGTCAGAAAACACGTCACATCGACGATCCGCTCAAACGACGATCCGTGCTCCTCCAGCACCCACCGAACATTCTGAAACACCGCCCGCACCTGCGCCGCCACGTCATACGACACCATCTTCCCATCCGGGCCGAGAACGACAACGGGGATGTCCTTGCTGCCGCGCTGCCGCGGCCCCTGGCCGGAGAGGAAAAGAAGGTTGCCAACCCGCCGCGCGGCGGGATACGCACCAACCGGTTCGGGGGCACGGGTTTGATTACTCATTTCATCTTTCGAAAAGAAGTTCACCACTGAGCACACCGAGAGCACTGAGAAATGCAGGAAGTGTCAGACAACACGTCGCATCACACCGTCCACAAGCACTCGCACATTAAAGTTGATCAACAGCCCCCGACGATGCCCTGAGAGTTTCAGATACGTGATCAACTGGGCCTCGTCGATCGGCGTGTTCTTGTCCACCGCCTTGAGTTCTACCACAACCTGCCCCTCCACGAGCACATCAATGCGAAATCCACACTCGACATGCTGCCCCTTGTAGTCCACAGGAAGCGGAACCTGGCGCCGAGCAGAAATCCCCTGAAGTGTGAGTTCATGTACAAGACATGCCTCGTACACCGATTCCAACAGTCCGGGTCCCAGAACGGTATGAACCTCGATTGCCGCTCCGATGATCTTCTGCGTCAACTCATCATGCTGCATCGGCATCGGTTCTCGTTGCTGATTCATGCCCTTTTTCCTGCCTTTCTCAGTGCCCTCGGTGTTCTCAGTGGTGAATCTGCCTTTCACACCCTCACACACACATTCTTCCCCTCCGTAAAGAACTTGATCGCCTCCATTCCTCCCTCCCGCCCAACCCCGCTCTGCTTCATCCCCCCAAACGGCGTCCGCAGATCACGCACCATCCAGCAGTTCACCCACACGATCCCGCTCTGCACCCCCGCCGCAAACGCGTTCGCCCGCCGCAGACTCTCGGTGTACACGATCGCCGCCAGCCCATACCCCGTCCCGTTCGCCAGCCGCATCGCATCCTCATCCTTCGAGAACTTCTGCACC
>JBGANP010000066.1:0-21097 GCA_044222255.1 Phycisphaerales bacterium
GGCCAGGCTTCATGAACCCTTCAATCACTACGAACTCAACGTCATCTGGACCGTTGTAGAACCCCACAATCCGGAATAAAGACGACGTGGAGTATCTGATCCTAAAAACGCCTCCGCCCTCGTGCTGCAAAAGACAGTCTTCGCCAACAGGAAACTCCCTAAAGCCGCGTTTCGCCATCTCGACGAGTTTCTTCATCAAACGCTGCGGGCTGTCGCACTCCTTGGCAATTGCCTTTCGAGCCGCTTTGGCGGTGTAGACCTTCGTGACGTACTCGTCCGACACGAACAGTGGCTCAACCTCTATCGGTTCCATGGCATTTTACCTTAAAAGATAACGCTGTCAAGCCTATTGTGAAGTTCGGGTCCTGTCCAATTGAATTGAACGGAATTCTCGGACCTTTTTTCTTGACACTGATATTTGCATCAAGTATCATTTAAGCATGGCCACCAAGTCCAAGTCCCAACTCGCCAAGTCAGAACTCGTCGCCGAACTCCCACTGGCCTGCTCTTGCGAAGCGGAAGCCGTGAAGTTCCTAGAGGCCAAGCGTTGGGCCAACGGTGCGGCCTGTCCGTGCTGCGGATCAATCGACGTGTACCAGATGAAGGACCGCAAGACGGGCGAACGCTCCGCGCGGTTCCTCTGGCGTTGCCGTGATTGCACCAAGATGTTCACCGTTCGCACTGGCACCGTCTACGCTGAATCGCTTATCCCGTTGCATAAGTGGCTGCGTGCGATGTGGGAAGCGGCGAGCGCGAAGAACTGCGTGAGCGCGTTGGAGATGTCCCGCAAACTGGAACTGTCGTACAAGTCCACGCTGTTCCTGATGCACCGCATTCGCCACGCGATGGCTCACGATCCCTCCCCAGACGCGCCACTGTCGGGCACCGTTGAAGTGGACGAAACCTACGTCGGCCCCCGCAAGCCACGGTTCCCGCTCGGTGACAAGCCCCGCGCCAGCACCGCACGCGGCACCAAGAAACAACCCGTTCTCGCTCTGGTGGAGCGCAAGGGAAACGTCCGTACTCGCGTCATCGCCGATGTCACGGGCGCGACACTCCGCAGCGTCATCAATGCCCACGTCGATCCGTCATCGACGATCATGACGGACGAGTGGAAGGGCTACATCGGTTGCGGGCGCAACTTCGCGGGCGGTCACAAGACCGTGAAGCACCGCCGCAAGGAATACGTGAAGCCCGATGGCACCAGCACGAACACGGTCGAATCGTTCTTCGCTCGCGTCAAGCGCGGTCTGAATGGCACGTTCCACGCTGTCTCTCGCGTCCACCTTCACCGCTACATGGATGGCTTCGCGTTCCTCTACAACACCCGCGAAATGAACGATGGCGAGCGCACTCTGGCACTCATCAAGCGGACCGAGGGGAAGCGGCTGATGTACAAGACTCCACGCGAAGGTGCGGAGATGACATTCAAGGCTGCGGTGTAATTATCGCCCCTTGCCCTTCGGTGCCTGCTTTCCCGTGGTGGCGGTGGACTTGGGGGGAGTGGACGGCTTGGGGCAATCAAATCGAGCCGACAGCGAAGTAGACGACTGAGATTGTGCTTGTGCGGGTGTTTTCATTGGGGCTGGATTCCGTGTACCACAATTCGCTTGCCGTTCCCTATCGGTTCGTTGTTCCACAGGACTTTGATTCGGTAGTCTCCCGCTTCTGGGAATACAAGCCCAGCGAGCATGATGCCTATTTCGTAGATGGCAAATGGATCATCCGGTTTCAACTCCACTCCCGGCGAATCGAGAATGGTTGTTTCGCCATCGTCTGCGTCCGCGTCTCGACGAACGATTCTCAGGCCCACCTGTCCGATGCTCCTTGCCCCGGTCAGGACCAAGTAAATGCCTATTTGGGGAATCTGAGCCGGAAACTCGGTCGCGTTGACGCGCGTGAATGTTCCTAGCAACGTGTGCTTGCCGGTGGATGGGTCGCGGTGGATGCCATCGCATACCAGTATGGTCTCGACGTTTGGAAGCATGCCACCAGCATACCAAACACCCTCACAATTCCCCAATTGACTCATCGCCATACTTCCGGTGCGCGCAAACCCGCGCAAGCTCCCCGGAAATGGGCGACGAAATGGAGTGTTGAGATGGGGTTGGCAACGTTCGGGTCGTGCCGCGAGGCGCGGCAACACCGGAGCAGGGGCACGAGGACAAGACCGGGGGACGGTTACTGGGTTTCGATGGAGACGTCGAGTTCGACGGTTCTTGCGGCGAGGCAGGCGATGTCGGTGCAGGGCTGGAAGGTGACGGCGATGATGGGGGTGCCGGACCATTCGCCGGAGTTTTCGAGGACGATGGGGAGATCGAACTCGCCGCTGTAGACGAGGATGTCCTGCTGCGGGCCGTAGGGGACACCCGCGGGATAGTCGGCGAAGATGGAGACGCCGGTGCCGCTGACGATGTGGACGGCGAAGGGAACGAGGCCGACGACGCCCTCGCCGGGATCGGCGGCGGTGAGGTGATAGCCGGGGGAGATGCGGATGCGGAGGACGATGCCGACGGGTTCGTTTATCGGGACCGTGACGGCGTCGACGGCGGAGAGGATTTCGACGTGGGCATCATCGGATGATGCGTGCGACGCGGCGGAGGGTGTGGTTGCACTGGCGAGGGCGCGATCGAGTGCGGAACGCTTTTGCGTGAGCAGGCGGACCAATGCGCGGGTCGCGTTGGCCGCGCCGAGGGGGTGGGCGGCGATGGGTGCGCTGAGTGATGCGAGCGCGGCAGCGGCGCGGTTGAAGTGAGAGTGATCGCCCGAGAGGGTTGCGAGCTGGATGAGGTTGTTGA
The DNA here is from genome assembly GCA_044222255.1 of Phycisphaerales bacterium. Classification (GTDB taxonomy): domain Bacteria; phylum Planctomycetota; class Phycisphaerae; order Phycisphaerales; family UBA1924; genus UBA4658. Next base: position 2,799 of record JBGANP010000066.1, read on the forward strand.
TCATGACGGATGCGCCGCTGGGCATCGCGCCATCGTGGGTGGATCGGGGACGGATGAAGAGGTCGGGCTGGTCGGCGGGGGCATCGAAGTAGCCGCCGGCGCCATCGGCGAAGTGGGACTGGGCGCGCTCGATGAGCTCGGTGGCGGCGGCGATAAAGCGGCCATCTTGCGGGGAGACGAGGTGGAGGGCGAGCAGCCCGTGGGCGAGGTAGGCGTAGTCCTCGAGAAATGCGGGGATCGATGCGCGGCCCGCGGCGTGGCAGCGAAGGAGCGAGCCGTCGGGAGCCCGCATGTCGGTGAGGATGAAGTCGGCGGCGCGAGTGGCGGCATCGATGAAGCGGGCGTCCTGAAGCGTGCCGCCGGTAATGGCGAGACCGGCGATCATCAGACCGTTCCAACCCGCGAGGATTTTGGTATCGGTGCCGGGCTGTTCGCGGCGGGCGCGGGCGATGTAGAGCGCGGAGTTGATGCGATCGAGTCGTGCGATTTCGTGAGAGGTGGGGGACCAGTCGATGGGGCCGAGAGCTTGTTCATCGAGGAAGATGACATTGGCGGGGGCATCGCCGGGGTGGTGGGGATCGCGGAAGTTTGGGCCGCTCGAAAGGCCGTAGACGCGAGAGATCCACGCGGCGTCTTCGGCGGAGAGGATGCCTTGGAGCTGGTCGATGGTCCAGAGGTAGTTCTGGCCTTCGCGGTGATTGACTTCCGCATCCTGTGCGGAGAAGAACGCGCCCTCGGGGGCGGTCATCTCGCGGATCGCGTACTCGCAGATGCGCCGAGCGGTGCGGGCGAAGAGCGGGGCGTGCGGGCCGGGCAGCACGCGAGAGGCGCTCGCGTAGGTCTGTGCGAGCGAGCCGTTGTCGTAGAGCATCTTCTCGAAGTGGGGGACGAGCCATTTGTCGTCGACGCTGTAGCGGTGGAATCCGCCGCCGATTTGGTCGAACATGCCGCCGAGGGCCATGCGCGTGAGCGTGGTGTCGAGGACGCTGTCGATGCCGGCGCGGGTCTGCTCATCGGCAACCTCGCGGACTTCGAGGAGAAGGTCCAGGAAGGCGGGCTGCGGGAACTTGGGGGCAGGGCCGAAGCCGCCGCGGACGGGGTCGTGGAGGCGAAGAAGTTGCGACACCGCTTGCGTGACTTGTTGCTCGCCGATTCGGACGGGCGTTGCATTACTCTCCGCGATGCGTTCCTGCACCGCAGCGGCGAGTGTGTCGGCTTGTTCGACGATCTCGGCGCGGCGCTCGCGCCAAGCCTGGGCGATGCCGCCGAGGACTTGCGGGAATGCCGGGATACCCTGGAACTTCGGCTCGGCGGGGAAATAGGTGCCCGCCCAGAAGGGCTTGAGCGATGTGGGTTCGAGGAAGACGCTCATGGGCCAGCCCCCGCGCTGCGTGAAGGCCTGGACGGCGGCCATGTAGATGTCGTCGACATCGGGGCGTTCTTCGCGATCGACCTTGATGCAAACGAAGGCGGCGTTCATCTGCGCGGCGATGGCATCTGACTCGAAACACTCGCGCTCCATGACGTGGCACCAATAGCAGGTGGAGTAGCCGATGGAGAGAAAGATGGGGACATCACGGCGACGGGCCTCGGCGAAGGCGACCGACCCCCAAGCGAACCAGTCGACCGGGTTGTTGCGGTGCTGAAGGAGGTAGGGGCTGGATTCGGTGGCGAGGCGGTTGGGCATCGCCCAAGGTTACGTCGGCTCCGGGCGCACGCTCATCTCGCGCACCATCAGAACACGCACGGGCGGCTCGGATTTGTCGGCGTGGCCGAACTCGATGCGCGGGATGTTGCCGCTGAGGGCGTGGATGGCGGCCTGGCTGGCGCGGAGGACACAGTCGGCGGGCATGAGCATGCCGGTGATGCTGACGTAGCCGCCGCAGATGCGTTCGGCGTTTTCGTCATCGCCCCTGGCCCAGTCGGCGGCCCACTTGCGGAAGGCGGCGGCGTAGATCTCGGCGGCGTCGGAGATGGAGTCGGTGTTTAGTCCTGGGCTGTTGGCGTTTCGCGTGCCGGGGTCGGCGTAGAGCACATCGGCGATGGACTCGCGGAGGTCGGCGAGCTCGGCTTCGAGATCGTTGCGGAGAAGCTGCACGCGGCCGCCGCCGGCGCGAACGAGCAGGGGCATGGCGATGGAGAAGAGTTTCGTACCTAGACGGGTTTCGGCGCGCTGGGCGATGGAGGTCGCGCCGGCACGGACGACACAGAGGCCGTGCCGGGCGGCGAAGCGATCGAGCGCGGCGGCGATGGGGATGTTGATTCCGGGGTCGGGGCCGCCGCGGAGAAGGTCGCCGGCGATGTGGTCGAGGGCTTTGTCGGCATCCTCCGCGGCGCGCTCGCGTGCGCCGCGCGTCAGAGGGCGGAGACCGGCGAGGGCGTCTTCGCTGGCGATGGATTCGTAGACGCCAGCGAGTTCGCAGGCGGCTTCTTCATCATCAACGCCGGAGGAGATGACGCCGGAGTTCCAGAGCGGGGAACTCCAACGCCAGCTTTCCATGAGACGGAGATAGCGCGGGGAGTTCTGCACGGCGGCGCGGACGTCCGTGCGCGAGGTGCCGGTGGGGGGCTGGGGGACGAGCGTGACGACGGAATCGGCGAGAACGAGCGCGGCCATCGCGGGCGGCTCGCGGGTGGCGAGGTGATACGGGCTGAGGGCGATGGAGAGTGGACGTGACACGGGGAATCAGTGTGGGATTGCGCTGCGGAAACACACGCTACTTTGAGTAACCCTTCGGATGCTTGGAGAACCAGTTCCACGCGGAACGGACGATCTCATCGGGATCGGTGATGCGGGCCTTCCAGTTCAGCTCGCTGGCGATCTTGCGGGGATCGGCGTAGAGCTCCGGCGGGTCGCCGGCGCGGCGCGGGCCTTCGATCACCTTGAAGGTCTTGCCGGTGACTCGCTGGACGGAATCGATGATCTGGCGGACGGAGAGCCCCTTGCCGATGCCGAGATTATAGATGCGGTGCTCGCCGGACTTGAGCGCGGCCATGACGGTGACGTGGGCGTCGATGAGGTCCTCGACGTGGACGTAGTCGCGGATGCAGGTGCCGTCTGGAGTGGGGTAGTCGGTGCCGTGGATGCTCAGGTGATCGCGCTGGCCGAGGACGGCTTGCAGGCAGACGGGGACCAAGTGGGTTTCGGGTTCGTGGTGCTCGCCGATGAGGCCGGTACGGTCGCTGCCGGCGACGTTGAAGTAGCGGAGCGCGGCCCAGGAGAAGGGACGCTTCTCGCGCCAGGCCTGCGCCGAGAAGTCTCGGAGCATGTGCTCGCAGTAGAGCTTCGACCAGCCGTACGGATTCACCGGAGATTGCGGGCAGGTTTCGGGGATCGGGATGAACTGCTTCGCGGGTTCGCCATAAGAAGCGCAGGTGGAGGAGAAGACCATGCGCTCGACGCCACCACCAGCACGTGGGTCGCTCCAACTCTGCTCGATCGCTTCGAGCAGCGAGAGCGTGGCGGCGGTGTTGTTGCGGTAATAACGGAGCGGCTGGTTGACGCTCTCGCCGACGTATGCCATCGCGGCGAAGTGGAGGACGGTCTTGACTTTGTGATCGATGAGCAGCTTGGCGACCAGATCGCGATCGCCGACATCGGCGCGGACGAAGGTGAGGCGGCCGCCCGCAATGGTTTGCAGGGCGTTGATGGCTTCGGCGTGGCCGCGGAAGAGGTTGTCGAGCGCGACGACGTGCTGGCCATCGCGCAACAATCGCTGCACGGCGTGCGAACCGATATACCCCGCCCCGCCCGTGACCAGAACCGACATGGATGCGCTCCAAGAGAGAACGACGGACACAACGGAACAACGGTATCGGCCGTTGCGGGTCGAAACTCGCATGGGCGGAATAACACGGAGCCAGTTCGGGGAGATTACGGGTGTGTGGGAGCGTTTGTTCGCGCTGATTGCCAGCCGCCGAGCGGCTGGGCTGGCCGTGTGTGGATGAATCGGAGCAGCCAGAAGCCGACGGCGATCATGGCAATGCTGAGCCACTGGCCTCGGGAGAGGCCGAGGATGCGCTGCACTGTGAGTTGGGCGTCCGGAAGACGGACGAACTCGGTGAGAATGCGGAGAATCCCGTAAAGGACAAGGAATGTCGCGATGATGGCGCCGGGTTTGCGCGGCCGCGCCCAGATGATCCAGAGCACGAGGCCGACGATGATTCCCTCGGCGGCGGCCTGCATGAGTTGGCTGGGGTAGCGCGCGGAGATGAGCGGCTTGAGTTCGGGAATGTAGTTCCAACCTTCGTGGGCGAGGCGGCGGAGGCCGAAGCGCGTGCCGCCTTCTCCGCCGACGCGTTTGGCGAGGGCTAGAACTTGGGCCCATTGCTCGGGCGTCTGTTGCAGATGTGGACCGGTGGAGATGATGCCGGTGTCGGGATCGATCTTGGCGAGTTCGAGTTCCTGCGGGAACTGCACGGACCACCAAGGGGCGGGCTCCCCTGTCGGCGCGGCGAACTTGCCGAGGAGTTCGCCGTTGACGAAGTTTGCAATGCGTCCGAAGAAGACGCCGGCGGGGGCGACGAGCGTGAAGACGTCCAGCACATGCAGCCAGGGGACGCGGCCGATGATGCGGCCCTGCTCATCCTTGAAGCCGCGGCTGACCCGCCAGCAGGCGAGGGTCATGCCGATCATCGCGCCGTGGCTGGCCATGCCGCCCTCGTTGATCGCGAGCACACCCCACCAAGGAGCGTGGTCGAGCCATGTGATAAAGAGCGAGGGGTCGTAAAAGGCGGCGTAGCCGAGGCGGCCGCCGACGAGGGTGCCGCCGATGAGCCAGAGGAGCGCGTCGCCGACGCGATCGACGGGGATCAGTGAGAGGCCGCGTTTGGACATGGCGCGGAGCGCGAAGAACGCGACGACGAAGCCCGCGAGATAGGCAAGGCCGTACCAGCGGATGCCGAAGTCGGGGCCGATGCGGAGAGCGAAGGGGCTGAGGTTGTGGAACCAGGCGAGGGTCATGGGGAATGTCGGATGTGGGATGTGCGATGTCGGAAGTGAAGAAGATCAGCGGGCATCGATGTTGAAAAACGTGCGTGTGTTGGCGTTGAGTTGTTCGTGAAACGCTGCGAACGGAACGCTGCGGATCTCCGCAAGGGCGCGAGCGGTGTCGGCGGTGTAGGCGGGGAGGCAGGGGCGTTTGCCGCGGTGAGGGATGGGGGAGAGGAAGGGGGCATCGGTTTCGACCATGATGCGATCGGTGGGGACCATGGCGGCGGCTTCGCGAACTTCCGGGGCGTTGGGATAGGTGACGACGCCGGTGAAGCTCACGAACGCGCCGAAGTCGAGGAGCTTGCGCATGTCGGCGGGGCCGCCGGTGAAGCAGTGGAAGACGAAGCGATCGGGTGGGATCGACGTTTGCTTCAGGATCGGGAGCAGGTCGTCGAATGCCTCGCGGCAGTGGATCACGACCGGGAGGCCGTTGGGCTTACCGATTCCACCGGCGCGATTGTGGTTGATGGATTCGATGAAGGCGAGTTGCTCATCCAGCACGCGGCGTTGGATCTCGGGTGCGGGCTTTGGGTAGTGGTTGTCCAGACCAAGCTCGCCCCATGCGACGCACTTGGGGTGGGTGGCGACTCGTCTGAGGTTGTCCCAGAGATGGACCGTGCCCGCGCGTCCGGAGGCGCGGGCATCGCCGACATCGGAATATAGCGGGTGGACTCCGGCGGTACACCAGACGCGATCGTGGGACTGGGCAAGGTGCAGGGCATCGAGGCAATCGAGCGTGGTGGTGCTGATGGTAATGCAGCCGGAGACGCCGGCCGCGGCGGCACCGGCGAGGGTCTGCTTGATGTTCCCGGCGAAATCCGGGAAGGTGAGATGGCAGTGGGTGTCGATCACGATGAAGAATAGCGGCTGGATGTGCCCCGTTGCGGGTCTCATGTGCTGGGCGCGAAGGTCTCGTATCCTTGTTCATGAACCGAACCGCGAAATGGTTGCTTGGAATGTTGCTCTCCGCGATGGTGGTGATGTCGCTGGCGCAGGCGGACCGTGGTGAGGGGGATGAGAACGCACCCGAGGAACACTGGTTCGTCGTGGAGATGCAGGGCCAACGCTGTGGGCACATGCACGCTCAGACACGCAAGGAGGGGGATCGGTTCGTTTCATCGAGCGAATTGCGATTAGAAATCAAGCGTGGTCAGATTCGCATGCCGATCACCGTCGCGACGGAGTTCGTCGAGACGGCGGATGCCAAGCCGGTGCGGATGAAGTCCGAGACGAAGCTCGGTGCGCTGCCCTCCACGGATGAGTACATCTTCAAGGCCGATGGCGTGGATGCGAAGCACACCACGGCGGGGAACACGCGTACGGAGCATCTGGCCGCGCCCGAGGGGGAGTGGCTCACGCCGATGGCGATGGAGCGGGAGATCGCAAAGAAAATTGCGGAGGGCGCGAAGGAGATCAAGGTTCGCTCCGTGGAGCCGTCCGCGGGGCTCAAGCCCGCGACGACGACGATGACGCTGCTGGACCGCGGGCCGCTGGATGTGATCGGGAAGACTGTTCCGTCGATCAAGTGGTCATCCAAGAACGAGCTGGTGCCCAACGCGGCCTCGATCGAGTACACCGACGAGCGCGGCTCTCCGCTGCGGAGCGAGACGGACATCGGCGGGATCAAGATCATCCTCATTCGCGCCGACAAAGCGCTCGCGCTGAGCAAGACCAATCCGCCGGAGCTGCTCGAGTCCACGTTCATCAAGCCGGACAAGCAGATTCCCAACGCCCGCGAGAGCAAGCGTGCGACGTTCCTGGTGCGTTCGGGGGATGCGCCGATCGGAACGTGGCCGACGGCGGGTGTGCAGACAGCGACGCCGATGAACGAGCACGCGGTGCGGATCGCGACGGACGTGGCAGGGTCATCGGTGTGTTCGAAGCAGGATCAGGAGGCCGCCGAGTTTCGCAAGCCGTCCGCGATGATCGGATCGGACGACGCGAAGGTGGTGGAGTTGACCGACGGAGTCGTGAAGAAACTGGATCGCGCCAGCGATGTCGCCCGGGCCGAGGCGATGCGGCAGTTCGTGTACACGTATATCAACAAGAAGTCGTTCGATGTCGGCTTTGCGTCGGCCGCGGAAACGGCGAGGACGCGCTGCGGCGATTGCACAGAACACGCGGTGCTGCTGTGCGCGATGCTGCGGGCGAACAAGATTCCTGCGCGATGCGTCTCGGGTCTGGTGTATGCCGATGGAATCGCCAAGGACGGCTCCGGGGCGATGGGCTACCACATGTGGACGCAGGCGATGGTTGAGGATCAGCGCGAGGGGAATCCGGCGGGCATGAAGTGGATCGATCTGGATGCTGCGCTCTCGGCCACGCAGCGCATCGACGCGACGCATCTGGCGATTCGCACGCTCGGACTCGCCGATGGTCAGACGATGAACGACCTGATGGACATTCTCCCGACACTCGGCAAGCTGAAGGTCGGCGTGGAGAAAGTCGAGTGAGCGGCACATCCATGACTCCTCCGGCCGATCTGCCCCGACTGCCGGCGCGGCCCCGCGAGGGGCACAAGGGGACATTTGGCACTGTTGCCGTGATCGGTGGCTGCTGCGCCGGTGAAACCCGCATGGTCGGGGCACCCGCGCTTACGGCAACGGCCGCGCTGCGATCCGGGGCGGGCCTGGTCAAGCTGCTGATGCCCGAGCCGATCCTGACCGCCGGGCTGACAATCTGTGCGAGCGCGACGGGCATCCCTATCGCGGTCGATTCCGTCACCGGAGAGATCGTCCCGCACCACGCGGCACAAATCATCGACGAACTGCTCTTGCACGAAGGTGCGGATGTTCTGGCGATCGGCCCGGGCATGGGCACCAGCGAGGGTGCGAAAGCCGCAACGCTTCGCGTGATTCAGCAGGAGCAGGTGGCCGCGGTGATCGACGCGGATGCGCTCAACTGCCTGGCCGCGATGCCGGAGCTATTTCGCGACTTTCACGCGGCGGCGGTGCTGACGCCGCACCCCGGCGAGTTCAAGCGGCTGTGCGCGGGGCTGGGCCTCAAGGGTGATCTGAGTCTTGCGCAATCGCGAGAGCGTGCCTGCGAGCAGATGGCGCAGCGGCTGGGGCGGATTGTCGTTCTCAAGGGAGTGGGCACTGTTGTCTCCGACGGACTTCGGACTTGGACGTGCCCAAGCGGCCATCCGGCTCTTGCGACCGCCGGCACTGGGGATGTGCTTTCCGGAATCATCGCTGGTTTGATCGCGCAGTGTTGCGAGGGGCCGCGGGCGATGCACATGCGTGTGAAGGTTCCCGCGATGCCCAAGGATCCGCAGCGCCCGCTCGATCTCTTTGATGCCGCTCGCATCGGCGTTTGGGCTCACGGCGCGGCCGGCGAGCTCTGGGCCGCGACGCACCATGCGAGTGGAGGCCTGCTTGCGATGGAGGTTGCCGAACTCGTGCCCGCAGTGTTGGAATCGCTGCGCCGCTGAGACAGCCCTATTGCAACTGTCGCGGCCCGGCGCTGGCCACAAGCCGGATGGTGGGCGCATCGTTGCCGATGCCGATCTTCATCGCGGCATCGTCGTTGGGAGAAACGGTCAGGTCCATCGTCGCCTTCACCAGGCGCGGGCCGGGCTCGTATTGCAGGATGAACGCAACCTCCGTGACGGATTTCAGCAGCGGGCGCTCCTGGATGACGGCGCCCGAGGTCAGGTCCGTCAGTTTGTACCAGAGCTCGAACTGCCCGGTCGCCGCGCCGTTTCGGCGCTCGATACGGGTAATGCGGTTGAGCCCCGCGACCCGGTCGGAGTCCGAGACAAACTCCATGAAGTTGCTGGTAAGCGGGTTCTGCGCGTTATCGAGCACATCCGTGGGGACCGGCCCGAACTGCGAGCCGGTGCGGATCATTGCGAGCACGCGGTGGACGACGATACGCGACACCACGTGCGTGCTGGCCGATTCGGTGGTGTGCTTGTAGCCGCGCCAGGAGGCGTCGAAGGCCTGCAGAGTCGCCGCGAGCAACGTGGCGCTGATGGTGAGCGCGACGAGCAGCTCGACGATGCTGAATGCCGGGCGCGTGCTGGAACAGGGCTTATGCGACCGGTGTGGTCTGTTGCTCGTCATCACTTGCCCTCCTTGTACGTGAGCGTGAGCGCGACGGAGCTGAGCGGAAGCGGGATGCCGTCGGGCATCGGGATCTCGGGGTTGTAGTTCACCTCAACGCGTCCGTAGCCGTAGAACGGAATCGGCGTCGAGCCCGCGGGCTGCGGCTGCGAGGAGTCCACATCCGGGATTCCGTCGCCGTCCGTGTCATAGCCGACGCAGCGATGGCCGTTGACGATGGGCAGGGTGTTCGGGTCCACCGCCTCGCCGTCACCATCGGTGGTGCCGAAGTAGCCGAGCGTGCAGTTGAAGTTGGCCGGATTGCCGACTGCGGAGCCGTTCTGCAGCATCGGGCCCTGGCCCGCGACGGGAGCGAAGGTCATGAAGAGCGCGCCGTCCACGCGGGCGTTGCCGCGGATGTCAAGCACGCCGGCGACGATTGAGCCGCGAAGCTGCACGTTCTGCGCCGGGGGTGCGCCGCCGCCGGTGTAGGCGTCGGTCGGGGCGTCGAAGGAGCCCACATCCACGGAGTAGTTGGGCATCATCAGCGAGGACTTGCTGATCTCCGGCAGGTCCGACGGGTTCGGGTTCGCGGAGGGGCTGGAGTCGTTGGGGTTGCTGGTGGCGAAGCGCGTCGAGCCGGTGAACTGCAGTTTGTTGCGGATGTTCGTGTAGCTCGTGGGCGTATCACCGACGACGGAGCCGACGATCAGGCAGTCGTGGAACCGGATGTTGTTGGAGTAGAGCTTGGTGTTGCGGTTCGCGCCCGTCATGGTCGTGCCGTTGATGACTGGCGGGTCGGGGAAGGAGGTGTAGTTGGAGGGGCCATCGGTGACGTTGCCGCTGGTGTACCGCAGGAAGTCGCTCTTGTCGAGCGCCTGCGTGTTGTAGACGGGAGCCGTGCCGCCGGAAGGAATGTTCATCTGCCCGTAGAGCGACCAGTTCGTGTGTGTGTTGTCCGCGTATGAGCGAACGTACGTCACGCCGATGAACGTGCAGTTCACGAAGAGCGCGTTGGTGCCCATCGGAATCTGCACGTTCTTGAATGTCATGTTCTGATAGCGCGGCCGGACGTAGAAGTCCGCGAACGACGGGCTGTTGAATGGCATCCGCTCCCAGATGTGCTGACCGATCTTGGACACGACATAGCTGTCCGTCAGATCGGAGCGGAAGTACATCGGGCGTGTGAGGTTGGCCGCCAGCTCGGTGTAGGTGGCGAGGCCGCTGGACGAGATGCCAAGATTGGTGGCGACCTGCGTGTTGAACGCGGAGCCGCTGGCGATCGCCTTGAGGGGCGCGCCGGCTCCCGAGAAGGACGTCTCGTCGAGGGCGGGCAGCTCGGCATCGGTCGCTCCAAACCGCGTGGCAGACTCGCCCGCTGCGGGGACAAATGGTCCCTGGAGCAGATCTGCATAGGAGCCGCCGCGGGCGCTGGCCCACGCGCTCGACGTGGTCTTGAAGAGCATGCGCCCGCGGATCTTGGCGTACTGGTCCTTGTAGTTGAGAACGCCGTCTCGCCACCCGAGAGCGCGATCGCCGGGATCCATTGGCGAGCTGAGGGGAACAATACGGTTGTTGTCCAGCGCGCTCGCGAAGCCGTACACGCCGTTGCGGTTGCGGTCCGGAACGGCGTTGTCAAGGAGCAGAGCAAGGTCATCATCGGCGGTAAACTCGGCCGTGCGGCCGGCGTTCACGGTCCCCGCTGTGAGCAGCGTGGAGAGCACGACATCGCCATCGTGGTTCGCGTCGTAGTGATTCATGAAGATGTCGAACTCATCGACATAGCCGTCGCGCGTCGCGTCGGAGAACGCGCCCGAGGGCCAGCCATTGGCGGTCATTTCGGTCGCGCCGGGAAGGCCCTGGCTCTCAACCGGATGGGCCACGCGCAGGCGATTGTCTCCATCGATGTCGTACTGCCGACAGCCAGCACGGAAGCGGACAAGCTTGGCATCCAGCGAGTTGTTGAGTTTGTCAAAGTCGCCCTTGGTCTGGATCGGATCGCCGTTGGTCCGCGTGACGTCGGTGTAGCGAGCGCCCAGCGATCCGTTCACGATCACATTCTTGCCGATCATGATGCGGCTGGGGCTGAGCATCGCGTGCTTGGGGCGCTTGGCGATGCGGACATCCGTCTGGATGGTTCGCCCGACGAGCTTTGCCTGAGCGTCATTGGATGTGCCGCGATACAGGTATCCCGAGCCGGAAGTGCCCACGCTCGAATAGCCCGTCACGATGATGCGTACATCTGTCCCGTTGGCCAGCGGTGCGTATGTGATCTGATACGCCCCGGATTTCGCGCCCGAGACGCTCATGTCCGTGTCCAGCCCGATCAGCGCGGTCCGGACCCAGCCCGTGGATTTGTACACGGCCGTGTCAACGCCGGAAGGAGTGAACGTGCCCGCCGACGTGGGGAAGCCTGAGGCGAGCACGAGGTTCTGATCCGCCGAGTGCGAGCTGACGAGCGCATCCATGACGCCGCGCACGACGACGGAATCGGTCCGCCCGTTCTTGGCGCCGATGACGGTGACGGTGCCGTCGCCGGAGTTGGTAGTGCCAGTCCACAGCCGATTGCCGAAGCCCGCATCAACGACGCCCTTGGTCACCACGAAACGGGAGACTGCATCGGAAAACTGCTGCTGCGCGATCGCGAGGCCGGTCTCGGCCGCGCTCATCGCTTTGACAACATGCAGGTGCGTGGCCGCAGTGCGCAAGTTGCCCTGACTGGCGACGGCCATCGCGACCGAGAGCGAGCCGAACATGACGAGGAACATCATGGCCAGGATGCTGGCCACGCCGCGCCGCGACAGCTTGCTGGGTTTGTTGGGCGAATCGCCCCGTCGGCGCCGGCGCACAATCGGCGCAAGCGGCGAGAGGGAACGCAATGGCTTGGTGAACATGCGGGCAACCACGGTCAAACTCCTCGGGCCTCTCCGAAGAAACGAGCCAGGACGATTACGGGACGATCCAACTGACGCTTCCCATGTCTATGTCCGCCGAGTCGTAGGGACCCCGGTATTTCACGGTGACGGTGACGCGAAGCGGGAACTGATCGATCGCCAGTCCCTTGAAGCCGGTTGAGCCGTCGGCCGCAAGGGTGGCGTTGGACACATACGTGCGCGAGTTGTTGAAGGGATCGACCTTGACGACGGTGATGCTCTGCGACCACCCCTGGAGGGGCATGGGCGTGTTCGCGGTGGTCATTCGGACATTGCCGTTGCCATCCACATCCGGGATCGTGGTGCCGAAAGCGTCGATCGGGCCGGGCAGGTTGCCGTCCGCCCATCCCGCGCTGCCGCTGGAGGCGAAGGTGAGCCCATCGAACGCGGTGATGTACGCGAAGTCCTGCGCGTTCACATCCGATGTGCGCGGCCCCCAGCCGCGCAGCGTGCCCGCGGCGTCCACATACAGCCCATTCACCGGGTCGTGCTTGGGAAGCCGGCGCGTCAACTCGCGAATCTCATTCGCAAGATAGTTGGCGGTCGCGGTCTGCGTGGACCACGCATTGGAAGCGAGGAACGCCCGCTGCGAGTCCACGAGCGCGAGCACGCCCACCCCGATGATGACGGTGGCCAGCGCAGTCTCGATGAGCGTGAAGCCGCCGCGGCGGGTGTGACGCAAGCGTCGCGAACCCGTGCGGGGCGTGTGAATCGTCTGCGATGTGCGTGCGTGATCCATGGGCGAACTCGCGGGGTAAGCGGTCAGGGGAGCGTGGGAACAGTTCCGATATCGGATATGCAATCCAGCCCCGCGAGCCGCAAGGTCCGCTAGCGCGTCATGCCCATCCGCCGCCGGTGTCGCAGCCCGCATATCCGGCCAGAGCGCACAGACCGCACGTCCCGGATCTGCCAAGTCAAATGAGTTACTTGACCAGCGAGCTCATCTTGAAGATGGGGAGGATGATCGCCATGGCGATGAAGCCGACGACCGAGCCCATGAGGATGATCATGATCGGTTCGATCATGCTCGTGACGGCCTTGATCTTCTCGCGCAGCTGCTTCTGGTAGTACGCGGAGATCTCGTCGAGCACCTCGCCGAGTTTGCCCGATTCCTCGCCCGCCGCGATCATCTGGCTCACGGCCTGCGGCAGCAGATTCGTCTTCTGCAGCGGCGTCGCGATCTTCTTGCCCTGCTTTACGCTGGAGTAAACGGTTCGCCACATCGAGCGATACATGCGGTTGCCCGAGATGTCGCCGGTGATCGCCAGCGTGTCCAGCATGGGCACGCCCGCGTTGATCAGCTGGCCCATCGTGTGCAGCGAGCGACCGATGTAGAGTGCACGGAACATGCTGCGAACGACGGGAATGGTCAGACGCATGCGGTCAAACCACCACCCGCCGACCTCGGTCTTCGAGACCGCCACGAGCGAGCCGATGATCAGGATGATCCCGCCGACGACGAAGTACCAGTCCGCCACCATGAAATCCGAGAGAGCCATCAGGAACTTGGTCGCCCACGGCAGAACCTCTTCCTTTCCCTGGAAGACGGCGCGGAACTTGGGAAGCACAAAGGTCAACAGGAAGATCGTCACGCTCACAGCCATCGTTCCGATCACGCCGGGATAGATCGACGCGCCGATCACCATCTTACGGGTGTCGATCTCCTGCGCGATGTACCCCGAGATGCGGTCCAGCATCTTCGCGAATGAGCCGGACATTTCCGAGGCCCGCGTCATGTTGATGTACAGCGGGCCGAAGAGCTTGGGATGGCGGGCGAGCGCTTCAGAGAACTGCTTGCCGCTCTCCACATCCGTCTTCAGGCCGAGAATGATCTTCTTGAACGTCGGATGCTCGGTCTGATCCGCGATGCCATCCAGCGCGGCGCGAAGATTGATACCCGCGCGGATCATCACCGCCAGCTGTGTTGTGAACTCCAGCACGTGCCGCTGCCGCGGCTTGCCCGCGTTCAGTTCCGCGAGCTTGGCCATCAGTCCCGAAGTCGCGCCCGCCGCGAGCACCGGTGCCACGCTGACAACGCGGTGCCCCTGGTTGCGTAGCACGCTCGCGGCCGTCGCCACCGAGTCGGATGCCATCACCCCGACCTGCAGGTCCCCGGCGGCGGTCTTCACTTGGTATCGATAGTTGGGCATGGGATCGGGTTTCGGGAATCGGGTTTCGGGTCTCGGGTTTCTGCCGATCGGATTCCGTGTTTCAGCGACTCGATTGGGCCTTTGCCCGAAATCCGAGACCCGAAACCCGAAACCCGATCCTCCTTACGCAACGAGCATCCGCTCCAGCTTGTCCGGATACGCCGCCTGCGCGATCGCATCCTCGCGGCTGACCATGCCGTTGAAGTAGAGTTCCGCGATCGCCGTGTCCAGCGAACACATGCCCAGGGCACGGTTGGTCTCGATGACGTTCGGAATCTCGAAGCTGCGGTTTTCACGGATCAGGTTGCGCACCGCGGGCGTGCAAAGCAGCACCTCGACGGCGGGCACCATGCCCGGCTTGTCGATGCGGCTGAAAAGGGTCTGTGAGACCACGGCCTGCAGTGTGTTCGCGAGCATCGAGCGGATCTGGTTCTGCTGTCCGGCCGGATACATATCAATAATTCGTTCCACCGTCTGCGAGGCGTTGACGGTGTGCAGGGTTGAGAGAACCAAGTGGCCGGTTTCGGCCGCGGAGATCGCAAGGGCCGTGGTTTCCAAGTCTCGCATTTCGCCCACCAGCACGATGTCCGGGTCCTGACGCAGCGCGTGCTTCAGGCCCGAGGCGAAGCTGGGCATGTCCGCGCCGAGTTCGCGCTGCTCGATCAAGCAGCGGTTGGATGTGAAGGCGTATTCGACGGGGTCTTCCAGCGTGATGATGTGCTTGCGGTACCGCTCGTTCATCGCTTGGATCATCGCGGCCAGCGTCGTGGACTTACCCGAGCCGGTGTCACCCGTCACGAGCACGAGGCCGCGGGGCAGATACGTCAGGCGGGCAATGACTTCCGGCAGATTGAGCGCCGCCAGCGGCGGTACCTTCGTCTTGATCGAACGCATCGAGATGCCCGCGCAGCCGCGCTGCATGTGGGCATTCACGCGGTAGCGGGCCAGCCCCGGCGCGGCGTACGAGAAGTCGCTGTCCTTGATCTGCTCGAACTTGGCGAACGCTTCTTTGCTCGCCATGTGCTCCACGATCGAGCGCACCAGTTCCGGCGTCAGCACCGGATACTCCATCGGCACCATCACTTGGTGGACGCGCATCATCGGCACGTGCCCGGTCACAAGGTGGACGTCCGACGCGTCGCTCTCATGGGCCGCTTTGAGCAGCTCGAGTAGCTTGATGCCCGCTTCTGTCTTGGGCTTTTCGGCGTTCATGTGCGGCGCGGGCGCCGTGCCGATCGGCCCGTCCCGGTCGGGAACGTTGCGGGCGCTCGAGGAGTTGCCGGACGACGGAGTGTTTGGGATGATCGCCATGGCCGCGAAGATCGGACTTCGGACCTTGGGTGTTGACCTGAGAAGAGGCGCAGGCACGAAGCCCCCGCGCGTCGTGCGCGGCATGGATCGGCCAGACGTTACAGACCTCACACCTTGCCGCCGGCCACGGTTATCGGGTCGTGCCGGGTCGCCGCCGCCGTGTACCGATAACCGCGCCGCCGAGCAGCAGCGCGGCGGCCCCGGGAGCGGGAATCGCCGTGATGTTGTCAATGCCGACAACGCCGTTGATGAACGAGCCTCCCGAGGAAGGCGATCCGTCGTCGTGGCGGAACATGATCTGGTTCACGCTCCCGATGGTCTCCGTGTACGTCCCCGAGCCCAGCACGCGGGTGAGCGAGGCCTGCGAGATCGGGAACGTGATGCGCTGCCATCCGGACCCGGCCGCGAGCGAAACCCCGGTGGTGGACGTGAAACGCGTTCCAAGTCCGAACACCACCAGCCGCATGTTCAGCGTCGTCGAACCAAGGTTCCTCATGTCCACGGAGATCCCTGTGACGCCGTCCGCAGTGTAATCCCCGTTCCAGCGGGTCTCGGAGTTGTGGATTGCCAGATGGCTCCCGGAGCCCGCCGTGTTGCCGTTGGTCTGCACGGTGAGGTATCGATCAGCCGCGCCGCCAAGCCCATTGGCCACATTCGCGGTGATTGTCCCGCCGTACCAGTCGTTGACCGTGCCGGACTGGAAGTCGTCGGTGGTGCCGATGACGACACCGCGGGCTTGTCCAACCGTGCCAAAGGCCGCGGCAAGCGCGAGAATCGTTACGAGACCGTATGAAAGACGGAATGACTGCATAGAGATCGCATCCTGGCTGATCTCTCGCCGCCTCCGAGTTGTGGAAAGGGGCCCGAACTGGGCACAAAACAGCATACAACACCGCGGTCCGAATACCACCCCCATATTCGCTTCCGCCGCTTGCCCAGATTCACGGGCGGGCCAAGAAAAACCCCCGACAGGTGTCGGGGGTTCGTGTATTTCTGAGTTGGCCTTTGGGTGGATCAGCCCTTCATCTTCTCGGCCTTCTTGCGAGCATCGTCCAGCGTACCAACGTACATGAACGCGCCTTCGGGGAGATCGTCGCCCTCGCCGTTGCAGAGACGCTCGAAGGAGTCGATCGTCGCCTCCAGCGAGGAAGTCACGCCGGGGAAGCCGGTGAAGACTTCGGCGACATAGAACGGCTGCGAGAGGAACCGCTCGATCTTGCGGGCGCGGTTCACCGTCTTCTTGTCCTCTTCGGAAAGCTCGTCCACGCCGAGGATGGCGATGATGTCCTGGAGTTCCTTGTACCGCTGCAGGATCATCTGCACGCGGCGGCTCACGCTGTAGTGCCGCTGTCCGACGATGTCTGCGCTGAGGATGCGTGACGTGGAGGTCAGCGGATCCACGGCCGGGAAGATGCCCTTCTCCGCGATGCCGCGGGAGAGTGCGACATACGCGTCCAGGTGGCTGAAGGCCGTCGCGGGGGCCGGGTCGGTGTAGTCGTCGGCGGGCACATAAATGGCCTGCACCGAGGTGATAGCGCCCTTGCTCGTCGAGGTGATGCGCTCCTGAAGCTCGCCCATTTCCGTGGAGAGCGTCGGCTGGTATCCCACGGCGCTGGGCATGCGGCCCAGAAGCGCGGACACCTCGGAACCCGCCTGCGTGAAGCGGAAGATGTTGTCCACGAACATCAGCGTCTCTTTGCCGGAGCTGTCGCGGAACTCTTCGGCCATGGTGAGCGCCGAAAGGGCGACGCGGAGGCGGGCGCCCGGCGGCTCGTTCATCTGGCCGAACACCATCGCGACCTTGTCGAGCACGTGGGCCTTCTGGCCCTTCTCGTCGGTGTACTCGGCTTCCTTCATTTCGCGCCAGAGGTCGTTGCCCTCGCGGGTGCGCTCGCCGACGCCGGCGAACACCGAGTAACCGCCGAAGTTCTTGGCGACGCGGGCGATCATCTCCTGGATGACGACGGTCTTGCCGACGCCGGCGCCGCCGAACAGGCCGATCTTTCCGCCGCGGACGAAGGGGCACAGGAGGTCGATGACCTTGATGCCCGTCGGAAGGATCTCGGTCTTGGGGTTGAGCTGAGCAAACTCGGGCGGCTGCTTATGGATCGACGACTTCTTCGCGGTCGTCACCGGGCCCATCTTGTCGATCGGCTGCCCGAGCAGGTTGAACACGCGGCCCAGCACGTTCTCGCCCACGGGCACCTGCACCGACGAGCCGGTGTCGAGGCACGAGAGCCCGCGACGCAGGCCGTCGGTTGAGCCGAGCGCGACGGCGCGGACGCGTCCGCCGCCCAGGTGCTGCTGCACTTCGCCGACGAGGAAGAGTTCGCCGACCTTGGTCTGCGCCTTGACCTCAAGGGCGTTGTAAATGTCCGGGAGCTGGTCCTCGGGGAACTGGGCGTCGAAGGTGGAGCCGATGACCTGCGTGATCGTGCCGTTGGTGGGCATGGAAACCTCGCGTGAAACGTGACGTGTGAGCCGAACCCGGAAACGGAGACTGTGAACCGACCTGTATTCTCGGCCCGAAATCGTGAGCCGCCAGGCCGAATCCAGAGCCTGCCGCCGCCGCTCCGAGGCGCGAAACCGCGCGAGCGGAACGGCAGAATAAAACCCAAACAACCCACGCCGTGCGCAGGGTCGAAAGGATAGGCATGGCAAGGCGTGGCGGGGAGTTGATTGAGCAGCCACCCGGGACCCGGGACGGCTGCGCGTTGAATCGGACAGGATCGTCCTTGCTGAAGACTTGCGGGCCACCCGCCGATGGCGGCGGATCAGCCGCTCGGGGGCGTGGGCTTGTCGCTGGTCGGCCTCGTGGGTCTTGATCTCGCGAGTTCAAAGTTCAAACACGCCTCAAGCCGCGTGA
>JBGANP010000067.1:0-22981 GCA_044222255.1 Phycisphaerales bacterium
GCTGGCGGGCGAGAGCAAGAAATCAGCATCCACGGCCAAGCAGGCCGCGCTCGCGGATGCACGATCGCGGGCGGCGCGGGATGATGTGCCGATGGTGGAGTAGCGAACACAGGGCAGGAATGACTCGAGTGCGGCGTGAAGCCAGAGTCGAGTGCACCATCCGCGTGCTCAACCGGCGAACCATGCGGCGAGAAAGTCGAAGATGTCCTGAACTGTCAGTCCGCCGGATTGGTTGAAGTCGCCGCTGGGCGAGCCCGCGAACCACGCGCTCAGGAAGTCAAAGATGTCCTGCACAGACAGCACGCCGTCCCCATTGAAATCCGCGGCTCGATCCGCGCGGAGCATGACCGAAGTTGGGGTATACAAGATCGTGAATCGTTGCCCCGGCCCTGCCGTGGGCAGCGTGCTGGAGCCAAAGGTCCCACTGATCTGACTCGAAGTCACAAGCGTGAAAGTGGTGCCCAGCGGGAGCGGGGTGGGAGCTGTCTGGACGACTTCAAGAGTTCCGGCGAGGGCCGCGCTCGTGCCGACTGCGATGCGAGCGCTGGAGGCGCCGAGCAGATCGATGTGTGCCCGGGATGTCGGGCGGAGCGTGAGGGAGCCGTTGATCAAGAGGGGGGCGGCTGACGCGATCGTCGAGAGGCGACCGGAGTTGTCGATGCTGCCGGCTACCCTGCATGATCCGAGTATCGTGTGAGAGACGCCATTCACGAGCGTCGCGCCTTGGAGTTGCAGGCCGCTGTCGGGGCTCATGGCGAGCAGACGCACTTCACCGGTGCCCACCAGCGATGGAGTTCCGGAGAGTTCAAGCCAGGCGGGCATTGGGCCAGCGTCCGGATTCACGATGATCATGCCATCGTTCTGAAAGGTGCCGGAGGTGAGGAGCGATGATCCCTGCCGGACGACGATGGTGCCCTGATTCACCATGCCAGTGAGTGTGCCGGTGTATCCCGATGGAATCTCGAGCAAGCCGGTGCCCTGATTGATCCCGCCGATGATCGTCGAGTTGGCCAGGCGGATGGTGCCGCTCTCGGGACTGAGGCGGCCACCCGCATTCTGGACAACGCGATTCTGGATGATGAGCGTGGCGCCGGTGGCGGCCGCGAGCGTGCCGGTGTTCCAGAACTGACCATACCCCCCGGAGATCAATAGGGATCGACCAACGCCCTCAGCACGAAGCGTTCCCTGCAGGGTTGTATTGCCGGGGCTGAACTGCCCGGTGCCGCGGATGGTGAGCTCCGGACCGATTGTACTGGCGCCTTCGTACTGGATCAGCCGCGAGGCGTTGACGGCGGACTCGGACGGGGCGGTGAGCAGGATCGAGCCGCTGCCAAGGAGCAGCCCATCGGGGGTGAGTTCCACGGAGGCAACACGGACCGGGTTCTCGGTTCCTGCCACGGTGACCTGGCCGTCATTGATTGCGGAAGAGGGTTGCTATGGGCAGTCCAAAACTGAAGCGTGCCAGGGCTCACGATGACATTGGCCTGAATCGCCAGACCGTGGCCCCAGGTGTTTGAGGTACCGAGGTCGACACCCTCCGGTGGACGATGCCATCGAGCCGCCATCGATGTAGGTGCAACTCGAAGATATGATGCGGAGTCGGCACCCTGCCGGCTATGGAGTTGTGCCCGAACACCGGCACGAGCCGGATGTCCTCCAGCCGGAGCTTTCCGTCTGATGTAGCGCCGATGATGCCTTCATTCAGGTACTGGCTTGTCGGCTGGGCGATGTCGGTGGTCAGCAGCAGGTTCTTTGTCGGCACATCCCACAGTATGGTGCCGAGGCTTTGACCGTAGGTAATGGTTCCCGAGCCGCGGATGGTCTGCCCGGCCCCGATGCCGCGTGGAGCTGCCTTGAAGACGCCTCGGCCCAGCGGGTCCGGGCCGGGCTCGAGCAGGACCGATCCCGTGCCGACGAGCCGCACCAGCGGGCAGGAGCAGGCGGAGCTGGGCATCGGCGTCGATGTGAATGATCCCGTTGTTTGTGCAGGGGTTGGAATGTCGAGTTCGCCGCGGTAGATCACACGGGTTTTGCCGTTGAGCGTGATCCCGTCGAAGGCGCGCTGGTCGCGGTGTAGTTGGTCTCCAGATAGTCGCCGATGGTGAGTTCGCCATCGCCGGGAAGCGCAGCGTGGCGTTGTGGAGCGTGCTGCTCACGAGATTGATCACGCCCGCATCCGCCTGCAGCAGCCCGCCGGTGCAGTTGATCTGGGACGATGCGAAGGCGGCCTTCGCGGACGCCGAACTCTTGAGCAGGCCAAATTCGAGTTGGTGATGTCGTAAAGCGCGAGCCGCCAGATCACCGGTGGCGTCGATCGTGCCATTGTTGGTGATGCGGATAGCGAGGCTGCCGCGCTCCCGCGATGGTGTGGCTCTGGGTGTTGATCAGCGTGGTGCCGTAGAGGTTGACGATATTCCCGGCCTGGAACGCGGGAGCCCCATCCAGAACGAGCCGACCCGGGCCGCCGAGCGTGAGCGTGAACGGGGAATCCGTTCCCAAAGGAAGTATGCGCCCCCCGAGCAGTCGGATCTGGCCCGCGTTCGTGATGGCGCTGCCGTAGTAGAGCAGGTCTCCCGAGATCAGCACGCTCCCGCCGGTTTGTGTTGAAAGGCCGAGCAGTTGGATGCCCAAGCCGGGACCGATGCTCGGCTCGCCAAGCTGGATTTCGGCCGAGGCGCTGCTGGCGTTGGGATACTGGCAGTCCGTGCACCAGCACTCGCTGGTTGTCCATGAGCCGGTCACGCAGGTCATGCCACTCCAGACTTGCGCGTGGAGCTTTGGAGCTAGCGTCGCGACAGCACCCGCCGCGCCCAACAGCGCGAGCCTGCGCGAAAGCAGACCCTGCCGGGTCCGGCCGCGAATCCCAAAACGGGGCGGGTGGACCATTGGGGGCAGATCTGCCATGCTGGCCTGCTTTCTGCAAAGCGGTTCGATCGGATCGCGAGCATCGCGAGCCGCCACCCGCAGAGTTTACATGAAACCGCATTGCAAACAAGCCATGTTCTTGCGACTTCGTGCAGAAGCCCGGGTTCTCTCACGAAAGTGCCCCGTTCTCGGTTCTTCTCCGTCCCTGAGAACTTCAGCACGCGGTCATGGGCGGTGGCTCGAATGAGTCGACGATTTGAGATCTATCGGTCAGGACGACCTCGCCATGCGGCGCTGGTGCATCTGGAAGTCCAGCCAGAACCGGACCGCGATGACGGTGAGGGCGGTGAGCATGACGATGAAGATGCCGATGATGATCCAGCGGCCGCCGCCGGGAATCCGCGAGTCGCCCGGGGAGCCGGGGATGAATCCGATGGAGACGATGCTGTTGCCATCGTCATCCTGATCTGCTGGAAGTCCAGCGCGACATCATCCTCCTTTGTGCGCTTCACGCCATCCAGATCAGCGAAGGAATACGTGAGCAGGAGATTGCTGCTGCGGCGATTGCGGACCGTCTGGGTCTTCACGATGGCCGCATCCGTCGTGCGCCCTGAACGCCGTAGCGGATCTCCTGACAGGAGGTGAACGCCGACACCACAAAGAGCACCCCGACGATGAGCATCAGGCGGAGTTGAAAGGTCTCCTTGCTCCAGAACATGGACTCCGGGAGGGTTGGCTGGGCGTGCGTGGGGGCAAGGCAGATAACCAGACAGAAGTGCTGCTGCTGCCGCCCGCTTATTCAACCCCGCACAAACGTCCCCCGCTCCCGATCCTCTTCACGCCCGGAAACTTCAGCACGCGGCCGTGTGCGGCGCAGTAAATCCCCGGCACGTTCGTGCTGGAGAGCAGCCCCGCCGCGAAGATCGCCTCCGTCAGGTTCTGCAACGCATCCGAGCGGATCATCTCGAACGGCCGCATTGCGCCGGTCAGGACGATCGGGACCACCGGGATGGGAATCTCGCGGAGCAGTTGCTCGCCGGTGATGGTGAGCGTGTCCGTGCCGTGCAGGATGACGATGGCATCCGAACTCGCCGCATTGGCCCACACCGCCGCGACGATCGCGGTGCGGTCGTCATCGGTCATGTGCAGCGAGTCCTTCTGCATCAGCTCGACGATTGAGATGCGGGTGTCTTCCAGCCGCAACTGCTCCAGCATCCGCCGCACCACGCTCATGCGGTTGGTCAGCTCGCCGGTCATCTCGTCGTAGGTCTTCTCGATCGTGCCGCCGGTGGTGATGAGGGTGATGTGGCGCATGAGAAGAGGGAGTGGGCAGTGGGGAGAGAGGGGGGGAGGAGATTAGGAGGGGATTGCTCCGCCGCAGTGAGCGCACTGTCGGGCTCCCGGCATGTTCTTGCGTGAGCCGCAACCCGGGCACGCGATGGGAGCGGATGCTCGCGGAGAAGCGGCGGATTCGGACGATGCGATGTTCACCGTCGGCGAGAGCGGTGCCGGTGCCGTGGCGATCCGGAACAGCAACATCACTCCGATGATCGTGAACCCGATTGGAATGATCGCGAAGAACCACGGCACGATGGAAACCGGAAACCCCGCGGACTGGGAGAACCACCCGCTCATACCCAGCATGGCGGCCGCCATCCCCGCGCTCGCGAGCGTCCAGATCAACAAGAAGATCACAAGAATCGTCTTGCCGAAGCCAGAGGTCTCCGATGGCTGCATGGATGGT
Source organism: Phycisphaerales bacterium (assembly GCA_044222255.1). GTDB lineage: Bacteria > Planctomycetota > Phycisphaerae > Phycisphaerales > UBA1924 > UBA4658. The sequence goes on from JBGANP010000067.1 coordinate 4,610, forward strand.
CCTCCTGAAACCGGTCGCGACGATCACGCCTTGGCGTGCACCATCTTGATCTGCTTCCGCGGATCCGTCCGCCCGATGATGTCGCTCACGCCCTGCTGGTTGAAGCCCTTGAAGCCGTCGTTGCGCTCCAGATTCTCCAGGTGCGATCCGATCGCGCCGACCTGACGGAAGCTCTCGCCCTGCTCGTGGGTGATGAGCTTCTGCTCAAGCAGCTTCTTGATGCGGCGGTCGCCGACCATCCATCGCTCGCCCTCGGTGAAGGCCTGCCGCAGGTAGGGGAACGTCGTGAACGGGTCCATGGTGCGGACGTGGGCCTTCTTCTCCAGCTGCGTGACCAGCGCGTGCCAGTCGAACATCGCTTCGAGGTGGTGCATGCCCGCTTGCAGAACGGCCTCGCCGTGCAGGCCGACCCAGAGCCCGACGGTGCCGAGTTCCTTGTGCTTCTTCTTGAACCCCTCGTGGCTGAAGTCGCCGAGGAGTTCTTCGGGGCTCATGTCCACATCGTTGAAGGTGATGATGCCGGTGATGGGCTGCTCCATCACCTGCGCGCCCCACTCGTCATCGCGCCCGGCGTAGAACCGCTCGCGGCACTTGAGGCCGAGCTTCTCCCAGAGCCCGACGAGCTTCGGGAAGCTCTCGCGGCTGCTGCGATACGTGTGGTGGTCGTGGTTGGCCCAGCCAAGGCCGAGCTTCTCCTGACGGCGGAACTGCACGCGGGCGGCGTGGTTGCGCCGCATCCAGTACTCACGCTCCGCCGCGTAGAAGAGGTCGCACGTCCAGTCGCGGCCGATGTCCGCGATCGCGGCGTCAACAATGCGATTTGCTTCGCGGAAGCCGTCGGCATCATCGTCATAGTCGCGCTTGCGGCGGCGGAGATTCTCGCGATGCTCCATCGCCTTGATCGCGATGCTGGGGTCAAAGACCGGCGGGAGATAGCCGAGGTATCCGTGCCGCTCGACGACGAGGAGCTCGCAGTTCTTGCCGGTCGCGACGCGCGCGATGCGGAACTGCCCGAGGGGCTCCCCGTCGATCTGTGCTTCGGAGATTTGATGAGCCGCGAGATAGTCGGCGACGAACTCAACCTTCAGCGCGACGCGGGTCGTCTTGCCATCCACCAGCAGCACGCGCGGGAAGACGCCGAGCTCGTTCACCAGGCACTCGGAGCCCTTCGGAGCCGGGAGCGATTCGGGCGTGTATCCGACTTCGAGGAGCCGGTCGCGGATCTGCTTCCCGGCGGGGATCTGGATGTGGTCCACCCAGTCGCCGAAGCGCGTGCCGGTCTCGGTGAGCATTCGATACGAGAGCTTCTTCGCGGGTGAGCAACGGTTCTGAAAGTCAGTGAGGATGCTGGCGATGAGGGCCGCGGCCTTGGGTTGCGGCTCCCACTTGTACTGATCAAGCGGGCTGCCGGCCGCCTTGGACGCCTTGGAGGATTTGCCGTGCGTGCCGTTGCGGCTCTTGGTCGCCGCGCCCGAGTGATTGGTCTCGGGGCTATTGGTTCCGTTTCCGCCGCCCGTCTTGCTCTTCTTCGCCACGATCGACTCCCAGTGGTCAAACACACCCCGCGACCGCCGCTCACACAGCGGAATCGTCGGGAAACAAGTGTATTCCTGTCATGCCAAAAACAAGTCCGACCGGCCCAAAGGACCGGTCGGACCATGATTCATGATTGTGAGCCGTGCCGCGTGCCGCCTTCGTCACTCCGTCACCGGCTCACGTCATCACTTCCCAATCAGTTCAGCTTGATGCCGAACTTCTCGGCCGTCGTCTTGACGGTCGCCATCAACTCCGTGCCCTTGGTCTTGAGGTCGCCGAGGGTCTTCATCAGGCCGTCGCCGGTCTGGCTGGAGAGGCCGTCGAAGGACTTGGTCATGTCGGCCCACGTGGACTTGATGCCGGTCATGGCCTTGTCGAACTCGCCCTTCTTGGCGGGCTCGAGGGTGGAGCCGCCCTTGTCGAGCGCCTCGACCTTGCCCTTGATGGTGTCCATCAGGTTCTTGACCTCGCCCTTGACGGCATCGGTCGCCTTGTTTGCCATTTCCTTGGTCTTGTCGGCGGCGGCGGTGCCCATGTCCTTGGCCTTGTCGGCCGCGGTTCCGGCGGCGTCCTTCATCGCGGTGCCGGCGTCCTTCGCCTTGTCGCCCACGGCGCCAGCGGCTGCCTTGGCCTTGTCGGCGATGCTGTCGGCCTTCTTCTCCTCGCAGCCAACCATGACTCCGAGACCGGCCAGAACCGCAACCATGAGAACGCGTTTCATCTTCAATGTTCCTTGCTGAGCAGGCCCGACGCCGGTTCACCGGCAGTCCATGAGTGGCCCGCTATGTGTGAAGGACTATACGCGACGGATGGGAAACCCTGCCGCAACGGGAGTGAATCGAGCAGGAAGCCGGTGAAAGTCCCATGCCGCCGCATTCCCCGGAATGAGGGATTTTGGAGTTCAAAAGCGGCGGGGAGCGGCGGGGGGTCGATGTACGTCGGCGTTGGATGAGCTGCGGGTCGAATCGGTTGGATCATGAGCCAGTGGAGCATGCGATGTCGGATGGTGTGAAGGGGAGTGCCGTGTTCTCGCGGCTGCTGACGGAGATGGGTGTGCCGCATGCATTCTCGACGCGGCATGGGGGCGTGTCTTCGGGGATGTTCGACTCGCTGAACTTCGGGAATCCCGGAGAGTTGCCCTCGGCCGAGCGCGATCCGGCGACGAACATACGGGCCAACTGGGGGCGACTGGTGAGCGCGATCGCGGTGGGTGTGCCGGGTTCGGAACCCGATGGCCGCGAGATCGTGGAAGTGCATCAGGTGCATGGGGATGCGGTGGTGCGGGTGTCACGCGGCGCGGCGACACCACGGGATGCGGCGGGGCGGGACCTGAAGGCGGATGCGCTGGTGACCGACGATCCGGCGCGGCTGATCGCCGTGCGGGTGGCGGATTGCGCGCCGGTGCTGCTGGCCAGTGGGAATGGACGCGTGGTTGGGGCGGTGCATGCCGGATGGCGCGGCGTGGTTGGGTGTGTTGCTGTGGCGGCGATTCGCGAGATGAGGGCAAGTGGCGTGAATCCGCGGGAAATGGCCGCGGCGATCGGGCCGTGCATCGGGCCGGATGCGTTCGAGGTCGGGCCGGAAGTGGCCGCGGAGTTCCGGCGAGTCTTCGGCGCGGGGACGGGGCACGTCGTGGACACAGGGGTGGGGGGGAAGGCAATGGTGGACCTGAAGGGCGCGCTGCGGGAGCAGTTGCTGCTGGCGGGCCTGCCGCCATCGAGGATCGAAGTCCTGCCGCACTGCACGGTCCGCGACGGGGCGGACTTCTACTCGCATCGCCGGGAGAACGGGCGGACGGGGCGGATGGTGGGGATCATCGGGCCGCGCTGACACTTGGACTGGCGGGCGCACTTGCACAATCGCGGTGGGTTGTGGTACCTTCACGGGGATCCGATCGCGGACTGTCCGCGTTTGGGCTACACAACCGTACGAGGGAGCCACACCATGGCGAAGAAGAAGGCAGCGAAGAAGAAGGCCGGTAAGGTCGCGAAGGTCTCCAAGAAGAAGGTCGCCAAGAAGGCCGCCAAGAAGACCAAGAAGAAAATCCGCCGCACCACGATGTACTCGAGCGCGGGCAAGAAGCTCTACGCCGTCCGCGCGGCCGACGGCAGCTTCAAGGACATCCAGCAGTACTCCAAGGCCCACGCGCAGGACATCAAGCGCGACTCGGCCGACGGGAACTGAGTTCTACGCGAACTCCAAGAACGAAAGCGGCCCCGGCAATCGCCGGGGCCGCGTGCGTTTTGAGAGGCCGATGCGAGAGAAGCGATCACTCGCGGACGTTGAACTCGGAGTGGCCCTGATCGCGCAAGTCGCCGATCTCGGCGATGAGCTTCTCGGCGTCCGCGCCCTTGCCGTCGAGGATCACGCTCTCGACCGCGAGGAGCTTGGTCATGATCGTGATCATTTCCTTGCGGTACATGGTTGCCATCTCGGCCTTCTTCGCGGCGTCGGTTTCCTTGCCGAGCGCCTTCTCGGGGGCGAGGGCCTTGGCGGCGAGGCAGCCGCGCTGCATGTCCGCGACGAGTTTGAGATTCTCTTCCTTCTTCGTCGCGTCGTTGACCTGAGACTTCAGCGTCTTCAGGGCGCGGTTCATGATCATCATGGACTGCTTGACGCTCTGTGGGAGCGAAGCGCCATCACCTCCCCGTGCGCCGCCGCGACCGCCATCTGGGCCGCCGGGACCACGACGGCCTTCACCGCCGGGACCACCCGGGCCGGGACCACCGGGCTGACCGCGCGCGGGCGCATCAGCGGGCTTGGGCGCATCGGTCGGCGCGGGCTTCGGGTCAGCGGGCTGTGCGAGGGTGTAGCAGACGGGGGCCGCGATGAGAGCGGCGGCGATAGCGGCAAGGGACATCACACGGGCGGACATGCAGTTCTCCTGGGTGCGGGGGGACGGTTTGGGGGAAAGCGAGATGAAGCGTACCGGGGCGCGGACATGAAGTTCCGCTGAACGGATACGCGACACTGGTATTGCACACGCGCAAACAATCAGCGTTCCGGGCGCACAACACCTTCCTGATAGGCCCGGACGAGGGCTTCCAGGTCGTCGATCGAGCGGCGGATGGCAGGGGCGTGGTCGGTCTCGCCGAGGGTGCGCGGGCGACCGTAGGTGCGGATGGTGGTGACCTTGGGGAGAATGTCCGCGCCGTGCAGCACCGCGGCCTCGACGCCGCCGAAGGGGGAATGCTCCGCGAGGTCGATGCGATCCGGGCGGAGGACGAGGGTGTAGCCGCGATCGCCGTAGGCCTCGCTGAACGCGCCGTCGATGGTGATGGCGTTGCCGCCGCGTTTCAGGGGCTGCTCGCCCTTCTCGATCTTGACGGGGACGTGGCCGTTGACGACTAGCACGCGCCGCTCGACACCGAACATCGCGCCGATGCGATCGACGAATGCGGCGTCATTCATCAGATCGAAGTACGGATTCTTGTGCTCCTTGTGCGTCTCCTTGTCGGCGACAAAGCTGGTTTCGAAGGTGGCGATCTTGTCCTTGCCGAAGAGCGGGGAAATCGGACCGCCCCACATGTACCAGACCCAGTCGGCGTCGCCATCAATATGCAACCACCGCTTGCGATGGGCGCGGCGGAGCACGGAGCCGAGGGCATCCATGAGATCGCGACCGGATCGCTCGACGCCGTCCACGGTGAGCGAGACGGGGAAGCCGAGAGAATCGACGGGGACACAGGCGTGGAAGAGGAGGACATCATCGCGCGTCGTCCACATCCCGCCGCGGCGGATAAGCCAGTCCATGTGCTCGCGCAGCTTGTGCGAGCGCGTGAAGGACTCGCGCATGCGATCGACGCAGGCCTGTTCCTCCGGCGTGTAGGCGTAGGGGTCGCCGCCGGTGTTCTTCGGATTCAGCGTCGGCAGATAGCCGTCGAGCATCGGGTGTGTCTGTTTTCCGGAGGGGCCATCGATCTCGACGCTCTTGGCGACATCGCCATCGAACGTGATCTTGTGCAGCAGTCGGCGGTGCGCGAGGTTCCATTCGGGATGACGCTCGATGCAGCGTCCTTCGGCCTTGAACTGCATGATGGTGATGGCCTTCTGCATGCGAGCGACGGTGAGCGTGTCGCGGAAGCCCTCACCCTTGGGGAGAAACTTGGTCGCCGGATCGTCGCCGTAGATCTCGCGGGCGAGCTTCTCGATCGGCGCCATGATGATGCCGTAGCCCTCTTCGAGTTGGCTGAGGCGCCGATAGCGCAGGGAGAATCGCAGGAGCGTGAGCATGCACGGCTCGTGGCCGAGGTGCGCGCCGAGCCAGAGCATGTCGTGGTTGCCCCAGAGAACATTGACCTTGGGCTGACGCATGAGCGTCTCGAAGACGCGGTCGGCTCGAGGGCCGCGGTCGCCGAGATCACCGATGACCAGAAGCTCATCGCATGAGAGGTTGCGGATGAGCCGCGCCCCGGCGCGAACCGCGCCCCAGTCGCGGTCGAAGCGGGCGAGGCCCGCGAGCATCTGCTTGATGTACGCGGGACGCTGCGCGGAGCCGAGCTCGACGAAAAGTTCGCGATAGTCGGGTTGCAGGAGTTTCTCGAATGCCGAGCGGCGGACGCGGGCACGCAGGTGGCGGATGATCTCGAACTGCATCGAGAGCGTCTCGTACACCCACTCCAGCCGCTTGCCGGAGGCGACGATCTCGCGGGAGAACTGGTTGATGGCCTCGCGCGGGTAGTAGAGCACTGCGAGGAAGCGGTCCTTGTCCGCGCCGGTGAGACGATCGCCGAGGATCTGATCCACGAGGAGGCGGAGCGCGCCCGAGGCGTTATTGATGACATGGCGGAGCTTCTCGTCCTCGCCGTGGATGTCGGAGATGACGTGCACCGTCGGCGCGGGGAGTTCGAGCGTTGCTCGCAGCGCGCTCGCCTCGGAGATTGCTGGGCCGGTCGAGGTGTATTTGGAGGCGAGGGCCTGCAGGTGGGCGATCCGCTCCGGGGCGAGTGGCTGACCCGGGGTGCCGATGCGGCCCGCGATGCCGTGAGAGTGGGTTGGGGGAACGTCCTTGAGCGTGCTCATGGGGTCATGCTACCACGGCAGCCGGTTCATCCGTACCAGCCATGAGCGTGAGTGGTGGACATTGGGTGGACGAGAGGATTCCTCCGCTTGCACGCCGGGCTCGTAGTATTCTGGCCTATGCCCCGTGAACGTTCCCGCCGCCGCCATGGATCGATCGACCCCAAAGCCGTGCAAGACCTGGAGGGACTGGAAAATCCAGAGTCCTCCCCGGGCGATGCGCCGGCTGAGGAGCCGGGCTGGACCAAGCACCAACTGATGGAAGTCGGCGAACTCTCCGGCAAGGGTTTCGATGCGCTGCGCAAGGCGGCGCGGGTGAAGGGGCCGACCCACGGCGGTCTGCGCCACATCTTCGGCACCGAGGACATGTTCGCGCTGATCCAGAAGGCCGAGAGCGGGAAGTACAACATCAACGGCGGGCCCGCGGCCCGGGCTTGGCGGGCGCTGCTTGCGGAGGCGGGGATCGCGATGCCGGCTGTGATCTCACGGGTGCGGCGGAAGGCCTGACTCATCCGCCCGCGGGCTTGGCCGGATACTTCATGCTGATGAGCAACGCGACGAGTTTGTCGCGGTGGTCGCCTTGCAACTCGATCTCGCCGGAGTTGGAATCCACCTTGCCGCCGGAGGCGAGTTTCTTCTTGAACTCCGAGAGCAGCGTGGGCAGGTCGTCGGTGCGTGGGGAGCGCGGGGCGAAGCCGGTGATGACGGTGACCATTTTTCCGCCGCGTTTTTCGCGGCGGATGCGGAGTTGCTGATCCTGCGGTCGCAGCACTTTGCCGTCTCGGCCTCTGGGGCATGAGCACGTAGCGTGCGGCTGGGCGCAGCGTTCGCAAGTGACGGGTTGCTGGAGCGGGGTTCCTGCGAAGAGTCCGGACATGGGGAACGATAATCAGCCCGAGCAGCCGGCGAACCATGAGTTCAGGAAGTCGAAGATGTCCTGGACGTTGGTGATGGTGTCTTGATTGAAGTCGGCGGGGCCGGCGAACCAGGCGTTGAGGAAGGCGAAGATGTCATTGACGTCGATGGCGAGGTTGCCGTCGGTGTCGAGGCAGAGGGGTGTGCCGGGGTGGTTGGCGGCATCGGCGGTGTCGGCGCAGACGCTGGCTTCATCGCGGTCGCGCCAGCCGTCTTCATCGCGATCGATGCCGAGGCGGGTTTGCTGGCCGCGGACGACGACGGTAAAGGTGATCGGAGATGCGACGCTCGCCATGCCTTGCAGGGCTGCGGTGGAAAGCTGGCCTTCGCCCTGGCGATCGGGCGTCCAGAGGTTGGCGCCGTCGTAGCGATAGCCGCGCTGCTTGCCGCCGACGAGGCCCTTGGCGATGACGCCAACCTTGTTTGCATCGGCGAGCGCGAGCATGGCGGTGATGCGGGCGACATCGACGGTTGCGGCGGCGGTGGTCTGGGCGCCGACGGCGGCGTGGGTGTCCTTGCTGGGGGGGCCGGGCGGCTCAAGGGGCTGGCTTGCGTTGATCGGAGCGGGGAGATCGGAGCCGGAGAAGGCGAGCATGAAGGCGGTGAGATCGGCGATCATCTGATCGTTGGCGACTGTAAACACGGGCTCGGCGACGAATCGCTCGATGGAATCGACGGAGCCATCGTGCAGGACGCCGAAGCCGGACGTGTTGCGGGACTGGGTCGTGTTGAAGCCGACCTTGCGATAGAGATTTCGGAGCTGGGGCGTCTTCATCGTGACGTTTGTGAGGCCGTCGGTGGAGACGAGTTGCAGGTGGCGTTCGCCCATTGGGCCGGGAGCGATCATGGTGTAGCCGGGGGTGAATGCGCCGGATTGTTTCATGTCGGTGCCCTCGCCGGTGGGGAGGGTGTGGCAGGTGACGCAGGCAAAGGTGTTGGTGTCCAGACGGGTGGTCTGGTTGCGATATGCCGTGAGACCGGTTTGCGCGTTGCCGGCAGGAAGCGGAGCGCCGGCAGCAGCGAAGCGGCCGGTGGTGAAGTGGCCGGGGAGGGGAAGGTTGGTTGGGAGGGAGTTGTCGAAGTTGCGGAAGGGATTCGGCGGGAACGTGAGCGTGGCGAGGAAGTCCTCGAACTCCTGCATCTCGGTCGGGGTGAGCGTGACATCGTCGCCCTGAAGACCGGTGAATGCACCAGCGAACTCCTCGATGCCCATCTTGTCGCCGCGCCAGTGGTGGGGTTCGTGGGCGATGATGTCCTGCAGGGTCTGGGTGGTCATCGGCCCCTTCATGGGGTGATACGGCTGATAGGGCGTGGTGGTGGTGCCGGGCTCGAGGCCGAAGAGGCCCTGGCCGAGGTTGCGGGTTGTCGTGTTGACGGCGATTGGATTGCCGGTCGGGTCGCCGAGATCCCAAGCGAGCCGGTCGATGGTGCCATCGATGTGGCAGGAGGCGCAGGCGATCTGGCCGAGGCCGGAGTTCTTGTGGGTGTCGTAGAGGTGCTTGCGGCCGACCTTGATGACCGACGGGGTGGGGTCAAAGAAGGGCGAAACGCTTGTGACCGTGCGTGTGGTGGTGTCCACCGTGGAGATGGTGGCATCGAATTTGTTGAGAACAAAGAGACGACCTGTTGTGTTGTCCAGCGCGAGGCCTGTCGGACCTTTGCCGACGTTGATGGGATTGGTGCCAGTCGCTCTCGCGCCGGTGGCAGGATCAATCACGATGACGTTTCCGGAGCCGAGGCCACAGACATACGCGGCGGAGCCGGTGGGTGTGAAAAGAATGTTGCGCGGGTCGCCGATGGAAAGGTCGCGACCGGCTTGGGCGATGGTGCCAGTCGTGTATGTCAGGTGGGGATTGAGGTCTGCGATCAGGGGCGTCGTGGGGGAGGCGAGATTCACTCTGGCGTAGCGGACCTTGATGAACTTGCCTTGGAGAACTGGCTCGAAGCGGATTTCGTTGGTGGCCTCGGTGCCGACCACGGCGATCTCGCCGGTAGCGGGATTGACGCCGACCGACATGCAGAGATTCATCAAACCAGTGAGGTATGTAGCGGTGTTGTTGGTGGTGTTGATCATCGCGACGTCGTTGTCGTAGAGATCCCAGCCGATGGGGCGGCTGGACTGGGCCGCGAGGGGGCCGGAAACGAGCGATGTCCAGTTGCGGGCGTTGTCATCCAACCACTGGTTGGCTGAGTTCTTCCGGACGATGAGGGAGACTTTGGGGGGCAGCGGGTTCGGAGTGGTGTTCTGCGCGGCAATGGGCGGATTGAACACGGCACCAGAGTTTGGAGGAGGGTTCACGCCGCCGTAGGGACCGCTAGTGTGGTTGACGGCTTGAAGGGGGAATGAGATGTTTCCTCCCGAGGAGCCGCCGCCGAGGACGGTTGTCTTGTTGCCGGACTCGAAGATGGCAACGTACACCGTGAGCCCATCGGGGCTGACGCTCATGGAGCGCGGCTGCTCGCCGGTGATCGGGATGAGGATGGGCTGCGTGGTGAGATTGGCGGGATCGAAGACCATGACCACGTGGGTCTGGCCGCAGGAGATGTAGGCCTTCTGAGCTCCGATCGGGCCAGCGAAGACGACATCCCAGGGCTCATCCTGCACTTTGAGGGTCGCGGTGACGGCGAGCGTGTTGAGGTTGACGACGCTGACGGTGTCGGAGATGTGGTTGACGACCCATGCCTCGGTGTTTGAACGGACGCGCACGGTGACGGGATCGAGGCCGACTGGGATGGAGCCGACCTTTACTAGGGACTGGCCGGTGATGCTGAAGATTTCAAGCCGCGCGTCGGCTGTGTTGACGGCGAGCACGCGGGCGTTGTCGGGCGTGATCGCGATGGGGGAGACGTGGGGGGATTCCCAGTTGGTGAAGTTGGTGGGGTTGGTGGCGATCGCGCTCGCGGCTGCGAGCGCGATGCAGAGGAGGAAGACGGGGATGTGCGGGGTGGTCTTCATTGGTTGAACCAGAGTACCACATGCGGGTGTATGCCGCACAGAAGCCGAGTAAAAAGGAACGAAAATCTTGACATGAGCAACCTATTTAGGGTGATATGCGCCGTTGTAGTCAGTATGAATGCCCAGAACAGGTGGTTTCTCTGCGATTGCCTGTCGGCAGGCCGCTCAGCGCGTCTGGCCCGTTCCAACCGCGATCCATCGCTGAGTTGTCAGCTCTTCCAAGCCCATGACGCCGTAGGCGTGGATGCGGCTGGTGGAGATGCCGATCTCGGCGCCGAGGCCGAGTTGGAAGCCGTCGTTGAAGCGGGTGGAGGCGTTGACTAAAACGCAGGAGGAGCGGACGGCGGTGATGAAGCGGTCGGCCGCGCCACCGGCGGTGGTGTCGCCGGTGAGGATCGCGTCGGTGTGGTTGCTGCCGTAGGTGGAGATGTGATCGACGGCTTCGTCGAGGGAATCGACGGTGCGCATGGCGACGGTGAGATCGAGGAACTCGCGGCCGAAATCGTCGGGCTTGGCGGGCGTGACGGGGCCGAGCGCGGCGATGACGGGGGAGCCGCGGACTTCGACGCCAAGTGCGGCGTATTGCGCGACCATTTTCGGAACGAATGAGTCGGCGATGTTGCGGTGGACGAGGACGCATTCGAGGGCGTTGCAGGTGGCGGGCGCGGAGGTCTTGGCCGTGGCGCAGATGTTGATGGCGGATTCGAGGTCGGCGGATTCATCGACGAAGATGTGGCAGATGCCCTGGTAGTGCTGAACTGTGGGGATGCGTGAGGTGCGACAGACGAGTTCGATGAGGTCTTTGCCGCCGCGGGGGATGACCAGATCGATGTGCTGATCGAGCGTGAGGAGGTGGGCGAGGTCTTCGCGCGAGGTGCCGGAGAGGTTGAGAAGGGCGGCTTCGGGAATGTCGTGGGCGGCGAGGGCTTCGTGGGCGAGCGAAGCGAGGGCGGCGTTGGAATGTTGGGCTTCTTTTCCGCCTCGGAGGATGCAGGCGTTGCCGGCCTTGAAGCAAAGGGCGAAGGCGTCGATGGTGACGCCGGGGCGTGCTTCGTAGATCATGGCGATGACGCCGAGCGGCGCGCGGACCTTGCGAATGTGGAGGCCGGATGGAGCGGCACCGGGTCCGGCAGCGGGGCGTTCGAGCGTGATGCGGCCGATGGGATCGGGGAGGTCTGCGACTTGGCGCAGGCCGGTGGCGAGTTGGGAGAGGGAATTGGCGGTGAGTTCGAGGCGGGCGAGCTTCGGGGCGGTGAGACCGGCGGCGCGGGCGGCGGTCATGTCGTCCGCATTCGCGGCGAGGACGCGGTCGCGATTTGCGGGATCGGCGATGGCGTCGGCGAGGGCGAGAAGGACGACGTTCTTGGTGGAGGTTGAGAGGGAGCCGACGAGCCGGGCGGCGCGCTTGGCGGCGATCACACGCTCGGTGAGTGGGTGAGGAGGGGATGTTTCGGCGCGAGCGGGCATCGGTGGGTGCTATCGGGAGGAAGGGGAAGAGGTTGCGTCGGGGTCTTCAATCAGGGCGAGGTCATCGCGATGGATGACTTCCTCGGAGTAGCAGAAGCCGAGGATGGTGGAGATTTCGGCGGCTTTTTTGCCGCGGATGCGGGTGAGGTCTTCCGCGCTGTACGCGGCAAGGCCGCGGGCGAAGGGGTGGCCGTCGGGGCCGGCGATCTCGACAAGAGCACCAGGGACGAAGTCGCCTTGGATGTGGGTGAGGCCGGAAGGAAGGAGCGATGCGCCGCGCGAGGTGATGGCGCGGCGGGCGCCTTCGTCGATGGTGAGCGTTCCCTTGGGGCGGGCGGAGAAGCCGATCCATTTTTTCCGGGCGGCGCGACTGGATGAAGCGGGCGGGAAGTAGGTGCCGAGGGGTTCGCCACGCGCGATGCGAGAGAGAATGTTGGGCTCCGCGCCGGAGGCGATGACGACGCCGATGCCGAGTGATGCGGCGGAACAGGCGGCGCGGATCTTGGTTTCCATGCCGCCGGTGCCGACGCTGGACTGGTCTGCTCGCACGAGTTTGAGGCCATCGGCGAGGGAGCGGATTTCGAGGATGATGCGGACGGGCTGGCCGCGCGCGGGCTTGTTCGCCCAGACGCCGTCGACGGAAGAGAGAATGACGAGCAGATCCGCGTTCACGAGCGAGGCGACCAGGGACGAGAGATGGTCGTTGTCGCCGAGCTTGATCTCTGCGAATGAGACGGAGTCGTTTTCGTTGATGATGGGGACGACGCCGGCTTCGAGGAGGGCTTCGAGGGTGCGGCGGGCGTTGAGGAAGCGGGTGCGGTGGTCGATGTCTTCGGCGGTGAGAAGCACCTGCGCAACTTCTCGCTTCGGACTGGTCTGCGAGAAGGCATCTGCCCATGCGGACATCAGGCGGGGCTGGCCGACGGCGGCGGCGGCTTGCTTGCCGACGATCTCTTTGGGTGGACGTGTCAGGCCAAGGGCTCGGAAGCCGGATGCCACAGCGCCGGAGGAAACGATGACGATTCGGGTGTGTGCATTCGCACCCAACATCTCGCACGCATCGCGAGCGAGCTGTCCGAGGCGGATCGGATCGAGGGATCCAGCTCCGGCAATCACCGCGCTGCCGATCTTGACGACGATGGTCCTCGGCGAACGCGCAAACTTGCGGTGGTTGATCGGGCTCGAAGCGGCCATTGGTATGAGGATACCGGCGCGAGCACGGCGTTAGCGAGGGCAAACGTGGGAGCGGCGGCGCGATCGCAGGGCGGTCAGGGCGAGCACGGTTACCTACACTACAGGCACATGCACCAGACCTCGGCAACAACTCGAATTCGCGTGGGCGCTGGCGTCTCCGGGCATCTGGATGCGGCGATGGCCGCGGAGTATGCGGTGGGGCGGTGCGCGGAGGCGATCGGCGGCGAGGGGAAAGCGGATATGGCGGTGGTGTTCATCTCTGCGCATCACGCGGATGCTGCGGGGGCGATCTCGCACATCGTGCGGAAGAAGCTGAACACCGAGGTGCTGATCGGATGCACGGCGGAGGCGGTGATCGGCGGCGAGATCGAGATGGAGAACTCGCCGGGCGTGTCGATCTTCGCGGCGGCGATGCCGGGGGCGAAAGTGCACGCGTTCGGAACGGATGTGCTGCCGGCGGTTCGGGACCAGAATCTGACGGGCTGGGACTCAGGGCCGATGGCGGCCGCGGCGGGAATGACGGCGGATCATCGTGCGACGATTCTGCTTGCGGATCAGTTCAGCGTGCCTCTGAATACGCTGCTTCCTGCGCTCTCGAAGGCGAGGAACGATGCGACGGGACATCAACCGGACCCGAACTATGCGGGTTCGCTGCTGCGGCGGACGAGCCCGATCATCGGCGGGCTCGCATCGGGGTCCAACAAGCCGGGCGGGAATGTGTTGCTGCTCAATGATCGCCTGATGCGAGCGGGGGGCGTAGCGCTGACGTTTTCGGGCAAGGTGCGGGTGGATTCTCTGGTGAGCCAGGGGTGCCGGCCGATCGGGCCGCCGCTGGTGGTGACTGGATGCAAGGGGCAGATGCTCGCGCAACTCGGCGGTCGGCCCGCGCTGGATGCGCTCGAGGAGATTCTGGACTCGCTGGGGCCGGCGATGCGAGAGCGGCTGCGGCGCGGACTGTTCATCGGACGGGCGATCAATGAGTACAAAGATCGATTTGGGCGCGATGATTTCCTGATGCGCAATGTGATCGGCGTGGACAAGGAGCATCGGGCGATCGCCGTGGCGGATTTGCTGCGTGTCGGTCAGACGATCCAGTTCCACGTGCGCGATGCGGTGACGGCGAGCGAGGATTTGTCGCTGCTGCTGGATGCCCAGAAACTGCACGAGCCTCCGGAGGGCGTGCTGCTCTTCACGTGCAATGGTCGCGGAACGCGGCTGTTCGATCGGCCGCACCACGACGCAGCGGCTTTCTCTCGCGCTTTTGCACCCACGCAGACGGCTGAGGAGAAGGCCAAAGGCGGATCGGCCATTCCCGGACCGAGCGGTGTGCCGCTGGCGGGCTACTTCTGTGGCGGGGAGATTGGGCCGATCGGCGATCAGGTGTTTGTGCACGGGCAGACGACGTGCGCGGCGCTGTTTCGATCGATGCCCTAGGACCGATCCGGAAACTCGTTCGGCGAACGCATGCGCGCGGGGCGCGTGCGAATCCACGCGAGCAGTATGATGCCGCCGGCGAGGCCATACCCCGCGAATGGGGCCATCATGAGCGGGGCGAGGCGATAGGTTTCCAGCTTCGTGGTTGCGAAGTCGTTGGTGAGCGTGGCTTCAAGCATCACCACGCACAGTGCGAGCGAGAGAGCGATGATCGCGCCCCACATCATGATCCTGGCGGCCGAGAGCGTGATCCAACGGAGCATAAGTCGGAGCAGCGCCCCGGTGGCGGCGTAGGGGATGGCGCAGGCGAGGGTGCCGAGCACATTGTCCGGGGCGGGGATTCGGGTGGTGGCCGTGACCATTCCGGCCGCCACGAGGCCGGCGATGGTGGGGGTTGCCCAGATGAGGACGGACTGGTTTGTCGGAATGCGAGACGAGACACCCGCGGTGAACTTGCGCCAGATGCCGCCGCACTCTGGGCACTTTGCGCCACGCGACAGCCCGGCGAGGTCATACCCGCATTTGGCACAGGCGGGGAGCGTGCGCAGGACGCTCATGCGCTCGCTCCAGACGAGCGCAGAACAAGTGAGCAGTAGGACTGCTCCGAGGACCCAGAGTGCGAAGAACAGGACGATCATGCGGCTGATGTATCGACTCGGGGCGTCGGAGGTTCGCAGGAATCGTGCCTGATGGAAGAGTCTGGGGCTTAGAGAGCGGGCAGAATGCGGCCGCGGCACTCGCCGAAGCCGATGCGACGGAAGCCATCGCGCTGGCAGAAGGCCTTGATTGTGACTTCGTCACCGTCGGCGAGGAAGGTTCTGGATTCGCCGGAGGGGAGTTGGATGGGGACACGTGGTTTGGGCTTGCCGTCGGGGCCGTTGCCATCCCATGTGAGTTCGAGCAGGCAGCCGCGGGAGGACTTCTCGGGGCCGGAGATGGTTCCGGAACCGAGCAGGTCGCAGGGCATGATGTTGCAGCCGTTGGAAGTGTGGTGGACGAGCATCTGCGCGAGCGTCCAGTACATGTGTTTGAAGGAGCCGCGGCTGAGCATGATGGGAGCCAGAGACTTGTCTCGCATTTGGGCGGATTGGAGATAGACCTCGCAGACGATGTCCAGGCCCCAGTTCTCGGAGGATTGGAGATAGGGGAGGGGCGCGGGGTCGCCGGATGCACGCTCGGGGCCGGGAACTCGGAAGGGCTCGAGAGCCTCCATCGTGACGATGTAGGGGGAGACGGAGGTGGCAAAGTTCTTGGCGAGGAAGGGGCCGAGGGGCTGATATTCCCACTTCTGCATGTCGCGTGCGGACCAGTCATTGAGGATCAGCACGCCGAACATGTGCTCGTGGACCTTGGCCATGGGGATCGGCTCGCCGAGGGTGGAGCGCGAGCCGGCAACGAGTGCGAGCTCGAGCTCGTAGTCGAGCATTTTGCAGGGGGCGAAGGTGGGGCCGGCTTTGGGATCTGCTTCGGGCGGAGACTGTTGGCCCGAAGGACGGCGGACATCGGTGCCGGAGACGATGATGCTTGAGGCGCGGCCGTGGTAGCCAATCGGAACATGCGTGTAGTTGGGGAGCAGCGGGTTGTCCGGGCGGAACATGGCCCCAACGTTGGTGGCGTGGTGCTTGCTGGCGTAGAAGTCCGTGTAGTTAAAGGTGGCGACGGGGAGCGTGAACTTCAGTTCGGTCGCGGCGGATACGGCTTTCTGGCGGAGACGCTTGCCCTGCTGGCCGACGTGAACATCGGCACGGAGGAACTGCTGCAGGCGTCGGCGGAGCGGAGCCCATGTCGCGCGGACATCGGCGATGGCGCCCCAGTATGGGATGCTCAGGCAGTTGGTGAGCAGCTCGTCATCATCGAAGAAGCCGGACTCCATGAGCATGGACACATCGAGGACCTGATCGCCGATGCGGACGCCCATGTGGTCGTGAGTGTGTCCATCGTGGAATCGCTCGAAGGAGCAGAGGGCGAGGTTCTGGATGGGGAAGTCCGTTGCCGGGTCGTTGGCGGACTCAACCCAGGATTGCAGGTTCGGATCGTGTGTTTCGTTGGTGGCCATGGCGGGGAGAGTAGCGGGCGAGGCGCGGGAATGCGGGCGGAGTCGGTACGATGGGCTGGAACCGGGGAAACAGGCAGGAGCGGTGCGCGATGGCGACGGGCGGACAAGACCTGGCGAAGAAGCTGTTTCACGTTGCGTGGTTGTCGATCGCGCTCGGGTTGCTGATCGAGATTGCGCTGGTGGTGACATCGCTGGTGATGAGCACGTATGGCGGGTTGCCGCCGGTATTGGCGGACCTGGCAAACAAGATTTCGTGGTCGTTCTTTGTGTGTGTCGGTGTCGCTGCGGGAACGGCGGCGGCAAAGGCGAAGCCGGCAGTGATGGGGATTCTGGGGGCGTTGGCCGCGCCGGTGGCGCTGGTGGTGGCAAAGGCGGCGCACAAGGGGGCATCGCAGGCGCTGTCATTGCCGCCGGGGCCGCCGGCGGTGCCGAGCGCCCTGGAACTGGGCGCGATCCGGGCGGTGGAGTATGCGATACTCGGGACGGTGGTGGGGTGGATGTCCAAACAGGCGTGGGCGACGCTGCGGGCGCATGTGGGCGTGGGTCTGGCGCTGGGCGTGGTGTTCGGTGCGGTGGTGTTGTGGCTGAGTGCGCGAGGTGGGGCGGGGACGGCCGCGCTGGTTTCCAAGGGTGTGAACGAGGTGTTGTTTCCGCTGGGGTGTTCGGTGGTGCTGTATATCGCGAACGCGCTGGGGAAGCGGGTGGCTTGACGGACGCGGATGTTGCAACAGCACGGGTTGCCGCGAATCGCGGCGAACCCGTGGCACGATTGTGAATCCGCGGAATTCACGCCGGAACACACTTATTTCGGGCGTGTGTGCGCTATGGGCGCGGGTGGAACTTCTTCTGGATCTCGCGGAAACGAGTGGAATCCACATGGGTGTAGATCTGTGTCGTGGCGATGTCGGCGTGGCCGAGGAGTTCCTGCACGACGCGAAGGTCGGCACCGCCGGAGAGCAGGTGAGTCGCGAAGCTGTGGCGGAGTTGGTGGGGGTGGACGTTTCCGATGCCCGCGAGTTTGGCATTCTTCTTGACGAGTTGCCAGACTGCGACACGCTCAAGCGGCTTGCCGGAGCGCGACAGCAGCAGGCGGCCTTCTGAGACATCGGGTCTGGGCTTCTTGCCTGCGCCAGCCGCCAGCCGCGGCCGGCATTGATCGAGATACTCCCGCACGGCATCGCGTGCGGGGCCGCCGACGGGCACCAGCCGCTGCTTGTTGCCCTTGCCGGTGACGGTGACGACGCTCAGCGTGGGATGAAAATCCTTGGCGCGAAGGTCGGCGACTTCGCTGGCGCGCAGTCCGCATGCGTACATGAGTTCGAGCATGGCGCGGTCGCGCAGGTGCAGCGGCGGAACTTTGGACTCCTGATCAACTTTCACATGCTTCGGAGCTTCGACAAGTAGACGCATCTGACGCGGCGAGAGAACGCCGGGGAGTTTCTTCCATTGTGTCGGCCGATCCAGATCGTTGCTCGGGTTCTCGCGAATGAGCCCCGTGGACTCCAGCCATCGAAAAAAGACGCGGACCGTGGCCAGGTGGCGGACGACGCTGCTGCTCTCCATATGACGCTGAGTGCGGAGCCGCGCGAGATGGAGCGTGAGGTCGCGGCCGGTTACTTTCGCGAAGTCGGTGATGCCGTGGGCGATGAAGTCGGTCAGCAGGTCGCGGATGTCGCGGTCGTAGGCCTCGATGGAGTTCTTCGCAAGGCCGCACTCGATGCGGCAGAACGCCGTGAACTGTTTCGCGGCACGCTCGAACGAGGGGATGACGGGAACTGGAGTTGCGACCGCGGCC
>JBGANP010000068.1:0-21334 GCA_044222255.1 Phycisphaerales bacterium
GGCAAAAGCACCACCATCAAGATTCTCGCCACGCTGCTCAAACCCTCCAGCGGCCAGGCGATGGTCGACGGCCTCACCGTCGGCTACCAGAACCGCCAGATCCGCCCCGTTATCGGCTACGTCCCCGACTTCATGGGCGCGTATGAGGACATGGTCGTCACCGAATACCTTGAGTTCTTCGCTGCCTGCTACAACATCAACGGAGCCCAGCGCAAGAAGGTCGTCGCCGATGTGCTCGATCTCACCGACCTGCACTACAAGGCCACCGCCGAGGTCAACTCCCTCTCCCGCGGCATGCAGCAGCGACTCTCCATCGCCCGCGTCCTCCTCCACGATCCCAAAGTCCTGCTGATGGACGAACCCGCCTCGGGTCTCGATCCCCGCGCCCGCATCGAAATCCGCGAGCGTCTCAAAGAGCTCAAGCGGATGGGTAAGACCATCATCATCTCCAGCCACATCCTCCCCGAACTCGCCGACTTCTGCAACACCGTCGGCATCATCGAGAAAGGCAAGCTCCTCTTCTCCGGCAGCGTCACCGAAGTCATGCGCCGCGCCAAGGTCGGCAACGTCGTCCACGTCGCCGTCGCCGACCGCACCCAGCAGGCCGCTGTGCTTCTCCAGAAAATGCCCGGCGTCACCAAGGTCGCCATCATCGATGCACCCACAGGCGCGAAGCCCTCCTCCGGCGACGGCCGCATCATCCACGTCACCTTCGACGCCGATTCCAAGACCGATGTCTCGGATGTCCCCAACATGCTCATCAACCAGGGCTTCCGCATCGTCAACTTCAGCGAGGAAGCCATCAACCTCGAAACCGCGTTCATGCGTCTGACCAAAGGCGTGGTGCAATAAGCGATCGCTCCGATGCCCGACGGGCTCCCGACAATTCCGATCCCTCCCGCCGAACTGGTCATCGCGCCGCCGATCGTTCCCCCGTCCGCCGAACTCGATGACTTCAAGCCCAACTGCCCCGACTGCAAGTATGATCTCGGTGCCTCGCCCGATGGCCGCTGCCCCGAGTGCGGCCTGCGTTTCACGCATCCCGGCCTCCGCCGCCAGTGGGTCGCCCGCAAGCAGGCCCGCCGGCAGAACGCCCGTCAACTCGGTATCGCCGCCGCGATCGGCCTGCTCATCGTCATCAGCGGCGCGCTCCTCCTCGGCTCGATGGTCGGCTTCGTTTCCGTCATCACCTGTTGGTCGATCGCCGGCGGCATCTGGGCCTGGTTCAACCGCGACTTCCTCATGGCCCGGTCGTACTACTTCCTGGCCTTCCTGGTGCCGATCGTGCTCGTCCTCCCCGTCGTCGCCGCCACGCCCTTCGGCCTCTTCGCCTCCATCGCGCTCGGCCTGATCGCCTGCACCGTCGGCTGGCTCGCGCTCCGGTGGTCGCCGCTCATCTCCGGCATCCTTCTCCTCTGCTTTGTGATCGCTCCGCTGCTCCTGCTCGCGGGCGTGCTCTACGCCGCCACCGCCGCCGACATCGAGGCCGGTCGCTACTGGTCGAGTTTCGATCAACCCACGCCGCACGGGTGGGCCGCGCTCCCCGCGCCGCACAGCCGAAAAATCGCTCTCTGGATCACCGTCATCGCCGCCGCCATCGCGATCGTCGTGCTTGCCTATCTCCGCCGCGCCCTCGTGCGGCTCAAGCACCGATCCCGCGCTGCCGCCCTATGACGCCGCCGCGCTCTTCGTCGCTCGCCCCATCACCGTCTTCGAATACGCCACCTCAAACCCGAACCGCAGCACGTTCCGCTCTGTGTCATGCCCCGGCGCGCTCCCGATCGTCGCCATCCGCAGCCCCCGTGCCGCCGCCGCGTTCAGCCGCGCCGCCAGCAGCGATTGCTGAATCCCCCGTCGCCGATACCCCTCCTCCACCACAGCGCCGTACAAGCATCCGATCTCCCCGAACGCCTCCATCCCGCCCCCGCCCACGCACACGCCCTTGTCATACACCGCGAACGTATCCGCCCGCTCTCGCATCATGCACCGCACCGTGAGCTCAATGTTCGCCTCGCTCACCATCGCCCCCGGCGGCGCGAATCCCCGGTTGATCACGACCGAAAGCTCGCGGCAAGCCGCCGCATCCGTTCGATCCACCTGCCGCAACTCAAACTCCCCCGGCATCTCCCGCGGCGGATCAATCCGCTCCCGAGCCCCCATCACCCGAATCAAAAGCTGCTCGTACCACTTCACGAGAAACCCCTGCTCCCCCAGCGCGCTCAGCAGCGTCGCATGCACATACGGACAGATCTTCACCCGCGGCTCAATCCCCGCCTCGTCATACCACGCCACCATCCGCGCGATCTCGCCACCATCCACCGGACCGGACAGCCCAATCCCCTCCGCCCGATTCACCCACACCCCCGGCACATCCCGACACGCCACACCCCCCGCCACATCAATCGTCTCCCGCCCGATCTCGCGCAACGTCGCCGCGCAGTGGCCCTCTTCAAGTCTCGCGATGGCGGCGTAATCGTGCATGGGTCGATCTCGTCCGGGGAAACTGCTGGGATTAGATCAGAACTGAGTGGGGGGGGGCGACGAGCGTATCGGCAATCTCCCGATGCCGCGCGGCCACCCGCTTCCGCCGCCTTGCCATCACGGCCTACGTCCAGATCATGCCCGAGCCCTGATATCATCTGCCTCGGTGGGTTCACGGGGCCATTCGGAGATTCGCATGATCCGCTCGGCAAAAGTCCTTTCCGCTCTCTGCATCCTTGCTCTTAACGGCCTCGCATTCGCCGCCCCCCCGGCCATGCCCACGACCGAGAAGAAACCCGTCGAAGACAAGATCCACGGCAAGACCATCGTCGACAACTACCGCTGGCTCGAGGGAGACAACTCCGACGAGAAGAACATGGGCAAGGTCACGCCCGAAGTCTCCGCGTGGACCGACAAGCAGAACGACTACACCCGCGCCGTCCTCGACGCCCTCCCCGGCCGCAAGCAGCTCGAGGAAAAGCTCCGTCCGCTGATGGAGATCGGCAGCGTCTCCGCCCCCATCATGCGCGGCAACTACTACTTCTACACCAAGCGCGAGGGCAAGGAGAACCAGCCCCGCATCTTCGTGCGTGAGGGCGCCACCGGCACGCCGCGAGTCCTCCTCGATCTCACGCAGGTCGACTACACCGGCCTGACCGCCCTCGGCGGCATGGTCCCCTCGCAGGATGGCAAGTTCCTCGCGGTCGGTCTCTATCGCTCCGGCGATGAGAACACCACCGTCTACGTCATCGAGACCGCCACCGGCGAGTGGCTCGCCGACCAGATCGATGGCAAGGCCGCCGTCAACGAGTGGTACAAGGACAACAGCGGCTTCTTCTACGAGAAGCTCGCCGACGCCAAGAATCCCTACTCCGCCCACATCAAGATGCACACCCTGGGCAGGAACCCCAAGGGCGACCGCCTCCTCTTCCGCCAATACACGCCCGAGGAGAACAAGGAACTCGCCACAACTTGGGGACCGGGGGCCACGTTCTCCAAAGACGGCCGCTGGATGGTCCTCTCCTACTGGACCGGCGGTGCATCCGTCGACACCTGGGCGATCGATCTCCGCACCGCCGACAAGACCAAGCCCGTGAACGATGCCCGCCGCGAGATCAAGGTCGGCGCGATCAACAAGTTCAGCGGCGAGATCCAGGGCGACAGCTACTACATGCTCACCGACTACGGCGCGCCCAACCTCCGCCTCGTCTCCGTCAATCTCAACCACCCCGAAGAGTCCGCCTGGAAAGTCGTCGTCCCCGAGAGCAAGGACGCCGTCCTCAAGTCCTTCGGTCTCGCCAAGGGCATGATCGCCTGCACCTACGAGGAAAAGGCCTCCACCAGGATCAAACTCTTCGACATGGATGGCAAGTCCAAGGGCGAGCTCAAGCTCCCCGGCATCGGCACCGCATCCCTCAGCACCGAGGACGACCGCACCGAGGCCTACCTCGCCTTCTCCTCCTTCAACTACCCCGCCACCGTCTTCAAGGTCGATCTCGCAACCCCCGATGCCGACCCCGTCGTCTGGGAAAAGCCCGCTGTTCCCGTTGATCCGACCTCCGTCGAGGTGAAGCAGGTCACCTACTCCAGCAAGGACGGCACCCCCGTCACCATGTTCATCGTCCACAAGAAGGGCCTCAAGCTCGACGGCAACAACCCCACCATCCTCAACGGCTACGGCGGCTTCGACATCTCCATGACCCCCGGCTTCAGCGCGACCATGTTCCAGTGGTACGACCTCGGCGGCGTCTACGCCCTCGCCAACCTCCGCGGCGGCGGCGAATACGGCAAGGCATGGCACGAAGGCGCCATGCACGACAAGAAGCAGAACACCTTCAACGACATGATCGCCGCCGGCGAGTGGCTCGTCTCCAACAACTACACCAATCCCAAGAAGCTCGGCTGCATCGGCGGCTCCAACGGCGGCCTCCTCATGGGTGCGATGATGACCCAGCGCCCCGACCTCTTCGCCGCCATCGTCTGCCAAGTCCCCCTGCTGGACATGCTCCGCTACCAGAACTTCCTCATGGCCCGCTACTGGGTCGGCGAATACGGCACCGCCGAGAAGGAAGCCGACTTCGCCTGGCTCGAGAAGTACTCTCCCTACCAGAACATCAAGCAGGGCACCAAATACCCCGCGATCCTTTTCACAGCCGGCGAGAACGACACCCGCGTCCACGCCCTGCACGCCCGCAAGATGGCCGCCGCCATGCAGGCTGCCACCACCAGCGACCCCGCCACCAAGCCCGTCCTTCTCTGGGTCGATCGCGAAGCCGGCCACGGTCAGGGCAAGCCGCTGAACCTCCGCCTCCGCGACACCGCCGACTCCCGCATCTTCTTCATGTGGCAGCTCGGCGTCATCGACGGAGAAGTTACCAAGTAACGCACGCGCTTACAGATCTCACAAAGCAAACAGGGCCCAAGTCAGCGACTTGGGCCCTGTGTCATTCTGCAAACTTCCACCATTGCCCTACTTTGGTAACTCCCCCGTCTCCACCACAACCTTCGCGATCTCCACCAGCGGCTTCCGCCCATCCCGCGCCAGCTTCTGCAGCATCTCGTGCGCCTGCGGCTCGGTCACCTTCTTCTTCTCCACCAGAATCCACTTCGCCTGCTCCACCGTGCGCCGGTGTTGCAGGTTGTTCTCGAGCTGATCGATCCGCCCGCTCTGCATTCTGTTCACCGCGGCACGCTGCAGCGCGATCCCGATCGCCACCGAGAGCTGCTCCCGGCTCACCGGCTTGAGCACATACCCGAAGATTCCCGCCGCCTCCCCGTGGCTATGAATCTTCCGGACATTCTCCTCATCGGAGTACGCAGAGATGATGATCGAAGGAATCTCCATCTCGCTGAACAGCAGCAGCGCGGCATCCACCCCGCTCAACTTCGGCATCCGGATGTCCAGCAGCGCAAGATCCGGCTTGTGCTCGCGCGCCATCTGCACGGCGATCTCGCCGTCGGCCGCGATTCCCACGATCTTGTGCCCAAGGTCCGCCGCGCTGTTGGCCAGCCCGGTCGCGACCAGATGCTCATCATCCGCCACCAGCACCCGCACCGGTCCGAATGATGTCGGCACCGACTCCCCTTTGGGCGGTTGCTTCTTGGACGGAGTACCGTTTGGTTGCGCTCTGCCTGACATCGTCCCCACTCGAGTATGGAATCCGCACTGAATCACGATTACTAGAACGCAAAGCGAAGGTGATTCCGATCAAGACTAGGTGCAATATCCCACATTCTCCATGTATTCCCTGACTTCTTGGGTCAACTGGATGCGGTGCCCGTTGGGTGTACTCTACCCCCGGCCCACGGAAGGACCACCCCGCCATGGAAACCCAGAGGCATCGAACCCTCAAACGCGAGTCCGTCGCCGCCCTGCTCCGCGCCGGCTGCGTCGCCGCCGCTGATGAGGTCCGCTGCCCGATCGCACGCCATCGCGTGGATGTTGCCGGCTATCTCGACCCGCTTCCCAAGCACAAATCCCCCGCCAGCGAGCAATGGCAAACGATCGGCCGCGCCCTCGCCGCTCCCTTTCTGCTCCCGCGCGGCGATCGTCCCAAAACCATCATCATCGAGTGCAAGCAGGCCCGCTCCGACTTCCTCACCGACAGCCGAGACACCGACGATCTTCTCGCCGAGCGCGACCGTCTGAACCGCGTCCGCGCCGTTCTGGAAGATCAGATCGTCAAGGTCTGCGAGCCCCATCTCCGTCGCTCCGGCTCCCGCCTCTTCGCCGAGCTTGAAGAGTGGGACTTCGGCCGCAGCCGCGTGGGCTCCTACCGCGGCGTCCTCAACGACCTCCGCCGCATCGACGAGCGCATGTACGGCGAGCGGAAGTTCTGGACCATGGCCCACTACAAGCTCGCCGATTGGCTCTACATCGCCGCTCCCGCCGGAGTCATTCGCGCCCGTGAGGTTCCACCCGGCTGGGGCCTCCTCGAGATGCCCGCGAACTGGGAGAAAGGCGGCCGCGAGCTCCACATTCGCGTCCCCGCCCCCGAACACACCGGCAAGCCCGACCACCGCCACCGCCTCCTTCGCAACATCGCCGTCGCCGCCTCGCGTCGTCTCGTCGAGCGTTCTCCGGCCGAGGAATCGCCGGTTGAAGTGGGGGAATGAAAAAGGGCCGCACTGAGGCGGCCCTTCGGATGAACTCTTGGTTGCCCGAACGACTCAGGCCTTCTCACCAACGCGATACCGGTAGAACGCGATGATGCTCGCCTTCGGACCGATCACATCCTTGACCTTCTTCGTCGGATCGATCACGAAGGGCTGCTCGATCAGCGCGACCTCCTCGTAGAACTTCCGCATGCCGCCCTCGACCATCTTCTCCGCGATCTCCTTGGGCTTGCCGGACTCCATCGCCTGCTCGATGCGGAAGTTCCGCTCGCGCTCCACGATGTCCGCCGGAACATCCTGCGCCGTCACGCCCTTGGGCGTCGGCACCGCCGCGACGATGTGCATGCAGACCTGCTTGAGCGTCTGATCGTTCACATCGCCCTCGGCCACCAGCAGCACGCCGGTCTTTCCGTCGTGGTGGACGTACGACCCGAACGCCGTCTTTCCCTGCGCTCCGGAGACCTTGTGGCCGCGCGCGTAGGAAACGTTCTCGCCCGTCGAGATGCGCAGCTCATCGATGAGTCGCGTCATGTCCGGCGTCACCGCCACCTCGCCCGGATGAGCGACCAGCGCGACATGCGCGATGCGGTCCACCGTCGCGATGAACTTCTCGTTCTTCGCCGTGAAGTCCGTCTCGGCACGAACCTCGACGATCGACGCCGAGTCACCGTGCGGAGCAACGGCCACGGCAATCCGACCCTCGCCCGCGGCGCGGTCGGTCTTGGTGTCCATCTTCCCCTTCATCGTCTTGCGGAGCAGGTCCTCCGCCTTCTGCAAATCACCGCCCACCTCGACCATGGCGCGCTTGCACTCCATCATCGAGAGGCCGGTCTGGTTACGAAGCTTCATCACATCGCTTGCGGAAATCTCTGCCACGGCATCGTCTCCTTCGTATCGATCCAGGATCAGCACCGCCAGAAAGAGGTCCTGATCCGCTTTGGTTAGCGCCATTCGGCACGCGGCGGCCGTCCGCCCCGTGACCGACATCAACAGATGCACCGCCCACTCGCTCGGCCATTGCTCCCAGCCGCCTGTTGCGGTGCCGACAGGTCTGGACATGGCAGGGCTCCAACGTTGGCTCCGGCTTGATCACGCGTTCCGCGCGACCGAGCCACAAGCCGCGGCCGCGCCTTACTGCTTGACGGGAACCGCCTCGGCGGCCCCGCGGGTTTCAACTTCCGGTGCCCCGCCGGCATCGTCCGCGCGGTACTTGGCGCGGGTCGAGCGACGAGAGCGATCATCTCCGCCGCGGCTGTCGCCCGCTCGGTTGCCCTCGGAAGGGCCGCCCTGGGCGGACTGTTCCTTCGCCTGGCTGCGGGACTGCTTGCCGTCGTTCACGGCCAGGCAGAGCTCGCGGATGATCACGTCGATCGAACGCATCGAGTCGTCGTTGCCGGGAATCGCGATGTCCGCGAGTTCCGGGTTGCCGTCGGTGTCGATCAGGCAGATCGTCGGAATGCCGAGCTTGCGGGCCTCGCGGAGAGCGTTGATTTCCTTGCTCACGTCAACGACGATGAGCGCGCCGGGGAGCTTGTCCATCCCGCGGATGCCCGAGAGGTTCTTGAAGATCTTGTCGCGCTCGCGCTTCAACTGGCTCTCCATCTTCTTGGAGTAGCTCGCGAAGTTCTCGCTCTTGGCGATCGCCTCGAGCTCCTCGAGCCGCTTCAGTCGCGAACGAATCGTGCGGAAGTTCGTCAGCGTGCCGCCCAGCCAGCGCTCCGTCACCCAGTGCATCTTCACGTCGCCGACGCGCTGCTCGATCACGGCCCGGGCCTGACGCTTGGTGCCGACGAAGCAGACGTCCTTGCCGTCCGCCACCGTCTTGGCGATGAACTTCTTGGCCAGCAGAAGACCCTTCACGGTCTCCTTGATATCGATGATGTGGATCCCGTTCCGCTTGCCGTAGATGTACGGCTGCATCGCCGGGTTCCACGCGGCCGACCGCTGGCCGAAGTGAATGCCCGCCTCAACGAGGTCGTGAACGAGCGAGTTGCCTGTCGTGGGAGTCGTCATCAGAACACCAAACCTTTCCGTACAGCGACACCGGCAGAGGACGATTCGGAGCGATCAGACGAGTGGCCTTGCGAGCCATTCCGTGACCGCCGTCGTACCCAAAAGGGCGCTTCAATGTGATTGGCCCCGCGGCATACAAAACGCCGCGAAAAACCAGAAAATGCCTCGCCCGTGAACCTTCACGAACCCCGGCAACCCGCCGCCGAACTCAGCAGGTGCCACAGTATAGGAACGGGTTCGGTGCGGGCAAGCCCCGTAAGGGCCAGTGGCCTCTGGTGTCCAGTTCTTCGCCCGCCGACCCATCCAATCCCTCAGTACCCCTTTTTCAAGGGGTCGCCTCTATCGCCCACAAATCCCCCAAACTTGAGACCCACTCCGACCCCCCAATCCCCAGCCCCCAGTCCCTAACCCCTTTCCTCACGCCCCCACATGCACCACCACCCGCCGCTCATGAGGCGTCCGCCGATGCTCCCACAAGTACACCCCCTGCCAGGTCCCAAGCGCCAGCCTCCCGTTCATGATCGGGATGGACAATGAAGTCGCCGTCAACGCCGCCTTGATATGGCTTGGCATGTCGTCGGGCCCCTCCTCCGTATGCGTGAACTCCGCCGCAGCTGGTCCCGTCTCCGGCACCAGCCGATTCAGCCACCGCTCCAGATCCTGCCGCGCCGACGGATCGGCGTTCTCCTGAATCAGGAGCGAGGCAGAAGTGTGTCGCACAAACACGGTGCACAATCCGGATTGACCCTCCGCCAGCGCACCAACTCGCGCCGCCTCCGCGACAACATCCGCCACCTGCCGAGTAATGAGGTGAAGCCCTTGTCGCGCCGTTGAGATGGTGAAGTCGTTGACCATGCCTCGCGACGCCAACTCACTCCCACTCAATCGTCGCCGGCGGCTTCGACGAGATGTCGTACACCACCCGGTTCACTCCGCGCACCTCATTGATGATGCGGCTGGAGATCGTCGCCAAAACGCTGAACGGGATGCGTGCCCAGTCCGCCGTCATGAAGTCCTGTGTCTCCACAGCTCGGACCGCGATGGTGCTCTCGTACGTGCGGCCGTCGCCCATCACGCCCACGCTCTTCACGGGCAGCAACACCGCGAAGACCTGGCTGGTGCTGCGATACAGGTTGGCCGCGACGATCTCCTCCAGCAGAATCTCATCCGCATCGCGGAGCAGGTCGAGCTTCTCCGGCGTCACATCGCCGATGATGCGCACCGCCAACCCGGGCCCGGGGAACGGGTGCCGCCAGATGATCTGGTCCGGCAGCCCCAGCACCTCACCCAGCTTGCGCACCTCATCCTTGAACAGATCGCGCAGCGGCTCGACGAGATCGAACTCCAGATCCTCCGGCAATCCGCCCACGTTGTGGTGCATCTTGATGCTCGCGCTGGTGCCCGCGAGTGACTGGCCAGATTCGATCACGTCCGGATACAGCGTTCCCTGCGCCAGGAAGTTGTGCCCGTGCAGCCCCATCTCTTTCTGCGCGTCTTCGAACACGCGAATGAACCGTGCGCCGATCCGCTTTCGCTTCTCCTGCGGGTCCGTCACGCCGACGAGGTCCGCCAGAAACTGCTCGCTCGCATCCACCACGCGAAGTTTGATGTGGAAGTGATCGCGGAACGTCGTCTCCACCAGCTCCCGCTCGTTCTTGCGGAGCAGTCCTGTATCAATAAACACGCACTGGAGCTGATCGCCCACCGCCTTGTGCAGCAGCGCGGCACACACCGACGAATCCACGCCGCCCGACAGGCCGCAGATGATCCCCGCCGAGCCCACCATCGCGCGGACCTTCTTCACTTCTGTTTCCAGAAAATCCGCCATCCGCCACGAGCCCGAGCACTTGCACACTTCGTACAGAAAGTTCCGCAGAATGTCCACGCCGTGCGGCGTATGCGTCACTTCGGGATGGAACTGCACGCCATAAAACTTGAGCCCGCCCGGCATCGGATCCACCACGCGGCACGCCGCCAGCGGGCACGTTTCAGTGGACGCCAGCACCTCGATCCGCGCCGCATCGCGCGAGCTCGAAGTCCCCGGCTTGACCTGATCGCCATGGCTCATCCAGACCGCGGTCTTCTCCGGTATCGCGCCGAACAGATCTTTGCGATCCACGATGTGCAACCCCGCGCGCCCGAACTCGCGGCTCTCGCCTTTGTCAACCGTGAACCCCATCATGTGGCACGCGAGCTGCATCCCGTAGCAGATGCCCAGCACCGGGATGCCCATCTTGAGGATTTCCGCATCGCATGTCGGCGCACCATCTTCATACACACTTGATGGTCCGCCCGACAGAATGATCCCCTTCGGCGCGAGCGCACGGATCTGCGCCGCCGAGGTCGTCGGCGCGACCAGCAGCGAGAATGCGCCCGCCTCGCGCACACGGCGTGCGATGAGCTGCGCCGTCTGACTGCCGAAGTCCAGAATGATCACGACCTCGTTGTGCGGCAGTGAGGACTTGTCGATCAGGGCGGGCGTCTTGGTCGAAGTGGGATTCGTCGTCATGGTGAAACGTGCAACGCTGAGAGGGGAATAGGCGAGGAGCACGGTGGTACGCCGCGCTTCGGAACTGACACACGGGCCGCTTGCCCGTGCCACGGATGGGGGAAGGGACGAGGGTACGCCGCGGATCGGCGATCGGTCGTATCATTTGCCATGGCGTCTCCGATGTGGGCGGCACGGCTGCGAGTGATCCCGGTTGCGGGGGCGTTGTTGTGTCCGCTTCTGAGCGGGTGCGGCAATCCGGATTCCGCCGTCGGGTTCGACGAGCCCAGCCCCGCCGCGCGGCTGCGGGCCATCCGACAGGCCGGCGAGCAGGGTGACAAATCCGCCATCCCGGGTTTGATCGGCGAGCTTGAATCCGACGATCCCGCGGAACGAATATTCGCCATACGGACCCTCGAAAAACTGACCGGACAGACCCTCGGATACGACCACGCCGCCAGCCCCGATGATCGCCGTGCCGCGGCGGGCCG
Organism: Phycisphaerales bacterium; assembly: GCA_044222255.1. Lineage (GTDB taxonomy): Bacteria > Planctomycetota > Phycisphaerae > Phycisphaerales > UBA1924 > UBA4658. The sequence continues at coordinate 11,590 of JBGANP010000068.1, forward strand.
CTGGGCGAAGTGGTACAGTGAGCAGCCCGGAATGACGACAAAGGATGTAGGAAACGGGGGGCGAATATGAGCGTCGCCGCGAATCCATTGCCGATGACCCAGCCGCAGCCGCAAGTGCGAATCGAGCTGCGCAGCAACCCGCTGTTTCTCAGCGGCGTGCGCGAGCTGGTGGGCGCGGTGGCCAAGCGATTCGGTTTTCCCGATGAGGTCGGCGGCCAGATTTCGCTGGCCGTTGATGAAGCCCTTTGCAATGTGATCCGCCACGGGTACCAGAAACAGCCCGATAAGCCGATCTGGCTGAGTATCTGGGCGGAAGGTGGCGCGTGGGCGGGCGGCACCCCGGTTCCAAGTGGTGGATCGGGTGACGAGCGACCGGATGCGATCAAGATTGTCATCGAGGACGAAGCCCAGCAGGTGGACCCGGCGCAAATCCGGAGCCGCGATCTGGACGAAATCCGTCCCGGCGGTCTTGGTGTTCACATCATCCAGACGGTCATGGATCAGGCCGTCTACGAGAAGCGCGGGAGCCGGGGCATGCGACTGACGATGATCAAGAAACGTGAGGCCTCGGGCACGGATGCTCCGAAGGTGCGAGTTGTCGGTGGTGGTTGTGGCTGCTCGGAACGACCGGGCGGCGGATCGGAGGCCTGCCGTGGCTGATCTGCGTGGAAGACACGGTGCCGAGCCGTTGATGATCCGATCGGAAACGATCGGGACATCCGTGTTTGTGCGTCCCTCTGGGGATGTTGATCTTTCGGGCTCGCCGACGCTGCGGATGGAACTTCGCAAGGCCCAGACCAGCAAGCCGGGGCGGCTCGTCATTGACTTGGCCGGTGTGCCGTACATGGATTCATCGGGCGTCGCGACACTGGTCGAGGCGATGCAGATGGCCCGGAAGAATAACACCAAGCTGGTGCTCTGCGCCCTGCAGGACAAGGTTCGCTCGATCTTCGAGATCGCGCGGCTGGATACCGTGTTCACAATCGTCCCCAATGCTGAGGCCGCGAACGCGGCGTGAGAATCGGGTACGCTGTGGGCATGGCAGAGCCCACACCCACATCCCCAGCAGACGCGCGGACCTCTCCGATCAAGGTTGGCCTGGAGTTCATCGGATCGCGAACGATCTCGATGCTCGAAGCCGTCGGGTCGTCGTACTTCCTGCTGCTCGAAGCGATGCACTGGATGTGGCGCGGGCTGATGCACCGGCGGACGCGTCTGGGTCGGCCCGCGATCGTCTCGCAGATGGTGCGCATCGGCGTGCGATCGGTGTTCATCATCGGGCTGGTCAGTTCGTGCGTGGGTTTGATCCTCGCGTTGCAGATGGCGCCGCAACTGGACAAGTTCGGCTCGCGCGATCTGGTTGCCAACATCACCGGCGTCGCGATCTTCCGCGAACTGGGTCCGCTGATCGCATCGATCGTGCTGACGGGTTTTGCCGGCGCGGCGATCGCGGCGGAGATCGGGACGATGGTTGTCGGCGAGGAGATCGAGGCGCTGGAGGCGCACGCGCTGAATCCCGTGCGGTTTCTCGTGGTGCCGCGCGTGATCGCGAGTGTGATCAGCATGACCTGCCTCGCGGTGTTCGCGAATCTGGTGGCGGTGACGGCGGGTTGGGTCGTGGGTGTGACCGCGCTTGGGATTCCGAGCGAGCGATACATTCAGAACACGCTGGACCAGGTGAAGATGGTGGACTTTTTCACGGGCGTCGGCAAGGCGACCGTGTTCGGCTTGCTCATCGGACTCATTGCGTGCAACAACGGACTTCGCGTGACCGGCGGCGCGGCGGGTGTGGGGCAGGCGACGACGAGCACGGTTGTGCAGTCGATCGTGGCGATCATCATCGCGGACTTGATGTTCACGGCGATCTTCTACTCCGTGGGTTTGGTTTGATCGAAGCCGCTGGGCGTCGTCGATGTTGGTGTATGCACTTGTCAAAGAGGCCGGGGGCTTACGCCCACCGGTACTGACTGAGGCCGGGGGCTTACGCCCTCCGGTAATGACTACCTCCGATACCCCAGTGGTTGCTCGATGAGGGCGACGACTTCGCGGATGACGGTCATTCCTAGGAGACCGACAATGGCGAGACCGGTGAGGATCCAGCCGCCGAGGGTGTGGCCTTCGCCGAAGAGCCAGGCGGCGGCGTAGAGGGCGAGCCAGAGCGCGCCGTAGCGGGCGATTTTTTCGGCGACGCGCGGGCCGCGGCCGAGGAGATGGACGCGGCGCCAGACGAGGGTTGCGAAGAGGACAGCGAGAATGATCGGCGCGATGGCGGTGGTCCAGGAGACCCAGTTGGGCCAGAGACCGCCGTCGTTCCAGTTGCGATACCAGCCGACGGAGAACATGACGAGGGACCAGAAGAGCCAACCGGTGAGGGCGAAAAGTGTGGCTCGCGCGGAGATGCCGGGCGCTTTGCGGCCCAGGACGTGGACCCATGAGGCGACGACGAGCGCGTGGGTCATGACGAGCCAGACGGGGATGATGAACTTGAGATGGAGATTCGGGATGACCATCTGCCCGGCGTAGATGAGACCGAGTACGACGAGGCCGATGCCGGGGACGTATTTGCCCGCAGCGTTGAAAAGCAGGATCGCGCCGGCGACGGTGAGCGTGAGAAGGACCGCGGTGATGCCGAGGGGAGTCGCGCCGAAGACGGCCATGCCGAAGGTGAAGACGACGAGCGCGATCGCGCCATCGAGGGAGACGCGGCCGGAGGGGATGGGGCGATCGGGATTGAGGGCCTGATCGCGGCGCCAGTCGAGAACATCGTTGAGCGCGGTGGCGAAGCCGAAGAGGCCGAGGGCGTTGACGAGTCCGCCGAGGAGGAGGAGCCAGAGAGGAAGAGTGCGGAAAGCGTCGGTGCCGGGTTCGGTGGGAGTGGAGTGGGTCCAGAGGATGACGAACCAGACGTTGGCGACGGCCGCGAAGGCGGTGGTGACGCGCGTAAGGTGGAGTGCGGGGAGGATTTGGAGGATGAGGCGGCGCATCGGGCGGGACGATGGTAACGGGGTGGGGAAGAGGGATGTGAGACAAGACCACAAAGGCATTCGGGCCGCGGCAGCCCGAACATGGGCCGGTAGGCCCATGCCACGATGGGGATACGATCCGGCCCACATGGCTCGCGCACGCACATCACGTACATCTGTATCCGCCCCGGCTGCTCCTGCGCTGGCGGTGATCGTCAGTCGGTACAACGCGAGTATGACGGATCGGTTGTTGAGCGGCGCGAAAGAGGTGTACGCGGAGGCGGGTGGTGATCCGGAATCGCTGCGGGTGATTGCGGCGCCGGGGTCGTATGAGTTGCCTGCGCTTGCGCTGGCGGCGGCGCGGACGGGGAAGTTTCGCGGGGTGCTGGGTTTGGGATGTTTGATCAAGGGGGAGACGAGCCATGACCGGTACATCGCGGAGGCGGTGGCGCATGGTCTGGTCGGAGTGACGCTGGCGACGGGGGTGCCGTGTGCGTTTGGGGTGTTGACGGTTGACACTCCGGAGCAGGCGGAGGATCGCGCGGGTGGGGCGCATGGGAACAAGGGGGCGGAGGGGATGGCCGCGCTTCTGGATACGGTGGTGCAGATTGATGCGTTGAAGGGCGGGCGGCGGACGGGTGGTGCGCCCGGGTTCGGGCGCGTGCTGCCGGACAAGACGAAGCGGACGGGGAAGAAGGGGAAGCGTTGAGTTATGGCGACACCGAGAAACATTCGACGTCTTGCGTTCCAGATTCTGTACCAGCTTGATGCGCGCGGCGGTGATGGGATTGATGATGCGCAGGCGGTTTTGGCGACGCTCGCGGAGGATGAGGACGAGGCGGAGAAGTTCACCGATGGTGAGCGGAAGAAGGCGTTTCTGCTGGCGACGGAGGCGTATGGAGATCGCGCGGCGGCGGATGCGTTCATGACGGAAGCCGCGCCGGGGTGGCCGGCGCATCGGCAGGCGGCGGTGGACCGGGCGATTCTGCGGCTGGCGCACCACGAGATGATGAGCGGGAAGACGAACGCGAAGATCGTGGTGAACGAGGCGGTGGAGCTGGCGAAGGAGTTCAGCACGGACAAGTCGCCGGCGTTTGTGAATGGTCTGCTGGATAAGGCGCTTAAGAAGGTGTTGGGGATGATGCGGCGGCGAGTGCGGCGGAAGTTCCGGCGGGCGAAGAGGCGAAGCCGGAATAGCAAGAGGAGCGTGCTATCGCATGGGTTTGTTCGGCAAGGTCATCTCGAAGTTCAAGCAGGGGCTGGAGCGGACGCGCGAGGTGTTGGTTTCCGGCGCGAGCGGGATCAAGTCGCTGTTGCTTGGGCGGAAGCTGATGAGCAGTTGATTGATGAGCTGGAGAAGGCGCTGCTGCAGGCGGATGTGGGCGTGGTGGGGACGAAGAAGCTGGTGGATGGGATTCGGGAGGACTTCAAAGCGGGGAAGATGTCGCGTGGGGAGGATGTGCTGGAGTATTTGAAGCGGGAGATGAAGGCGATGTGGCCGCCGCAGGATCGGGAGTTGCATTTTGTGGCTCTGGCGCGGGACCGACTGATTCTGGTGACGGGGATCAATGGGGCGGGGAAGACGACGAGCATCGCGAAGTTGTGTTCGATGCTGCGGGGGCAGAACAAGACGGTGTTGCTGGCGGCGTGCGATACCTTTCGCGCGGGCGCAGTGCGGCAACTCGAGATTTGGTCCGAGCGATTGGGCGTGGAGGTGATCAAGGGGCAGCAGGGGGGCGATCCGGCGGCGGTGGCCTTTGATGCGTGCAAGGCGGCGATGGCGCGGAAGGTGGATGTGCTGATTCTTGATACGGCGGGGCGATTGCACACGCAGGATCCGCTGATGCGGCAGCTTGCGAAGATTCGCAGCGTGGTGGCGAAGCAAATTGCGGGCGCGCCGCACGAGACGATTCTGGTGCTGGATGCGACGAGCGGTCAGAATGCGCTGCGGCAGGCGGAGGAGTTTTCGAAGACGATGACGGATGCGACGGGAGGCGGGGTGACGGGGATTTTTCTGGCGAAGCTGGATGGGACTGCGAAGGGCGGGATTGTGGTTGCGATTCGCGCGGCGACAAACATTCCCGTGAAGTTTGTGGGAGTGGGTGAGACGCCGGATGACATTGAGGCGTTTGATCCGGAGGCGTTTGTGGAGGCTCTATTTGCGACGTGATCGCGCACTCACGCGCCTGCGGGCGGCGGGAGATGCAGGGTGATTCCGTAGCGTGGGCAGACATCGATGACCTTGGCGATGTCGGCTGGGGTTGGTGCGGGGGCGGACGTGGTGGTGGGGGGGACGGACGTTCCGAACTCGGCGAACATGCGCTCGATCCCGGCTGGGGCGATGTGGATGAGCATGCGCGCGGGCCGGTTTGAGCGATTTCCGAAGGTGTGGGGGTGATTGCGGGGGGCGAAGACGTAGTCGCCGGGTTTGGCGATGAACTCTTTTCCGTTTGCGAGGAAGGTGACTTCGCCTTCGAGGATGGTGAAGTGCTCGTCTTCGCGGGTGTGGGTGTGAGGGGGAGGTCCGCCGCCGGGGCCGACGATGGCGTCGATGATGCAGCATTGGCCGCCGGTGTCGTCGCCGGTGGCGAGCAAGCGGTAGAGATCACCGAGGACGGCGAGGGTTGGGGAGGAGAGAGGGGAGCGGAGATAGGGGAGCATGCTTCGGGGTCCGCGGGGGTGGGAGTGGGGAGAGTCGCAGAGGGAAAGGGCAGGGGGAGATTAGGATTACGAGTAGGAGCAGGATTCGGACAAGAGCGGGCGGACTCTGGTGTGGTGGTGTATGCAGGGCGACACGGACCCCCTCCGTCCTTGCTCTTTGATGCTCGCTCGGCCACCTCCCCCGCCAGGGCGGGGGAGGAGAGGGGAGGGGTGTGAGCTGAGTCGAACGCAACCCCTCCGGTTCTCGCAGAGCCTCGAACCACCTCCCCCGCTGGAGCGGGGGAGGTGGGGGAGAGGTGGCGGGTTTCGCGGAGGACGGCGACGAGGGTGCGGCGGACCTCGGTGGGGTTGGATGAGTCGCCCATGACTTGCCATGCTTTGGTCATGGCCTTGGTGCGCGCCGTGGCGGAGGCGATGCGGGCGCGGGTTTCTTCCATGTCGGCGATCGCCTTGAGCGTGTCGTGGACGCTGGGTTGGTAGAACCAGCTTGCGACCTGGGCGATGGAGAGGTCGCTCATGTGGGCGACATCGCCGACATCCTGGTAGGTGTTCATGAAATGGGAGAAGAGGTTGTCGTGCTCGAAGGCGGAGACGGGTGGAGGGGGCGGGAGCGGTGAGGAGAGGTCGATGGGAGCATCGATCGGGCGATGGCGCGGAGCGGGCGCGGGGTGCGGTGTCGATGCACTGGATTGGGATGGCGCGTGCGGCGGCTGGGGTTGGGGTGTGGATGCACTGGACTGGGAGAGCGCGAGCGGCGGCGCGGTGATGGATGTGGACATGTGTGGACCCCCCAATGCGGCCCGGTGTGGGCGGCGATGGGGAGAAGATACCATGCGGGTCGAGATTTGTCAATGGTTTGTTTGGTATGTGTGGAAGGAAGATGTAAGTGTTTGTGGGGACTGGAGATGCGAGGGGGGGGGATGGGAGGGTTGCGGCGAGGATTGGCACGCTGGGGTCGGGAGGGGAGGGAAGTCGGAGAACCGGGCGGGGTGGTTGGCCGCGCGGTTATAGTTGCGGCGCTTGGTTTTCAGAGGAGAAAGAGAATGCGAGTGTTTGCGATGATGTGCGTGTGCGCAGGAGTTGGTGCGGAGGTTGCGAACGGCGCGATCACCAATGGCGGGTTTGAGCCGGGTGGTGGGCCTGCGTCTTCGCTGGTGCCGGGGAACTCGACGGCGGTGCCGGGGTGGCTGACAACGGACACAGGTGTGGAGTGGTTCCAGCCGGGCGCGTTCGGGCTGAGCAGTTCTCCCAACGGCGGGTATGTGATCGACCTTGCGAACTACACGTACAGCGCGGGCGGGATTCGGCAGACGCTGATCACCACGCCGGGCGAGGTGTACGACGTGGTGTTCTCGTTTGGAACGCACATCGCGTCGGGGCGAGATGGGACGGCGGAGATCACCGTGAGTGCGGGAGCAACGAGCCAGAACTTCAGCATGGCGGTGGGGACCGCGAACATCACGTGGCTGACCAAGACGTTCACGTTTGCGGCGGATGCGGCGAGCACGACGCTGGCGTTTCGATGCACGCAGAATGCGCTGACGCACTTTGCGTACATCGATGGCGTGGGAGCGAGCGTGGCGCCTGCGCCGGGCGCTGCGGGGATCGTGGCGATGGGTCTGGCGTGCGTGGGGCGGCGACGGCGGAGGGGATGAGGTTCGCGCGGCCGCAGGTGAAACGGAGCGGCGGAACTGTTGCAAAGAAGCTGGAGGCCAGATGCAGAGCGGAACGAATGGCGCGGCGAGCGGCGGGGCGGACGAAGCGGGGGCGAATCAGGGCGCGAGCGGTGCGCCGGTGGATGGGAGGGCGCAGCGGGAGCTGGTGCTCAAGAGCGCGCTGACGGCGTTCAAGAAGCGGTACAAGCTGACGAAACTGGATGATGAGTCGCGGCTGGGGGGCGGGCGGCCGACGACTGGGGGGAAGAAGAGCGAGATATCGGGGATTGTTCCGCCGCGGGAGTTTGGGCGGGATGTTTGGGAGGAGCTGGCGAAGAGTGGGAAGATCAAGGATTGTGGGGGGGGGTTTTATGGGATGGGGTGAGGAAGCCAAGCGATCGTTACTGCCCGGTGGCCAGCGGGAAGTGACGGCGCGCCCAGCGAAGGGGGATGCGTTGGCCAACCTTCGTTCACTTCTGATGGCTTGAGTTCGCTGACCCAATCGCGCACTTCGTTCGCGCTCGCCGATGTGACAACGACCACATTGTCTCCGCACGGCCACGCGTCAAGGTTCAGCTCGTCCAGATAGACGACCTGAATCAAGAGTCGCGAGACGTTGGTTTGCTGGCTCATGCGAGAAAGCACGCGAGCAACTCGGTAGGTTCCCGGACGATCGGCCGCGCCGTCTTTCCAAGCGATGGAGCCGATGTCGTGGTTTCCGTCAAAGAACATAGCGTGATCAACGAACGCACCACGCCCGTCGGTCGGCCAGGAGCCAAGAGACTTGATATGGGCGATCAAGTTTGCTCGCTTGACGCCATCATTTTCTGCTTTGCCACTCGGCTCATCGGGTGAGTTGCAACCGACAAGGCCGAGTGATGCGCCGAGCAGACTCAGATTGAGCCATCGCATCCGGAGTCTCCGTTGAAGTTGACGGGGCTAGTGATTTGACTGATTGGGATGTGTCCCCAAGCACGCCCGCGGACGGGATGGCGCGGAGTGAGGGCACCTCTCGCTTACGCGAGAGGCACTTTGGTTACCACTCCGGTCCCCCGGTGTATCGCCCGTACACATCCGCCATCGCCTGTACCATCTCACCCAACGTGCAGTTGGCGAGGGCTCCGTCGACGAGAGCGGGCATGATGTTGAACTTGTTGAGGCCTTGGGATTCCTGGGAGGGGTCGCCTTTGCGGCAGGTTTCGCGGATGCGGTCGAGGGCGCGCTTGACGGCGGCGGGGTCGCGGCGCTTCTTGAAGGCGGCGAGCTGGGTGCACTGGTCGGTTTCGACGGTGTGGGGGATTTGCAGGATGTCGATGGGGCGTTCGTCGGAACCCTCGGTGAAGGCGTTGACGCCGACGATGATGCGGTCGTGGGCTTCGCACTCCTCGGAGAAGCGGTAGGAGGCCTCGGCGATTTGGCGGCGGAAGTAGCCCTTGTTGATGCCGCTGACGACGGAGCGGCCGTAGGTGGGGCGGGGGGAGTAGGCGGCGTGTTGCGTGAGATCGGGGTTGGCAACACCACTGGCAGGCGAGCTGCCAGTGCCACCCTTCGTATCGCCCATTTTGTCGATTTCGTGGATGTAGTCGAGGGCGTCAGATTCCATTTTGTCGGTGAGGGCTTCGACGAAGTAGGAGCCGCCGAGGGGATCGACGGTGCGAGTGACGCCGGTTTCGTAGGCGAGGATCTGCTGGGTGCGGAGGGCGACGGTGACGGCTTGCTCAGTCGGCAGGCCGAGGGTTTCGTCCATGCTGTCGGTGTGGAGGGATTGGCAGCCGCCGAGGACGCCGGCCATCGCCTGGTAGGCGACACGGACGATGTTGTTCAGGGGTTGCTGCTCAGTGAGCGAGCATCCGGCGGTTTGCACGTGCGTCTTCATGAACATGCTGCGCTCGCTGGTTGCGCCGTAGCGGTGCTTCATGGCGCGGGCCCAGATGCGGCGGGCGGCGCGGAGCTTGCAGATCTCTTCGAAGAACTCGTTGTGGGAGTTGAAGAAGAAGGAGAGACGGGGGGCGAAGGAGTCGAGGGGCAGGCCGCGTTCGAGGCAGGCCTCGACGTATTCCATGCCGTCGCGGAGAGTGAAGGCGAGTTCCTGCGTGGCGGTGGAGCCGGACTCGCGGATGTGGTAGCCGGAGATGCTCACGGAGTTCCACTTGGGGACCATGCGGGACTGATACTCGATGGTGTCGACGACGAGTTTGACGGAGTGGTCGGGGGGATAGATGAACTCGTTCTGGGAGTGGAACTCTTTGAGGATGTCGTTTTGCAGTGTGCCGCCGAGGGTGTCCCAGGAGATGTTGCGCTGCTTGGCCATGGCGAGGTACATCGCCCAGATGACGCAAGCGGGGCCGTTGATGGTTTGCGAGACAGTGACGGAGCCGACGGGGATGTCGGCGTAGAGGCGGTGCATGTCCTCGATGGTGCAGATGGCGACGCCGCACTTGCCGACTTCGCCGGCGGAGAGTGGGT
>JBGANP010000069.1:0-5966 GCA_044222255.1 Phycisphaerales bacterium
GAACCCGATCAAGTACGCCAGCGTGACCAAGTAGGGCATCCCGTGTGGGCTCATCAGCGAGCGGCCACCGCTGCCGTTCGCTCGCCAACCCCGCCCAGCGGCAGGTCCGGCAGGCTCGCCACCGCTCCGGCCACGTCGAGGAGTTTGGGGTCGGTGTAGACGTTGGCCGTCAGGCTCGGGTCGCTGTGCCGCATTGCGGCCTGGGCCGTTCGCAGCGGAACACCCGCCTTTGACAGGTGCGTTCCGAAGGTGTGCCGCAGGGCGTGGATGTCGATGGTGCGGCCGCGTTCGTCCGTCTTGACGACGACCTCCTTGCCGCCGCGGCTCTCAACCCGTGCCAGCCCGGCGAAGACCAGGTCGCGGTCGAAGATGCGAATGAGCCCTTCTGGCACCGCGAAGAGCGGCTCTTCGATTGGTAGCGCCGCCGGGATCGGGTCTTCCGCCTCGCGGGCGGCCTGCTGCGCCCACGCGAGCCGGTCGGCCAGCCAGGCGCGGACGTCGGTCGCGAGGTCGGCCCGCAGCGGGATCTCCGACCCGCGGCGATTCTTCTCGTCGCGGGCGTTCAGCACGATGTGTGGCACGCGGGCGTCACCGCCGCCCAGATCCACCTGGCCCACCGTGATGCTGGCCAGTTCGCCCTTCCGCAGGCCGGTGAGCACGAGCGTCTTGTAGATCAGTGCCCGCTCGCGACCGATGCGCAGCAGGTTCTCGCGCGTCGCGGGCGTCACCTTCGCCTGAGCCTGCCCCTTCGCCTCGCCGCGTCGCACGGTCAACGCGTCGGCCAGCGGGCGGCGCTGGGCCGCGTCGAGGAGCCGGGCCAGTTCCTCTTCCGTCAGCGCCCGGCGCTGCCGCCGCGTGTCGGCTCGCTGGTCGGCCACCGCGACGGCCAGCAGCGGGTTGTGCGTGAGCCGCCCGGCGCGGACGCACCAGTTGATGAACGTCACGCACGCCTGCCGGTAGCCGTTCCGCGTGCCCGCGGACATGCCAGTGTCGGCCTGCTCCCGCAGCCAGCGCTCGACCGTCGCGGCGGTGAAATCGCGGAGACGCTTCACACCCCGGTCGGTGGCAACGCGGGCCACTCGGCGACGCGCCTGCGTGTACCAGTGCTCGGTGCTGCCCTTGAGCCGAAGGTGGTCGCGCCACGCGTCGAGATTGGTCTCGATCGATTCGGCCCCGTGCCGGGAGGCAGCGTCCTCCTCGGGCGTGATCACGCCAGCGCGGATCAGTTCGGCCCGGCGTACCAGTTGAGCCAGCACGGCCCGCGCGGCGGTCTCATCGGAACAGCCGGTCGGCCGCTCGACCCAGTACCCGGCCGCATCGCGGAACTTGGCGATGTACGACTTGGTCTCACCGCGGATGCGGACGCGGCCGTCGGCAGCGGTGAACACCTCGGCGGTGCGGACCTTGCCGTTTCGGAGTGGGTAGCGGGCTACGCGCTTGCCGCGCTGCACGATGATCTCCGCGCCGGGCGGCAGCGGTGCGGTCCAGGCTTTGCGGAACACGGTGCCCATCGGGCATGGATCTCCATCGCCCCGACCTCGGCGGGGTGCCGGGTTTGGGGGTCACAGTCAGGGCTCGCCGGTGGCACGGGTCAAGTCGTCCCCCGGCGGCTACGCCAGGGGGCGATGCATGTGGGGATGTGCGGGACTACAGAACGCTGCGGGCCTTCGCGTGCGCCCGCTCGGCCTCGGTGAGCCGGGCCTCCGCGGCGGCGAGGGCGGCCTTCGCCCGCTCGATCTCAGCGTTCAGCCTCGCCTCCTGCTCCTTGCGATTGCGCGAGATGGGCAGGTACTGCAGCTCGCGCTCCAGCCGTTGAACGTCTTCGCGCAGGCCGTTGCGCTTGTTGGTCGCGGCGGTCATAACGCCATGGGCTTGGCTGGCCTTGGCCTCCAGCGACCGCCGCTCGAGCATCGCGGAGACTTCCTTGGGCAGGCGGGAGACAGGGATGAGCCCCTCCTCGTAGACGAAAAGCACCCGCATCGCCGCGGACTCCGCGTCCCCGAGTTCGCGCCGCGCGGCATCGGCCTCGCGGGCGGCGGTTTCCGCCTCCGCCTCGAGCTTGTCGATGGCGGCCTGCGCCTTCGCCCCGACCGCATCGGAGTGGGCCTTCGCCTGGCTGGCGGCACGCCGAAGATGCGTGACGGTGTCGGCGACGTCCATGTCGGTGCGGATGTCCGCGATGCGGGCGAGGATGGCGTCTGCGGCCGCGAGCTCCATCCCGGCGTCGTTGGCCAGTTCCGCCAGGCGCTCCGGCGGCTCCTCGGACCACGCCGCGTTGATGAACGCGGTTCTGGCCTGCTGCTTCTTGTTCTGGGCGATCTGGGTGAGTGACATCATGACTTCGTCCTTTCAGAAAGGGGGATAACGACAGCGCCGTGCAGGAACAGCTCCCGCGCGGCCTTGACGATCAGGGGCTGATGCTGCTGGATGAGCTGCTCGGCGAGCGGGGTGGCCCACTCGCGGCGCTCGGACCATCGGTTCGACCAGTCCTCCGGGCCGTCCATTCGGAGTTCGGCGGCGAGCGAGAACTCGGTGGCGGCCCGAAGATCGGTCAGCAGGTGGTCGAACGGCTCGATCTGGCCGACAGCCTCCAACTGGACGAGCTTGTTCCTCAAGTGGAGTGGGAGCGCCGGCTCCAGTTCGCACTCGGCGAGAGCCGCCGACAGCGGCCCGATCGCTGACACGATTTCCCTGCTCGCCGGAGTGAGCTCCTGGGATGGCCAGCAGGAGCAGCCATCCTGGAACACCTTCGCCACCACCTTGTGATTGGTGAGCACATAGGCGGCGACCGCGCGGCCCGCCTCGTGCAGACTGAGTTGCCATCGATTCATGACATTGCCTCCTCGAGCGTGCGCTCGCACGCCCGCTTTGCTGACCATGACGTGCCGTACACACCCACAATCACCCACTTCCCTCGCAGGCACGCCATCGCGAGGTAGAGCCGGCGCTCGCGGCCGCAGCGGTGCGGCATGACGGGCATGCCCGAGAGCCGCTCGATGGCGATGACTCGGGCGACGTACTCGCCGTTGAGGCGGCCGTCGATGTGCCGCCCCTCGTTGAAGGCCTTCAGCCAGTAGCCACTCCATCGCATCACTCGGCACCTCCCGCGGTGCCGGGGGTGGGCGTGTCTACAGCGTCTACACAAACGAAATCCCCTCTCGCAGCACCGCCAGCGGGGTTTCTGTAGACGGGATCGCCGGAAGCGCCGGGCAGGAAGAACCTGCGGGCCTTGGGCGCGCCGGGACCGCACTGGGGCAGGTACACCCACTTCCCGTGCCCCGCATCGACCAACCGAGACAGCGCGGCCTCGGCGTCCTTCACGATCTTGAACTTCCTGCTCGACTGAACGAGTTCACGTCCGCTGACGCTGCCGCCCTTGCGGCGGACGATGTCGAGCAGCTGCCGCGCCTCACGGTCGTCATCACCCTCGGCGAGGCGCGCGTACACCCGCTCGGCCTCGCGGCGGAACCAGTTCGCCAGACGGATGCCTCGATCCATCGACTCGGAATCGATGACATTGGCGATAGCGCCTTCGCCAGCGGCAACCCTGCCGAGGTGGACGACAAGGGCAAGGCGGGCACAGCAGGCCTCAACTTTCGACATCATCGCGCGAGCCCGCTCGTCCTGGCCCGCCATGTCTGCGTTCAGAGAGTCGTAGAAGCTGGCCCACAGATCGCTGGCCTGATCGTCGAGCCCAAGGGATTGGGGCCTTGGAGTGCCATGCTCATCCCTATCGAGCTCGAGGCCGTACAACTTCTCGACCATCGCGCTGTACTTCCGCTCGACCATCGGCGGGATGCCGCCGGGCTGCCAGCGGCGGGTCGGGATCGGCGGCATCGACAGCAGGAGCCGGGCGACCAGCCCCGAGTCGAAGTCCGTGCCCGTGAGCGCCGCGGCGAGAACGCCCGGCTGAACGAGCCCACTGACGGTCAAGGCGGCTCGCTCGACGCGGATGGGCGGAGCCGTCTTGCGATCGACCTTCAGTGGCTGAGCCCGGTGCATCGGCAGCCAGCGAGAAGCCTCACTCGCGGCACGCCCACCGTTGGCGGAATATCTGCCGAAGTTCAACCAGGCAGCGAGTTCGTCGCAGGCGAGCAGCATGCCGCGGGGGCTGGCGGCCAGCATCGCGGCGAGTCCCTCGAATGTGACGTCCGAGGTGACGAACCTCTCGCAGACCGGCGCTTCCGGCGCAGAGGGGGGCGTCGCGGTCAGATTGCCCTTGCCAGACCCCCCCGCACCCCGCTCCCAGCCCCGCATCGCCTTCTCGTGAAGGGCAAGGGCAGCGGCGTGCTCCTTCAGCGCCTCTTTGTGCTCGCGAAGCGCCTCAGCATCGCGGCGCTCGGCGGGGCGGGTGACGAGTTCGAGGGCCGGTGATTTGCCGGAGCCAGATGGCGCGACGACCACCGACCAAATGATGGCGGGCTCGTGCCAGGAGGCGTGCAGCGCGATGGTGCGAGCATTCCCGACCGCGGACGCCATCGCCGCCAAGGCCAACGGGCCAAGCATGCCCTCATCAACTTGCAATGATCTCGCGCCGGCCCGCACGAGATCGGCCACAGCTCTCGGCAGCGCCTCCGTCGGGAAGGGCACGAACTCCGGCACGTGTGGCCGTTCCGGCGTCGCCGGTGCTGGAGGTGCGTACGTCTGAGCCTCATCGATCAGTCGAGCGATATCCGCATCACCGGCCCCTCCGTCAGCCACCCACGATCGCACGTCCTTGTGCCCGTCCGGTGGGAACGTGAAACGCACCGAGGCGCAGACGCCGACGACCGCGGCGGCCAGCAACTGGACGCTCTTCCGGCCAGCGGTGTCGTTGTCGCCGATCAGGACGACATGGCGGTCTCGAAGCAGGACAGCGAGCTCGCCTGCGGCCTGGCCCGCCATCGGCACACCCACAGCGGCGAAGGCGAATGTGTGAAGACACGCCGTGTCGCTCGCTCCCTCGGCCACGAGGATCGGGTCACGCGGGCTCGTGCCCGCGTAGGCGGGCAGACCATCGGCGGGGAAGATCAGCCCGCGCTTGCCACCCTTGGCGGCGGTGTAGCGAGGGCAGCCCTCTGCCGGGGCATCCCAGCGCGTGAGCGTGCCGATACGCTCACCCTGGGCGTTGCGCTCGGGGTAGCGCCAACCGCCCTCGACCCGCTCGCCGCCGATGGCGAGCCAGCCGTGCGCGGCCGTGCCCGGCGGCAGGTTGTTTGAGTCGAGCCCCTCGCTCATCGACGGGCCCCCCGCCCCTCCGACGTCGCCCGTGACACGCCAACGCTGCCACCGGCCTTGCGGTCCAGATGCTCGCGGAGGTCGCTGAGCCGCCAGCGCACGACCCGATCACCCAGCCGGATCGGCGCGGGGATCTCACCCCGCTGAGACATGCGCCACACCGTGCGGGCGTTGACGCCGAGGAGTTCCGCCACCTCGCGAACGTTGATCACCGCGACGTCCGTCTTTCGAACCTGCAGTTCGTCCATGAATGCACCCAGAATGCCGCCGCGACCGGGATCAACCCGCCAGCAGGCGCAGGGACAACGGGAACCCCGGCGCACCGTGCGGCGGGGCGGGCTGGTCTGTTGGATCGCGTCAGGTTGGCTGATTGGGCTGGGTGGCTGGTTCGATTTGTGCAGGCGGGTGAGGCTCTACATCACCCATCTACGCGAAAGCCACGCGGCGTGGCGAAGACTTTGAAGGATTTGCCGGGGCGTTGAGGGCCTCGGTGCTCCCTATATCTGCGCGACCCCCGAAAAGTGTCGCGCGGAATCGTGTTCCCGTCGTCGTGTGTCATGGCCTGCGCTCCCCGGTACCCCTCTGTCGTTCTCGGCAATCTGTCGCGCGGAACCGGCCAACGCGTGCCACGGGCGCATTCCGCCATAGAGCACCTAACCCGTTTGCGGGCGGTTTCCCGAGTGCAGGGGTCATTTTTGTGCAGATTCCTGTCATGGCTGGTCCGAGAGAGTCCTCGTGCATCCCTTTAT
>JBGANP010000069.1:5971-20523 GCA_044222255.1 Phycisphaerales bacterium
TTATGCTTTTCCGGCCTGGGCTGCGCCGCGAAGCACACGGTGAACCCTCCCGGCTACATACGCCGTGCCGCGATTCCCTGTCCGGCCTGCTCGGCCGATTCGGACTTGGGTGGCAGGGGTCGGTGCGGGGTCATCGCATGCCCCCCTGTGTGTTCCCTATGCAGCCAAGGGGCCATCTGCCCGGAAAATCTGGCGACCGAGCGGCCCGAGGCGTGCCGAGTCCCCACTGGTCATCTCGCACGCAGGACTTTGGGTTCACGACGGCTCGACGAATCCCATCCTGGGAGTGGCCATGACCAAGGCTCGCTCGCAGAACACGTCAGTCGTTCGCGATTGCCGCGAACACGTCCGTCCAGCGTTCGTCCAGTCTGTCCACTGCGATGGACTCATTGAGGAGGTCTTCAGCGAACAGATGGTCGAACTTTCTGAACTGCTTCGGCGCAACCATCTGCGCGAGGTCTCGGAGGGCAGGCGGCGCCTTGATTGCCTCCTTCAAGAGTCGTCGCACAGCTTCTGCGCTGGCACGGCACTCGATAGCTACCTGCCGATCGATAACGTCTACACCAGCCCAGTTCAAGAAGGCGAGGCACGTTCGATGCTGCCGCGTACCAGTCCAGGTCAACCACAGGCAGCGTTCTGATGTCAGGTCGACTAGGGCACGTCGACCGAGGCCTCGATAACGGGCAGCGTGACGTGCTCGATCCAGAGCCTCTGCGGACGTGAGGTCAAGGTAGGCAAACGTCGTGTGGCCAGCAAGCACAGCGAGCATCTCATCCCGAACCGTCGGATGAATGTCACCCAACCCGCCAGTGAAGACTGGACGCTGCCGGCGCTTTGCGGGCGTCACATATAGACTCATTCGGACGGCATCGACATCGGTAACCTGCCAGCGCCGCGCAGCGAACACCAAGTGCTCGCCGACCTTGGGGACCGTGTCGATTGGAAGCGACCCCAGTGTACGATCACCCGCGATAATCGCGAACTCGATACGGCTGGCGAACGCTGCGTAGAAGTCCTTCTGCGCCCGAAGTCGCTCTCCCTCAAGGCCGAGGATGAGATTGCCATCAGGCCCCTGTTCTAAAACGTCCACAGCGCCCAGGTTTCGGAGCACTGCGGCGAACGTCGGTTTGTCAAAGTGCACAAACGGACCATCACGACAGAGCCGCTGATGCAGCGTCACTGCGTCCGCCGCGCCCGTCTCGGCAACCGTGCTGATCATCTGGTGCGCGAGGGTGCTCAGATCCAATGAGGAAGGCGCGGGCGGCTCGACCCATTGCCGGAGCATGAGTTCACAAATGGCGACGGTCTGCAGAAGCTCCAGTGGGAGCTGTGACAACGGGTCTCTCTCGTTGGTGCTGGACTCGCAGATCACATACCCCCGCAGGCGGCGGCGCTCACCGTCCTTGCGTCCGCTCCTCCCAAGGCGCTGCTTGAAGGACGCCACCGACCACGGCGCGCCGATCTGACCCACCATCCAGACAGAGCCGATGTCGATTCCCATCTCGAGCGTACTGGAGCACACGGTCGTCATCGGCCGCCCGCCCTTCATCGTGGCCTCCGTGTCTTCTCGTACCTCCTTCGCCAGCGAGCCGTGGTGAACGAGAAACGTCTCGGGCAGGCCGTCATTCCGGCAGCACTCATTGGCCATGTCGGCGTACAACTCGATGTCGCCCTTCGCGTTGGCGAACACGAGGTTACTGTGTGTCCGGCAATGCTCGGCGAGATCCTGAGCGATGCGTTGCATCGTCACTAGGTCAGCGTCCGGCGCCGGCGTCGGATCGGTACCTACCACGCCCTGGTCACGGACACCTTCTTCACCGTCCGTGTCCTTTATGTAACCGTGGATGCGAAACCTGATCTCCTTTCCAGGTCCGTCATCAGCGATGATGCTGACATGGCGTGGATTGGACGGGTTGAGGTAGCGTTGTGCCGCCGACGGGTCGCCAACGGTGGCCGACAACCCGAGCATTCGCGGCCTTCGCTGATCCTGACGCACATACCGCCTGACACGCGAGAGGAGGCTCGCGAGGTGAAGCCCTCGCTCTCCGGAGAGAAACGCGTGGACCTCATCGATCACGACCGCTCGCAGGCCTCCGAACAGGTCCCCAAGGTGGCTAGTACGATTGATCAGCAGTGACTCGAGCGACTCGGGCGTGATGAGAAGGACGCCGCTGGGCTCTCTTACCAGCGCGGCCTTCTGGCTTGCCGATACATCGCCATGCCAACGATGCACCTTGACGTCGAGGTGCGTACACAAATCCTCAAGACGGCTGAACTGATCATTGATCAAGGCCTTCAGAGGACCTATGTACATGGCGCGCACCGATCCGCTCGGCTCGGTTGAGATAGCGGATAGCACGGGCAGGAATGCCGCCTCTGTCTTGCCTCCGGCAGTCTCCGCCATGATGAGCAGGTCGGCGTCGGTCCCGACGTAGGCTCGGATCGCTCTGGCTTGAATCGCCCGAAGCTCTCGCCACCCCATCGAGTAGAGCTGACGTTGTACCCCCGCCGCAAGAAGGGTGAATGCATGCGGCTCGGCATCAGGCTGCGACGACGTCATGGACCATCCATTCTCTACATCCGGAAGGACGTTAGGTCATCGTCCGGTGCCGACCGAGTTGACGGGGTCTTGCCTGTTTCCAGCGCTGATGGGGGGGCGGCCGCCACCTGAGCCTCGGCCTCATCGGGTACCGGGTGAGTGTCTGGGGTTTGTGGCGCAGTCGTGCTGATTGCCGCGACCAACTGCCGCCAGTCGGTGCCGGGGTTCTGTACGAGCACGTTCAAAAGACCGACGAAATCCTTGATAGTCTCTCGGGGGGTTTGGAAGTAGGCTGCTCCCATGCGAGTGTGACAGCTCTCGAGATAGGCGACGATGCCGTCCTCGGGCAAGACGGCCTCCTCATTCTGGCCTCGTGAAAAGACTCGCCGAATGTTGTGGAGAAGGACGAAACAGTCCTCGGGCGTCAGATTGGCGAGGCGGATGACCGGGCCGGAGAGGTCTACCAGCTGCTCACTCGCAAAGCGGTTGGCCGCAAGCCGTGTTGCCAAGGCCTCGTAACTGAATAGGCCTCGACGCTTGTCTGTCATGCAGTCATCGGTGGCGGCGAAGATGACGGCGAGCCCCTCGACGCCGCCCTGCAGGCAATCGTTGAGAATGCGCAAGATGGCTTCGTAGTTGCGATCTCTCGCCTGCCGGTTGTTGAGGCGATGCGAAAGCACGACAAGTTCGTCCAGGCAGACAAGCAGACCCTTGTAGCCAGCGATGCGCACAAAGGCCGCCATGAGCTTCAGATAGTCGTAAAAGGAGTCGTCATCAATGATCGAGCGGACGCCCAGATCTTGACGGGCCTCTGTCTTGGTTGAGTACTCGGCACGCAACCAACGGATCGCCGCAGTTTGCAACTCTGGCTTGTGCTCTGAGAAGCCTCTGTAATAGGCCGACAGCACGGCGGCAAAGTCGTACCCGCTGACAAGTTCTTGGAGTGGTTTCAGGCGATCGGCGATGGTGCGATGAACTTCGTCGTCCGTGCCACCGCGGCCGATCACTTCGTGGGCCACATCCGAGACCCACCGTTCAATAAGGCTCCCCATCGCGCCGCCCTCGGGCTTTGAGCGAGTCGCCATGTTCTTCATCAGCTCGGCATAGAGCGCACGGGCGACGCCTCCTGAACCGTTAAGCCGTCTGTCGGTCGTGATGTCGGCACGAACAACGACATGTCGACGCTCAAGCGCCACGGTCTGAATCAGGTTGATGAAGAAGCTCTTGCCTGCTCCAAATCGACCGATGACGAAGCGGACCGCCGCGCCGCCACCTTCAACGCGCTGGAGATCCGAGAGCAGCGCGTTCACCTCGGCCTTTCGGCCGACCTGGACGTGCTGAAGTCCGATTGACGGCACGACCCCCGCTCCGAGGGAACTCAGAATCGCAGACCGTTCTTTCTCGCGAATCGGGATGGACATGCCGTAGTTTATCGTGGCCCAAGGTCGACGAGCAGCACGCCATCGACTTCATCGACCAAGGGACTCCCGCCGGATTCAAGGGCCCACTCGTTGATTGCCTCAATCGCGCCGTCCAGCATCACGCGGTGCTCGCGGGCCAAGGCGACAGCTTCTTCTCGATTCCACTTGGGTCGGCCCCTCAGTGCAGACAAGAAGGGAGCGTATCTGGCTGGCAAGCCAGAATCCGCGACGGCAGCAGCGGGGGACGCCATGGGCTCAGCGGAAACTCGCTCAGCGGTGACAACGACGGCCGTGACCTCGGACGCGTGTTGCTCGTTTTCCGATTCCTCGCTCATCGCCGAGGCCAAGAGGGTCGCGACCTCGCGCGTTTCGGCCAATATGGCGCTGATCGCTTCTCGATTCAGTCGGAGCGCGTGTTGAGGCGGGATTGGTTCCCCGCCCGCGCCGGACTGGCTGGCAGCAACCGTGACGAAGTCGGTGCCCGCCTGCGGCAGGATCTGGGCGACGGTCTCATCGAGCTGTTCGGGGGGAAGGGCCAGTGCTCTGAAGCACTTACGAAGCGCCGTGAGCTCCTTGCGATCGATGTTGCCGCTCGCCGCCGCGATTGCGACCAGCAGACGGCCCGCCTGCCGACGCGCATCTGGCGAGAGCAGTGTCTCAAGGCGCTTGGACACCGCGCCCAGGTCGGCACCGGACGACAGAAGGACGGCGCGCAAGGCGTTGAGACGCTGCATCTCGCTGGCGGGGAGTTGAAACACGGCATCAATGTTCTCGGACAAGCGTCGCAACTCCTCAGGATCGACAACGCCGTCAGCCTCCGCAATGGTCAGCCCGAGTTGCAGGAAGCACGCCGCGCCGAGGTACCGTGAACGATCGGAATGCGTGGCATCGCTCGGCAGGAACACCGCGACGCGATCATCCCACGCGTAGGCACGAGCGGTCATTCGCGTGTCCGGTTCGATCGCAAATCCGGCATGTTGAATGGTGTCCGCCACGCGGCGACTCTGCGAGGCAGTCAGTTTCGGTCGCTGCTCGATCCCGATCGCCGCACCAAGCGCACCGGCCGAGACGAGCGTCGCGTCTTGATGATCTTTGATGTTGCTCTGACGAGCATTCGCAACGACGCTCTGAATGGCGTGAGCCAGCGGATGGTCCACGCCCTCTCGGAGTTCGACCGGCATTGCCTCCCACGCCTGCACGGTCAGCGTGCCATCGACGCCCGCGGCGACCCGCGACAGGCCACGCAGGTCCTCAACACACTGATTCCACAGGTCGGCCAGTGGTTCAAACTGGCTCGGAATACCTGTCGGATCGCCGATCGTGCACGTGGCCTCCTCGAGTCCTCCGCTGGCGGGACGGTAGGTGTGACGTCGCGGGCGCTTCGAAATCTTCAGATCAATCCCGGCTCCGAACTTCTCCGCGTATCGCCTTCTGAAGAGGTCGCCGAATTGCTCGCTCACTCGCTTGGTCACAACACTCTGGACCGACCTGGGGTTGAGTCGGGCGACCCGCAGCGCGAGATCGCCGGATAGCGGACGTTTGTGCCGCGCGAGCCAGGAGAGCGGCGCGGGCATCATCGCCTCGCTCCATGCCTCCGTGAGATCGCACACTGTGCCGAAGGCCCGCTCGTTGAAGAGTTCAGGTGCCCGCGCTACTTCGAACCACAGCAGAGCAGACGAATAAAGCCTGAACGACCGGCCGTCGCGGGTGCCTTTTCTTGGCTCATCGAGCTTTCGGAGCCGAACGACCTCTCTGAGCGCCCATTCCTTGTCCTGCTGGTCTACAAGCAGTCGCCGTTCGATGCCATAGAAGTAGAGGAACAGGAGACCCTCAGCCGGTGGGAGGGCGATCTTGCCACTCGCGAGCCAATCGAGGTAGAGGAACCGGTGTTCAGGCTCGATGCGGGAGTACCACGGCCAGTATCCCATGTCTGGCACCGGACCACGGGGACGGCGTACCTCGGCGCTTAGCAGGATTTCGGAAGGGTCAGTGGCCCAGTCATAGCTGCCCCGCCTGCCGGCGGACGAATAGACATGGGGATCATGCAACCGAATCCCAGCCACGTCGAGCGTTGTGCCCTTCCCGTGCCACTGCATGCTGGCGGTTTCGGGCAGGGAGCGTGGGCGCGACGATGGCGGGACAGCAGGGATATCTGGGGGCGGTCGCAAAGCCACAGGCGGCAACGGGGCCGAGCCGCGCCGCGTCGTGTTCTTCCTCTTGCTGATGGCGCGCAGGGCTACGCCCAAGACGACTACGGCAATGATGATGGCGACGATCCACATGCTGCCAGCGACTCCACTAGCCGCCGCTCAGTCACTTCGCGGCTGTAAACAATGCCATGACGGTTCGCGCCGGAGAGTGCTGTGTGCCACAGAAGGCCATCGTCGAGTCACGCTTTGACCGAACCAACTTCAGCATACAGCGAACCGTGCGGGCCAACTGGTACATCCACGCAGTCGCCTTTCAGAATCTGCTGGTACAGTCCGCGGAGGGAGCATTCGTCCGTTCCAGAAATGAACCGAAAGGCGGACGCCGCGACGTACTCGGGTACCTGTTCGAAGGCGAGCCAGCGACGGCCGAGTTCCTCGGCAACTTCGCCGGTTGTGTTCGAACCCGCGAAGATGTCGACAACGAGGTCGCCCCTGTCTGTGAGCATCTCGATGAAGAACTTGGGAAGTTTCGGCGGGAAACGGGCAGGGTGGCGTTCCACACCGATTGCCTTGCATGCCGCTTCGTACTGCCCCATCGAACCAGAATTCGGAATCTGAAGGAGATTGCTCGGAATGGCGCCGCCGTTGTCGCGCCCAAACCCCTTCCCGATGTCGTGTCCTGACGGGCGTTCGGCTGGCGTGTAGAACTTCTCGGGATCCTCGAGCAGCTTCTTCATCCGATCGCTGTATGGCACGCGTACCTTGCCGACGTCCGCCTTCGGCCACTCTGACTTGCTGAGCCACCAGACCGTGTTGACGCTGTCCTTGGCCCGGATCTTGCGCTTGTTTACCCACTCAATCGGGCTCGGCAGCTTGGACGGGTTGTGCCAGAAGAACTCCTCTGCAAGGTGGAACCCGACCTCGTCACATAGCCGAATCAGCATCCGGAAGTTGTACAGGCTGCGGACGGGGACGCCCTTCTGGTAGGCGCCACCGAGATCGAGTACGAAGCTGCCGTCGTCCGCCAGTTTGGAATGGACGATCCGGCCGAACTCCAAGAGCCAGTCGATGTAGTCCACCTGGTCCAGATTGCCGTACGACTTCTGCCGCTGCAGGGCGAACGGGGGACTCGTCACCACGAGGTTGATTGACCGATCCGGCATCTCGCGCAACAGCTCGCGAGAATCGCCGCAGTAGGCGGCCCCCAGCGTGCTGCGGTATGACGGGGAGCGAGTTGGGCGAGCATTCGGTGTCAAGGGCGATCCTCCGGCCAGTGTATCGGTGCCGATGGGCTTCCGCCGAGGAAACAGCCATGTGCTACTTATAGTCTGTAGACTCAGAGTCGTCAAACGCGACGATTCCCGGGTGCCGTCGAAGAGTGCCAAAAACCTGCGTGCGCGGCGATCGCTCGGTGCCGCGATCAAGCGGATTCGCGCGCAAAAGGGGCTTTCGCAGGAGGCGCTGGCATCCGCCTGTGGGCTTCACCGAACGTACGTGGGGGGGATAGAGCGCGGTGAGCGCAATGTGTCCATCGACAACATCGAGCGCATCAGCATCGCACTCGAGTGCTCGGTCGCCGAACTCCTGACGGAGGAGCGGTGATGGCATTCAAGGACGACGCCAGCTTCCTTCACTTCGTCACGATGGGCGCCATGGGTACTCGTGTGGGGTGGGCAGGCCTTGAACAGGCGGGCCACCGCATCGTTGAGCTTGAGCGATACTGCTGTTCGAACAAGATCTGGGCGACAAAAATCAAGCGACTCCGGCTTCCGGACCTCCTCTGCCTGAGGTGCGGCAGACGGTTCGAAGTCCGGACGAAGACGTCGCTCGAAATCAAGATGAGCCATTCCCCGACCAACCCGGATCGAGTCTGGGATGCAGGGATGCGCGACGACGACGTGGCGGTTTTCCTGCGCTGCCATAACGAGCCCAATCTCACGGTGGCCAACACGCTCAATTGTTTCGAGGTGTCCCAGCTTCGCGCGACACAGCACCTTGCCAAACTGGGGCCACCGAAATCTGCAAGCGAGGGAGCTGAGAGAGACCTCACCTGGCCGTCGTGGGTTCCAGGTGCTTCGGGCACTGTGACCGCGATCGAGGCCAATGGCGGCGGGACCAGACTCGTGGTTTCCTACGCGAATGGGAAACGCTATACGTATCCGGCCGGTGGCAAGCATGTCTATGGCCAGGTCGGTACGGCCTTCGTGGGCGGAGAGCAGATTCTTGCCAGCGTAGTACCGTCGCAGGCTGACATCCGCTGTGCAGGCGACATCTGGACTCCCATCATCAGTGCGGAATCCAGCCCGGCTGAGATCTTCACAGGGCTGAAGGGGCTGACGCATCGCCAGGCCGAAGGCTCTGCAAATCAGATCCGCGCGATGCTGGGCCACGCAGATCCGCGCATTCGCCTAGAGGCTGCGGCGGCGATCGCACGGCGAGAAGAGGCGGCTGGGCTCGCCTTACTGTCCGACTCGCTCAACGGAACCGGTGAAAACACGCCGTGGGCATTGGAAGCCGCGTTCATCCTTGCGGAGCTCCGTACGCCAAACGCGCTGGCGTCGCTGAAGTTGGGCGCTCGAAAAGCCCCCCATCCTGAGGCACGGTCGGCATGCTTGTGGGGTCTCCGTCGGGATCCCGCTTCGCTGGACATCAGTTTCCAGGCAGCTACGGACGAAGACGAGTCGGTGGCGATCCATGCCGCCATCGTCGGCGCGACTCAGATTCTAAATGATGAATCTACCGCGTCGGCGATCGCCCACCTCGGAGGAGACCCAACTCGAGCTGCGGTAGCGACGGAGGCGCTCGCGCGATCACAATCGCCCAGCGTCCACCTCGTTCTGGCGGCGGCAACTGGCACTGATGCCGCTGCGAAATGGGCGTTCACCGCGCTCTCTCGCATGCCCCCGAACGCCGTGAGACAATCGGCCGCTTGGTCCGACACTCCGGCTGTGATGAAGGATGCGCTGACGCGCGCGTGGTTCGCCCGCGAAACGAGTTGGCTCGAAGGGGACAACCAGCACGCCCTTGATGTTCTCTCGCGGCAGCATCTCTAGCACCTACTTCCGACGCGGATTTCTGACTACCTTGTGAGACAGACTCTGAGGCTAGCCGTCGCGTTCATGCCTCAGGCTCCCTTCCCGGCGACGAAGACGCCGCGCTCGTGCTTCTTGAAGCGGGCCTTGTCGCCCTTGGCGGCGATCTCGCGGATGATGGCGGCGTAGAGCGTCGCCTCGGGGGTCTTGCCGCCCGGCGAGCGCCACAGGCCCTTGGCGTCCATCGCGTCGATCATCTCCTTGGCCCGCATCGGGACATCGCTCGCGGCGAGGACCTGCGCCGCCGCATCGAGGGCGCTGACGCGCTTCGTCGGCGCGGGCTTCGTCTCCTTGGCGGACGGCGCGGCCTTCGCCGCCTTGCGGGCCTTCCGCGCGTCGCTCATCTCGCGGTGGACCTTGCCCATGTTCTTGATCGTGCCTTTGCGTGCCATGTCGGACTCCTTCGTGTCGGGTGCAGAACCCCGCCGCACGGCGCGGCGGGGGAAGCGTGGCGGCCGCGGTTCCCCGCGACGCCGCGTGGCGATCACTCGGCGTCGGCCAGGAAGGCCTCGACGTGCTCGCGGTCCATGTTGCTGAGGAATCCGACCAGGTCGATCAGGTCGCTGCGAACTTTCCCGAGATCGCCCGTGCGGCCCCAGTTCTTCGGGTCGGCCTTGGCTCCGTCGGCGTGCTTGTCGAGTTCCATCTGCAGGACGTCCATCAGGCGGGCGATGTCGTTCTGCCGGGCGGCGTAGGTCTCGGCGGCGGTCGGTTCGGGCTTGGTCGTGCGCTTCGTCATGGTCGTGCTCCTTTGGGTTGGTGGTCTCTGGTAAACAGCGAAGCCCGCATTTCGCGGGCTTCAGGTCGTCGGATCGGTTGTGCGAGTCGTGCTCGGCCGGGGCTTCGGTTGCCCGACCGCGTTCAGGTAGTCGATCAGGTCGCCCATGTCCCAGGTGTCGTAATCCACCGGGTCGTGCTCGGTCGGCGCGTCGTCGCGATCCGGGTCGATCTCGAACAGGCGGAACCCGCCCGGCGCTCCGGCCTTCGGCCCCCAGTGCCCGTCGGCGTGCCGGGCCCGGCCCGGGGCGACCGCGTCGATGCACCAGCGGCGGCCGTCGGGCGTCTGGATCTCGATGCCGCGCACCGCGAACCCGCGGCGGGCCAGAGTCCTGGCCATCTCGATCGTCGTTTTCGTCGTGGCGTTCATGTTCGTGGCCTCCGTCGCGGGCGGCGATTCCGCCCGCGTTGTGACACATGAAGCCATGACATTCGCCACGAGGCAAGGCAAACCGCAGCGGTTTCGCCGTCAATCCGCGACATGTGGGCAAGTTCGGCCCCATGTGGGCAAACGGGCGGATTCGGCTGGAAATCGCCCATCCCCGCGCGAAACAAACTCTGTCTACCCGCGCGGCTGTTCCCGCGGGCATCGCCTTCGACGGCCGCCCGCCAAGTACCTACGCCGGGGGAGGGGGGCGTCTACGTCTACAGAATCCCCGCCAGCGGCGTTATGGCCGCGGGTTCCGTATGCGTAGACGTGTAGACGCCCACGTCCCGCCACGTTGGCCCGACGTGCGGCCGCGTGGCGAAGCCCGGGAATCGGGGCCAACGCCGGACCCGCCCGCCCGTGGGCAAACGTGGCGGGGATGGCGCGCGGGGCGGAATCCCGATCATGCGCGGCCTTGTGCAAGCGCGTGTGCAAGCGAACGCGGGGTCCGTTGGAAGTGGCCAGATTCACGGGGATTCTGATCGTGAGCCCGGGCGTTCCCAAGCTGAATGTCGGGAGTTCGATCCTCCTCGCCCGCTTTGCAGAATCAGCCCACGAACCATGAGCGAACCTCAGCGAATGCTGGGGTTCTTCGTTTCTGAACCCGCAAGCCGAATCGTCGATTTGCGCCGACGCGCCGGGAGATCTTCACGCCCGGTGTTGCAGCCGAAGGGCATCCCGGATATACCATACGCCCCACGCGGCGCCGGTCGCTCACGAGTGTGTCGGAGAGGCAAATGTCGGAAACTATGCGCCCGTCGGACGATGCAGCGGGCCGCAGCAAACTGGTTGTGGTTGATGGCTCGGCGTACCCGCCCGGATTCCGGGCCGCCCGCGGTCGCAACTGGTTCATGCTCGGCCTGACTTACGCGTCGTACTACCTCTGCCGCTACAACCTCGACCCGATCGCGCCCGACATCATCCGCGATCTGAATCTCTCCAAGGAATCATTCGGGCTGTTCAAGACCGGTCGGGACGGCGCATACGCCGTCGGGCAGATGATCAACGGCCTCTACACCGACCGCGTCGGCGGCAAGCAGGCGATGATCATCGGCGCGGTCGCCACGATCTTGCTGAACCTGGCTTTCGGGTTCATCGCGTGGTCAAAGCTCGCGTGGATTTTCCCGATCCTGCTGGTCATTCGGACGTTCGATGGCTACTTCCAGGCATTCGGCGCTCCCGGATTCATTAAGGTCAACACCGCGTGGTTCCGGCGCAAAGAGCGCGGCGCGTTCGCGGGAATCTTCGGTGCCATGATCAACCTGGGACGGGTGGGCGCCAATCAGTTCGCGGTGCTTCTCGCGACCGGTTTCTCCGTTTCCCTCCTTGTGTGGTCTGTCTCTGTGCCGAGCTTGAACTGGCGTTACATGTTCATCATCCCGCCGATCGTCGTTGCGGTCGTCGTGATCGTCATGAACTTGATCGTGCGCAACACGCCGGAAGAAGCCGGCTTCGTCGTTCAGCACGACGACGAGCCCGATCACGGCACCGGCGCCAACGAACGGGTGAAACTACGCGATGTCTTCCGCAGGATCGCATCGAATAAGGTTGTCTGGATCATCGCCGCGGCCTATCTGTGCACAGGATTCGTCCGCGGCGCCACCGATGCATGGTGGGCGGTCTACCTGAGCGAGACTTGGCACGCCGACCGGAAGTCAACGCTCTTTTCGGTCATGGCTTGGGGCCTTCCCATTGTCGCTACAGTGGGCTCGCTCGCCAGCGGTTATATCTCCGACCGATTTTTCGCCGGCCGACGGGCGCCAGTGGCGACCGCGCTCTACTTCTTTCAGTCGCTGCTGACGGTCGCGGCGATGTTCCTGCCACAAACAGGCCCGCTGGCGAGCAGCGTGGTTGCCTCAGTCCTGCTCCTCGCCATCGCGACGCTCTGCAATTCCACGCACTCGATCCTCGGGACTGCCGCGGCAATGGACCTGGGCGGACGCAAGATGGCCGGCTGCGCTTCGGGCATCATCGATTCTTTCCAGTACTACGGCTCCATGCTCGCGGGGTGGGGCATCGGGCGGATGTTCGTGACTTTCCGTCCCGAAGGGATGGACGTCAAGGCCGCCCCGCTGGTCCCCTTCCTCTGGTTCGGATCCATGCTGCCTTTCGGAATCCTGGGGACCTGCCTGATGGCCTATGTCTGGATGCGGAACCGCGGCAAGAACACTCTGGGCGCCTGAAGCGACCTTTGGAAGCTCTCCCCGAAGTATCCGTTGGTTCGTGAATTCACACGCCGGCACGCTTGCGACGGAGTTTCACCTCGGTACGGACGCCGCGAGATGATGGCCCTGGACAAAGCCCGGCGGTTTGAGCGCGAGAACGCACGAGGGACACTCCCTGACCACCCGCTCGGCGGTCGAGCCCCAGAGAAAGTCATGGATGTTCCACTTGGCGCGAGTTCCCAGCACCACAAGGTCACACCCGTGGCGTTGCGCAAACGCGATAATGCCCTCGCCGTGGCTGCTTGAGAGCATGACATGAAACTCAGCTCGCAGCGCGCCAAGTTCGTGGGCCAGAGGTTCGCAGAACTTCCGGAGACGTTCCTCCACCGCGCGCCGGTGGGCGTCTCGGAACGAGGGCAGATCAATGTCCTTCGGTGTCGGCTCCGAGCGGCCGCGCCAAGGGTCTGTGTACACATGAAGGATGTGCAACGAAGCGCCATCCAGGGCGGCCATCCTGATGGCCTGCTCGAGAGCCAGCCGTGACGTGTCGCTGAAATCCACACACGCCACGACTGACTTGAAAGGGCCGACCTGGCCCTCGCGTACGACCAGAACCTTGGTGCCGGCGTGCTGCACGCAGGCGGCGGCGTTGCCCCCGATGGGCCGGTGGGCATCAAGGTCACTGTGGGCGCCAACGACGAGCAGATCGGGCTTGTCCGCACGAACGCGCTCGAAGATCAAGTCTCGGGCCCTGCCGACCGCAATTTCCAGGGTCGTGGCCTCTCGGGCCTCGCATCCCGGTGCGAATGCCCCCCACTGCTGGCGAGCCTCGGTCACAAGCAGCCCAACCGGCAGAAGCGGATCGGGCGGGATTGGTGTGTACAGCGACACGTCCACCACGTGCAGCGCCGCGAGAAACGCGCGAGATCGCGCGGCGAGCCGCGCCGCCTGTCGAAAGGCGTCGGCGGAACAGGGGGAGAAGTCCACGGCGACGAGAATCTTCGCAAGGCTATCCATGGGATGCTCCTGTCCGCCAGAGATTCGGCCGAGTTCACGCGGCCGGGCGTTCTGCGATGGACGGACCCAAGTCTATGAGCGTTGCAATGCAACCATTGCGTCCCCTGCTTCATCTCATCGAACCCGAAGGCCATCGCACGCGGCCGGCATCGTGATGTCTAGTGAACGCCCCCGAGATTCCCGATGTCGATCTGCGGGGGTTTATCCACAGTCAGCATCCGCGCGTTGCGGTTCAGGCGGTATCCCGCCGCGATCAATCCCGCGCAAATCAGCGTTGTCGGGATGCCCCAGACCATGAGTGTGTTCAGCATTTCGGCGCTCATCCGCAGTTCAGATGGATGCCGATCGGGCAGCAGTTTCACAGAGAGATAGACCAGCGGTACATCGAGGAAGGCGATCACTCCGTAGACCGCGCAGGCAATCTCACTTCGGCGCGACGGACCTGCAATGCGATGCAGGATCACGTACGCCAGGTAGAGCAAGCACAGAATGAGACTGAATGTCGGCAGAGGGCTCCACGTCCACCAGTGATTCCACGCCTGATGGGCCCAGATCATCCCCGTCACAAGCAGCACACAGCAGAGCAGCACCGCAACCTGGGCCGCTGCGGCACCCAGGTCATCCCACGCCGTACCGCGCTGCCAGATGTACCCGATGTTCGCCACGAAGGCAACCAGGCAGGCCAGGCACGTGTTGATCGCGAGCGGGACGTGCACAGAGGCGATCTTCTGGGCCGCCCCCGCACCGGGATCGATCGGTGCGTTCGCCGCGGCCAGCGCAACGACCAGCGTGGCCACGGCAGAGCTCCAATAGACCCAGAAACAGATGTGACGGTTCGGAATCATGGTTCGTCCGGCGCGCACCGTGCGCGATGCGCGCCGACAGACGTTGAAACATCTGCAAGCGTGGTGCCACGCGCAAAGTCGCACGCGGCATGACACATTTCCGGAAGTACAAACCGACC
>JBGANP010000003.1:0-102182 GCA_044222255.1 Phycisphaerales bacterium
GGCAAGCGCGGCGGCGGCATCGGCACGTTTGGCAAGGTCGAGGGCCTCGCCGGCGCGGGCGCGGGTGGACTTCAGTTCGGACTGAGTGGGAACGCCGAAGAGCACGCTTATGTCAGCGCCGCCGCCAGCATCCGACCCGGCAAGGTCTAGCGCGGCGGCGGCGCGATCGGTGAGCCACGATGGCACGCGATCGTCGGCGGGCGCGAGGGCGATGAGGCGACGTTCGAGTTCATCGCAGCGGTTGATGAGGTCAAGTCGTTGAGCGGGCGTGAGCGAGGGCGCCGCGAGCTGCTGCTTGGCGGCGGTGAGTTGCGAGTCCAGCTCCGGGACAGAAGTTTGGGCAATTGCGGGCGAGCCGAGCGCCAGGATCGCGAGGAACGTGCATCGGGCGAGATGGCGGGAGAGGTGGGGCATGGGTTGAGGCGCTGCGCGGAATCCAACGGACGAGCCGCGGTGATGATACGAATGCGCGGCGATCACGCTCCGATATCCACGGGATTCACTCGAAGACTCGCTCATCCCGGGCGTTTCGGAGCGGCTTCAGGGGGAGAGCGGCGGAGGAGCGAGCAGGTCTTGTTGGGTCTTGACGACGCGATACCCCGCGCCGCCGCCGTGGCGCGTGCCGATGGCCTGCATGATGCCGGTGGAGTCCTCGTCCAAAAACTGAATGGTCTGGATGAGCACGGGGCGTCCGGAGCCGAGCAGGCCGGAGCGTTTGGGATTGAGCTGCTCAAGCTTGGACATTGTGGCGTCGATGCCGAGCTCCCAGACCCCCCCGCCGGAACGCTGGATGGATCGGGAAAGCAGGAAGATCGCATCGGGCTTGAGCGAGAGCGCGAGCTCAACGCCGGCGAGCGGGCTGGAACGACCGGAGGGCTCCGCCGCGGCGAGCCAGTTGTGCAGGAGCTCCTTCGCGCTGGATGTGGCGCGGACGAGAACGGGAGCAAACGACTCCGCTCCGGCGCCGCCCTCCGTCGTGCGCCGAAAGAGAACGACTCCGAATCGCTGCGAGGAGGAGAGGCGACCGACGGAACGCTCCAACTCGTTGATGACCATCGGGAGCGATGTGACCATGGGGCCGGAGCAATCAACGACGTAGACAACGGAGGAAACGCTGGACGCGCCGAGGCCGCCGAAGGTGACGGAGGTCGCGCCGCCCGCGCCGGGAGTCGCGGCGGAGGAGCCGGTGGACCCCACCGAGTTGAAGAGCGAGCCGGAGCTGAGAGAAGAACCGACGAAGCCGCCGAGCGCGGAGGGAATGGGATTGGCAGATGCGCCGGTCGAGAGCCCAACGAGCGGCGCTTCGGATTCGATGGGAAGAAAGAGCGGCGAGAGCGAACCCTCGGAGACGGGCGATGAGGGCGAGTACGAGGGCGTCGTTGCGGGATTGGACGTGCGCGGCGTTGAGCCGCTTGATGCCGCCGGAGAATCCCCCGTGGCCTCAAATGCGACGCCCGCACCGGGTCCGGCGCTGGGAGCGATGGCGGTGCGCCAGACCACAAAGCCCGCGGCGAGAATCACCAGAACGTGGATGACGCCGCTGAGCAGGAGCGGCAGAGTGGGAATCCGTCGGCGCAAGCGACGGGTGGAGGTGGCCGCGGGAGCTTCGGCGAGCACGGAGGCGAGATTGTGCACGCTGGACCTACCCACGCTTGGCTCCGGGCATTGCGGTTGCTGGCGCGGGCTTACGCTGGAAACGCTCGGGAACGGCGCGATATCCGGCGACCGCGCGATCGATCGCAAGCACGCCGCAGCCGAGACAGGCAAGGGCAAGGCAACCCGCAAGAAGCGAGAGCTGCCAGCCCAGCGGCATCCACGCCTGCGGATCCCAGGGGTTGCGATCGGGGAGGAAGCCGAAGGCCGCGTGACCGCCTTGGATGGCAGGACCGATCTGCGTGAGCCAGATCGCGCCGAGCATCACGCCCGCGCCCGAGAGCGCGCCCAGACGCGTGAACAATCCGATGAGCATGAGCGCGCCACCGGCAAGTTCGGAGAGAAGAACTGCAACCGCAAAGACCTTCGGCCACAGTCCGCTGGCGAGCAGTGCGGGCCAGATGGACTGCGGCGTGACGCCGGTCGTGGGATCGGCTGAAGGGTGCGCAGCGCGATGCACGCTCAGCGCGATGCCCCACATGGCGCGAACCTTCACGGGTTCGGGAAAATCCGCGGCGGTGGCGAGCGATAGACCCGCCGTGACAGGAACGGACTTGGTCGGCGCGGCAGGAGAACCTGTCGAAGATTGAGCGAGGAGAAGTAGCGTCCCGGGCGCTGGTGTCGGGCTTGTACCAGTGCCACCCGAAGATGGAAGCGGCGCCGCAGGAGGCGTCGTGCTCGGCGCCGCGGCGGGCGCGGGGCGCGGGATGACATCAAGATTCGCGAGGATCGCCGCATCGTTGCCGCCGACTTCCTTCGTGCCCATCCACTTCCCTAGCCCGGCCCACAGAAACGTCCCCCCAAGCACCAATCGCAGGATGAGCGGAGCAAGGCCGAGAGACGCAAAGCTGGCGCGGGTTGGTGGCATGTGGATCGCTCTGAATCGGCGATTCACAATGGTATGAGGGAGGAAGGAGCGGGAAGGGAGGCGGGCATGGTGGGGGGAGCGGAATAAGGAACATCGAGGGAGATCGGGATTCCTAGAGTTGTCGTGCGCGGGCGTGGCGGAACTGGCAGACGCGCGGGACTTAGGATCCCGTGGCCGAAAGGCCGTGCAGGTTCAACCCCTGTCGCCCGCATTGATGGTCTTTGGATCTACGGCGGGGGCCCCGGGGGGATTGGTACACTGAGCATCATGACGCCCGGGCGATTGCCATCTCCGGTCGCGACGGGTGCGGATCGCTTCGAGCTGCTGCTCCCGCTGCGAGGGTTGATCGCTCTGGCGATCGTGCTGCACCACGTCGCAGGACTGGACATGGGGTTGTCGCAGGCGCGGGTGGTGCTGTTCTTCTTGATCAGCGGGTACTGCGTTTTTTCATCGGCGGACTGGGCCATCGCACGGGCCGAGCGAGCAACGACATGGATTCGGCGGCGGATCATGCGCATCTGGCCCGCCTACGCGCTGGCGCTCGTGTACTTGCTATGCGTCTTTGGGCTGCGGGATGAGGCGCGCCCGGGCCTGCGGATGGCCCAATCGGCGGCTGGATGGATCGCGAATGTGCTGCTCGTGCAGTGGGTCTGGACGGTTCCCTCGCCGGTTTCCGCCGCATGCCAGAACCCCGTGCTCCTCGTGCCCACACATTGGACACTCGGCTACGAGGTGCAGTTCTACATTCTGATGGCGCTGGGCATCGCCGCGGCGGGAATGGGCCGGATTCGGCTTGGCTGGTTTGCACTGGCGCTGGGTTGCATCGGCGCGTGCATGAACTTCGCGACGCCTTACTCGGATCGGGGGATTCTGTTCGACTACGGAATCCACTTCGCGCTCGGGGCGGCGGTGTACTACCGCGGCCGCCCGGATGGTGCGCATCTTGGCCGACGCACACTGATCGACGGCGCGATCGGCATGACACTGCTCGCATCGCTCGCGATGCTCGTGTTTCGAGAAGCCCCGCCACGGGGCGGGCGCGATGCGATCGGCGAGATGGCCGTGTCGAGCGCGTGCGCCGTCGGGCTCGTGCTCGTGCGACGGTGGGATGATCGGATCGCGGGCTGCGGCGTGCTGTGGCCCCTGCGAGCGATCGGGCGAATCTCATACCCGCTGTTTCTGGTGCACGCCATCAACATGACGATGGCGCGCGATCTGGCGCTCGGGATCCTGCCGGCGGGCTCGCCGCGCTGGCTGCTGGCGAGCGCGGCGATCGGGTGGCACATCGCGCTGGCGGGCGCGTTCTGGTGGGTATGCGAGGGGTCGGTGCTTCGCCATCTGCGGCGGGCTGGTTCGGCTGTTCTGGGCCTTCAATCGTCCAACGAGACCGACTTGGGGCCTTCCTTGCCCGCAACGCGCTCCATGTAGCCGTTGCCCTTCTTCTCGTACTTGGTGAAGCCGAGCCGCTCGAGGTTCTTGTTGCTCAGGCGGCCCTTGTCCTTGATCGGGGACCAGTTGCCGGCGATCGCGGGCGCGACGATGGCGCGACGGCATGGCTTGCCCGTCTCGGGATGCTTGGTGAGGGCGTTGTCTTTCATGGACTGGACGTACTCGAAGCGCTCACCCGTGGGCTCGCCCTTCTTGTCCAGAAGCTCATATTCGTACGTAGGCATAAAACATTGTAAGGATGGATGCGGGTCAGGGCTTGGGCTGGGCGGATCCCGGCGGAGCGGGCTTGGGGGCTGGCGGGGGTGGGGGAGGAAACTGCGGGGCGGGGGTGCGGTTTGGGTCGTTGCGGAGTTCGATACGGACCGACTTGTCTCGCACAGCGCGCCCCGCACCCATCCCCTTCGCGAGTTCGGCGGCGCGGGTCGCGTCGGAGGTGTCCCTGCCGAGGAGATCGGGGCGAAGGTAGTCCGAGAGCAGATCGGCCTCACTCTCGGTGATCTTGCCCGCGCTCATGCTGACGGCGTGCCAGACCATGTCGCGGACTTCCGCGAGGCCCTCGCGCTTGACGCGAGCGTCGTCCTCGAAGACCGCCGCGGCCTTGCGGGCGCCGAGGACGAAGGTGGCATAATCGCCTGTGAAGAACGCACTGGGGAGACCGGCGAGAGCGACCGTGGGCGTGCAGGCGGCCGGATCATCTTTGGCGAGGGCCGCGAGGAGACGGGCCGCGTCGCGATCGCGCCCGACCATCGCGAGTGTCCACATGGCCCCGTCAAAGTCGCGTGCCTTGAGCTGATCGGGGAGACGCGCCGCGATGTCGGCCGCGCCCTGAAGCGGAACGGCGGCGGAGTCGGCACGCTTGCCGGGGGGACCGAGCGTCAGGAGAGGATCGCCGAAGACGGCGAGCTTCCAGATGTCGCCGCCATCGATGCGCCCCGCCGCGCCCCACGGGTAGCCGGAGGCGAGCCGAGTCATGGCGATCGGCGTGGGAACAAAGGCCTGAAGAAAGGGCTCCTCGACAGAGCCGAGATACGCGTACGCGCCGCGGTCCAGCAAGATGCCGCCGACGGTGGGGCGACTCGTTGGAGATGCCACAGAAAAAGAGTGGACTACATACGCAATCGCGGGGCGACGGAGGATCGGAATATCCACCGGCTTGGCATCGCCATCGGCAAGCGTGAAGAACTCCGGATTGCCTTTGGTGTTGATGGCGATGAGCCCGGCGTCAACGCCCATGCCGGCATCGACCGTGGAAACCGTCGCGGATTGGCGGATGCCCGCGGCCCGCCGGCGCAGGTCCGAGATGGTCGCGCCGCCGATGGCGTCATCGACCAGGCACTTCACACCGATCTTCTCGATCTGCGTGGCGGCGGATGTCATATCAAAGAGGTTCCACCCCTCCGTAGATGGATAGCCATCCAGCAGCCAGCCGCGATCGGGGAGCAGGAAGAGTGAGCACATCGCGTCGTGGGCGGCGCGAGAGGAATCACCCATAATCTGGCCGCACCACGCCCACTGAGCTCGCTTGCCGGCCGGGTCCGCAGGGGCACGCCCGATCCAGTCTGTCAACGCGAAGTACCTACGCTTGTCGGTGGGGCCAAGCCACACGCGGCTGGGCGTGGTCATGCAGAGCGTGACAGCATCGATGTCATCGCCCAGCGAGTTCCACGGGTGGCCGAGTGATTTAACGCCCTTGGTGATGTTGGCGCTGAACGCGTCGGCAACTTCGGACATCATGTAGCCGGCCGGATCACCCACATAGCCGGAATCGAGCCAGAGCATGGGCTGGCCACGGCCGGCAGCAAGCGCGACGGCCCCCGTCCACGCGGGATCCTTAAAATTGCAGACTACGACTCCGGGGGGCGCAAAGCCGAGATCCGTCCACTTCTTGTTCAGGGTTTCAGGCGTTGCGCCCCAGGCGGAGGCGACGGCGGTCTCGATACGAAGCTGGCGGAGCGGAACATCGATCGGGAGCATCGCAGCATCGCCCGAGGCGGACCACCGCATCACAGACTTGGGATTGAACGCGCGGACAAAGCGCGCGATACGCGTGCGCGAAGCCCATGTACCGTTGTCGATGAGCACGGGATAGCGGATCGCGCCGGAGGCGGTCGTCTGCCAGTTGGCGATGGCGGCGACGTACGACGGTTCATCGGGAACGATGACGACCGTGGGAATGATCGTCAGTTGGCGGTCCAGAAGGTTCACGCGCAGGCCAAGCTTCTGGGCGGGGGGCAGCGAGGAAACGGGGACGGTGGCGGGCGGGGGGGCGGGTTGGGAAGCCGGCGGTGGTACCGGTGTCGCCGGGGGCTGAGCGACGGCGGCGCCCGCGAGCACAAAGGCGATCAGCGTCGGCGGAATAGCCCGAAGCCCGGCGCGTGCGGAGCGGCGGAGGTTTCTAGCATGGATGCTCATGGCGTTTCCCGGCAAAGAGTCGTTTGTTGAACAGGTGCGGAGCGCACGACCGGCGGCGGCGGGGCGAAAGGTTGTCATTCCTCTGTGGGTGAGTCTGCTGGACGACCAACTGACCCCCGTTCTGGCTTATCGGCGATTGGTGGCCCCGGACGAACGTGAGGCTCCGTCGTTTCTGCTGGAATCAGTCGAAGGCGGAGAGCGGCAGGGAAGGCATTCGATCCTTGGGGCCCAGCCCATCGTGGAAATCGTGGCCCATGGATTGAACGTACGCACGGTGGACCAGAAAGTGCGGGGAATAGCCGGGGTGGAATCCGTCGCCGTGGAGAAAGACCCGCTGGAAGTCCCGCGGCGGATCAGCGCCGGTCTGTACCTCTCCATGCCCGCGCCGGTGCGTGGGGCGACCCTTCCGAAGTGTTTTCTCGGCGGCTGGGTGGGATTCGCGGGGTACGACACCGTCCGATACGCCGAGCCGGAGAAACTCAAGGCGGAGAACGGGCCGCGGGACGACCGCGGGTTGCCGGACCTGCATCTGGCCTTCTACGACGGGGTGGTGGTCTTCGACCATGTGGACAAGCTCGTCCACGTCGTGCATCTGGCGGAGGTGGAGCCCACAGCGAGCGATGCCGAGATCGCCGTGGCTCACGATCGCGGCATCGCATGGATCGAGCGGCGCGTGGACGCGCTCAAGACCCACAGCGAGCCGATGGCCTCAGGCCGGATGATGCGCCCGGGCACGCGAGCCCCCGAACCGCTCAAGAGCAACCTGACGCGCGAGCAGCACGCGGGCATGGTCGGGCGCGCCCTCGAGTACATCAAGGCCGGAGATATCTTCCAGGTCGTGGTGGGCCAGCGGTTCGAGAAACGCTCGAAGGCGGACCCCTTCGATGTCTATCGCGCGCTGCGAGCGGTGAACCCCAGTCCGTACATGGTGTACATGCAAACACGCGGGTGCGTGCTGGTCGCTTCAAGTCCAGAGATTCTCTGCCGCGTGCGTCTGGGTACCCCGGCTCTCCGAGCCGGGTCTTCGTCGAGTCCTGAATCGAAAGAGAATCCCGGTTCGGAGACCCGGGGAACCCAAACCAGGATCGTGACCAATCGCCCGCTCGCCGGCACGCGCCGCCGCGGCGCAACCCCCGAAGAAGATCGCGCCCTGGAACGCGAACTCCTCACGGACCCGAAAGAGATCGCCGAGCATGTCATGCTCGTGGACCTCGGACGAAACGATGTCGGCAAGGTCGCGGAACCCGGAACGATCCAGATTCCGGCGCGCATGGTGATCGAGCGATACAGCCACGTCATGCACATCAGCTCGACTGTGACCGGAGAGCTGCGCGAAGGGCTGGATTGCTGGGATGCGCTCCGAGCCGCGCTGCCGGTGGGCACGATTTCCGGCGCACCGAAGATTCGCGCCATGCAAATCATCGACGAACTCGAACCCGTGCGCCGCGGCCCATACGGCGGCGGCATGGGCTACGTCGGACTCGACGGCGACATGGACATCGCCCTCGCGCTCCGGACGATGGTGGCGCCGACCTCTCTCCGCGGCCCCGATGGAAGCTGGATGTACCACATCCAGGCAGCCGGTGGCATCGTGGCGGATTCTCGCGCAGAAGAGGAATATCAGGAAACCGTGAATAAGGCCGCCGCGCTGGCCCGGGCCATCGAAGTCGCCGAAGCGGCGTTCGGCGGGTGATGGGGTCGGATGGGATCGGGAGTGCCTCACCGTGAAAACGAGCGGTCTTGAGGGCGCGAATCCGGACACGTACCATCCCACAATGACACAGACGCCGACCAAGCCCGAGACCCAGACCCGCAGCGAGCAGCAGACGAAGCGCCCGTGGCTCTGGAATGTGGTTCTGCTCAACGATGAGGCCCACACGTACGAGTACGTGATCCGAATCTGTCAGGAGATTTTCGCCCATCCGGCGGAGCGCGGCCTCAAGATCGCCCAGCGCGTGGACAAGGAGGGCCGTGCTGTCCTCATGACCACCCACAAGGAACACGCCGAGCTCAAGTGCGAGCAGGTGATCTCGTTTGGTAAAGACCACCAGATCTCCGGCAGCAAGGGCGCGATGAGCGTCATCATCGAGCCGGCGGAGTTCAACGGCGAGGAAGACGCCGGCGGCGAAGAGTCCGGCGGTTCCGAAGGCACGGGGAGCAACCAGGCGGGCCAGTCGCCCGCCTGACATCGCCCCTCGATACCATCGGGCATGACGAGTAAACCGCTGGTGGTGCAGACCGAGAATCTGGATGCGGCCGCGGCCTCGTGGCTTGCCGAACGATGCGAACTCGTCGTCTGTTCGTCGGATGATGCCGCGCGATTCCCGGAACTGCTCAAACGCGCCGATGGATTGCTGATCCGCACCTACACGAATGTCAATGAAGCCATGCTCGCGGGCGCGCCCAAGCTGAAGGTGGTCGGGCGAGCGGGCGTCGGGCTGGACAACGTGGATGTCGGCGCGTGCATCAAACGCGGCGTTACGGTCGTTTCGACCCCCGGCGCAAACACTCGCGCCGTGGTGGAACTGGTGACGGCGTACATGCTCGACGCCCTGCGACCCCGCGTGTATCTGGATCACGCCCCGAGCAAGGATCAATGGAACGCGATGCGCAGGTCGATGATCGCGCCGCGCCAGCTCTGCGATCTCACCCTCGGCATCATCGGCCTGGGGCGCGTCGGGTCCGGCATGGCCCGTGTCGGCGCGGCCATGAACATGCGGGTGCGATACCACGATCTCATCGTGATTCCCGAGCATCTGCGTTTCGGCGCCGAGCCGATGGGGCTTGAAAAGCTGCTACGCGAGTCGGATGTCGTCACCGTGCATGTGGACGGACGCGCCGAAAACCGCCATCTGATCAACGCCGATGCGCTCGGCAAGTGCCGCCCGAATGTAATGCTCATCAACACCTCACGCGGCTTCGTCGTGGACACCGACGCGCTCGCCGCGTTTCTCAAGCTGCACCCGGCCGCGACAGCCGCGATGGATGTGCACGAGCCCGAGCCCTTCGGCGCGGCGTATCCGCTGCTTGGCCTGACGAACGCGAAACTGACGCCCCACATCGGAGCGGCCACCGCCTCCGCACACGCGAACATGTCCTGGGTCGTCAAAGACCTGTGGCGAGTGCTCAACGGGGAGACGCCGGAGCATCCGGCGCGGGCGTAGACCGGAGCGCCGCAGGCACAACCGCCGCGTCGGCCTCCGCAATCGAACCGATCCGGGCGTTTACGCTGTCCATAAAAATGGTCCTGGTGCGCGGGTCGAGCCGTTTGGCGTACGCCGCGACGGACGATGCGAACTCCGCCGCCGCGGCATCCGGTGAAGCGTTGAGAAGCGTCTGCTCCCAGCGCACGGGCGTCGCAAGTTCGCGATCGGTCGCGCCAGCTCCCGCCAATCGCATGGCCTCGAAGAAACAGTCGAGGAGCTTCGCGAAGGTGGCGTCGAATGAAAGGCGACTGCGGATGTCCCTCGCGGCCCGGGTGCCCAGTCGTTCGGCGATCTCCGGATTCGCGATCAGCCAGAGGATCGCGCCGCAGAGATCGGCCTCGCCATCGCCGCTGACGATGCCGGTGACGTTCGGGTTGATCTCATCATCCACGCCCGGCGCACGAGCGACCAGCGTGGGCGCGCCCATCGCCATCGCCTCAAGGATCGTCTTCGGGTGGCCCTCGAAACGCGAGGGCTGGGCGTAGATATTGCAGCTCCCCATCTCGCGAAGCAACTGCGCGTGCGCGACCCGTTCACGAAACTCGACCGGCGCATCAAACGACGCGGCCAGCGCGCCGAGCGACTCGCGCTCCGGACCATCGCCGATGACAATGAGTTTGACCGCGGGGTTCGACCTCGCCGCCGCCGCAACCGCACGAATCAGCAGATCGATCCGCTTCTCCGGCGAGAGCCGCCCCGCGAAGAGAATGGTTCCCGGCACCCGCCCCGAAAATGCCGGCACGGCCCCTTCGGGCTGAACAAAGTTGGGAGCGATGCGAACGCGCGCTGGGTCCAGCCGGTGTTGCCAGCACAGGTTGTCGGCGATCCGCCGCGTCGTGGCAACCACG
Source organism: Phycisphaerales bacterium (assembly GCA_044222255.1). Taxonomy (GTDB): domain Bacteria; phylum Planctomycetota; class Phycisphaerae; order Phycisphaerales; family UBA1924; genus UBA4658. The sequence goes on from JBGANP010000003.1 coordinate 10,437, forward strand.
ACATCCGCCGCGCGGCACAAGTCCCCCTCCCGACCCGCCGCCGCGATGGCCCGAGGGTGGTTGGGCGCCGTGTCTCGGGCAACCGTCCAGGACCAGTGATACCCGGCCCGAGCTACCAGCCCAACGCGAATACCCCGAGATCGCAGCTCGGCCGCGGTCTGCATGGCAACCTCGCCCCCATCATGCTGGTCGATGTACACCAGCGCCGAACCACAACCGGCGGCCACCAGCGCATCCGCCACCCGTCGGGGCACAGATGCCTGAAACAGGGCGGTCTCTTGGGCCTCGACGTTGCTGATGCAGGAAACGGCACCACTCCAAGTGGGGGGTGGAATCGTCTCCACAATCGCTGCATCGTCCGAACCGCCATACGTAACAACAGCCAGATGCCGGATCAGCGGACAGACCGCCCGATCCACCATCCGTTCACGAGCAATCGTCCCGAGCCGCGCCAGTTGGGCGAGCGAGGTGTGGGACGAGTGAATGTGAACGAAAGCGTCCGCGAGAGGCGCGGGATTGGAGCGAGGGCCGGAAGTGGAACGCTTGGCGGACATGTAGGGTGTGCAGATTATCGGCCCGATTCCGGGGGTGCTTCATCCGGGCGCCCCAATCGGCCGATATTCCCGGACGATGCGCGTACCGATTGAGGACATGCTGTTCGTTGTTCGCGGGGCCGGAGAGCGGACCGAGGCCTCCTGCATTGCGTGGGTACGCCGATTGGTCGCACGTGCCAAGGGAAATCCCGTAGATCAAGTGGCCGTCGTGCGGGAGCAGCCGTTCTCCAGGGCGGTGCGCGCGACCTTCGAGCGCGGCCGCGACGGCGGTCGCCCGTGGGTCGTCGCGATCGATGCCGATGTCTTGCTTCTCACCGACGCGATCGAGCGACTCCGAATGATCTGCGCGTGCGCCGACGGCGGCGCGTTCGCGATCACACCGCTGCTCATGTGCAAGTTCTACGGGGGCATCTGCTGTAAGGGCGTGCATGTGTATCCACAGCGACTGCTTGGCCGCGCGATCGGGATGATCGAGCAGTCCGGTTCGGCCAACGACCTGAAGCCCGAGAGCGCGGTCGTACGAGCGATGGGCGAGAAGGGGTTTCGGGCACAGGGGCCGCCGGTGGTGGTGGGCGTACACGACTACGAGCAGAGCTATCTGCACATCTATCTCAAGGCGCGGTTGCGAGCGCGGCGCGAGGCCAGCGCGCCCGAGTCTGATTCCTTCCAGTTCGTGCGCGGTCTGGCAGTGCAGGATGCCGACATGCTCGTGGCCTCGTGGGGGATGGAAGATGGCCGCGCGGACGCGGTCAGGCCGGATGCCCCGAGGCGCTATGAGTGGGATGGTCTGTATCCGGAGTTCCACCGGAGGATGCGCGATCACGGCCTCATGCAGAAACTCCCATGGAATGAAGACCCGGGCGGATACGCCGAACAGGTGATCGGATCGCACGATCTGAAGCACGATCTTCGGACTCCGGAGTGGATTCGCGAGCGATTCGGCTTCGCGGGTGATCGGGCCGTCGCGATGCGGCGGCTGGGCGTGGTCGAGGCGAACACGCCCTCGCGTACGGGTGTTGCCAATCTGCGATTAGCCGCGTCTTGAAACCGGCCGAAGAGTAACAGGAACATGTGCGTTTATGCTGAAGTCGGTGCCGAGAGCATGTGCAGCAATGATCGAGCCACACGGCGCGGGCGGTCACTACACGCCAGAGTATTACGACGCGATCGTCGAGGGCAGCAAGCGATCCGCGGCGGTGATTGTGCCGCTGGTGCAGAATGTGGTGGGCGCGAAGTCTGTCGTGGATGTCGGATGCGGAACCGGTGCATGGCTGGCGGAGTTCGTGCGATGCGGCGCGGAGCGGATTCTTGGACTGGATGGCACGTACGTTGATCGTTCCCGTCTGCTTGTACCGCAGGACCGCTTTATCGCAACAGATCTAGACGCAGAGTGGAGCGTGCCCGCGGGCGAACGGCCGTTCGACCTGGCCCTCTGCCTCGAAGTCGGCGAGCATGTGCGCCCCGAGCGATCCGAACGACTGGTCCTGATGCTCACTGGGCTCGCCCCAGTCATCGCGTTCAGCGCGGCCATTCCATATCAGGGCGGCGAGGGACACATCAATGAGCGCTGGCCCACCTTCTGGCAGGAGCTCTTCCTCACACGCGGCTATGAACTCGTGGACCCAATCCGCAAACGCGTCTGGAGCGACCGACGCGTCGAACCGTGGTATCAGCAGAACTTCTTGCTCTACGCATCGCGCAGCGCGATCGCAGCAAACGAGTCCCTGCGGCGCGAGCACGAGCAGACCTTTCCCGGATTTCTGAGCATCGTGCATCCCCGGCTCTACGGCCCACTGCTGGAGCGCAGCGGCGTCAAGCGCGCCGGGCCGTGGCAACCCGAGGGCGTGCGCACCGCAAACGGACGCACGAAGCCATGAGCGAGACGCACACCAGACCGAAGCTGAGCGTGATCGTCCCGCTCTACCAGTCCGTCACAACCGTGGCCGACACAGTGCGTTCCGCGCTCGCGGATGAGGTAGATGGCCGCATCGAAGTCGTCGTGGTCGATGACGGATCCACCGATGGCGGGCCGCGACTCGTGGGAGAGATCATGCGCCGCGACGGCCGCGTGCGAATGGTGCATCGCAGGAACGGTGGACTCGCCGCCGCGCGGAATACCGGCATCACCGAGGCCCGCGGCGAGTGGCTGCGTTTTCTGGATGCCGATGACCTCGCGGTGGATGGCAGCGCCTCGCGGCTGATCGGCTTCGCGGAACACCGCGGCCACCGAGCGGCCTGCGGCGCTCAGGAACTCATCGATGAACGCGGCGAGCCCATGGGACGCACCTTGCCCGCTCTGGCGGGCGCGGATGGAACAATCGGAATGGGCGAGTTCCTCGAATCCAACCGCTGCGGCGTCGGAACCGTGGTGATCCGCCGCGATGCCCTCGGTCGCGAGCGATTCGACGAGTCCCTGCGCGTCTGCGAAGACTGGGAGCTCTGGGCCCGACTCACGGCGAGCGCCCTGCGATTCGGCGTGCTCCCCGGGCCAGCGGTCACCATGTACCGCGTCCGCCGCGCAAGCTTGAGCAAGGACTTCGCCGGGATGCTGCACGCGGGCCAGGGCGTGATGTCGCGGGCGTTCGCACGAGCGCGATCGATGCGTGTCTCGAATGTGGATGTATCCGCCGAACGCGAGATTCGCGCGATGGCGCGGCTGGCTTTGGACTGGTCCACCATGCGAGCCGTGGGGGATGCCGAGAATCGCGCCGTGGAAGCCGCGGAGATGTTCCGCTTCACAGGCGGCGCGCCCTTTGATGCCAAGGCCGCGGCAGGCGCGGCTCATTGGGCAGCCCTCCTCGGCCTCGGTATCCGACCCGAGCAGCCCGGGCTCGCGCGGGATGTCTGGCTGCGCCGGGTTCGCTCCTGGTGGGCGACCTGCGCCGAGCGCGGATGGATCGGAGCCGACGAGGTCGACTCGGCTTGGCGTGTGCTCGCCGAACTCGCGGTTTCGCCCATCGAAGTGGCGAGAGCGTGCGTGGCCGCGGCACGGGCGGACGCATCCGACACGATCGTGATCCTCGGCGCCGGCGTCAATGGCCGCCTCGCCGCGCGAGCCACGCTGGAACTCGGCCTGCGCCCTGTGTATCGCGACGACCGGATCGACGATGGAACCCTCGACACGGATGCCCTCGAGGGAGTTGCGTCCGAACGAATGGACGCTCCGCTGGAGCCGCGCTGCGGTGTGATCGTCGCCGCACTGGAGGATGAGAGCATTCTGCGCCGGTTGGGAACACGCCGCGCGAAAGCCATGCGATGGCACGCCGCTCGCGATGCCGTCGCTCAGTCACTGGAAAAAGAACTTCGCTCGGATTCGATCGACCTGCGCCTGGGGCGCGGAGCCCGCGCTACAGCCGGAACCGTCGGAAGTGTTGGACGCACGCCGACGGCGTGATGGGTGATAGAAAGAGGATCGCATGGCCGCTCGACTGACCGTCGTCATCCCGATGTACAACTCACACGCAACGATCGCGGAAGCGATTCGTTCCGTCCAGCGCCAGGCCTTTCAGGATTGGCGTCTGATCGTGGTAAACGACGGCTCCACGGATGCCGGCCCGCGCATCGTCGAAGAGATCGCGACCAATGATGACCGCATCACAATGGTGACGCAGGAGAACCGCGGACTCGCCGGTGCGCGAAATACGGGCCTGGAGTGCGCCATCGCGTCGGGCTCGGAGTTCGTCGGGTTTCTCGACTCCGACGATTGGATGTACCCCGAGGCCTACGACCACCTCGTTCGCGCCGCAAGCGAGACCGGCGCCAGCTACGCGGGATACGAACTCTGCGATCAGGATGGACGATCGCTGGGCCGCCAATCGCCGGTGAGCGCTCCGATCGTTGGACTGGACGAACAAATCGAGTGGAATCGCACCGCGACGCACGCCCACCTCTTCTCCCGCGACATGATCGGCGAGTGTCGCTTCGATGAGCGGCTGAAAGTCGTTGAGGATTACGACATGTGGCTCCGGCTCGCGATCCGCGGCGAGCGCTGGAAGGGCGTCGACAGGATTCTCGCGGCCTATCGCCTGCGCCCCTCGAGCATGAGCAAGCAGTTCACCCCCATGTGCCGCTGCTACGAGCAGGTGCTCCGCAAGGCCTTCGCCGAAGCCCGCGAGTTCGGCTGGGCGGAGAAGATCGATCTGAGCGAGAATCGCTTCCGGCGCGTCGTCGGCCACAGCGCGCTGATGTACGCGACCATGGAAGCGCTCCTGGACCCCGCGCCCACCAAGCCGCGGGGCGCACTGCTCCTGGACGGCTCCGCCCGCCCCGAGCGTTTCACCGCCGCGCAGCTGGCGCAGGCGGCGAGCACCGCGCTCCTCTTCGGCGCCTGCACCGCTCCCACGATCGACGGCGAGACCGAGCGCCCCTGGCTCGTTGCCCTTCGGCAGTGGTGGATCCGCTGCGCCGATGAGGGATGGGTCGGCTACGAAGATGTCGACCCCGCCATGCACGATCTGGCCCGCAAGGTGGTGCACCCCGACGAGATCGCCGCTGCCATGCTCGCCGACGCCAAGACCCGCGGCCACGCCGCCGAGCAGGGGCTCCTCGTCGTCGGCCTGGATCGCAACTCGCGGAGACTCGTCCGCGCCGCCGCCCGCCTCGGCTGGCGCGTTCTCGCCGTGGATATGGGCACCGACGCACGCGAGGGCGCGCTGCTGGAGCCAACCGCCAACGTGCGAACGACGAATGAAGAGGGACTGCACAGAGCGGCCGCCGATGGCTTTGCCCACGCCTGCTGGGCCACCGGCCTGGTCGGCGCCCATGCCGCGAGCATCGTCGGCGCGGCCGAGCGCGCCGCGAAGCCCGGCCACCCGCTCCGCGTCGAGTGGTGGGAAGACCACCGCGAGCGAATCGGCTTTGTCAACTCCCGCCTCATGCGCGATGCCCTTACCCGCCGCGCCCGTCTTGCCGGCTGAGAAGCTCCGCTACGCGCGATGGTCATACCACGCCGCGAGCATCGCGAGCGAGAACAGCCGAGTCCTGCGCAACTCCGGACTATCCGTGAGATAGGACTTCCATCGTTGCGACAGCACACCATCGCCCGCCAATCGGGACGTTGCCACGCTGTCCGCCAGCGACTCAAACGCTTCGCCACGCAGTCGCAGCGAGAAGCCCTGCTTCGGACGATCCAGAACGCAGCGCGGCAACACCCCGCGCTCCACAGCGCGCCCGATCATCGTGCGAACTGACGGCTTTCCGCCACCGGGAGCAAGCTCGCCGGGATCAACCGGACGCGACAGGCCCCATTCCATCATCCGACGATCCAGATATGGCGCTCGCAGCTCCAACCCAACACCCATGCACGCACGATCGAGCTTGGGCTGTATGGAACCCGCACAGAAGCCAAGAATGTCCAGCCGCTGCGACCGCCGCGGCATGGGGACGCTCGAATCGTCATTCGCTTCCAGGAACGATGCGAACTCCGAAGTATCCGCCGGGGGAATGTCCGCCGCGATCAACGCACCCGCCTCGGCCGGATGAAACCCGCCGAACGCTCTCACAAGCGCGCGATGACAGAACGAGAGAGACCCCAGCGCAAGCATCGCATCGTGCCTCTCGCGCGTACTCGCATCCGGACTTGCAACCCTACTCGCGAGCCGCTCGTGCGCGGCGAGCGCATCGACCGTCGGAGTGCGGAAGTGCGACAACGACAGCGGATGTCCCGCCTCATCGCGATGCCACGTGTATCCTCCAAGCGATTCATCCCCTCCATCCCCGGAGAGCACGACCTTGGCGTCCGGCGCAGCGTGTCGCATCGCGCTGGCAATGCGCGTCGCCGTCAGTAACGCGGTATACCCCTGCGGCTCGTCGTAACAGATCGCAGCTGCGCGTAGTGTCGGAAGCAGATCACCCGCGCCAAACGGAATCACCCGATGCGGCGTGCCCAGCGCCGCCGCCACGGCGACCGCGTCGGCCGATTCATCCGCCGCATCCCCGGTACTCAGCGTGAAGGCCTGGATGCGCGACATCTCCGCGCCGCTCTCGTGCAGCGCCAGCGCGATCGAGGTCGAATCCAGCCCCGCCGAGAGAAACATGCCGACCGGCACATCGCCGATCAGATGCTCTGTCGCAAGCCCCAGCAGCAGCGGCACAAAGCTCGCTTCGTCGTGCCCCGGATCGACCGCGGTCGGCGGCCGCCAATACGCCGATATTTCAATCGCGTCGCTCGCTCGCCCATCCCATTCCAGACATGTCCCCGGAGCCAGCTTCCACACTCCGCGCCACGCCGTCTCCGGCGCGGGAACATACCCGATGCTCAACATCCGCCGCAGCGCCGCGATATTGATCATCGGCCCCACGGACCCAAGATGCCGCAAGGCATCGCAGTCCGACGCGATCAGCAGAAGTTTCTCACCACGCGCTTCCGGATCATCCACGAGTGACCACACAAACGGCTTCATCCCCGCCGGATCAACCGCCGCCATGACATGCAACGATCCAGCCCGATCGCGAATGGCCACGAACGAGAACATGCCCCGGATGCGTTCAAGCGTCCCGGTCAACCCCCAGCAATCCAGCGCGTGCAGCAACACTTCCGTGTCCGAATGCGTTCGAAACCCGCGGCCCAACGATCGCAACTCCGCTCGCACCGCCGGAGCGTTGTACATCTCCCCGTTGTAAGTAAGCGATAGCGAGCCATCCGGCGTGGCCATCGGCTGAGCCGCCGCCGCCGAGAGATCCTGAATCGCAAGGCGCGTGTGCCCCAGCAACGCGTGCGATGTTGCGTGTACCCCGCGACCATCCGGCCCGCGACGCGAGAGATGATCCAGTGTTCGATCCATGCGAGCGCGAGAATCCCCGCTCCACAGAGGTGCTGCGTGCGAACGGATGATTGCCGCGATGCCACACATGGTGTGAGATTCCGTCCAACGCAAGCCAGGTCAGAAACAGCCGCTCAACCCGCCGGTTCGGCATCCACCCAATACTCGCACCACCGCGTGATGATCTCTCGCACCTTCAGCCCCGCCTCCGCCATCTCCTGCTCCACCTGCGGCCGGGTGTACTCCGTCTCGTGCGTCGGGTCGCAGCGCCAATCCAGTCCAAGCTCCTTCTTCAGCGGCACCCGCCAATCGCGATCAAACGCCGGCACCCGGATCAGCACCCGCTTCGGGTTGTACCACTTCGCCCACTGCCGCAGTCGCTGTGGCCGATCCGTGATGTGCTCCAGCACGTTGCTCAGCACGATGGCATCAAACGATCCAGGGACGCGCGTCTTGCAGATATCCGCCCGAACCAGCGAGAGCGAATCCGATACCCCCCGAGCCGCCGCGAGCTTCCCCGCCATCGCCAGATTCTGCTCCGACCAGTCCACGCCCGTCACCGTCGCGCCGCACCGCTGGATAATGGAGAGCGCGACCATGGATACGCCGCATCCCAGATCGATCACGCGTTCTCCCTTCGCGATCCGATCCGAAAAAAATGCGTGATAGTCCGTCACCCAGTGCTTCGGATGCACCCCGCCATACGCCGCGACGATCGAGTCATCGATCGCATCCGTGATCGGCGTGTCCGCCGCCATCAGAAACCGCTTCGCTTTCTCCGGGTCCAGCCGCTTCGCATAACCATGTAGCGACCTCGCGAAGGCCTGCGCCGCCACTTCCGGCGGCGCATCCAGCAACTCGCGCGGCCAGAGCACCTGCAACTCAGGCGCGACCGCGGCAGGCGCGGGAACGACCGGGGGAACTGGCCCAGACACGACGGGAATAGTGGTTGCTGCGTTCATGCGCGTGTTGTGCTTATGGTGTTTGTACTACCGGACGCCGAGATGATGTCGAAGCACGATTGTCGTACCAGCGCGGCGGATCAACCGCACAGTCATTCGCAAGCCGCGACTCGACGAACCCCAGCAGCGTACGAGCCAGCGCGTCGTACGAGACGTGCGCCCGCGCATGATCCCCAAGCGCCCGCGATTGCCGCGAGCGCCACTCGTCATCCTCGATCGCGCGCGCTAGCACACGCTCGAGCGTCCCCTCATCATGGAACATCAGCGCCGCCGGATCGGGCCACAGGTTCCAGAGCGCCTGCTCCTCCCCATCAATGCGCTCGGCCACCGACGACCGCAACCGCTCCGCGTGAATCTGATTCAGCCAGACATGCTGTGGAATGGGCAGGTTCATCGCGCGAAGAAACTCGCCATACCGCCGCGCCGGCTCGCACGAATCCAGCCCATATCCCCCACAGCCATACCCATCCGCGCTCCGCCGATCCGGGTCGATCACGGCGGGCTCCCCCGTCCGGCACGCCGTCGCCGCAGCCAGATATTCCAGCTGCGACAGATCGTCCGCCTGCAGCCGGCAGAGCGGCAGCCCACCCGACATCGCGCACTCAAAAACCCGCTGATGAACAGCCGTGTGCAGCGAGATGTGCAGATGCGCCCGTGCCGTCTGGTAACAGGCGCGAAGATCATCTCCATGTGCCAGTTCCCCACGCGCGCACGCCGCGAGCGTGGGATGCGATTCCCAGCCCTTCCCGTACAGGTGCATCCGCCAGCCGCGCCGGCCCGCGATCACCGCGGCCCAGTCCAGCGTCCGATGCCGCAGCGAGCGATCCGCGATCGGCAACACATACGCCGTCAGCACCCCTGCGATGGATGGCTCGTCATCAGGCAGTCCCGCACGCCGCATTTCCTCGATCGTCGCCAGCCGGAGCTGTGTCGCCAACGGGCCACGCGAGATCGGTGATGCCGCGATCGTGGTCACTCGTTCAAAGAGCACATCGAGAAGCGCCAGCAGATGCGGGCTTGCGGCCGCCTCCGCACGCTTGCGCCCGTGCATGGCCGACGGCGTCTCCGAATGATGCGAGACATACGCAATCTCGCACGCATGGCGGCCGCGCTGCCCCTCCGAAACCGGCCCCGGATGAAACTTCGTAGCCGATGCCGCCATCGGTGCCGACAGTGCCCTCGACCGCGGATACCCCAAGTGCTGGAACATCGACTCCTGCAAGTTCCCCACCACAAAGTCCAGCTCCCCCAGCCGCGCCCCCGCCCCCTTCTCAAATAGATGCGGCATCGCATCCTGCACCCACGTCACAAACGGTGTGTTCGCCGGAACCCGAGCGCTGATATTCGCCCGCGTGTAGTTCGGAATCACGATGAGGTCCGGCCGAAACTCCTCGCACACGCGCAGCGTCGCCAGCGGTTCCAGCAGCGAGTGCGCATCCGGCTCCATCCAGAGCATCGCGCGGCACCCCGCGGCATTCATCGCTTCCACAAGATCGGCCGCGCTGTGTCGGAGAAACGTGCTGAAGCGACTCGTGGGTATCAGCACGCGCAGCGGATCATCCCCGCCGCTCCGGGCCGCGCGGAATCGCGCCGCCCACTCCTCTCGGGTGCCAGGTCGATCATCAGCATCCAATCGCCGACGAGCATCCTCCTGCAACCGCTCGATCGGCCGCGATGCGCTCGCGACCATATCCGTAATTGAAGGTTGAACTCGCGCCGCCGTCGTCGGCAACCCGACGGCCGCGCACGCGATGCGAACCCCCGCGCGTCCGCGCTCGTCCAGAAACCTCTGCACCCGCTCGCCCGCATCCTCCCCGATGAAGAACCGCACCCGCGAGTCGCCGATCACGTCCGCAAGGTCGTGCTGCGCCAGCCCATCCAGCGCCTGCAGCGGATCGCGCTGCATCGCCAGCACCAGCGGCGAAAACCCATCGTTGCGATTCCCCGTCGATCGCCAGAGCCGCTGCAACATCCACGGCGGATCGATCCCATCCACCGCGTACCACGTCGGATACGTCGCCGCCGCCGGATTTTCATCATGCGGCAGCTTGAGCGCATCCGCCTGCTCCCGCTGCGCCTCAAACCTCATCCACCCGCTCGCATCCCCCGCTGCCCGCCAGACCAGATCGCCCGACCGCGTCCGAAACCACTCTCGCCCCGCACCGCGGACGCGCCAACCCTCGAACTGGTCGGCAAGACTGACGGGATGATCCACGCGGGCGTTCAGCCGCGCGAGATTGGCCCCGAGCGTGCGCTCCAGCGTGTCGAGCCCGACGCGATCATCGGGCAGCGCCCCAGCCGCCTCGACCATCGCAAGAACCCCTGCCTCCTGCTTCGCCCCCGCTGGCAACCGATCAAGCTGCTCCATCGCCGCCGTTCGCAACATCAGCTTGGCATACGCCGCCGCAAGCAGGAACCGGATTTCCACATCCGCGGGCAGCACTCGAAGCGCGCCCAAAGCCAGCGGCACAAACTCCCACGGCAACCCGCCACGCCCCGCGCGAACCACATCCTCCCGCGTCATCCGCGATGACGAAACCGCCTTCCCCGCGGCGGGGCCTGAGGCATTCGGGACCGGTGGGGCTGGCAAAGGCGTCGTCACCTCCCCGTTATCGGTCATATCGCCGTTGCTGGGCCACGCCCCGCCCGTCGGCCGATAACACCCCCATGTCGCGTTGGAATGGGCGAAAACCCCCCCTGCATCTGGTGACTACTCAGCCCGAAATGCCGGGCACTGGTAGCTCTGAGTCGATCACCCAACCGACTCCTCCGCTCCCAGCCGCGGCCAAGGTGCTCTCCCACCCCCAACTCCTCGAATACCGAGCCGCCGCCCGCGCCGCCGGGCGACGCGTCGTCCAGTGCCACGGCTGCTTCGACATCGTCCACCCCGGCCACCTCCGCCACCTCCGCCACGCCCGCGCGCAGGGCGATCTGCTGCTGGTCTCGATCACCGGCGACTCCATGATCGACAAGGGCACCGGCCGCCCGCTCATTCCGCAGGAGCTGCGAGCCGAGAATCTCGCCGCGCTCGATTGTGTGGATTGGGTCTACATCGAAGCCCGCCCCACCGCCGCCGAACTCCTCGAGGAAGTTCGCCCCGATGTGTACGTCAAGGGACGCGAGTACGAGAACAACAACGATCCGCGCTTCAAGCACGAACAGGAAACCGTCCTGCGCCACGGCGGCCGCATTGTCTTCTCCTCCGGCGATGTCGTCTTCTCCTCCACCGCGCTCATCGCCGCGCTGGAGCAGTCCGTCGATCCCTATCACGCGCGGCTCCGAACCCTGCTGGGCAACCAGGAACTCGCGGGCGAGGAACTCTCCCGCCTCGTCTCGGCTTTTCGCGGCAAGCGCGTCCTCGTGCTCGGCGAGGTGATCCTCGATACCTACGTCCTCTGCGATCGCCCCGATGTCGCCGGCGAGAGCCCCATCCTGACGCTCCGTCCTGTGGAGCGCCGCACCTACGACGGCGGCGCGGCCGTCATCGCCCGCCATCTCGCCGCCATGGGCGCAAGCCCCACGCTCGTGACCGCGCTCGACAGCTCAGAGGAATCCCAGGCCCTCAAGCAACGACTCGCCGCCGAAGGCGTGGACGTCAAGAGTGTGCTCACCGAGCGGCCGCTCCCTGAGAAACAGCGCTTCCTCGTCGGCGCGCAGAAGATGATGAAGCTCGATCTCGTGCAGCGCATCGAGCCCGATGCCGCCAAGCAGGAGGAACTGCTCGCGCTGCTGACCGAAACACTCGGCACGACCATGTGGGACGCCGCCATCGTCGCCGACTTCGGCCTCGGGCTCATGAGCCAGAGCGTCCTGCGCCGCGTCTGCCCACTTGTCCGCAGCGGCGCTCGCATCGTCGCGGGCGATGTCTCCTCCAAGCGATCCCACCTGACCTCGCTGATGGACATGGATCTGCTCTGCCCCAGCGAGAGCGAGTTGAGAGAGACCTACCGCCAGTTCGATGAGTCGCTCCCGACGATCGTGTACCGCCTCCTCAACGTCACCCGCACCAAGCACGCCATCGTGACGATGGGGCCCGAAGGCCTGATCGCCTTCGATCGCCTCCCCGGCTTCGATCGCGCCTCCGGCGAATGGGGATCAAAGGTCAAGCAGGAACACGTCCCCGCGCTCGCCGCCGCCGCGGTCGACCCGCTCGGATGCGGCGATGCTCTTCTCGCGGCCGCTACCCTCGCGCTTGCCTCCGGCGGATCGCTCTTGGCCGCAAGTTTTCTCGGTGCCGCCGCCGCGGGCGTGCAGGTGCACCGTCTTGGAAACACCGTCGTCACATCCGCAGACCTGCGCCACGCCGTCGCTCGCCTCCACTCCGCCCATCTTGCGTACGCCCCAACTGATGTCGGCGGCGCAAGCATCTCGCGCCCCGCACGCCGGGCCGACGACATCGCCCCTCGCCCGAACCCCGTCGCCGCGGTTCATGCTGGCGGCACCGATCAATCACCGTGGGGAGACGCGCGATGATCTCCTACGTCCTCCCCACCCGCAATCGACCCGAATGCCTGGCTCGCACGCTTGCCGCGCTTGGATCGCTTCCGCCACATGACGCGGAAGTCATCGTCTTAGACAATGCCAGTTCTATCCCAGTTCCAGTCCCCAGCACACTCGCGAACGGACTGGTCGCACGGTGCATTCGCCGCGCAAGCAACGAGGGCGCGGCCGCGCGAAACACCGGCGCCGCCGCGAGCGATCCCGCAAGTACGTGGATCGTCATGCTCGATGATGATTCGCACCCGATGGATATCCGATTTCTGGATGCGCTGCAAGAACAGCCGCGTGATGTTGCGGCCGTCTGCGCGGAGATCTTTCTCGCGCCATGCGACAGCGGAAGAATCGTCCGCGAGTCCGGCGGACTCCCCGAAGTTCCAATCGGCTGCGGCGTCGCATATCGGCGCGACGCATACCTCGCCGCGGCGGTGCCCGGCCTGCAACACGTTCATGGCTACGACCCACGCTTCGGCTTCTACGCCGAGGAGTACGACCTCGCCGCACGGCTGATGCTCGCGGGCGGGCGCATCTCGCTCGATCGCCGCTTCGCCGTGTTGCACGAGAAGACCCCAGCCGGGCGCAGCATGGACACCATCCTCCGGCGTCTGGTCCGCAACAACGCCTGGGTGATGCGCCGGTACGCGCCGGATGCCGCTTGCGCCACCGAGGTGCGCCGGACGATCGCGCGATACGCCCGCATCGCCTGGAAGGAACGAGCATCGCTCGGATACGCGGCGGGTCTTGTCCAGACACTGGCAACGCTCGCAACCCAGCCGCGCCTCGCGATGGGTGCGACCACCTGGGATCGATTCACCGGCAAGAGCGCGTGCCGCCGCGCCCTCCTGCGAGCGTGGGGAGATCGCCGCTTCGCGTCGGCCATGATCGCCGCGCCGGGCAAGAACGAGCATGTCGTCCGCGAGACGCTTGCGGAGATGGGCGTGTCGATCGTCGATCACGACGACCGCGCAGAGGCGATCGTCATCGGCACGCTCTCGCCCGGTCCCGCGCTGGATGCCCTCGAGCTTCTCAAGGATGATGCGAGAGTGATCGCGCCGTGGGCCATGAGCCCCGGCCATGCCGAGCCGCTGACCCGCGAAAGCCCCGGGGATGCCGCGGCCCGCGCCGCCGCGTGATCGGCGGTTTTTCGGCCCTTAATCAAGGGATTAGCCGCGCGATCGGCCCCCGAACGAACTACACTCCGGACCGTTTTCCAAGCACCCTTAAGGAGCCGCGTTCTCATGTTCAACTCCATCCGTCTGGTCGAGAAGCCCGCATCCGGAGCACTCGTGGTCGGCGTCTTCACCGATCGCAAGCTCGACAAGGCGACGAAGGGCTTGGACACCGGGGGCGCGATCGCGGCGGCAATCGCCCGCGCCGAATGCACAGGCGAGGCGGGCAAGCTCTGCGAGGCGTATCCGACCGGGAAGGGCGCGCCGTTGCGCGTCATCATCGTCGGGCTTGGCAAACGCGAGGAGTTCAAGCCCGGCGCGTTGCGGGCCATCGGCGGGCAAGTCGGCCGCCGACTCGCGGCGACCAAGGACACCGCGGCGCGGATCGAACTCGCCGGCACACTCGCCGAGATCGCGAGGCTCGACCTTGAGCACGCGGGCCGCTGTCTGGGCGAGGGGCTCGGATTGATCGGCTGGAAGAACTGGCTCTTCAAGGGAACGGCCAATGGCGAGAAGCCCAAGAAGCTCGACCTCGCCCTGACCGCCTCCGGCAAGGCGTTCGCGGCGGGCATCGGCCGCGGGCTCGCGCTCGCCCAGAGCGCAAACCTCTGCCGCGACCTCAGCGAAACTCCTCCCAACATCGCAACCCCCGAGTGGATCGCGGCGCAGTGCCGTTCGCTCGCCAAGAAGACGGGGCTGAAATGCACCGTGCTCTCCGGCAAGGAGCTGGAGCGCGAGCGCATGGTCGGGCTGATCAACGTCGGCAAGGCAAGCATCAACAAGCCATGCCTGGTTCGCTTGGAGTACGTGCCCAAGACCAACAAGTCGGCGCGCCCGGTGGTGCTGGTCGGCAAGACCATGACCTACGACACCGGCGGCCTCTCGCTGAAAGTGAACAACGGCATGGTCGGCATGAAGCGCGACAAGGATGGCGGCTGTGCCGTCATCGGCGCCATGCACGCGATCGCGACCACCGTCAAGCCCAATCGCCCCGTGGTCGCGCTGCTGGCGGTCGCGGAGAACTCCGTCTCCGATGAGGCGTATCGCCCCGACGATGTGCTCACCTATCGCAATGGCGTGACCGTCGAGATCACCAACACCGACGCCGAGGGGCGTCTTGTCCTCGCCGATGCGCTCATCTGGGCCTGCGAGAAGGAAGACCCCGCGGCCGTGGTGGATCTCGCAACGCTCACCGGCGGCGTGGTCACCGCGCTCGGCTCGACCTTCGCGGGCATGTTCTGCGATGATGTCCAGCTCCGCGAGAAGCTGTCGCGGGCGATGGAGACCTCCGGCGAGCGTTGGTGGCGGCTGCCGATGGATGCGGAGTATCGCGAGATGATGAAGTCTCCGATCGCGGACATCCTCAACTCCAACCCCAACCGCAAGGCACATCCGATCCAGGGCGCGGCGTTCCTCTCCTTCTTCGTCACGCCGCGCACGCCCTGGGCCCACATCGATATCGCCGGCGTCCACGCCTCGGACTCCGACAGCGGCTGCTTTGTGAAAGGCCCGACCGGCTGGGGCGTGCGCCTGCTGGCGGACCTGGTCGCGGGTTGAGCGGCTGAGTGAAATAGGATTGTGTCGGGCCGCGCAAGCGAGCGGCGAGGAATGGCGCGTATGTCCCTGAGCCAGCACATCTCCGACCTTGCACCGGCTTCGGCCGTTGAGGTGAAGATCGATCCGGCGTCGCTGAGCGCGGAGCCGGTGCGCCGGGATCGCGGCGCTGAGGGGCCGACGCCGCTGTTCTTCGGGGCCGCGCGGCGATCGGGCACGACGTGGCTCACGGGCATGCTCAACGCCCACCCGGAGATCGAGTGCCGCAACGAGGGATGGATGTTCAACGATTTCGGGGCGAGCTTCCCGGAGTGGCTGGACGAGGATCGCGTGCGGGCATGGGCGGCGAGGCGCGAGGCACATGGGACGTGGCTGCGACACCAGACGATCGACGAGGCGCTGCGGACGATGCGCCGGGCGATCTGGCTTGCGTTGACGCGCGAGGCCGTCCAGCGCGAGGGGTGGAAGGATTTCGAGAAGCTCCGGTATCTCGGCGACAAGACCACGACGCACTTCTGCACGCAGATCGACGAGATCGGGCGGACGTTTCCGGACGCCAGATTTCTGCACATGCTGCGCGACGGGCGCGATGTCGTCGTGTCGGACATGTTCCTGCTCTTCAAGGAGCTGGAGCGGCGCGTGATGCCCGAGGATGCGCGGCGCGAAGCGATGGCATCGCGCGAGCATCATGTGTTCGGCAAGGGGAAGCATGTCCCGCTGTTTCGGCCGGCGGTGCTGCGATATCTGACGACGGAATGGGCCACGGCCGCCAGCGGCGGGCGACGAGCGCAAGCGCTTCTCGCGCCCGGGCAGTGGCACGAGGTGCGATACGAGCGGATCGCGGAGCATCCCGCCGCGGAGCTGCGCACCATACTCAAATGGCTTGGTGTCGGCGCGGACGGCGCGTTGGTCGAGCATCTGGTCAACACCCACACCTTCGAGCAGCTCTCCGGCGGACGGTCGCGTGGGCAGGAAGACCCGACGGCAGAGTGGCGCAAGGGGATCACGGGGGATTGGAAGAATCACTTCACGAACGAAGACAAGGACCAGTTCAAGTCGATCGCGGGCGAGCTGCTCGTTGAGCTTGGCTACGAACAGGGCACGGACTGGTAACCGGACATGATCGATCCGCGCCATCCAAAGTACGAATCCACGCCGGTGGCGGCCGATCGGGCGCGAATCCACTATGCGCCCTCGCCGCTGGAGCGCGGCGAGCGGCGGGTGACGCCGGCGGTTTCGATCATCACACCGTTCTTCAACACGGGCGAGATCTTCCATGAGACGGCGGCGTGCTTGCTTGGCGGCGCGGGAATGCCGAACTTCGGCCGCACCATTCAGGCGGCGGGGCAATCGCTGCAGAACTTCGAGTGGATCATCGTCAACGACGGATCGAGCGATCCGGATGCACTGCGCGTGCTGGAGATGTATCGCGAGCTGGCATCGCGCGACGGGCGGATTCGCGTGATCGATCACGCGAAGAACCATGGCCTGCCGGGGGCGCGGAACACGGGGTGGCGGGCGGCGCGCGGGCCGCTGATCTTCTTTCTGGATTCGGATGATCTGATCGAGCCGACGACGCTGGAGAAGTCCGCGCTGCACCTGGCGTGCAATCCGGAGTTCGCGTTTGTGAAAGGATACTCGGTCGGGTTCGGGGCGCAGGAGTATCTCTGGTCGCACGGCTTTCACTCGCGGGGGGGGATGCTGGATCAGAATCTGGTTACGGCGACGACGATGGTGCGGCGGAGCGTGCTCCACGAGCTGGGCGGGTTTGACGAATCAATCCGGCGCGGCATGGAAGACTGGGAGTTCTGGCTTCGGGCCGCGGCGCTCGGGCACTGGGGGGAGACGATCCCGGAGTATCTGGACTGGTATCGCCGGCGCGACAATCAACACGCGGCGTGGGACAACATCGCGCGCGAGGACAAGCGATCGCAGTTTCTCTCTCGCATTCGCGCGGCGCACGGGCACATTTTCGAGGGGGCGTTTCCCGGGCCGGAGCGGGCGTGGCATATGCCGTTCACGTATCCGGGGAAGGCGATGTCGGATGTGAAGGCATCTGATGTTCTCCTGAATCCGCTTGTCAAACGATCGCAGCGGCTCTTGATGATTCTGCCGTGGCTCAGGATGGGCGGGGCGGATCGGTTCAATCTGGATCTGGTGCGGTTTCTGACGACGCGGGCGGCGCCGACGTGGGAGGTGACGATCGCGACGACGCTCTCGGGACATCCGTGGCTGCCGGAGTTCACCGCGCTGACGCCGGATGTGTTTCTGCTGGATCAGCTGGGGCGCATGCCGCAGTATCCGCGGATGCTGGACCATCTGATCGCGTCGCGGCGACCGGATGTGGTGATGGTGAGCAACTCGCAGCTCGGTTATTTCCTCGTGCCGTATCTGCGCTCGCGGCATCCGGAGACGACGTTCGTCGACTTCAACCACATGGAGGAGCCGCACTGGCAGAACGGCGGACATCCACGGACGGGGGCGGGGTTCCAGGAGCAGCTTGATCTTTCGATCGTGGTGAGCGGGCACTTGAAGAAGTGGATGTGCGCCGAACCGCGGCGGGCGGAGGCGGAGCGGATCGAGGTCTGCCACATCAACGCGGACAGCACGACGTTCCGGCCGGACCCGAGCGGGCGGGCGGAGTGGCGGGCGGAGCTGGAGATTGATGATGACACGGCGGTGATTCTGTATGCGGCGCGGCTGTGCCCGCAGAAGCAGCCGATGGTGTTTGCGCGGACGATGGAGATGATGGTGGGGGAGAAGGAACTCGGGCCGCGGGGTGCCGAACACGGCTCGGAGAGCCGTGGTACCCAGGAGCATGGGCCGGGAGGTCCATGCCACGGTAAGAAGTTTGTCGCGCTGATTGCGGGGGATGGGGAGTATTACGGAGAGCTTGAGGGGTTCATCAAGGAGCGCGGACTATTTCCGACGGTGCGGATGCTGGGGTCGGTGCCGGCGGGGAAGATGCCATCGCTGATGGCGGCGGCGGATATTTTCTTTCTGCCTTCGCAGTGGGAGGGGATCGCGCTTTCTATTTATGAGGCGATGGCGGCGGGATTGTGCGTGGTCGGCGCGGATGTGGGGGGGCAGGCGGAACTGGTGACACCGGAGACGGGGGTGCTGCTGAAGTTTCCCAGGCGAGGGGGAGAGTTGGAAGCCGCGGCGTACGCGGAGACTCTGACGAGGTTGATCGAAGAGCCGGATCGCATCGCGGCGATCGGCGCGGCGGCGCGGCAGCGGATACGGGCGCACTTCGAGCTGGACTCGATGGGGGCACGGATGCTGGCGCATCTGGAGAAGGCGCGGCGGCTGAGCCGGGAGAAGCCGCGGCAGGCGATTTCCGAGGGCTTCGCGCGGGAGCTTGCGCTGCAGGGAATGGAGATGATGCGGATCCAGGAGTTGGCGGAGGAGCTTTGGCCGTATCGGCAGAAGTACTTCGACCTGGTGGCGCGGACCGAGGGAGGCGGTGGCACGGAGACTCACGCGTCGACGCAAGTGAACATTCATAACACCGACGCGCAAGCGGAGCTGGAGCAGCTGGAGCGATCGCGACCGTGGCGGGCGATCCAGATGGTGAAGTCGTTGCCGCCGTACACGCTGGTGGCGCGGGCGCGGTTCGGGGCGGATTGGAGGTTGATTGATCCGAAGGAGCCACCGGAGGTGCGGTTGGCGCGGATACGGGCGAGCCGCGCGTACAAACTGGCGCAGATGTTGAGTGGGGAAACGAAAAGGTGAACCTGGCGCGCGCGGTTGTGCGCGGGACGGGGGACTCTTTGGATGGCAAAGAGGAGTGGAGGGGGTTGGGGATTTGAACGCTGCGGGAGCTTTTGATTACGCGAACGGCTCTGCTGGGTCGGGTGGCGCGGTGGTTGCACCATCGCACCGACGATCGCTCAGAGCAGCGATAGTCGGTGGCACGGATGTGAGTTGCCCAGAGGGGACGGCGTCGGTTGTGTGGTCAAGGGTGTCGTCGTCACTTGAATCTTCATTCTCGCCGTTGACATCGTCATCGTCTTTCTCGTCTTCGGAGTCTTCGATGTCATCGGCATCCTCGGCATCGTCGGTGTCATCGGGGTCGTCGGGGTCGTCGGGGTCGTCGTCGAGCTCGATCGCATCGTCAAGATCGCACGGGTCGGGGGCGTTGAAGATGGCGACGGCACAGCGGCGTTTTTCGTCGGGAGTCTCGGCTTGTTTGAGCGCATCGAGGAGGGTGCGCAGGGCGTCGAGACGGGCGTTTGCAAGTTCTTCGGCGTATGGCGACATGGGGACCCCCTTGGAAAAGGCGTGGATGGGGGCCGCGGGAAAAACGTGGCCCTCCACCTAGGGGTCGAGATACCGATTTGGGCGCACAAACCCGCGCAGCATTTTGTGGAAAACGCGCGTAAGTGCTTGTCAGGACTGGGCTCAAAAAATCTGAGAATTCCGAGATGCGGCCTGAAAGTTGCGCTCTTTTGGGCGCACAAACCCGCGCAATTTCCCCTTAGCTGGGTGGGGCGTTTCAGGCAGGGAGAGATGCGGTGGCAGCAACGGCGCCGAACCCGTGGCGCCAACCTCGAGGCAACTTGCAACTCGATCTTTACCGCTTGATCAACACCATTTCGGCTTGCACCTTCTCGCTCGTCTCGATGATCTCTGCGAACTCGAAAAATCTGCCCCAGACCTGCTTGAGATAGCGATCGGAGTGGAAGACGTTGACGTGATGCAGCTGCGGGCCCATGCGGAAGACGACGCGGTCTGCGGGCATCGGCTTCTTAAACTGCTCGGGATCGATCGGATATTCCTTGTGATCCTTCATGCCAATCAGCGCGTTGTAGATGGGGTGGTTCTTGTTCATGCGCGTCCAGAGGCGCTCGGAGTGGATCGTGAGGTAGGCGATGCCGCCCGGGCGGAGGGCACGGTGCAGTTCGGCGAGCCAGGCGGTCTCGAAGTCGTCGATGTGGGTGAAGACGCTGAAGGCGTACGCGAGCGCGAGAGAGTTGTCGGCGATGGGAAGGTTGGGAACGTTTGTGCCAAGCACGGGGCGGATGTTCGCGGGGAGGAATCGCGTGCACCACTCGACGTTCCGTTTCTTGATGTCCACGCCCCAGACTTTGAGACCATCGCCCTGGCAGGCGAAGTGGCGCATGGTGCGCCCTGAAGCGCAGCCGAGATCGAGAATCTCATCGCCGGGCTTGAGTTCGACGCCGTGACGCTTCATCGCGGCGGTCATTTCCAGATAGTCGTGCAGGCCGCTGACCCAGTAGGCGTAGTGCCGCTCGCCGTGATACCCCTCGCGATCAACGATGGCGGGAAGCGGATGAGGATCCCGCGGGAGATAGTGCTCAACGGGAAGGTGCGGTGGGAAGCGAAGGATGTTCTGCCAGCAATCGATGCGCGGCTGCTGCGCCGCAGGAGCGAGCAGGTGGAATCCATCCACCTCCACACCTTTCGACGGAACATCGAGGATTTGAAGCGGGACTTGCTCGGATGCCACTTCGGCATTGGCTCCGCGCGCGGGTGCGGAGGAAACTGGGAAAGACGTCGCGGGCGTGCCGGTCATGGACCAGTATACGGATGCCCGGTGTCTTCCTACGATGGTTTCCTATGCCTTTTACACTCAAGCCCGAGCAGGGATTCGGCATCGATGTCGAGTCCACCGACTACCTCAAAGAGCACGTGGACACCGGCGAGCGGTGGGTGCTGAACTTTGGTCCGCAGCACCCGGCGACGCACACGACGCTGCGGCTGGTGCTGGAACTCGATGGCGAGCGGGTGGCGCGGTGTACGCCGCACATCGGGTATCTGCACTCGGGCTTTGAGAAGCTCGCGGAGCATCTGGACTACAACCAGTACGTGACGATCGTGTCGCGGATGGATTATCTCTCGCCGATCGCCAACGACATCGCGTGGCACGGGGTGGTGGAGCAGATGTTCGGGATCGATATCACGCCGCGCTGCAAGGTGCTGCGGACGATCATGGCGGAGATGGCACGTATCCAGAACCACCTGCTGTGCGTGGGCGCGGCAGGTCTGGACCTGGGTGCGATCACGGGCTTCCTGTTCTGCTTCAATCCGCGCGAGCGGATCTATGACATCTGCGATTACATCTCCGGGCAGCGGTTTCACCCGGACTGGACGCGCGTCGGCGGGCTGATGATGGACCTGAAGGATGAGGAGGTCTTTAAGAAGCTCTGCAAGGCGGCGATGGCGGATGTGGAGCAATCGCTCAAGGAGTTTGAGGGGCTGCTGAACACGAATCGGATCTTCATCGACCGCACGCAGGGGATCGGCATCTTTACGAAGGAAGAGGCGATTGGGTGGTCGCTGACGGGGCCAATGGCGCGGGCGAGCGGCGTGATCCGCGATCTTCGCAAGGACATGCCGTACCTCTGCTACAAGGACAACTGGGACGGGCAGGGGGCGGAGGCCGTCAAGTTCCGCGTGCCGATCGCACTGGAAGGGGATTGCTTCTCGCGGTTCCGGGTGCGGTGCGAGGAGATCAAGGAATCACTGGGGATTCTGCGGCAACTGATTGACAACATCCCCGGCGGGCCGGTGGATGCGTTCGCGGACTCGAAAATGGTGAAGCCGCCGAAGAAGGATGTGTATGGATCGATCGAGGGGCTGATCCAGCACTTCGAGCTGATCATGTCCAACCGCGGATGGAAGGCGCCGATCGCGGAGTTTTATGGCGCGGTGGAGAGTGCGAACGGGGAACTTGGGTATCACATCGTGTCGGACGGAACGGCGCGGCCGTGGCGCGTGCGGACGCGGCCGCCGTGCTTCATGAACTACGCCGTCATGCAGAAGATGATGGAGGGGCACATGCTGAGCGATATTCCGGCGGTGATCGGGTCGATCAACGTGGTGGCGGCGGAGCTGGATCGGTAGAGCCGCTCGTTCACGGGCGGGGAATGTGGTTATGAGTCAACTGCCGACACCAACGCCTCCTGGGATGCTCGAGAACTTCGACGACTCGCCGCCGCCGGGGGGCGCGCGGCGGTTTGCGATCGCGATGATCGTGACGGCTGTGCTGCTGGTGGGCGTGGTGATCGGCGTGTATTACTGGATGCAGGCGACGAGCAAGCTGAACTATGAGGGGCCGGAGAAGCTCACGTATCCGGAGCATCGGTATTACCGGTGAGCGGAGTGCGAGCGCGGACGGCGCGATATCATCTGAGGCATCCCTGGCTGCGGTTCCTCGGGGATATGCAGGAGTCTGACGCATGAATATTCAGGTGTTTCGTCGTTCTGTCCGGACATGCATCGCGGGCGCGGTGCTGGTTGGTGTGGCCGGGCTTGCGGGCTGCAACGCGGACTATGCGGTGGACGTCACCAACAAGACGCCGCAGCCGGTGTTTGCGAAGATCTTCCGCAAGGGCGGGACGAGCGGGATGCTCGGCGCGTCGGCGCGGCTGGGGCCCGGGGACCGGACGTTTCTGGGGCCGGTTCGGACGGAGAAGAACCATGGGGCGTTCCTCTCGATCGATACATACGGAAATCCCGGGCGGCCGGTGACGGCGGACATTCTTCCCGGCACGGCGTACATCGAGGTGGTGCAGGATGGGCAGGGGGCGGATTCGCCGATTCGGATTGTTGAGAAGAAGTGAACGTGCACGGCGCGGGCGGAATCAGCGGCCAAAGTCGGGATTGGCGCCTGCGCCATCGATCTGCATGATCGAGATAGCGGCGGCCCGCCAGGGGCCATCGCCTTCGCGCGTCCAGTCGATACGGAACCATGCGCCGATGGAGCCGCCGTACATCTGCTGATCCTTGTGGAGCTTGACCCAGACGCGCACTTGCGTGCGCGCCATGTTGGGGCCATCGACGACGGCTTGCACGGGGCCGATCTCGTGAGACTCCAGCGGGAACTGGTCTCCGAGATACTTGCGGACGGACGTTAGAACCTCTTCGCGGCCACGGACGCCGCCGAAGTAGGTCATGAACGTGCCGATTCGGGCTTGTTCGGTGAGCAGGTCGCGCAGTTCGGTAGTTTTGGCGGCGGCGGTCAGCCCAACGAGTTCGCGGGTGCGCGAACGGAGTATTTCACGCTGCGTGGTAATGCCAAGACCCAACCCGGCCACGAGTGTCGCGAGGAGAAGGGCCGCGGTGATCGCGGCTTTTCCTTCGCGGGCCTGACCGCGGCGTTGGAGGACGAGCATCGCGACGATGCCACAAATGGCGAGACCGATGGCGAGGGGCCACGGGTTCTCAAGGATGTAGTAGGCGAGAGCGGGGGGGTCGCCGAGGCGCGGCACGGTTTCGGCCCCGGAGCTCCCGATCTGGGCGAGTTGGAACATGCTCAGAGGTGTACGGCCCGGAGGAGTGGGGCGTTGCAGCAATCCGATGGTGGGACCGCGGGAATCGCTGAGTTTTTTGGGGTCTGAGGGGCCAATGGGCCGATGCCGGATCGTTCGGAGTTGTTCGATCAAAGACCCCCCGGCGCGATGGATGCGCGCCGGCTGATTCCCAGCCGCGTGGAGGCGGCCGCCGTGACGCAACTGGCCGCGAGTTATCTGAACGAGAATCTGCACGCGATCTCGCGATCCAGTTCCGACGCGGTGATGCGCATCCGCGCGGCCGTGGCGCGGCCAGACATCGTCTTCGAGGACACGCTCGATGGGGTGCCCTCGGGGCGGATCGGGATGGGTGCGGAACAACGCCAACTCGCGAGCCGCAGGCGGCCGCTGGAGGAGGCGACGCGGCTGATCGAGCAGGTGGATGTCAAGGAGGCGGCGGTGTTCGTTGTGGCGGGCTTCGGGATGGGGTACCACGTCGCGGAGCTGGTTCGCAAGCTGGGGAAGACGGGGATCATCTTTGTGTATGAACCGGATGTGGGGCTGCTTCGTGCTGTGCTGGAGCGGGTGGACTGCACGGCGTGGCTGAAGGCAGGGAACGTCTGCATTCTGACGGACCCGGACGATGGCGCAGCGATGGGGGAAGCGATGCGCGGGCTGGAGGGATTGGTTGGGCTGGGCGTGACGCTGGTGCAGCATCCGCCGAGCGCGCCGCGGCTGGGCGATGGAACGAAGCGGTTCCATGATCGGTTCACGGGCGTGGTCGAGGCCGTCAAGATGACGGTCATTACGACGCTGGTGCAGGTGCGCGTGACGATGCGCAACCTGATGCAGAACGCGGATGTGTATGTGACGAGTCCGGGGATCGCTGCGCTGAAGGGAGCGTGCGCTGGGAAGCCGGCGATCGTGGTGAGCGCGGGGCCGAGCTTGCAGCGGAATCTCGCACTGCTTGAGAATCCGGCGGTGCGCGATCGGTGTGTGATCGTCGCGGTGCAGACCGTGCTGAAGACGCTGCTGGGGCGGGGAATCAGGCCGCACTTCGTGACGGCGCTGGACTACAGCGAGATCAACAAGCGGTTCTATGAGGGGCTGACGGCGGAGCAGGTCGAGGGCGTCACGCTGGTGGTGGAACCGAAGGTGAACCCGAGCGTGCTGATGGCATGGCCGGGGCGGGTGCTGTGCGCGGGCGATGGGACGATGGACCTTTTGCTGGGCGAGAAGCTCGCGGGGGACCACGGGACGATTCCGCAGGGGGCGACGGTGGCGCACCTGGCGTATTACCTGTCTCGCTCTCTCGGGTGCGATCCGGTCGCACTGGTGGGGCAGGACCTTGGGTTTACGGATGGGCAGTATTACTCTGGGGGCGCGGCGATCCACAACGTGTGGGCGGCGGAGCTGAACGAGTTCAAGTCGCTGGAGCTGCTGGAGTGGCAGCGGATCGTGCGGATGGGGCCGCATCTGCGGCGGGTGCGCGATGTGCTCGGGCGCGAGATGTTCACGGATTCGCAGATGCACTCGTATCTGTCGCAGTTTGAGACGGACTTTCGGGAGGATTCGGCCAAGGGGCTGACGACGATCGACGCAACCGAGGGGGGCGTCGCGAAGCAGCATGCAAGCCCGATGGGGTTGCGGGAGTTTCTCGATACATACACGGCGGACGCGGGGAGTTCGACCATCGAGCAGTTGCTCGGCGCGGCGGCGGCACGCATGCCTGTTCTGAAGTCGAGCGAGCGAACCACATTGCTGCGCGATCTGCGCCGTCGCATCGCGGAGGTGCGCGGACAGATGCTGCGCATGGCGGACCTGAGCGCTCGGACGGCGGTCATGCTCGCGGAGATGCGCGAGCATAAAGGAGATCGGGCCCGGGTGGATCGCCTGATTGAGAAGGTCCACGCGAACGCGGCGGAGGTCGAGAAGCTCACGCCTGGCTTCGGGCTGACGCAGCTGCGCGGACAGGCGACTGTGTTCAACCGCGTCCGCGCGGATCGGATGATCCATCTCGACGAGGCGATCGACGCCAGCGAGCGACAGGGATTGCAGATCGAGCGGGATATCGAGAATGTGCGCGGGCTGGAGCGCGCCGCGATCGAGGTCGGGGAGATGCTCGAAGGGTGTCTGGCGACGCTCGACGGGCGCCCGCGGATCACGCGCGATATGCCAGTGAATGAGAAGGAACTCGAGCGCGACACCCGTGCGGCGATTGCGGGCAAGCCCCGCGCGATGAATACGGATACTGCGCGGCAAGTGCGCGTGAGCGCGATCGTTCCTGTCGACTCCGATCGAGGCGGGCTTGGATGGTCTCGATCTCTCGCCGGCCCGTTTGCGGGGCGGCGGAGCGTGCTCGCAGCGACGGTTGATCGCCTGCTCGCGTGCGGGGAGCTGAGGGATGTGATTCTGGCGTGCGATGATGTTTCCGCGACAACCGAACTGCTGGAGCCGCGGCAGATCGAGAGCGGGCGCGTTCAGATTGTGGCGCGGGACATTCCGCAGGACGCGCGACGACGACGGTCGATCGCTGCCGGTCGGCTGTGGGCCCGCAACTGCTGGCGCGGGGGATTGGGCGACCTGACCGTTTTTGACGAGGTGTTCGACGCGCGGGTCGTCGCTGTGCTCATGGAACGCTGCGGCGCGGATGCCGCGCTGATCGTGGGGGCGGATTGGTGCGCAGTCGATTCTGCGATGTGCGGCGAGCTGATTCGCCGGCATCGCGAGAATCCGGAAGTGAATCGGCTGACGTTTTCTCAGGCCGCGCCGGGGTTGTGCGGGTGCGTTGTCTCGCGCGATCTGGCGATCGATCTGAACAGAGGCAAGGACGCGCAGCGCATGGCGATCGCCTCGCTCGGTGGCATGCTCGGGTACGTACCGATGGCTCCTCTTCAGGATTTGATCGCGCATCCGATCTGTCTCGGCTTGGCGGGGCCGGTGCGGGATTGCGGGCTGCGGTTTATTGCGGATACGGCGCACATGCGTGGTTTGCTGGAGCAAGCGGACGGAAACTCGCCCGATATCGTGCGGAGCGCGGAGCAGACGGTTGCCGCGGTGCTCGCTGCGATGGGCGGGGGATCGGCGCCCGCCGAAGAACTCGTGGTCGGGCGCGATGGGGTGGATATTGCTGCGGCGGTGCGAAGCTGCGGCGAGGGTGCTGCGGTGACATTCGGCGATGGGCGATGGGACCCCATGGCTTCGAGCGCGTGGATGGACATGGTGGCGGCGGCGCAAGCGGCTGGCGCGGCGGGGGTTCATATCCGCACGCCGCTTGTCACTCCGAGGGATGCAACGCTCCACCAGCTTGTCTCCGGTGCGGTTGATGTTGTCAGCGTCGACTGTCTGGATGCGAACGGCGGACTCGAAAGCTCTCGCGAAACGCTCGAGCGGTTGCTGGCGATCAGGCGCCATGTTATCGGGGATGATGGGATGGGCATTCCGTGGATCGTGCCGCGGCTTCTGCGGTGCGATGCGGCGTACGAACTGGTCGAGGAGTTTGTGAACGAGTGGGCGACGCGGTGCGGATGGGCCGCACTGGATGCGCTGCCGGAGGCGCGTCCCAGCGAGCGGATCGGACCGCTGCCGCTGCCCGCGAGCGCGGCGGAGCGTTTCGCGCGAACGCGGAGGTGCGCGTGATGCCGGATGCGTCCAGTCGAGCGTCCATGAGTGGGCCCAGCGCTTCGCGCCCCGCACTGGTCGTAATCATCGGCCGCGCCGGGAGCAAGGGCGTGCCGGGGAAGAACGCGATGATGATCGCGGGGAAGCCGTGCGCCCAGTGGACGATCGAGCACGCGCTGGCGAGCGAGACCACGGGGCGTGTCGCGATCTCGACGGATGACGAGCGGCTAATGGGACTGGCGCGAGAGATGGGGGTCGACGCTATCGGCCGGTCCAAAGAACTCGCGAGCGACACCGCGACGGTGGATGCGGCGGTGCGGGAGGCGGTGTCCAGTCTTGAGAGTGCTCGCGCAACCCAGGGGCTCATCTCCGCTCTCACGCCGATCGTAATCCTGTACGCGAACGCCCCGGTGCGGCCCGCCGGTCTAATCGACCGCGCTGTGCGGCGGATGATCGAGACGAAGTGCGATTCCGTGCAGTCCTACGCGCCGGTTGGCAAGATGCACCCGTGGTGGATGGCTCGCGTTGATGGCGAGACGGGGCGTGTTGCCCCGTGGGAGGGGAACATTCTGAATCACGGCGTGTATCGGCGGCAGGATCTTCCCGCGGTGCATGTGCCCGATGGGGGGGTGTTGGTGGTCACGCGGCGAGCGCTTTTCGGCGAGATCGCGGGCGTGGCTCCGGGGCCGCACGCGTTTTGTGGACTGGATCGGCGCGGCGTGGTCAACAAGGAAGGCGATGTCGTGGATATCGATTCGTCTATCGATGCGATCGTCGCGGAAGCGATGCTGGGGAGACGAGCGTGAAGATCGGAGAGCGAGATGTTGGTGAGGGGCGAAGCGTGTACGTGATCGCCGAGATCGGCGTGAATCACGACGGCGCGCCGGAGAAGGCGTTAGATCTTGTGGATGCTGCGGCCGCGGCCGGCGCGGATGCCGTTAAGCTGCAGTACTTCCAGACAGACCTCTTGATGTCCAAGTCCGCGAAGCTGGCGGCGTATCAGAAAGCCGCGGGGGAATCGGATCCGATCGCGATGCTGCGCCGGCTCGAGCTTCGCCTCGAGCAGATGGCGCCGATCGTAACGCGGACGAAGGCCGCTGGCCTGCACGCCATCGTGACGGTCTTCAGCACCGAGCTTGTGGAACGCGCCGAGACGCTCGCGTGGGATGCGTACAAGACGGCAAGCCCGGACATTGTGCATCGGCCACTGCTGGAGCGACTGGCGCGGACGGGCAGGCCGCTGATCGTGAGTACCGGCGCGGCCAGAGCCGAGGAGGTCGCAACCGCGGCGGGTTGGCTCCGCTCATGGGGCACGGCCGGACGTGTTGCGACGTTGCAATGCGTAAGCAGCTATCCGACGCCGATGGCAGAAGCGGAGCTCGGCGGCATTGGCGCGCTGCAGGTGCTGACGAGCGGGCCCGTCGGATACAGCGACCACACGGCGGGCGAAGATACCGGCGCGATGGCGGTGCGCATGGGCGCGACGCTGCTCGAGAAGCACCTGACGTATTCGCGTCAGGCGAAGGGGCCGGACCACTCTGCATCGCTGGAGCCGGATGGGCTGAAGCGGTATGTGGGGCTGGCGCGGGCGGCCGCGGAGAGCGGGGAGCGGACAGCGATCCCCGCGGCGCAGCGCGTAAAACGTGTGCTGCCGATTGAAGAAGATGTACGCCGCGTCTCGCGGCAGTCGGTGGTCGCGGCACGAGCGCTTTCGCCGGGAACCGTGCTGGTCGAGAGCGATCTGACGATCAAACGCCCGGGGATCGGCATTCCCGCGGCGGACTTCTCGCGGGTTCCAGGAAAGCGCGTTGTCCGCGCGATCGAGGCAGATTGCGTCATTGCGTGGGAGGATGTGGCGTGAGCAAGCCCGCGAAGAAGCCTCGACGGCGCGTGCTGGTGGTGACCGGCTCGCGGGCGGAGTTCGGGCTGCTGCGCCCGGTGATGGATGCGATCCGAGCGCGGCGATCGCTGGAGCTGCGCGTCTGCGTCGCGGGCGAGCATCTGCTTGGTCCCGCGCTGACATGGCGCGAAGTTGCAAAGGACTATCGCATCGACGCCAAGGTGTCGATGCAGCGGCCGCGAGATCGCGGGCGTCTCGATCACGCCGCGGCCACCGGGCGCGGGCTCGCGGGCTTCGCCGCGGCGTACAAGAAGATCAAGCCCGATTGGGTCGTGGTGTTGGGGGATCGGATTGAGGCGTTCGCCGCGGCGAGCGCTGCGAGCATCGCGGGCATCGCCGTCTGCCACATTCATGGCGGGGACCGGGCCGAGGGGATCGCGGACGAGGCGATGCGACATGCGATCACGAAGCTGGCGCATCTGCACTGCGCGGCAACGAAGCTCTCCGCGGAGCGCCTCGTGCGAATGGGCGAGCGGAAGGAACATGTGCATGTCACGGGTTCGCCGGCGATTGATGGTCTTGACAAGATCCGACCCATGAGCGCCGCAGCCGCACGAAGACTCGGAAACCCTCAGCAGGTGATCCTCCTGCACCCCAGTGGAGTGGACGAGGAGTTTGAGTCATCGCTCGCGCTGTTCGCCGAGTACCTGTTTGAGTTTGATCCACGACGGGGTGACCAACAAAACGAAACGGTGCTCTGGCTCGCTCCAAACTCGGATGCGGGGCGGGAGATCGTTGACCGCACCCGGCGGGGATTTGCACGCGTCGCTCCCTGGATCAGACTCTGCGATCATCTCCCCCGCGATGAGTTCGTGGCACTTCTAAAGCGACTCGCGCGGAACCCTCGTGGTCGCATCATCGGAAACTCGAGTGCTGGTCTCATTGAGTGTGCGGCTATCGGCCTACCCGCGATCAACATCGGACCTCGGCAGTCCGGGCGCGAGTGCGCAGGAAATGTCCTGCACCTCATGTCCACGCGTGACGTATTCGGAAAAATCGCCAACTCTTTTCTGGCATACCGGGCGGCAAGTGACCATCTTCAAGCCCGCGGGGCCCGACGCACATACTCAACTTTCGGCGACGGGCGCGCGGGCGAGCGTATCGCTCGCCTTCTGGAATCCACCGAACCGGCCCCGCTCATCCGCAAACGCAATAGTTATTAAGACCTTCTGGCCGCGCTTTGCGAATCGCCCGCGAAGCCATACTCCTGCGAAGCAGCGTTCTGAGAGAGAAACGCCGGATCGCACAAAAGTGAATCCTCGGATGGTCCGATTCTCAGGCCCAGTCGCACTCATGCGCCGGAGGCCCTCATGTCCACAGTTCAGCCGATGACCAAAGAACAGGCCGTTGCGAACGCGATCCGCGAGATCAGCCATATCGCAACGCTTCCCGAGATCACCCTCAAGATCATCGAGCTCGTCGAGAGCCCGACATCGACAGCGCAGGACCTGAACAAGGTCATCTCCAACGACCCCGCGCTCTGCTCGCGCATCCTGAAGGTCGTGAACTCAGCCTTCTACGGCCTGCCCGGGCAGATCGGCTCGATCAATTGCGCCATCGTGCTTCTGGGCCTCAACGCCGTGAAGAACATCGCGATCGCCGCGTCGCTCGCCAAGCTCTTCCGCGGCGGCTCACTCACGCCGGAGTTCTCCGCCAAGGATCTCTGGACGCACTCGATCACGACGGCCACTGCGGCCAAGATGATCGCGGACAACCTCAAGCTCGGCTTCGCTGACGAGGCCTTTCTCGCCGGGCTCATTCACGACATCGGCATCATCGTTGAGATTCAGTACGATCGGCACCGCCTCATCGAGGTCGTTGATCGCGTCAAGCCCGACAAGGACGGCAAGCCTTCCGGTGACTGGCTCGCAGCCGAGACGGAGATCTTCGGGGCGACGCACCAGGACTTCGGCCAGGGTCTGTGCGAGAAGTGGAAGTTCCCGAAGAACTTCGCGCTCGTCACCGGCTTCCACCATCGCCCGCTGGACCTCTCGCCCGACATTCGCACTCTGGTTTCCATCATCCATGTGGCAGACAAGATCTCCGGCACGGTGGCCGCGGGCTTCCGCATGGACAATCAGAGCACCGATATCGATCCGGCCATTCTCGAGTCTCTCAACCTGAGCACCGACGCGCTCAAGCAGATCACAGAGAAGCTTCCGGAGCAGATGCAGGCTGTCAACTCCATGATGAACTAGTAAACGAACAATGGGTGCGGCCGGTGCGGCGCAGGGATGCGAGCCGCCGGCCGACGAGAGAGATTGTGTTGCCGCACAGCGGAGCGTGCGGACACCCGGAGACGAATGACAGCGGCCTCAAGGACGAGGCCGCTGTCGTTTTTGTTGATGCTCTGGAGAGCAGTCAGCGCCGGGACGCGCCGGGCGCGGAGATTGTCAACGTGGCGGCGGAGGTCGTCTCGCAGAGCGGCGTCGGGAGGCGCGCGTCGGCCAGCAGGTCATGGAGCGTGACGCTCCCGTAGATCTCGATGACGGCCTTGGCCGCGGCGTCGGTCGTCCGGTGAAGCGAGCAGAGTTGTGAGCCGTGACTGCTGATGCCGAGGGGGCAGGCGGTGATCCGTTGAATCTCGGCGACGGATCGGACGACATCCAGAAGCGTGATCTGCTTGGCGGGACGTGAGAGCTTGTACCCGCCGCGTACGCCGCGGCGGCCCACGATCAGGTTTGCCGCGGACAGTTGTTGGAGCACCTTGGCCAGATAGTGCGGCGGCACCTTGGTCTTTTCCGCCAGCGCGTGCGTGGAAGCGCGCAGTGCATATTCCGTAGTCTGAGAAAACATGGGGCCCTTTGCGTGGTCCGGATTCCGCCCGGACGGGTACCCGCCCCACGAGTGGAATCACTTTACACGGATTTCATCTCTTCCGCATCGGCAGAAAACAGACACAATGGTCGAATATTCAACTATACCTCAGAAATCGGCTGCGGCTGCACGGATGCCGAAGCTGACTTTGCCTGTACTGAGGTCGGAGTTGATCGCTTCGGCGAGCGGAACATCAGGAGTAGCAAGGAGTTAGCGACAACCAGCAGGGTACCGCCCTCGTGGCCCAGCACGCCCATCCAAAGGGGAAGGGGGCGGCCGATGCGGGACCCAACCAGGGTGGCAACGGCCATCAGAAGGATGGCGGTCAGGGCAAATCCGAGGTTCAGAAGGATGGTGCGTCGCCCTCGCCGAGCCAGTGCAACGGCCCACGGGACGACCGACAGATCGTCGGTGAGGAGCACGATGTCGGCCGATTCCAAGGCGGCATCCGAGCCCCCGCCGCCGACGGACCCGATGGCGATCGAGACATCCGCGGCGGCGAGCGCGGGAGCGTCGTTGACACCGTCCCCAATCACGCCGACCCCAGCACGGGGCTGGGTGCGCCGGATGTTCGCCTTGATCTCGGCGACCGCGGCGACCTTGTGTTCGGGAAGCAGCTCGGCGCGAAACTCGTCGAGGCCGAGGGTCTCGGCCACGGCGGCAGCGGTGGCGCGGTTATCCCCGGTGAGCATCACCACGGGCCGCACACCGAGTGCGTGGAGGGAGCGCACTAGCACATCCGCGCCGGGACGCACCGTGTCGGAGAGAATGACGACGCCCGCCTGCTCGTTGTGGGCGACGACCGTAGCGATGCGCCCGCGCTGCTGGACTGAATGCAGCACCTCGCGCACACGGGCCCGCAGGCAGACCGGGATGAGTTCCTCCACAAAGACGAGTGTGCCGAGCTTCGCGGGCTTTCCGTCGATTGTGGCGGAGACGCCGCGCCCGGCGACCGCGCGGGGCTCAACGGTCATGGCGGGAGTCAGGCCGCGCGAGGTGGCGGCCTCGCGGATCGCCTGCGCGATCGGATGGGTCGAGTCCTGCTCGAGCCCGGCGGCGATGGAGAGAAGTGCTCGCTCGTCGGACCACCCGACGGGGTGCAACTCGTGTACTTGCATTCGACCAACGGTGAGCGTCCCGGTCTTGTCGAAGCAAACGGCGCGGAGCCGCGCGAGCCGCTCGATGGCCTGGCCGCCCTTAAAAAGCACTCCGGCACGAGCGCCGCGCGTGATTGCGGCCAAGGTTGCGGTCGGGGTGGCGATCATGACGGCGCAAGGCGATGCGACGATGAGCAGCGTGATCGCCGTGCGGAGCGCGCTCTGAAAGGGCTCGTGCAGCGCCCAGTACCAGATCGCCAGCACGAGCAGCGAGCTGAGAAATACGGTGATGGCGTAGGGCTGGCTGACGCGATCGATGAAGCGCTGCACGGGCTCGCGCTGCTGCTGGGCCTCGAGCACGAGGTTGAGGATGCGTTGGATGCTGGATTCCTGCGCGGGCCGCGTGACGCGGAGCTCGATGGGGTCGCCGACGTTGATGGTTCCGGCAAACACGTCGTCTCCGGGGCCGACCGATCGCGGCATGCTCTCGCCGGTCAGGGTGGCCTGATCGATGGACGACCGGCCAACCACGACACGTGCGTCGGCGGGAATGGACTCGCCGGGAAGGACTTTAATGGCATCGCCCGAAACGAGCGTTTCCGGGGCCGCGGGTTCCCAAGCACCGGTGGATGGGTTGCGCCGGAGGGCCTTGGTCGGCATCAGCGCGTGCAGGGCTTCGACGGCCCGCGTGGTGCGTTGTGCGGCGAGGTCTTCGAGTGCGCCTGAGAGCACGAACAGGAAGAGCAGAAGCGCCCCTTCACCCGGCGAACCCATGAAGGCGGCCAAGAGAGCGCCGACGACCATGAGGGCATCGATGTCGAATCGGATCTTTCGGAGTGATTCCCACGCCGCGGCGGTGGCGTGGATGAGCCCCACCGCGAGCGCGGCCCAATAGCAGCCCAGGGCGGTAGAAACGCCGGTCGGTTCGCGCCACAGCAGTGTCGCTCCCAGCCCCGCGAGCAGGAGTGCGCCTGCCAGTGCGCTACAGACCAGTTCCCCCGTGGTGGAAAAAACGGCGGCCAGGAAGCCCCCGGGAGAGGCGCTTGGTCGGCTGGGAGATGCTGCGGGAGGGGTGTTCATGAGCGGGGGAATGGTTGATGGGCTGCGCGCTCAACGTCGGCTGAACAATCACTGAACAATCCGGCGCCGACCGTCGTACTTGACATACCGACAGGGGGGACCAACGCTTTTTGAGTGGCCGGGCTTGAAGATTCGGGTTTTTCCCGCATCGGCTTGGTCGAACATTCTGGTGTGTGCGTGCCCGGCCTGTTCCCTTCGGAACGGCGTGGGGGCGTCATCGAAGCTTCAAGGACTGCAGCTTTGGGACATTCACAATCGTTTTCCATTGATTGGTCGCACGTAGCCACTGATAGCGGCGCAGGGGTGTTGATCCTCGATGCGCAGGGACGCGTGCTCTTCATCAACTCTGTTGCGGCCCGGATCTACGGGCGGCGCGGCGCACGCGAGGCGGTCGGCGCGCGGCTTGCGGATTTCATTCCGCAGGCGGCGGCGGGCGAGCGGCTTGAGATCGCGCGCCACGTCATCGCTTCCGGCGAGACAATCCAAGCGCGCGAGCTCTGGGGAGGATGGGCGTTGCGCTGGACGATTCGTCCGGTGGCAAACGCGTCCGAGCCCGGCAACCCCGGCGCGCTGATTGTGTGCTCGCAGGAGAGCGCGCTGCCCGAGGATTTCGGCGAGCCCTCCGTGCGCATCGTCGAGTTCAAGCACGTGGACTTCGGCCCGCTCACGGGGCTGACGGCGAGCGAGCTCAAGGTCATGGCCCTGATCGGCGAGGGCATGAGCAACGCGGAGATCGCCGCGAAGCTTCACCGGGCGGTGAAGACGGTCGAGTCGCATCGAGCCGCGCTGACGGAGAAGACCGGCAACTCCAGCCGCGTGCAACTCGGGATCATGGCCCGGCGCGCCGGCCTGCTCCGCCGCGTGGCGCTGAACGACCACGAGCCGACGAGCACCAAGGTTGGCGTCTGATCGCCCCGCTGGCGGTAGAAGAGGGACTTTCCGGAACTGCAAGAGCGGGGGCTCTTGGCGACATACATTGGCGTGATGTTCGAACCAGCCGGCCCGGGAAGGGCCTCAATGGGGGCTGATGTCGGTGCGCGGCCGGGCCGGCTTGGCCCTGCGGATTTCGCGCGCCTGTATCAGACCCACTGGAAGGCCCTTTGGTGTGTCGCGGTAGGCGTTCTGGGTGATCGGACGTTGGCACAGGATGTGGTGCAGCAGGCGGCGGTGGTGGGGCTGGAGCGTTTGGAGACGTTCGACCCGGACACTTCGTTCACGGCATGGATGATGCAGATCGTGCGGAACATCGCGCTCAACGAGGGACGCAAACGCGGCCGACGTCGCACGGGGCTGGCGGACACCGAACAACTTGACGGCGGCCGAGCAACCAGCGGACGGGGGGAGGGGGGAGTTGGAACATCTGCGGGCGCGCTCACGGGCCGCGGCCAGGTGATGCCCGGAACCGAACCCTTCGATGACGAGCTCCTGCGAGCCCTGCACACCCTGGACGAAACCGCGAGAGGATGCCTGTTGATGCGCGTGGTGCTGAACATGCCGTACAAAGAGATCGCTCTGGCGCTGGATGTGCCCGAGGGAACGGCGGCGAGCCACGTCCACAGGGCACGAACCACGCTCCGGAGCATGCTGCGAGATGCCGATGCACCCAAGGGGGTGAACACATGAGCCGGCCGAACAACGAATCCCTCCCGGAACTCGCGCTGCTGATCGATGCGTATTTGGATGGCGCCATGACGACTTCCGAGCGCCACGCGTTTGAGAGCCGTCTCACGACCGATGCCGCACTTGCGAGGGAGTTTCAGCTCCAGCGCCGCATCGATGCTCGGCTCGGCCTGCTGATGGCTCCGCCCGAATCACCGGCGCTCGCAACCTCGCCCGATGCCGTGATCGCTTCATCAATTCCAATCGCACAAGAACGTCGCGGCATTCCGACGTGGTTGCGCGTGGCGGCGGTCCTTGCTCTCGTGGCGATTGGGACCTGGGCAGCGGTGGCGCGCCCCTGGCATGTGATGTTCGGCCCGGAACGCTCGGATGTGGCGGCCAATGTCGCGTATCGAGAGCTGGTGAAGGGCGGTCTCAAGCCGATGTGGGTCTGCGAGTCCGACGAGGTCTTCAGGAAGTACACCAAAGACACGTTTGGAGTTCCGTTCGCCGTGACCCCGGGGCCCGGGATCGAACTGGTCGGCTGGACCTACGCGTCGGGGCTGCTGGACTCCAGCGCATCGGTGCTGATGTGCCGCGTGGAGGGAAAACCGTCGATCGTCGTGGTCGGCAAGCTCTCGGACGATCGCGTGATGCACGCGGATGTCGCATCCAACGTGAAAGTCCACCGCAAGCAGCAGTGGGGGCTGGTCATGTATGAGGTGAACGAGCGTGAGGATGCGCCGATTCTGGACCGTATGAAGGGCGAGTGAAGCCCGGGTTGCGGCGGACTCTACCGATCGAGTGAACGCTCGAGCATGCGGGCCACACGAAGCAGCAAGGCATCTTGCTGCGCAGGGCCGAGGAGCTGGACACCCACCGGCAGGTCCGCGCCGTTGGTGCCCGCCCCCTTCGCCACTCCGCCCGGAATCGTGATGCCCGGCAGACCCGCGAGATTCGCGCCGACGGTGTAGACATCTTCGAGATACTCCGCGAGCGGGTCGGCGGTCTTTTCGCCGATCGGCCATGCGGGCGTGGGGGAGCTGGGCATGAGCAGCGCATGGCATCCTCTGCCGCCGTTTTCGCCACAGAATGCACGATCAAAGTCTCGCGTGATCAACGCCCGCACCTTCTGTGCCGTTGTGTAGTACGCGTCGTAGTAGCCGCTGGAGAGCACATGCGTGCCCAGCATGATGCGCCGCCGCACTTCCGGGCCGAAGCCCTCGGCACGTGAGCGGCAGTACAGGTCCATCAGATCCTCGCCCGGCCCGAGCGCGGCGCGGCGGCCATATCGCACGCCATCGAACCTCGCCAGATTCGAGGATGCTTCCGCCGGAGCGATGATGTAGTACGCCGCGATCCCCGCGGATGTGAGCGGAAGATCGACATCCACGATTGTCGCGCCGATGGCGGTGAAGGCCGCGATCGCCCGGTCCAGCGCGGCCGCCACCGCCGGATGGTTCGCTGCCGAACGGGCCTGCGCGGGCACGCCGATCACGAGCTGATCAACGGGAGACTCCAATGTTTCGATCGATTCCGGCGCGGACTGCGGCAGCGAGGTCGTATCGCGCGGATCATGCCCACCAATGACCAAGGCCAGCAGCGCGGCATCCGCGACGTTGCGGGCAAACGGACCGATCTGATCCAGCGACGACGCATACGCCACCAGCCCGTAGCGCGACACCCGACCGTACGACGGCTTGAACCCAACGATGCCCGTCATGCCCGCCGGCTGGCGAATGGAGCCGCCGGTGTCCGAGCCGAGCGCGCCGGAAACAATCCCCGCCGCCACGGCGCACGCGGAACCGCCCGATGAGCCGCCGACAATGCGGGCATGGTCGTGCGGGTTCCGGGTCGGCCCAAAGGTGGACCGCTCCGTGGTGGAGCCCATCGCGAACTCGTCGAGATTGGTCTTGCCGATGATGATCGCGCCGGCGTCGACGAGTTTCTGCGCGGCGGTCGCCGTGTAGGGCGAGTGGTAGTTTTCAAGGATCCGGCTGGCGCATGTTGTGCGACCCCACGAGAGGCAGATGTTGTCTTTGAGCGCGATCGGAACGCCCGCGAGCGGGCCGACGGTTTCTCCGGCCGCGAGCCGCGCGTCGATGGACCTGGCCTGTGCGACGGCTTCTTCGTGGAAGATGGATATGAACGCGTTGAGCGCGGGGTTGAGCCGATCGGCCGCGGCGAGCGCGGCCCGCGTCGCCTCTTCGGCCGATATGTTGCGGGCTGCGATGGCATCTCGCAGCGCTCTCATCGAGAGTTGTGTCGGTTCGCCGTGGGACATCGGGTTGGAGGGTAGCGGCACGCGGGATGCTGCTCGTCACTTGGCCGGTCTACGCCCCGCCGCCTTCGCCAATTACCTTGGGCACCTGCAGAAAGCCGTCCATCGTCGCCGGAGCGATGCGGAGGAAAGCCTTCGTTGCGAGCGTGTCTGACGGAACCCGAGGCCGGTCGTCGTCCAGGCGATTCAAACCCCCGCCGGGATGGCTCATCGGCTCAACGCCCGAAACATCGATCGCCCTGAGCTGGTCCATATGACCAAGCACCGCCGAGAGCTGCGCTTGATATTCGGCAACTTGAGCGTCGGAAAGGCGCAGGCGCGCCAGCAACGCGATCCGACTGACATCCGCCACTGACAGAGTCCTGACGCCGTCGGGGGAATCGGCTGTCTTCCCGGTCAACTGGCCATCGAAAGGGGCGG
Source organism: Phycisphaerales bacterium (assembly GCA_044222255.1). Classification (GTDB taxonomy): domain Bacteria; phylum Planctomycetota; class Phycisphaerae; order Phycisphaerales; family UBA1924; genus UBA4658. The sequence goes on from JBGANP010000003.1 coordinate 49,007, forward strand.
TCATAGTGCGATACTAGCGCGAGATGCCCCACTTTGGCCTTGGCGGCCGCCTGAGGGTTGGTATATTGATCGGACCGTATCGGCACACACACTCGTGGCGGGCCGCGTGCGCGACACACTCGGGAATCCGTGATCACGAGATCTGGATTCGCGGGCATGTGCATCCAAGGCGCGAGAGAGGAGCAGACACATGCGATGTGTTTTTGTTGCGGCGTATGTGGCGGCAGTCATGTCGAGTGTCGCGAGCGCCGGGACGGGGTATGACGCGATCGGCGGAAACAATATCACCACCAACGGCTCGTTCTGGCTGACATCCGCCACGAATACGGATGTGGGAGGTGATTCGACGACTGCCTGCGGCGTCGGATTCATCGGCGTTTCCGCTGGCGAGCGCATCACCGAGATTCAGGCGGTTATCGGCACCCGCGGCCCCGGCGGGGCGGGTTCGGTCAACTTCGCAAACGTTGGAAGCTGGCATGTCGAGTTCTGGTCTTCCGAGGCGGCCTTCGCCGCGTCGCCTGCCGTCGGGGATCTTCGGTCGCTGACCTACGCGGCGCCGACCAATGCGGACTACGTGATCCAGTACGGCACCGACAGCAGCGCTCGCCCGACGTACCTCGTCAAGTTCCGGCTCCCCGGCGGGATCAGCCCGCCGCAGGGCGCGCCCGCGTACTTTGCGATTCGCATCAACGCATCGCGCTCCGGCGTCGGAGCCATCGGCGTGCTCGAGTCCATCATCGGCGGCCCGAGCGGGCTGTGGGCGTCGCAGACGCTCACCTCGCCGGGCTACCTGCCGTTCTTCATTCTGCCCGGCCACGCGTACGGCGGCGTGTTCGCGTACAAGATCGACACCGGCTGCGGCGCGGACACGAACGGGGACTCCGCCCTGAGCGTGCAGGACATCTTCGATTTTCTGAGCGCGTGGTTCGCGGGGTCGCCATCTGCGGACTTCAACGGAATCGGCGGGCTCAGCGTTCAAGACATCTTCGATTTCCTCGGCTCGTGGTTCGCCGGCTGTTGAACAAGGAGTCCTGATCCAAAACGACAAAGGCCCCGGACACGTGTCCGGGGCCTTTTCAATGGCAGATGCAATCTCGATTACTGCTTCGGCGTCGCGGCCTTGGGCGCATCGCCCTTGACCGGCATGGAAGCGAGCGCTTCGGTCACGCCGGGCACACCATCCGCGCCGGTCGGAACCTGGATCGTCGCGCCCTTGAACGCATCGCCGATCGGCTCGGCGCGGCCGCCGAGGTGCTTGGCCAGGAACTGCTCGGTCACGGCGTTGAAGCTGATGCGGTTCGCCGGGCGGGCGAAGCCGTGGCCCTCGTCGGGATAGAGCACGTATGTGACGGGAATGTTCTTGCTCGTCATCGCCTTCACGATCTGGTCCGCCTCCGCCTGCTTGACGCGAGGGTCGTTGGCGCCCTGCCCGATGAGCAGCGGCCGGGAAATCTTGTCGACGTGGGAGAGCGGAGACCGCTCATCCAGGAACTTGCGGCCCTCATCGGTGCGGAAGTCGCCGACGCGCTTGGTCATCAGATCGATCTCGGGCTCCCAGTAGGCCGGGATGGAGCTCAGCAGCGTGTTGAGATTCGAGGGGCCGACGATGTCCACGCCGCAGGCGAAGACGTCCGGCGTGAATGTCAACCCAACGAGCGTCGCGTATCCGCCATAGGAGCCGCCCATGATGGCGACCTTCTTCGGGTCGGCGATCTTCCCGTCCACGGCCCACTTCACGGCGTCCAGCAGATCGTCGTGCATCTTGCCGGCCCACTCGAGATTGGCCGCGTTGAGGTGCTTCTTGCCCACGCCTGTTGAGCCGCGGAAGTTCACCATCAGCACCGCGTATCCGCGATTGGCCAGCCACTGCGCCGTTGCGTTGTAGCCCCAGTTGTCGCGGGCCCATGGACCGCCGTGAACCAGCAGGACCATCGGCAGCGGCTTGGTCGCCTTGCCCGACTGATCCTGATCCAGCGGCAGCGTGAGATAGGAAACCAGACCCAGTCCATCGCGGGCCTTGATTACATTCGGATACATCTTCGCCAGCGGCTGATCCGCGAGGGCCTTGCTGGAAACAAACAGCGTCTTCAGCTTCGGCTGGCGCCCCGGAGACTTCAGATCCCCGCGATCCAGCAGGCACGTTTTGGCGGGCGCATCCGCATCCACAAACGCCACGGTCCAGAAGCGGTCGTCCTGCGAGCGGCTGGTGATATTGATATCGCCGGGGCCGCCCTGCAGACGCATCGCCTTGAAATCCGTCTGCAGCCCGAGGTCGATTACCGTCCAGTGCTCGCGCTCGTAGTTGGTCTTGGCCGCTTCGAGTTTCCGGGTGATCGGGTTGATCATCACGCCCTGGATGTCGCTCTGATCGTCCTCGAAGACGACCGTCTTCTTCTTGGTCGCGACATCGACGGTGTACAGCCCGGCCGTGTCGCGGCCGCGCGAGTCCAGCAGATACGCCGTATTGCCGGACTTATCAAAGCCAACGATTTCCGTGCTGCCCGCATCCTCCATCGGGATCGAGTCGTAGGGCTCGAAGCCGGACTTGCCGTTCTCGATCGCGCGGAAGAGCGCGATGCTGCCGTCCTTGTTCGCCCGCGAGGCGAAGCGAACGTTGAAGTCTTCATCCGTGACGAACGAGGCGTAGCCGGTGGACCGCTCCTTGCCATCCGCGCCCTTCTCGATGATCTCATTCTTCACCAGCAGCGTCTTCGCGCCGGTGCGGACGTTGAGCTTGTAGAGGTCGTGGTACGCGGGATTGCGATCGTTGAGCCCGACGAGGATCTCATCGGGAAACTCCTCGCTGACGCCCTGAATCTGGGCCGCGACGTTCTCCATCGGCGTGAGGTCCTTGGTCTCACCGGTGTCAATGTCCGCGGAGTAGATGCGCCAGTTCTCATCGCCCCCCTTGTCCTGCGTGAAGAGGATGTTCTTGCTGGAGTAGGCCCAGCTGTAGCCGCGGATGCCTCGACGATCGTCCTTGGTGATGGGCTTGGCCGCGCTCAGGTCGTCCGCAGGGCCGACCCAGACATTCATCACGCCATTGACCGCCGCGAGATAGGCGATGTGCTTGCCATCCGGCGAGACTCGCGCCTGCGACTTGTCCGGATTGCCGAACAGGATCGCCCGCGGAATCAGCGGCACGCCCTTGCTCAGATCAAACGTCGGCCGCCGATCCGGCGAAGCCACGGGGACCGGCGTTAGTGCGGGCTTTTCCGGCGGGGCGGCGGCGGGGGGCTGGGCAAACGACGACGGGCCAATCACCGCAACGGCGGCGAGCGCAATGAGCACATGACGAGACATCAACGGTGATCTCCAAAGAGAAGGAAAGAAGGGTCGATGCAAAAAAGAGACGGGTCCAACTACCACGCCAGAGTCAGTTGTTGGGACTCCGCAAGGGTAGGTTGCGAGTTCCATCATCCGATCCGTCCTGAAACCGGCAAACAAAGGACATCCCCATATCGTCGAGGGTCGGCGGTGAGTCGATCGACGGTGTCTGTTCTGGTGGCGGGTGCGCTCGTCTCGTGTGGTGTCCGGGTCTGCCTGACAGCCGCGGCGGCGGCGTGGTGCTTCACCACTCCTTCCACGGAACAACCGCGTCACTCGTCGGCACTCTCGTTGTCCTGCAAAGGGCGCCAGCCGAACAGGTCGGTGCTGCTCACGGTTTTCGATCAGGGACGCGCTGCAATCCAAATCGCCGCGCGCCTCCGCATTGGCCACACCGCTGCATCGACAAGAGCAAACACCCCCCTATCATCCAACGGTCTCTTTTGGACGGTCTTAGTACAGGCACTCACGCCGGGCCGCACGCTCGGCGATGGAGGATTTCCGCGATGAACATGATTCCCAAGCCGCCCCCACGAGAGGGGTCTCTCGGCTTTCTCTACCTCCCGCCGTACCGCGTCTTCGGCACCAGCATCGCCGGCGAGTCCACCACGATCGGCATCCCCGAGCTGGACATCTGCTTCGATCTTGGCATCTGCCCGCGCGCCATGCTCGCGATGAAGCACGTGGCCATCAGCCACGGCCACATGGACCACATCGGCGGCCTGGCGTACTACTGCTCGCAGCGCTGGTTCCAGGGCATGGGCGAGGGCACCATCATCTGCGATGTGCGCATCGCCCCCGCCATCGAGAAGATGCTCGCCGGCTACGTCGATCTGGAGCGGCAGAACACTCCGTACAAGCTCATCGCCATGAAGCCCGGCGACGAGTTTATGATCAAGAACAACATCTTCATCCGCCCCGTAGAGGTCGAGCACACCGTCCCCACCTTCGGCTACGTGATCGTCGAGAAGCGATCCAAGCTCAAGGAGGAGTTCAACGGCATGCCGCAGGAGAAGCTCAAGGAGCTGCGCGATCGCGGCGAGGAAATCACCCGAGTCATCGAGGTTCCTCTTGTCAGCTATTTGGGCGACTGTGCCCCCGGCCCGTGGCTGGTGCGCGAGGAGGTCCGCAAGTCGCAGATCGCCATCTGCGAATGCACCTTCACCGAGCCCGAGCACGCCGATCGCGCCAAGGTCGGCATGCACATGCACGCAGAGGCTATCGCCGAGTGGCTGCGCGTGCTGGAAAGCCAGAACCTGGTGCTCACGCACCTGTCGCGCCGCACGAATCTCGGATACGCCCGCGAGCGCCTCACCAAGCTCGCCGGCCCGCAGCTCATGAAGAAGGTCGAGTTCCTCATGGACTACAAGATCAACAAGGAGCGCTACGAGAAGCAGCTCGCCGACAACGGCCAGCTTCCCGATGAGCTCGCCAGTCGTGCTCCGCGCTCCGGCGGCGGTGCGCGTCCCGGCGGTGGCGGCGGGCGTGGCGGTCCGCCGATGCGCGGTGGGTCCGGCGGATCGGGCGGCTACGGCGCGAGCCGCGGCGGCCCGCCCTCGCGCCCACGATGATCACGCACTAGGAAGTCGCGCCGCGCCGGGCAAGCGCGGCGCGACAAACTTCCGCTCACGCGCCGCGTTTGTCTCCCGCTTGGGTCGCCGCGCCGCGATGTGTTTTCTCTGTCGCTTGTGGTTGACAAACGTGGTACATTGATTAGCGTTGCCCGTGGGATGAGGTGGTTCTGTCAGGCGCGCCGCGGCGGCGCGTCACGATGAACCGCTCTCACGCTCGGGGCTCATGCTCGGTGCCTTTGCTCGGGACTTCTGATACACAATGACACGTACGATGCTGGAGTCGCGTGCTGCGATGATGGGGCCTGATCGCCAACTCTGGGCCGGAATGCTCGCGCACCTCAAGCTGCACCAGCCCACCCTCTGCCGGCAGTGGTTTGAGGAGATCGAACCACTGGGTATTGATTCGGGCGTGCTCCGGCTCCGATCCCGCACCTCGATTCACCGCGATTATCTCACCCGCCAGTGCGCGGATCACTTCAACGACGCCGCACGAACCGTCTCCAAGCATCTGCTCTCGGTCCTCTTCCTCGGCCCCGATGATCCGGTCCCCGTGAGTAAGTCCGTGCCGATCGTGGCGGAACTCAAGCCCAGCACGAGGCCGGTTTCTCGGCTCGGTGCAGCGCCCGCGGCTCCTTCGAACGGTTCTGAGATGCGCCCCCGGCCTGAGCCGCGCGCGGATCACGCGCCCGGCAGCACTGGCGTTCCCTCCACTCCCGTGGCTGCAATGGCCCCGCTGGCCGCGCCCAAGTGGGAACTCACAGAGACCAGCAACCGCTCCGACACGGACTCGCTGGTCATCAACCCAGACTACAGCTTCGAGAACTTCGTCGTCGGCCCGACCAATCGGCTCGCCCACGCCGCAGCGCTCGCCGTCGCGGCCAATCCCGGGCGCGCGTACAACCCATACTTCGTCCACGGCGGCGTCGGTCTGGGCAAGACGCACCTGCTCCAGGCCATCTGCCTGCGCATCAAAGAGCAGCACCCCGACACGCGCATCTTCTACACATCGTGCGAGGGGTTCATCACGCAGTTCATGGATGCCGTGCAGGCGGGCGAGATGTCCGCCTTCCGCCACCGCTTTCGCGATGTCGATCTGCTCATCATCGATGACGTGCACTTCCTCGCCAAGCGCGACCGCACGCAGGAAGAGTTCTTCCACACCTTCAACTCGCTCTTCCAACAGCACAAGCAGATCGTTCTCTCCTCCGACGCACCGCCCGAGGACATACCCGATCTGGAAGACCGTCTGGTCAGCCGCTTCAAGTGGGGTCTGGTCACCAGCGTCGCCGCGCCTTGTTATGAAACGCGCATCGCGATCCTGAAGAACAAGGCCCGCATGCGCGGCTTCGAGCTTCCCGATGATGCCGCCAGCCAGGTGGCCGCGCGTATCGACTCAAACATTCGCGAACTCGAAGGCGCCATCGTCAAGCTGCAGATCCTCATGAGCGTTGAGGGACGTCCCGTGGACATGGCCATGGTCGCCCAGGCGCTCGGCGATGCCCCAGTCCGCGGCGAGAAACGCGTCGAAATTCAGACCATCATCCACGCCGTCACCGAGTTCTACGGTGTCAAGCTCACGGATCTGCAGTCCAAGCGCCGGCAGCGGTCGATCGCCTTGCCCCGCCAGGTCTGCATGTACCTCGCACGCCGTCACACGCGGCTCTCGCTGGAAGAGATCGGCGGCTACTTCGGCGGCCGCGACCACACCACCGTCATGCACGCCGTGCGAACCGTCGAGGACCGCCGCCAGCCCGACCCGGAGTTCAACAAGGTCGTGGCCACGCTGGAGTCGCAGGTGCAGGTCTCCATGCTCTGATTTGGCACGCCCAAACACACCTGTTTTGGGGTTCGCGGCGACGACATCCGAGGGTGTCGTTTAGATTGTGGAGGAGCGGTGGGGAACCGGGCGCGGGCGCGCCGTGGCGCGCGACCGGAGTTGGTGGTTGAATCGGGGTCGGTTGTCGGATCCTCTGAGGGCGCATCAGCGGGCATCCGCTGACGACACGCAAACGACAGGTTTGCCTGATCCGTTTCTGGTTCGCAAGTATTTACAGATACACGACTTGCGTTCACATTCGCCAGTTCATCCACGATCCATCAGGACTTCCTACTACTACTACTGAGCTATCTCTCTAGAGAGAAGAAGAAGAGAAGTTCGGACGGGAAGCCGAGAATCGCGAGCGAAGTTCCCGCAACCCACTTCTGGAAAACATGTGCATAACTCCCATCGACCTTGGGCGATCATTCAAGCACATGGCGAGCGAGCGGGACTATCGCCGAAGCGGCTGACAATCGCGACACCAGACCGTCGTGCGTTGGGCGAGGAGGGCACTGGAGAGCCGCCGCGAGCAAGTTGGGCACGGGAGCCCCGCGCGGCCGTAGACGGCGTGGCGCGACTGATACGAGCCGGGGCGGCCGTCGGCATCGGTGTAGTCTCTGAGGGTTGACCCTCCCGCCTGGACGGCTTCGGTGAGGACGAAGCGGATCGCTGCGGCGAGTGATTCGGAGAGCTTCGGAGAAACCTTGCGAGCCCGGAAGCGGGGATTGATGCGAGCGAGGTGGAGCGACTCGTCGGCGTAGATGTTGCCGACACCGGCGAGGACCTGCTGATCCAGGATCGCGGCTTTGATCGGGCGATCGCCGCCTGCGATCGCGGCGTGGAGTTCAGTGCCGGTAATGGAGAGCGCATCAGGTCCGAGCGCGGCCCAATGGTCATCAAGCGCATCCTTCGAGCGAAAGACGCGCAGCGCGCCGAAGCGACGCGGATCACGGAAGCGGATGCGCGTGCCGGATTCGAGGGTCCAGATGGCGTGGGTGTGTTTGTCGGGGGCCTCCGAGGGCTCAATGCGCTCGAGCGTGCCGGACATGCCGAGTTGCACGACCAGTGCGCGGCCCGAGCGCGCGAGGATCGCGAGTTGCTTGCCACGGCGGAGGATGTCCGTGATGTGAGCGCCCACGAGGAGATCTTCGGGTGAGACCTCGCTGGGCGAGGAAGCGCCGGCTCGCTTGCGCTGGCGCGGGAAACCGCCGGGCGGATCACCGGGAGCGATGAGGATGTCGCGGCGGCGAAGCTCGGCGGAGAGGACCGTGCGGCCGCGGATGTGCGGCAGGAGCGAGCGACGGACGGACTCGACTTCGGGGAGTTCGGGCACGGGGGAGAATACGAACGATGGGAAGTTCGAGTGCGTGCACGCGGGAAATCCAACCGAGCGTGTTCCAGGCAGAAAGCGGAATGGAAAACCAAAGAACGCGAAACTGTCCTCTAGCAGCCGGCAAACCAGAGATTCAAATAGTCGAAGAGATCCTGAACTTCAACCGAACCCGACCCATTGATGTCCGCACGTGAAGTGGCGGCGAACCAGTCGTAGATGTAATCGAAGATGTCCTGAATGGTCAGGCCCGCGATGCGGTTGTAGTCGGCGGCGCAAGTGAAACCCGATGCGAGCCCGCCCGCCCAGTCGAAAGACCACAGTGCGGGAGCGCGGGGAGGAACTGTAGCGAGGAAGTACAAGCGATCGCCTGCACGCGTGAGCGAGCGGATGTTCGCGCTGGATGGCCCCGGAACGACCTCAAAGAGCATGAATGTCCCGGACGCAGAACCGTCGGAGGTCCAGAGTTCGACGCCGGTCTCGGGTGCGTACGCCGTAAAATAAAGGCGATCGCCAGCGGCGGTGAGGTTCGTGGGCTGGGAGCCGAGGTCGCCAATGCACAGATCCCGCACAAGCACGGTTCCGATGGTGGAGCCATCCGTGCGCCAGAGCTCGCGGCCGTGGACGCCATCATCGGCGGAGAAATAGACATAGTTTCCTGCGGCTACCAGGTCGTGTGGCGAGGAGTTCAGCGGTCCGGGGTAGATATCTTTCAGCAAATACGTTCCGCCCGGCGTGCCGTCGGAGCGGTAGAGCTCGATCCCGGGACCGCCATTGCCGGCGACAAAGATGGCAAGCCCATGCAGGTCGGTAAAACTGCTCGGATAGGAATCACCAGAACCGGTGACGACATCGCCAGCACGGCGTGTTCCCGCCGCCGAACCATCCGAGACAAGCGGCTCGATGCCCGCGCCGAGTCCGGAGACAACGGGACTGTACCCGGCGTAGAAGACACGATTACCAATGGCGGCGATGTTGTATGGGCCGCAGCCATCCGGTCCGGGGACGAAGTCGGAGACAATGTGGGTTCCGGGGATGGTTCCGTCGCTGACGCAGAGTTCAACACCGGCGCCAGCGACATTTCCATTGAAGTAGAGCGATCCACCGACGGCAGCGCCTCGCAAAGGAGCGAGACCCGAGAAGAGATTGAAATCAGCGAGGAATGACGTGTTCTCGCGCGTGCCATCCGTGGTGTACAGCGCAGCGGAAGATTGCGGGGTGTAGAAAAATCGATCAGCGGCGGCGAGAATGATGCCCGGGGTTACGGCGGTGGGTGCCGCGTTGACGACAAGAACCGGATGCGTTCCGGCGGGAGTGGAGTCCGCGATGAGCAGCTGACGTCCGTGCTCCTGCGTGCGAGCGCTCAGGAAGATTGACGCTCCGACAGCAGTCACCGGGCCGGGCTCCGAGCCGGTTCCCCCGGGATAAATGTCCAAGACCTGCAGCCCGAGCGCGGGCGCAACTGTGTGATAGAGCTCTACTCCGAGGATTGACCGGTACGCGGAGAAATACAGGTCATTTCCCACGGCGACAAAGTTGAATGGGCCGGAGTCGCTGATCCAGGTTTCCGCGGCGGTGAGCAGAATCGTGCCTGTGGCGGTGCCGTCGGTGCGATAGAGCCCGCGTAAGTTGGAAAAATCCAAACGAGCGAAGTACAGGTAGGGGCCCGCCGCGGTGAACTTCTGGAACGAATATCCGAACGCGTCAGTGGTCAGGAGGGTGAGGGTGCCCGCCGGTGGTTCGCATCGCCACAGGTCGCGACGACCGGATGCGCTGTTGTATCCGGCGACGAAGAGCATGGAGTTTGCGGATGCGAGATTGGTCGGGAGCTGCGTGAATGAGCCGGAGGGGAGAAGAGGGTGCGTGCCGGCGGCGGAGCCGTTGGTGGTGTAGATGGTTCCTTGCGCGAGGAAGTAGGCGTCGCTGCCGATAGTGAGCAGATCGGTGACGAACGAGCTGGTCGTGCCCGCGACGATGTCGACGACCATCTGCGTGCCCGCGGCGGTGCCGTCGGTACGCCAGAGCTCTTTGCCGTGCGTCGAATCTTGTCCCAGGAAATACAGATATTCAGCGGAGGGTACGAGAGTGTCGACGTTGAACGGTATGGTTCCGGAGACGGGGCCGGTCCCCGCCGCGGTGCCATCGGTTCTCCAAAGGGTCGCATTCTGCCCGACGAAAAAGAGACCAGCAGGGGAAGACTTCAGGCCGGAGAGAATGTTGCCGGTCGTGGCCAGAAGTTGCGTCGTGCCTCCTGGGGTTCCGTCGGAGCGATACAAACCGGTGGGGGCGGAGAAATACAGCGCGCCGTTGTGAACGACCATCGAACCCGAACCTGAGCATCCGTTTGCTGGGCCGGGATTGAGATCGACGGCGATGCCGGTGCCCTGGGGCGTTCCGTCGGATTGCCAGAGTTCCATGCCAGTCTGGGGCGTGGACTCGAAGTAGTACAACTGTCCGTTGAGCGCGGTGAGATGGTTGGCATTCGAGCCGGAGGTTTCGGCGGGGATGAGCGAGCCGAGCGAGAAAGTTCCTTCGTCGGTTCCGTCGGATCGGCAGACGATTTGCGTGGCTCCGGGAACGTTTCCTGCGAACAGAAGCGTTCCATTTCGATACGTCAGCATCGATGGATTGGAGCCAAGGAGCCCGGGGTTGAGATCCTTTACGAGCGCGGTGCCCGCCACACTGCCGTCGGTGGTGAATAACTCATATCCCATGTTGGGCGCTGGTGCGGAGAAGAAGAGGGAGTTGCCCGAGCCGGCTGTCATTTCACCCCACGCGGCGGGGCTGGCACCATCGAGATGGAGCGCAACGGTGGTCCCATCCGCGGTGCCATCGGTTGTCCACAACACGTTGCCGAGCATCGTGGGTGGTTGTTGATGATCACCAGCGAAAAAAGTTCTGCCCTGGAACGAGCAGAGATTCGTCGGATGCAGGCCAAGCCACATGCGCGGATCGGGGTGGGCAGCGTCGTACGGGATGGGAAAGACTTGCGCCGTCGTCCCAGTGAGGAGATTGGTGGACCAGAGCTCGCCCGATGCATCGCGATCATTAAAGAGAATCGAGTTTCCGCGGATGATTCGGTGGGTGAACGGGCCGGAGCCGAGGCCAGCGACGGAGCCGAGTGGGCCAACAACATGGGTGCCCGCGGGCGTGCCGTCGGTGAACCACCAGCGGCGCTGGTTGTTGATCGTGCTGCGAGCGGTGAAGTACAGTCCGCCGGGAGCGGGCGTCAGGTCGTAGACATCGGAGATCTGAAGCGCGGAAGAGGAGAGCATGATCGTGCCCGCCTCGGTGTCGTCGGTGATCCAGAGCTGTGTGCGACGCGAGGCGTCGGCCCCGAGGAAATAGAGCGCGCCGTTTGATTCCACAAACTGCAGGAAGCCCAGCGGCGAACTCACAAATCCGCCAAGAGATCCGGGAGACATGTCCTTGATGAGGTAGGTGCCCGCGGCGGTGCCATCGGTTTCCCACATTTCCAAGCCGTGAACGCCATCGTCGAGGGGGAAATAGACGCGGCCGCGCGCCGAGAACGGAGCGAACGCGGCGGCGAAATCAAATGTGCCCGGAAGAATGGCGACTCGTTGTGTGGTTTCGGAGGTACCGCCCGAGGTCCAAACCTGTGCGACGCCGGCGATTGACTTCAGGAAAACGGCGCGAGAGCCAGCCGCGTACATCTTGACTTGAGAAGCAAATGGGTTGACGCTGTCTTCGGCGAAGCAGGCGACGGTTTGGCACGCGATTCCGGGGGGCTGGATGAAATCCTGACTGGAGCGGCAGCCCACGGGATCGATGACGACACACGCGCCGCTCCGTCGGCAGCACGCGAGCGCGGGCTGGGCGCAGAAAGCGGCGGTCTGGCCGATCGCGGCGCAGGTTTCGGGAAGAGCACGCATCGTGCCCGCGTGGGCGCTGCAGTCCGCAACGAGGCCGACCATGAAGCACTGGCCACTGGGCAGACAGCACGCCTGCTGGGGCACATCGCATGGGCTCGGGCTGCACGAAGTGGAGAGGTAGCGGACCGAGCCCCCGCCGATGATGCAAGAGAGGCCTGTTCGCAGCGAACACTGCCCGCCCGAAAGACAGCAGGAGAAGAGCGCGGGGTCGGGGCAGTTTCCGCAAGTGGTATTGGGTGAGCCGGAAGTCCCGCCAAGAGCAACGCAAGTGGAGCTATCGGCGTAGACGCACGCCTTGTCGGGCAGGCAGCAGGCGACGCTGACAGACTGAGTGCACGGATTGGGCGCGCAGCTGGAACCGAAGCCACCCCAGATGCCTTGAGTTCCGCAGTCGCCAGAAGGCGTCACAGTGCATGCACCTGAGGAAGAGCAGCACGCGCCGGAGTTCCCGATGACCGAGAGCGTTGTGCCGTCATATACGTACGCGAGCTTGTCGCCGCGGCCGGTATCGGCGTTGAAGTACAGCAGCGGCCCGGCGATGGCAAAGTTGTTGGGATTGGAGCCCAGCGACCCCGGGTAGATATCCGCAACCATTCGGGCGCCCTGCACGGAGCCGTCGGTGCGCCAGAGTTCGCGCCCGTGGACCCCGTCGGCCGCGACAAAGTACAGACCGGACTGAAACGTGAAGAGAGTGTCGGGATCGGAGGCGGCGCTGCCGGGATTGATATCGCGCACGACCCAAGTGCCTTCGTCGGTTCCATCGGTGCGCCAGAGCTCGCGACCATTCACACTGCTGTCGGCGGCGAAGTAGGCGATGCCGTTGAGTTCAACCAACGCACTCGGGCGATAGTTGCCACCGGGGCTGGTGGGCAGCGAGTACAGATCCTTCACGACGAAGGGAATGGCGGGCTGCGCGATCGCGGGCACCAAGGGAACAAAGATCGCGACGATTGCCGCGATCAAGCGGGTTCGGGGGGCAAGCATGAAGTTCTCCGGCGGAAGCTCGGTCGTGGAGCGCCCGCGTTGAGTCTACAAGAAGTACCCGAAAGGGCTCAGAGAAAGGACGCGGTTCGCGAGGTTTTGTTCCATGAAAAAGGGCCGCGCTGGTGGCGCGGCCCCGAGGGGCATGAAAACTCGGATCGTCGGAGCACTCAGGCGACCTGCAGAACCCGCATCGCCGTGTCCACAATGTCCTTGGCCGTGAGGTTGCACATTTTGAGCATCTCGCCCGGCGTCTTCGCCGACTTGGGAATGCGCTTGACGTACATCTGCTCAAGGGTGAAGCCCTCGCCAGACTGGGTGAGGGCATCGGCCATGGCGGAGCCGAGGCCGCCGCCGTAGTTGTCTTCGAGCGTGATGATGTAGCCGCCGTTGGCGTTAGCCAGATCGAGCATCTTGTCGGTGTCGAAGGGGATCGAGTACGCATCCACCAGCGATGCGGAGACGCCGGCCTGATCGAGAAGTTCCAAGGCCTTGTTGGCCTCGTGAACCATGTAGCCGCTGGCGACGAGGAGGATGTCGCGGCCTTCGTTTAGCACCTCGAAGCCACCGAGGTTGAAGACGGTCTCGTCGGAGTAGAGGAACTCGGTGTCGGGGCGGAGGGTTCGCATATAGCAGCAGCCCTCGTACTCGGCCATCACGCCGGTCAAGGCGTACGCGGAGTACGCGTCGGAGGGCTGAAGAATGTAGAAGCCCGGGTTGCCGCGGTGGTCCTTCATGGTGGTGAAGGAGCGGAACCAGGAGACGTCCGGCAAGGACATCTGCGAGGGGCCGTCGGAGGCGAGGGAGATGCCAGCGTGCGAGCCGACGATCTTCAGGTTCGCGCCGGAGTTCATCGCCATCTCGATCTGGTCGTACGCGCGGTTCACGAACTTCGCGAACGTGGAACAGAAGGGGATCTTGCCGCCGGCGGACATGCCGGCGCCGACGGAGAACATGTTCTGCTCGGCGATCTTGCACTCAATGAAGCGCGATGCGAGCGAGGCATCCTTGCGGAACATATCGGCAAAGGTGGAGTTGGAAACGTCGGCATCGAGGACGACGACGCGGTCGTTGGACTGGCCGAGGGCGCGAAGGGCGACGCCATACGCGCGGCGGGTGGCCATCTTGCCGGAGTGAACGACCGACTCCATGTCGAGCTTCTTCATCATCTGCGTGAAGGAAGGCATCTCCACGTTCTTGGGGTTGCGATCAACAGATTCTGGCGGGGGCTGAATGGTGAACTGATCGGTGGAGACCAGCGCGCTGGTGAGCTCGATGCGGCGCTCGTCGAGTTCGGAGAGGGCCTTCTTGAGCGCCTCGCCCTCGGCGGGCTTGCCGTGCCAGCCGCCTCCATGGAGAGACGGACAGCCCCAGCCCTTAACGGTCTTGGCAACCACCGCGAGGCACTTACCGGAGGTATCGCCGGAGCGCTTCTCGAACTCGTCGAACACGGCCCGGATCTGCGCCGGGGCATGGCCGTCGATGACGCGGACGTCGTAGCCATAGGCCTCGAGCTTGGCCTTGATCCGCTCCTGCGACTGCTGCTGCGAGACGCGATCGGCCTGGCCGTACTCGTTGCAGTTGAAGATTGGCAGGACGTTGGTCAGCTTGCGATCCATGATGAAGTCGAGAGCTTCGGAGATCTGGCCCTCGCGGCTCTCGCCGTCACCGATGATGCAATACACGCGGCGGTCGATCTGATCCAATCGAGCGGCCTCACCGAGGCCCGCGGCGACCGAGAGACCCTGCCCGAGCGAGCCAGTGGCGGCGTCGAAGAAGGGAAACCCTTCCATGGGATTCGGATGGCCATCGAGTTCTGAGTGCCACTCGCGGAGTGTCATGGCGTCTTCGAGCTTGAGGCGGCGGCGATTGGCGGGGTCCTTGCCGACCATGATGCCCAGCTTGCACGCCGCGGCGTAGACGATGGGAACCGCGTGGCCTTCCGAGAGCACGAGACGATCGGAGGTCGGATAGTCCGGATAGTCCGGGCTGTAGCGCATCGTGGTGTACATCAGCACGGTGATGATGTGACCCAGCGACATGCACGTGGAGGGGTGACCCGCGCCGGCGGCGGCGGTCATCTCGAGAGAGAGCTTGTCGAGCTCGATCGCTTGAGCGTGCACAGCGGCTTCGTATGACATGCGGGGAACCTCCGAGGGTGTGGTCTGCGGGTGCGAACGCACCACCGGCGCGCGGGGTGGCGCGTCAGCGGGGCGACAGGGGGAGTCGGAACCAGAATAGGCACTTGTTCCGGCGATGGGCGGGGTTCTTTGAGGAATTGCTCGATTGGCACGGGGGTTGCTTGCGGCGTGTCCGCGCTGGAATTTCTCATGGTGTGTCGGCGTCCTTCGCCCAATTTCGGATTGCTCTGGGCGGCATCTGCCGGTGGGGATTTTGAGAAGGACGCGAGCATGTTGATTCAACGAGTCCAAGTGTGGGCAGCGAGTATGGCGGCTGTTCTGGTGTTGGCCGCGTCTGCCAGGGGGCAGTCCACGGCGAACTTCGACGGATTTACAACGGGCACGCTGGTGACCACCCAATATCCCGGGCTCACGGTTTCCGGAATCGGGGGGAGCGGCAACTGCACAATTCAGGCCGTCAGCGCGGCCACTGGGCAGGTGCAGAGCACCTCGTCGGGAACCCGCTTTCTAGCTGGACCCGTGGAAAGCACATCGTGCCCGACGCTGCGGCTGACGTTCGCGAGCTTGCAGAAGGTTGTGACGTTCAAGGGAGGAACGCACCAGTCGTTCGTCACGCCGCCGCCGCTGGCATCCGACGGCAGGCGCGTCGTGGTCACGGCGTATGACAACGCCGGGACGCTGATACCGGGGCTGACCCAGAACATCATCGTGACCGCGGCCAACAGCGCCGTGCTGAACATACCAATCATCGTGGGCTCCGCGACGGGGGCGCGAAACATCCGGCGGATCGAGGTGAACAGCTACGACAACTCGTCGGCCGCGCTCTGCCGACAGGCGGTGCTTGATGATCTGGTGTATTGCGATGCGCTCGACGGCGCGAATCCTTCGGTGACGCTCACATCGCCGATCGATTTCTCCTGCCTCTGCCCGGGAGCAAACGTGACATTCTCGGGGACGATCGATTCGGGAGTGTGCGGCGGATACGCATCGGATGTTCTGGAGTATCGCGCGCTGGGTGCGACTTCATGGACGACCGCCGCGGGCCCATACACGGGTCTGCCCAGCGGCGGAGACTCGTTCACCGGCTCGCTGTATGCCTGGACGCCACCGGCAACCCTGAACGGCTATTACTACCTGCGCTCCACGGTGTACAACGACGCCGGGCGCTCCGCGAGCGAGGTCGTGCTCGTGTACATCGATTCAACACCGCCCGGCTTCGCGCACCTGTCACCACAGAATAACGCGCTGCTGCGCGGCAGCGTTTGCGTCCGGGGTGAGGAACAGGATGGCCCATGCGGCGCGACGTACACCGTGTCGTACCTCCCGGCGGGAGGATCGTCCGTCGCCATTCCCATCGCGGGCGCGACCTGGCCCGATTTGGCGAACTGGAACACGCTCGCGCTTCCTTCCGGCAGCGGCACGCTGACGCTCACCGGCACCGACTCGTGCGGCAATACGACGGTGGTTAATCGCGTCGTGACCATCGACAACATCGCGCCGGTCGCGCGCATCGACTCGCCGCTGCGCTGCTCATACGCCAGCGGCATCGTCGTCGTGCGCGGCCAGGCGACCGATGCACATCTTGGCTCATGGGCGTTGCAATACACAGGCGGAGATTCTAGCGGTTGGGTGACGATCGCCTCCGGCACATCGCCCGTCGTTTCCGGCGGTGTGATCGCCTCGTGGAACACGGCAGGCCTGCGGACCTGCGCGTACACGTTGCGCCTGCTCGTGGGCGATCTCGCGACCGACAACTGCGGCAACGGCGGGAACAACTCGGAATACACAGTCTCAATCGATCTCGGTTGTGCCGCGGACTTCAACCACAGTGGCGGCACGGAAGTACAGGACATCTTCGACATGCTCTCGGCATGGTTTGCCGGATGCCCGTGAGCGGGATCCAGATGACCGCTCATTTGCAAAACCAACGCGGCCCGCCGGGATACGGCGGGCCGCGTTTTGTTGATGAGTCGAACAGGCCGGGCGCGAATCGCTCTCTCAGCAGTCGACGCGGCTCGCGTTGAACCAGTCGTTCAGATAATCAAAGATGTCCTGCACTTCGATCACACCCGAGCGGTTCCAGTCCGCTTTCGCCACGTCGCCGGCGAACCAGTAGTTCAGGAAGTCGAAGATGTCCTGCACCGGACACGATGTGGTCCTTGTTGATGTCCAGCAGACATGTCGTGATACCAACGCGGGCGGTGGTGGCGGTGGTGGCGGTGGTGGTGGAGGAGGAGGTGGAGGCGGAGGTGGCGGCGGTGGCGGGGGTGGTGGGGGTGGCGGATCCACCGGATCGGTGTCCACATCTCCGATGACGGGCGGAAGCGGGCCCGGCACTGTCGGCGAAACCGGCTCGGTGTCGGTCCGAGTGGCGCCAGTGAGGAGTGGTCCGGGCGCGCCCGAGCCGAGCGCATCGATCTGGATGTAGTCGTTCACGCCGTCGTTGTCGCAGTCGGGCGCGACGCGGAACACATACGCCTTCGCCTGCGACGGCTGGCTGGCGCACGAGTCCGACCATAGCACGCCGGGCGTGCCCGTTACGCTGTCGCAGAGCAGGGAGTTCGGAATCACTCGGTACACGCCGGGCGTGGGGCGGATGACGCCGCGCGACAGCCCGATGGCCCGCGACTCGTTCATGCCCGGCGTGATCGGATGGAGCACCACATTGAACATCGTGGTGTTCGTGGTCCACGAGCAGAGATTGGTCTCATCGCGTTTCTGAATCGTGAACGCCGCGTTGGGATCCGCGATGCCGGGCGGAAGCGCGACCGGCCCGTACGTGCGGATGACAACCGGTACGGCGGTTGGGCTGGTGAAGGCGGATTCAACCACGCCGTCGTAGCGTCCCACGAGGTTGTTCGCAGGCGTGCAGTCGAGCTCGTAGAGCTGGAATGTCGCCACGCCGATCGCGCCGCCGCCGATCGGCGTCGAGGCTGGCAGATATACGTCTTCGGTAATTGTCGTCGTGGTCGCACCCTGCACGATCACGCGCCCCATGAGTGCGCGCGGCACCGTTACCGTGCCGAAGCCCAGTGGCTTCGGGCTGTTGCTTGAGTTCAGAATGATCTGGCCGGACAGCTTGTTCGCGCCGCCAAGTGTGATCCGCGGCTGGCTCGCGTCGGGAATATTCTGATATCCAAAAAAGAGCCCCGCGACGATGCGGGCTTCCTTGGGCAACCCGCCCGAGAGCGTGATGTTGAAGGCGTTGACGCCGCCCGAGCGGATGAGCCCGCCGTTCGAGGCGTCGATCGGCAGAAGCGTCGGCGCCGTGAGTGAGCCGCGCAGCCCCGACGTTGTGGACTCAACACGCCGCACTCCCTCCGTCCCGACGATCTCGGATCGGACGTTGCGTCCGACGACCGAATCGATGATGCGTGCGACGATCGGCGTCGCGTGGTAGTTGTCCGCCAGCGAGGTGCTCGGACGAGCGCCGCCGATATCCGATGTGCCGGACTCAACGCGCCCCAGCGTTCCCGCGAGCGGCGCGCCAGCGGTTCCCGCCACGGGCTGCACAGAGATCGGACACATGATGCTCCCGCCCGCCGTGATGAGCGCGATGCGCCCGCCCTCGGAGCGGATCACCGCCGGAGAGCTTGGGTCGTCCAGATTGTCATCGATCGCGCCCACAGCCGTGATGGCCGCGAGCGTATCGGTCGTGCTGGTGTGGCGAATGGCGGATTGCCGGATTGAGCCGCCCGCGTCGAGGCGAACGATGCTCTGGGCACGGATCGCGGCCAGCGGCCCGATGTCGCGGCCGACGCGGGCCTGGAGCGTGACCTGGGCCGCGCCGGGGTCAAGACCAGTTGCCCAGTCCAGCGCGCCCGCGCCTGCAAGCTGCGCGCTCGCGTTCGTGTCGTTGTCCTGAGCGCTGCCGATGATCAGCGTGATCGCCGTCGAGGTGTTGGTGAAAGAAACGAGGCCGAGCGATTCTGATGTCGCGTCGGACACGCGCACGCGCCAGTATCCCGCGGCGCAACGATCCAGCGCAACATCCCACACGGCGCCCGGGCTCGGGTTCAGGTTCTGTCCCTGCAACGTCCACGCCGCCGCGGCCGTCGCCTTGTGCTCGATGATCACGCCGGCGCGGGCCGTGCATGTGCCCGCGAGCAGCGCGAGCAGAATGGGTGTCGGGCGAATATGCGCCATGGCCGGAACCTCCGTGTGTGCGCGGCACGCGCAGCATGGCGCGTATCGGGAATCCCCCCTCGCGCCGTCAGTGCCGTTTCGGAGGCGCGCCCCGATGACTCCGACCGGTGCGGCTGTGGCTCCTGACGGGGCGAACGGCTGGTTTCGGGGGGAGGCCGTCATAGGCGGTGCAACTTCGCGCGCCCGGTCCCGTATGGTGTTCCGTGGTGATGGAGCACTCATGCCATTGTTGCGGCGCCGCCCTGGGACGAGTTCGCGCACCCCTGGACCCGGTCTATCACCTCCCCATCGTCGTCTGTCCACGGTGCGGCGCGGCCTGCGTGCGCCGGCGACATCCGATTTCTGCGATGTGGTGCTCACTCCGGCGATGGCTCGCCACCGGCATCGGCCTGGGATGGCGGGCCGCGGCGTGCGCTCTCGCGGTCATGATCTCGCTCGCGCTCTGCGAGATGCTCAGCGATTCTCTGAACAGCGTCGGGCCGCTCGGGCTCTGGCGCATGTCGCGCGAAGGGACCTTTGACGAGCGATGGATCGAGTCGTGGAAATATGAGAACGGGCCACTCATCTCCGGCATGGCCGCGGCGTGGAGCATTGCCATCGGGGCCGCGCTCACAGCGGGATTGGGCCATGTCAAATCGCGATGGAAGCTCTGGGCAGCCCTCGCCGGCGCGTTGTTCGGCCTTCTCATCTTCACGGGGGTCGCGAGCTTTCTCTCCCAGGCCCAGTATCGCCAGGCCGAGGGGAACGAGATCGATCGTTTCCTGAGTTGTTTCTGGCTGCTCGATCGTTGTTGGGGGTGGATCGCGATCGGCCTGCTGATCGCCGTTGTGGGAATGCCGCTCGGGCGCGCTCTGCGCCGCGCGTTTGCAAATGGAGACGCCCGGCGATGGCGCGCGATGCGCCGCCGCGCCCGCCAAAGGAGAATGCCCACATGACCGACCACCCCATCGCGCCCGAAGCGGAACTCTCTCGACACGGCGAACTCGTCGGCGATCGCGCATGCGCCAAGTGCCACTTCAATCTCGCCGGGCAGACGATCGTGCGCGAGCGGCACTATGGGATGCTGATGGTCCGCTGCCCCGAGTGTGGCACCCCCGCCGCGCTCCAGGAGTATCCGCTGCTTGGCCGATGGGCGGCTCGACTGGGCTACGTGGTCGCGGCCTCGTGGATGTTCGTGGTGCTCGGCCTGGTCTGCCTGACCGCGCTGGCCATGTGGGGCATGTCCGAATCCATGCGCCGCGAGATGGCCTAGCCCTACGCAACGTTCGTGCAACAGAAGTGGACGGAATACGCCAATGGTTCCGGCCCGCCCAACCCCTACGCCTACTCGAACTACCAGCAGAACCAGAAATGGTGGGAGGATCTGGACAAGAAGCAACTCTTTGCAGACGCCGGCGGCTGGGGCGGGGCCATCTCGTGGCGTGCTCTCTGGTTCGGCCTCACCATGATTCCATTGATCGGCGGCCTCGGGATTCTGCTCGCCATCGTCATGCCCCACCTTCGCACCAAGGGCCGATTCGCTCTCGTTCTCGTCGTCGGCGGCCTCGCGGGCATCTTCTCGTGGGTCTCCGAATCCGTGAATACCAACACGTACATGTACTACGGCGGTTGGGGAATGGCCTGGAAAGACCTGAACATCGTCCTACTCCCCGTCTCACTCGGAATCGCCATGCTCTGTCTCTGCCTTGGGGTCTGGGTCGGCCGCCCGCTCGCGCGGGGTCTTGTGCTCCTCCTCCTCCCGCCCCGCCTCCGCGGCCCCATGTCCTTCCTCTGGCTGGCCGACGGCAAGCGGATGCCGCGCGCTGCGTAGCCGCAAGCGACAAGTTCGCGTCGCGTTTTGCACATCCTTTCAACACGCGGCAAACCATGTGCATTCCCGCGCTTCTTTGGGCACTTTCGCACAGCGCGGCCACCCCCCGCCGGTTACACTACCGCTTGCGCCAATGGCGCTTGGGAGTACGACCGCTATGAAGGTGATCTGTGATCGATCCGCCCTGATGGACGCTGTGAACAACGTCGCAAGCGTTGTCCCCGCGCGCACCCCCACGCCCGCCCTCTCCTGCGTCAAGCTCGTCGCCCGCAAGGTCGGCGGCGTCGGCGAGCTCACGCTCAGCGGCACCGATGCCGAGACCTCTCTCCATCTCACGCTCACGCAGGTGGATGTCCAGCAGCCCGGTGAAGTTGCCATTCCCGCCGACAAGCTCCGCGCCATCGTCTCCGCCGAGGATGGCGAGCCCACGCTCACCATCGAGACCGAGGGCGACCAGTGCCACATCCGCGGCACCAACGCCCACTTCCGCGTCTTCGCCTATCCCGCCAAGGATTTTCCCGCGATGCCGGACTTTGCCGCCGCCGCTGGCGGCACCGGGCCCGACCCCGCCAAGGCTGTCTTCTCGCAGACCGCCGGCGGTCTGATGGAGATCGTCTCCCGCACCGTCTTCGCGACCGCCCGCGAAACCAGCCGCTACGCCATCAACGGCGTCCTCCTGAAGCGCAATGGCAAGAAGCTCGAGATGGTCGCGACCGACGGCCGCCGCCTCGCGCTCTCCCGCTGCGAGCTGACGGGCGCGAGCGCCAAGGGCGAGGCCGTCACCTGCATCGTGCCGACCAAGGCGCTGAACATCATGATGAAGCTCGCTCGCGATCCGGAAGAGAACGTCCGGATGGCCATCAGCGACACCCGCATCTTCTTCGCCTTCGAGCCCGCCGGCCCCGGCGGCGGCAAGGATCCGGACAAGCAGCCTGCCCCCCGCGCTGTCCTCTCCAGCGTCCTGGTTGAGGGCACCTTCCCTCCCTACGAGGATGTCATCCCGAAGGATCAGGACAAGAAAGTCACCGCCGGCCGCGATGCCCTCTCCAGCGCGGTCCGCAAGGCCAGCGTTCTGACAAACGAGGAATCCCGCGGCGTCCGCATGGCCTTCACCAGCAAGGACAAGAAGCTCAAGCTCTCCAGCCGCGCCCCCGAGATGGGCGAGAGCGAGATCTCCATCGACCTCACCAAGTACGAGGGCGAAGACATCGAGATCAGCTTCAACCCCACGTTCATCACCGATGTGCTCAAGGTGATTCCCGATCAGGATGTGATCGTGGAACTCAAAGCCCCGAACCGCCCCGGCCTGATCCGGCTCGTGAACAACGAGTTCGTCTACGTCGTCATGCCCGTGAACCTGCCGACGTAATACCAGCCCGCCGAGTTCTTTCTATTTGAGGTGGCACGGGCAGCTCGTCTGCCCGTGGTGTTGCAACCACGCTCAGACCCCCGCCCGCACCGGCTCATGCCGCCGATGCCGCACCGCCCGCCGCCCCGGCGCGTGCAGCTCAACCTCGGGCTGCATCTCGGCCGACTCTTCATCCTCGGCAACCGCAAACACCATCGGCTTCGGCTCAACGATCCGATCCGCCATCACGGGTTCGGGTTGCGGCATCACGGCCTCGTTCGCCGCCTTCCGGTCCGCCCACATTGCCCAGAGCGTCAGCGGCGGCAGGGCCAGCAGGCCCAGCAATCCCAGCAGTTCGAGGGTCGGCAGTTGGGCCGCCTGCGTCGGCGTCACCAGCCGAAAGGCCAGCGAGAGCCCCGCGAGGATCGAGCCGAGAGCGATGCTGCCCGCGGCGATCGGCCGCACAAGTCCGAACGTCAATGCCATGCTCGCCATGCCTCCGTGCGGCGGGTCGTAGAAACAGATCGAAACGATTCGAGCGCCGACGGCATGGCTCGTCACGGAGCGTGAGGACGCGTCGGGGGCGGAGACCGTAGATCGGACGGTGGCCATCTTCCACCACAATCCTTCGCCCCAAACAGGTTATTCGACCGATAACCCGCGGCTCCGATGCCCCCGTTCCACGATGCCACATCCTTGCCCACACCGCCCGAAGCCGGGGCCGCTCGCGCCGGGAAGATCGTGTGGGATGTTGTGCGATCGGGGATTGGGCGGTATTGTCCCGGTCCTGTGAGGATCGGTTTGAGGAAACACCACGCCCGACATGCCGCACGTATCTCCGCCGCGGCCATCATTGCGCTCGTCGGCACCACCCCCGCCCTCGCCCAGCCCGGTGGCGATGAGCCCCGAGATCCCCAGGCGCCCAAACCTGTCGTTAAGCCCGTCACCCCCGCGCCCAATTCCCTCGGCGCGATGGACAATCTCGCCGATCGCCCCGTGCGCAACGTCAAGCTCACCGGCCTGACCAAGACCGACACGCAACTCGTGCAGAACCAGATCCGCACGCGAGCCGGTCAGCCCCTCAGCCCCGAGACCGTCCGCGAGGATGTCCAGCGGCTCAACCGCCTCGGCCGTTTTAAAGAGATCAACGCCCGGGCCCAGCAGTTTGATGATGGCAGCGTCGAGATCTCCTTCGAGTTCTCCGAGACCCCCGTCATCCGCGCCGTGGACATCATCGGCAATCGCCAGCTCTCCAACGCCGAGATCTCGCCGCTGGTGAATCTGCTCAAGGACACGCCCGTCGATGAGTTCCAACTCGGCGCGGCCCGCGCCGCCATCGAGCGCCTCTACCGCGACAAGGGCTACTTCCAGGCCACCGTCACGATCGACCAGAAGGAACTCGAAGAGCAGGGCACCGTGCTCTTCAAGGTCGCCGAGGGCGAGCGCGTCCGCGTGACGGACATCCGCTTCGAGGGCAACGGCGCGTTCAAGGACCGCCAGCTCACGCCGCGCATCAAGACCACCACCGCCGGCATCTTCGAGACCGGCCCGGTCGATCCCGAGCAGCTTGATAAGGATGTGGCCGCACTCGTCGATTTCTATCACGATCGCGGCTATCTCGATGTTCGCGCCGACAAACAGGTCGTCTTCGCCCCCAACGGCAAGGAAGCGATCGTCAAGTTCGTCATCGATGAGGGCCCGCTCTACACGCTCCGCAGCATCAAGGCCGAGCTCTTCGGCGATGGCGGCGAGCTGCGCAGCGGCAAGTCCCCCGTCATCATCAGCGAGCAGCAGGTCGCCGGATTGATGGAGATCAAGGCCGGCGATGTCTACAGCGTCGAGAAGGTCAAGAAGTCCATCGACGCGATCAAGAACGCGTATCTCGGCATGGGCTATGTCGATGCGTTCGTGCGCCCCTTCGAGCTGCGCGATCCCTCCAGCCCCGTCGTCGATCTGCTCGTCCTGCTTCGCGAGGGCGAGTCGTTCAAGACCGGCCTGCTCATCAACAAGGGCAACACGATCACCAAGGACAGCGTGATCCTCCGCGAGATCACCGACATCAAGCCCGACCGCCCGCTCAATCTCGCCCGCGAAAAGGTCGGCGCCCGCGAGATCACCGACGCCGAGCGCCGCATCTCCGAGACCCAGCTCTTTGATCCCCAACCCGGTTCGACCAAGCTCACGCTCCAGCCCGAGGATCCCTCGAATCCCGGCCATCGCGATGTCCTGCTCGAAGTGCTCGAGACGAACACCGGCTCGCTGAGCTTCGGCGTCGGCGCCGGCTCGGACTCCGGCGTCATCGGCCTGCTCTCCCTGAAGCAGCGCAACTTCGACATCATGGATGTGCCCGACTCCGTCGACGAGATCTTCTCCGGCAAGGCCTTCCGCGGCGCGGGCCAGGAGTTTGACATCACCCTCGCCCCCGGCACCACCGTCCAGAACTACTCGATCTCGCTCAGCGACCCCTACCTCTTTGATACCGACTATTCCGGCGGCGTCACCGGCTTCTTCTTCAAGCGCGACTACGACCAGTACGACGAGGGCCGCCTCGGCGCCCGACTCTCCCTCGGCCGCCGCTTCGGCGAGCGCTGGATCGGCAATCTCAACTTCCGCTTCGACAACGTCGACATCTCCAGCATCGAGCCCGACGCCCCCACCGACCTCTTCGCCGTCGAGGGCGCGAGCGTCGTCTCCGGCATCAGCGCCAAGCTGCAGCGCACCACAGTCGATTCCCGCATCCGCCCCACCAAGGGCTCGCGCATCACCGCCGAGATCGAGCACGTCGGCGCCCTCGGCGGCGACTACAACTTCACGCGCATCTCCCTCGAGCACCAGGTCTTCATCCCTGTCTACGAGTCCTTCCTCGGCTACCGCACCGTCCTCTCCTGGAAGACCACCGCCTCGTACATCCCCGACGGCAAGGGCGAGGTTCCCATCTTCGAGCGTCTCTACCTCGGCGGCCGCTCCCTCCGCGGCTTCAAGTACCGCACCGTCAGCCCCAAGGGCTACCGCAACGACAACGGCCAGCTCGGCAACGACGGCGTCGGCGGCACCTGGCTCTTCTTCACCGGCGTCGAGCTCCAGCAGCCGCTCTATCAGGACATCGTCTCCGGCGTCGTCTTTCTGGATACTGGCACCGTCACCAACCGCCCCGGCTTCGCCGAGTATCGCGTCGGCGCCGGCGTCGGTCTCCGAATCGCCGTCCCCCAGCTCGGCCCCGTCCCGCTGGCCTTCGACTTCGGCTTCCCCCTCCTCAAGCAGGATGGCGACCAGAAGCGACTCTTCAGCTTCACGCTGGATGTCCCCTTCAACTGAAAAAGCGCAGACGCGTCCTCGACTTGGCCGCTATCATCCCCAAGGTTTGTAACGACTAACTCGGATCAATCAGCACTAGAACGGAGTCGAATCATGAGCAATCAATCAGGGCGTCGATGGGCGATGGGTCTGGCCTTGGTGGCCTGTATGGGTGTCGGCGCGTACGTCAGCCGCGCCACCGCCGGCGCGGCGTTCAAGCCCACGCCCCCGGCCGCGCCCGTCATCGCGACCGTCGATCTCGAACAGGTCATCCAGAAGATGACCGAGCGCACCGACAAGGAAGCCGCCCTCAAGGCCCGCTCGGATGAGTACAAGAGCAAGCTCAAGACCCTGCAGGATGAAGCCGAGGCCGACAAGGCCAAAATCGACGCCGAGCCGAAAGAGAGCGCCAGCAGAGTCGCCATGGCCAAGTCCCTCCGCGAGAAGATCTTCCGCATGGAGTTCGAGGGCCAGTACGCCACCAAGATCCTCGGCGAGATGCAGGGCGAAATGCTCAAGGATCTTTACACCAAGATCAACGACACCGCCCGCGCCATCGCCAAGCGCAACGCCTACCAGCTCGTCATCACCAGCGACGAGAACGCGCAGGTCAACGCCGGCGACCCCGACAGCATCAAGCGCGCCATCGCCTTTAAGCGAATCCTCTACGTCGATCCCGCGATGGACATCACCAACGACATCGTCAACGAGCTCAACAACGCCTACGCCGCCGGCCCCGCCGCCACTAAGAAGAAGCCCTGACCCGCGACGCACCACTGCAAACGATTCCTGCGGCCCCGGACCCCTCGTCCGGGGCCGCGTTCGTTCCCCCCCGCCGCGGCCAGCGCCCCGCCTCGATAGCCCCGAAAACACCCGGCAATCTCAGCGGAAACCGCCCCTCTCGCCGCGCCGCTTCGCCCGGGCATACTTGTGAATCCCCCCGATCCGACGTACACTCCACCACCCGCCCAGTGAGGATCCATCCAAGCATGCCCCCCGCCACGTCGCACTCCCACACCTGGAACCCGCCCGCGGCGACCGACGCCTACTGGAACGCCCTCATCCACGACAGCGGCGCCGCCGTCGCCGTCTTTGATTCCGACGGCTGGATCCAGTACGCCAATCCCGTCTTCCTGCGCATGGGCGGCGTCAAGACCTTCGAAGAGCTCAAGCGCCTCTCCATCGAGGACCGCCTCCAGCACGACATGGCCGAGGAGCGCCTCGTCATCCTCCGCGATGTCCTCCGCACCGGTCGCCCGCAGATGTTCAAGGACCTCCGCCGCGGCCGCGCCCTCGTCGTCACCGCCCGCCCCTTCCCCGGCCAGACCGGCTTCGCCCTCGCCGTCTTCCGCCCCGCCGATATACCCAACTGGGCCAGCGACGCCGAGCCGACGGATGTGGATTCCGCCCAGATCAAGCATGTCGACGCCGGCCCGCTCTCGGTGCTCTCCGAGCGCGAGAAGGAAATCCTCGCCCTCATCGGCCAGGGCATGACCAGCGCGCAAATCGCCAAAAAGCTCTGCCGCACCATCAAGACCATCGAGTGGCACCGCAGCGCGATCGCCCGCAAGCTCCACACCAAGGACCGCGTCGCCCTCGCGCAAATGGCGATTCAGGCGGGGTTGTGCTCGCCGACCTTCAAGGTCCCCATGGGCAAGGGCCGCGGCCGCAGCGGGATGGCCGCGGCGAAGTCCAACTGATCTACAGAACATCGGTTCATTCAAACCCGTGCCACTGACCTTCGCCGCCGCGGCCAACGTCTGTGCTTGCGCGCCGTGATCGCATGGCAGCGGCAATGCCGAATCCGCGGGCATGCGAACAAGCCGCGAATCCCAAGACCGGTGAACTTCATCCGTTCTCTCGCGTCCAATGGGTTGTCTGCCACGCGAGACTCATCGTCCGGTAACCCACAAGTCCCGCCCGTTCGTTGGACGATGTCTCCCCAGCGGCCATCCATCTGAGCAACCACCCGCCGACCACGCGGAGCCCCTATGTCCAGCGCACCCACCACCATCCACCTCCCCCTTCTGGACAACATCCAGCTCGCCTATCCCTGCCCCGCCCGTTGGGAAGATATGACCGGCGACAACCGCACCCGCCACTGCGCCCAGTGCGATCTGGATGTCCACAACATCGCCGACATGACGCGCGCCGAGGCCGAGCAACTCCTCTCCACCCTCTCCGAGGGCCGCATCTGCGCCCGCTTCTACCGTCGCCGCGATGGCACCATCCTCACCCGCGATTGCCCCGTCGGCATCCGCGCCGCCCGCATCAAGCTCCTCAAGGCCACCTCGCGCATCGCCGCCGCGATCGGTCTCGCCGTCCTCGCCAGCGCCGCGGCGAAGGCCGCCCAGGACAAATCATGGGGCAACTACGGCTGGTCCATGCGCCTCTCGAATGTTGCGCCCGTGCAGTGGATCGTCTGGAGAGTCGAAGCGATGCGCAACCGCTACTTCCCTTCCACTCTCGGCGGCTTCGGGTATTCGGGTGGCATTGTCGCCATGCCCCCCGGAAACCCGCCACCAGCAAAGGACGCGAGTGGATCCCCTTGGGGTCCGCACCAGTGGGAGTACAACCAATGAAACCATTCCTTCTCGGCCTCGCGCTCGTCTACTCCATCGCCGCCGGCATCGTCCTCTACTTCGATGAAGCCGTGCGCATCAACAACCCCTGGGTGCTCAGCTTCATCCTCAGTGCCGCCGTCGTTCCCTTCGCCGCATCCTGGGCCAGCGCCGAACTCATCAACCTCCTCTTCCGCCGCGGCATGCTCGATCCCGGCCGCTCTCATCCCATGTGGCGCTTCACGCGCGGCCTTTGCGCCGGCCTCCTCGGCATCATCACCATCCTCGCCTTCAAAGCCGTTGCCCAAATCAATTGGGAAGACTGGTACACCACGGCCGCCGCCGCCGCGCCTTGGTCCGCGCTCTTTGCTCTCATCGGCCGCCGCGTCCGCTCCGCCCACCTCTGCGGCAAATGCGGCTACGACCTCCGCGGCCTCACCACCGCCGCCAACGGCCGCTGCCCCGAATGCGGCCAGCACGCCTCCTCACCCGTGCCACCGACTTTCGGCGCTTCGCCGAACGTCGGTGCCGTCGCACAGGGAACGTAACACCTCCGACGTCCATCCGCATCGCCTCCCCGTGCACCGAGCGCTGGGAGAGCATGTGCGGCGACGATCGCCGCCGCCACTGCGCCAAGTGCAATCTCGATGTCCACAACATCTCCGCCCTCACCCGCGATGAGGCCGAAGGCGTCCTCGCCAAGCTCGCCGAAGGCCGCGTCTGCGCCCGCTTCTTCCGCCGCACCGATGGCACGATTCTCACGAAGGACTGCCCCATCGGCCTCGCCGCCGCCCGCGCCAAGCTCCTCAAGTCCATCTCGCGCTGCGCCGCCGCCCTCGGCCTCGCCGTCCTCTCCGCCGCCGCCGCGAAGGCCGCCCAAGACAAATCATGGGGCAACTACGGCTGGTCCCTCCGACTCAACAACGCCGCGCCCGTGCAGTGGATGTCTTTCCATGTTCAGGCCGGGATGGCTCGCATCTTCCCCACTCGATTCGGACGGGGTGGAGTCATGATGGGCGATATCGCCGGCCCACCCGGCACACCTCCACCCGTGCAGGGCGTCGGCGGTTCTCCCTATGGCCCCCACCAGTGGGAATACCAGCAGTAACAACCAACACATTCTGATCCACAACCACACGCCGCCCCGCGCGAGATCGATATCCCGCGCGTTCAAGGACCTCCCATGCCCACCACCATCCACCTCCCCCTCCTCGATTCCATCCGCATCGCTTCCCCCTGCGATGCCCGCTGGGAAGACATGACCGGCGATGCTCGCCGCCGCCACTGCGCCCAATGCGACCTCGATGTCCACAACATCTCGAACATGACGCGCGATGAGGCCGAGCACCTCCTGGCGAAACTCTCCGAAGGCCGCATCTGCGCCCGCTTCTATCGCCGCTCCGACGGAACGATCCTCACGAGAGATTGCCCGAACGGTCTCGCCGCCGCGCGCCGCCTGCTACTCCGCACGACCTCTCGCCTCGCCGCAGCCATCGGCTTGGCCATCCTCGCCAGCGCAGCGGCGAAGGCCGCCCAGGACAAATCGTGGGGCAACTACGGCTGGTCCCTCCGCCTCTCAAACGCAAAGCCCGTGCGATGGCTGAGTGATCACCTCCACGCGCAAGCCATCAGTCGCAGTGCCCTCGGGAGCGCGATGGGAAGGGTCGCAGGCCCGCCCCCACCCCCCGGACCACCCCCACCAACCCAAGGGGCCTTCGGCAGCCCATACGGTCCACACGAGTGGGAGTATCAGCGGTAAATCACGTTCCAACAGAGACTTACGCGCATATCCAAAAATATTCCAAACCCCCCTTGCACGGCCGGACAAAGACCGTATATTGTCTTTGGTTCGCGGCACCCGCCGCGTCATCCGGGGTACCGGCGCACCAGTCGCCAAGGGGGTCCACATGTCCGCACTCGCACGCACAGAGTTCTTCAATACGCCCTGCTTCGCCGATCCGCAATCCGGTTCTGATCTCAAACTCTCAAACGCTGCTGAGCCAGATCCCAACGATCCATCCCACATTGACGACTTCACCTTCGATCCACCCGAAGAAATCACCACCCAGATCCTGAGCGATCTCGCCCACTCCGATTGCTCGATGATCGACATCTCGCGGCGAGCCCACACCACGCTCGAATCCCTCACGCGATGGATGTCTCGCCCCGACATCTCCGCGCGCCTCGAGGCCATCGAGGCCACCTACACCCGTCGCGCCCGGCTCAACATCGCCGCCTGCACCCCCATCATGATCGAAGCCGCGGCCCGCATCATCCGCGACTACCAAAACAACGAGTCCAACTTCGGCTCGTCCAACAACCCCGCGCACCTGGCAACTCTCCGCACCACACGCCAATCCGCCCTCGCCGCCTGCCGCATCCTCCTCCGCCTCAAACGCGACCACGCGCCCGCACCTTCATCCACTCGTGCCACCAAGGTTCGCCGCCCTGGGCGAACGTCGGTGCAGTCAACCAGTGACGCGAATCAAACCCTTGAGCTTTCTCTCGACAATTCACGACCTGCCCTCAACGACCCTTGCGACAAAGACAGTGCATGCGATATCGCCCTCGCCCCAAGGCCCGAAGGGCCGCAAGTCCGTTGCCGGGGGTTGGGGGGTCAGCCCACGGAACTGATGTTGCAAAACTCTTCTCGCGATTCTTCCGCCGAGCCCCAGCGGGACGGCAGTACGTCTTGCACCAAAAGCGCACACGCCTCGCTCGATTCGCAAGCGAGCACTCCCAACCCCAACCCCACTACCGCATCACCGTATCCATCTGCTTCTTCTCCGCCGCGGATGCACCCTCCACCGGAATCTCCTTGATCATGTTGTCGATGATCGCGTCCGTTGTCACCTGATCCGCTTCCGCGTTGAAGTTCGTCAGAATCCGGTGCCGCAGCACCGGCTTGGCGATCTCGCGGATGTGGTCCGGTGTGACATGGAACGAGCCCGTCAGAATCGCCCGCGCCTTCGCGGCCAGAATCAGATACTCGCTCGCCCGCGGCCCTGCGCCCCATCCAACATAGCTCTTCACCAGCTTCGGCCGCTCGATCCCGCCCTCCATCGGCTCCCCGATCCGCGTCGCGCGCACCAGCCGAATCGCGTACCGAATGACATGGTCCGCCACCGGGCACGTCCGCACCAGGTCCTGCACCGCGAGAATTTCCTGAGCCGTCAGCACGGCCTCCGGAACCCCGCGCTTCCCGGAAGTCGTCCGCCGCACGATTTCCATCTCGTCGTCCGCGCTCGGATAGGAGATCCGCACATTGAACATAAACCGGTCCAACTGCGCCTCGGGCAACGGATACGTGCCCTCCTGCTCGATCGGGTTCTGCGTCGCCAGCACGAAAAACGGCTGCGGCAGCTTGTGCTGCATGCCGCCCACCGTCACCTGGTGCTCCTGCATCGCCTCCAGCAGCGCGGCCTGCGTCTTCGGCGGCGTTCGGTTGATCTCATCCGCCAGAATCACGTTCGCGAAGATCGGCCCCTTCACGAACCGCAACTCGCGCACGCCCGTCGCCTTGTCCTCCTCGATCACTTCCGTTCCCGTGATGTCCGATGGCATCAGGTCCGGCGTGAACTGGATGCGCGAGAATCCCAGCGAGAGCGTCTTCGCGATCGTCGAGATCAGCAGCGTCTTCGCCAGCCCCGGCACGCCCTCCACCAGCGCGTGTCCGCGGCAGAACATCGCCATCAGCAACTGGTCCACCACCGGGTCCTGCCCCACGATCACCTTGTGGATCTGCTCGCGCACCCGGTCATACGCCGCGCGAACCTGGGCCACCGCCTGCTGCGGGTCGGTCGCGGCGGTCGGAGCGGGCGTGTGGGCAAGCGGATCGGGCATGGGAACTCCTCGAAAATGGCTCGTCTCGATGGTAGACGATCGGCCAGAACACTACCGGGATCGCGTCCCGCGGCTGCATCCCGCGCGAGACCCATGGATATCGGATGCTCGGCGCAAAAAAACACGAACGCCCGGGGAGGTGTCCATTCCCGGGCGAACGCGTAAAGAGGTGTAGCTCGTTTTGTGCAGTGGGGGGCGGGGCCCGCTCAGGACTTGCCCTCGTCCTTCTTCGCCGCCGGCGCGGGCGTCGCGTTCCGCTGCTCCATCATCTTCTGCATCATCTCTTCCATCTTCTTCATCCGCTCTTCCATGACGCGGTTGAGATCGATCATGTTCTGCCCGCCCATTCCGCCGCTCATCATCTGGTCGTGCAGCCGCTTGGCCTGCTCCTCGGACTTGAGCGCCTGCGCCTTGGCCCGCTCGGCGAGTTCCTCAAGACGCTTGGCCATTTCTTCCTGTTCCGCACCGGAACGGCCCCAGAGCGTGATGGACTTGTTGGGCTGACCGGGTGTGCCCGGAAAGGTGGCGACGAAGGGATTGCCGCCACCAGCGTTTGCGCCCAAGCCCCAACTGCGGGCGACAGGGTCGTTGGGATCACCCGCGATGGCGACCGCGCTGGGCGCGCCGGATGCGGCGGCGATGGCGTTGACCCTCGCCTTCTCCAGCTTCTCCTCGTCGTACTTCTCGACGGTGATGGTGACGGTCTTCTTCACGCCGCGATGGATGATGTCAAGCGAGATGCTCTTGCCCGCGTCCGTCTCGCGCAGCGACTTCCGCACGATCTCCGGCGAGGCTGGCGACTTGCCGTTCACCGCGACCACGATGTCGTACGGCTCCAGCCCGGCCTGCGCGGCGGGAAGCCCCTCGTACACCGCGCTGATCAGTGTCGTCTCGTTCTCTTTCAGCCCCAGGTGCCCACGGAGCGAAGAGTCCGGCTCGAGCAGTTGCACGCCGACCATGACCTTCGGGGCATCGGCCGTGACATGGATGGTGCGATCCAGCGGGCTGCCGATCGTGAAACGCCCGCCGCGCCTCGTCAGGCCGCCAAGCGAGTTGGAAGAGCCGAATGGACCGTTGATGCGCATGACAGGATCGGAGCCGGGAATCGCGGTCTCAAAGATCGTCTCGCCCTTCTCATCCGTAATGCGCACCGAACCGTCCTTCTCGATGATGCGATCGTCGGGAATGGCCTTGCCATCCACCTCGGCAGAGAGCTTGCCCTCCTTGCTGCTCACCGAGATCGTGCGGCCATCAACGTTCTGCGTCATCGACCACGACGACGAGATGGATGTGAACGAGTGGATCGGTGTCGGCGGCTCGGGCGGCGCCGGGGGCGCGACGGCAGCGCCCTGGGCGAGTGCGGTTCCCGCCAGCGCGAGCGCGGCACCCGTGGAGCAGCACACATGAGCGAAGCGAGAGGTGTGATTCTTGTTCATGGCTCGGATTCCCTTCGAGGGTGCGGCCGCTTGGGCCGCGGTGGTTGGACACCACTTGATTGGATGGTGCGAACAAACCTGCGAACGACTGTTGTGTTACTCGGCCTGCCCAGCGCGGCCGGAGATGTTTACCTTCACCGGAATGAGCTTGCCCGTTTCGTCCTGCGCGAACCGCAGAAGGTTGTCCACGCGGGCACGCTCGACGAACTGCCTCACATAGACGACCTCGTACCCCTTCCCCGTCACCGCGGGCGAAGATTCCAGAAGAACGGGCACTTCTGCGATAAAGCGGCCGTCGCTCTTCCCCTTGTCGCGGTAGAGCTGGAGCGCATCGTCGGAAGAATCGACCTTGAAATAGCCGGCGGGGATGATGTTCGCCGTCTCCGTGCCGCGCGACTTGCCGGCAGGAAGCGTGAACTGGCCGCCGTTGACGCCGATCCACGCGAGCGCGACGGCCGCGGCGACGGCCCAGCCGCCGTACTGGCGGATGCGGTGCGAGGGAGAGATCCCACGCTCACGATGGAGAAACGAGTCCGCCGCGTGGCGCGAGGGAAGATCGACGCGATCCGCAGCGTGCAGCGCGACACCGACGGCCAGCGAGAGCGACTGATGATCCCGCTGCGCCTGTGCGAGGTGTCTCCACGCGGCGGGCGACTTCTCGGCCAGCGCGGAGAACGCGCTCCAGTCCTGAGTCGTCGCCTCGCCATCGGCGATGCGGCTGATGAGCAGATCGATCTGCTCATCGGGCGAAGGAGTGGAGATGTTGTTGCTGTTGTTCATGATCGGTTTCCTCCGGCCCGGGCCGGTTCTTCGATATCTTCATCGGCCGCCTTCGGCCCGAGTCCGGCCTGCACGGCGCGCTCGCGGAGCATCTTGCGTGCCCGCGCGATGCGGGTCTCGATCGTCGTGTCGGGAAGGCCCATGACATCACCGATCTGCTTGTACGACATGTCCTGCACGCACTTGAGCAGCAGGGGTTCTCGGTATCCATCGGGAAGGTCGGCGGCGAGGGCCATCAGGCCGCGCCCCTCTTGCATCGCGGGCGAGGCGTTGTCGTGCGAGCGTTCATCCTCGCGCTGGCCGGAGAATCCGACGAGTTTGAGCCAGCCGGACTTACGGACCTGCCGCCGACGCGCGGTGGTCTTGGCGATGCTCATCGCGACGGCGCGGAGCCACGGCTTGAACGCCGCCTCTTCCCGCAATCCCGAGATCTTCGCCACTACGGCCACGGCAACCTCCTGGAGCAAGTCATCGACTTCGGCATCGCGCGGCATGTGCGCGATGAGCACTGCCGCGACCCAGCGGCGGTGGCGATTCCACAGTTCGCGCAATGCGGCATCGTCGCCGCGGATCGCGTCGCGCACCAGCGCTAAGTCTTCGCCCGAATCACCGGCGGTAGGAGCCGGGAAAGGGCTTGCGGGTTCACCCACAGGTCACCTCTTTGACAGACATCTAGACGTGCTGGGAGCCGCAATCCGTCACGGCTCCGGAGCGTGGAAACGCCACTTGGTTTCCGTTCTCTGGCATATCGGACGGCCGCCCGCTGGGTTCGTATTCGGCCGCACAACAGGCATGGACTGGAAAGCCCCTGCCACACCAACCCTTCCAGCACACGAACGGGGCGTACGCTCAACGCTCGGCGCGGCGGAGAGCCGAGATACGTGGGCGGATGCGGAGTCCGGCTCGGAGTTCCGGACGCACCCAAGGGCGAAGCATGGCGAAGGACGGCAACGACAAGGCGATGTCGATCGGCGAGCACCTGGAGGAGCTGCGCAAGCGGGTCTTCCTGGCGATCGTCGGCGTGTTGCCGATCTTCTGCGTCGGGCTGTACTTCGGCCGCGAGATTCTGACCATCATCGTCATGCCGCTGGAGAAGGCCCTGATCACGAAGGGCGTGATGGGCGGGATGCAGACGACGACGGTGCTGGAGGGGTTTCTGAACTGGTTGAAGGTTGCGGGCGTGCTCGCAGCGGCGGTGGGGGGGCCTTGGATCATCTATCAGGTCTGGAAGTTCATCGCGCCGGGGCTGTACGCCAAGGAGAAGCGGTTCTTCTACATTCTCTCGCCGATGAGCGTGGTGCTCACGGCGGCGGGCGTGACGTTCATGTACTATGTCATGCTCCCGTTCGTGCTCTTTTTCTTCGTGCACTTCAACGACACGCTGATCTCACGCCCGGCGACGCCGATCGTGGAGCGGCCCGCGGGGATGATCGTGCCGATGTTGCCGCGCTTTGCGGGCGATCCGAAGGACGCAAAGCCCGGCGAGATCTGGATGAACACCGAGCGCTACGCGGTGCGCATCGCGGTGCCCAGCATGGACGCCAAGGACGCGGCGGCGGCGGAGAAGCTCCCGCCGCGGATCATGTCGCTGCCATTGCAGGGCGACTCGTTCGTGGTGCAGCAGTACAAGATCGGCGAGTATGTGAACATGGTGCTGGCGCTGGCGTTCGCGTTCGCGCTGACGTTCCAGACGCCGGTGGTGGTGCTGCTGCTGGGGTGGATCGGGTTCATCGATCCCAAGACGATCGGCAAGCAGCGGAAATGGGCGCTGCTGATCTGCACGGGCATCTCGGCGGTGGTGACGCCCCCGGACCTGTTCAGCATGATCTGCATGATGGTGCCGATGTACATGCTCTTCGAGCTGGGCATTCTGCTGCTGCGTCTGATGCCGGCGCGGAAGGTGGCTGCGGGAACGGTCCTGTCGCGCGGCACGGAGACCCGCGATGGCGCGAGTCCGGGCGGGGACGACCCGACGGCCCGGCCGGATCATCAATGAGAAGAGAACTCGCCGCGGAGGGCTGCGGAGAGCGCGGAGGGGTGTGGGGAGAGGAAGGCGGCGCGCGTGGAACAGCACACGGCAGTGGATCTGAAGATGATGGAGCGCGCCCTGGAGCTGGCGCGGCACGCCGCCAGCATCGAGGAGATTCCCGTCGGCGCGGTGGTCTACGAGACCGCGACGGGGGCGATCATCGGCGAGGGATACAACCTGCGGCACTCGCAGCGCGACCCGAGCGCGCACGCCGAGCTGATCGCGATCCGGGCCGCGGCCAAGCACGTTGGGGACTGGCGGCTGGACCACTGCACGCTTGTGGTGACGCTGGAGCCCTGCCCGATGTGCGCCGGGCTGATCGTGAACGCGCGGCTGGGGCGGGTCGTGTATGGATGCGCCGATCCAAAGGCGGGGGCGTGCGACTCGCTGTTCCGTTTGACCGCCGATCCGCGGCTGAACCACAGGGTCGAGCCGATCGGGGGCGTGATGGCGGCGGAGGCGGGGGAGCTGCTCAAGTCGTTTTTTCGAGAGCGGAGACGCGGAGGTGGGTGAGCCCGCCGAACCTATTCCAAGGTGGGCGGGCATGCCCATGCCACTATGATCCGGCGATGAACACGACACACACATCCGGTTCCATTGCGCAGGCAGTCGGCGGTCGCCTGGTCGGGCGCGGCGATCTGGCGATCTCTGAGCTGTCCTCCTTGGATCAGGCGGGGCCGGGGTCGCTGACGTTTATTCGCGACGCACGCTTTGCGAACAAGTGGGGCGCGGCGAAGGCGGGGGCCGCGCTGGTCTCGGAGCGTGTCGAGGTGAAGGGCCACGATGAGCACGCCCGCGCGCTGATCTATGTGGCCGACGCGGACCTGGCGATGGTGAAGGCGCTCGCGATGTTCGAGCGCAAACAGGAAGGGCCCGCTGCGGGTGTGCACCCGACCGCAATCGTGGATCCGTCCGCGAAGGTGGCGGCGACGGCCCGCATCGGACCATTTTGCATCGTGGGGGCGAGGAGCGTGGTCGCGGATCATGTGACGCTGATGTCGCGGGTCACGCTCGGCGCGGATGTCGGGATTGGCCCCGGATCGACGCTGTATCCCGGCGTGGTGGTCTACGACCGCTGCACGATCGGGGCGCAGACGATCCTGCACGCGAACGTCGCGATCGGCGCCGACGGCTTTGGCTATCGCCCGGACCCGCAGGGACGGGGGCTGATCAAGGTTCCGCATGTCGGCTCGGTGCAGATCGGGAATGGCGTGGAGATCGGGGCCAACTCCTGCGTCGATCGGGGCAAGTTCGGCGCGACCGTAGTCGGTGACGGGGCCAAGCTGGACAACCTCGTGCAGATCGGACACAACGCGATCATCGGCCGGTGTGCGATCGTCTGCGGTGTCACGGGGATCGCGGGCAGCGTGACGATCGGAGATGGCGCAATGATCGGGGGCGGTGTCGGGATCGCGGACAATCTGAAGGTCGGAGCGGGGGCCAGGATCGGGGCCAAGAGCGGGGTGATGTGCGATGTGCCCGCAGGGGAAGCGTGGACGGGCCTGCCCGCCGCGCCGCACCGGGAGCAGATGCGTGCGTGGTCGGCCACAAAGCACCTGCCCGGGGTGTTGCGAGAACTGAAGAAGCGCGGCTTCGGAGTTGACGAACAGGGCTCACGGGGCTTCGGTGGCGGCCACTGACCCGGGCGCTGGCGGCTTCTCCGCCTGCGGCGGCGGGATCGCGCCCGAGGCGATGCGCGAGAGCTTGTCGCGGTAGAGCAGCTCGATCATGTACTCGTAGATCGACATCATGTTGGCCATGTGCAGACCGGCGAAGCCATCGAGAATGCCAAGACGCAGGAAGTACATGTAGAAGAAGCGCAGGACCGGTTTCAGCGGCGTGCGCGGCCAGATCTCGCGGCGGAGATACTGGCGATAGCGAAGCGTGTGGCGGAAGAGTTGTTGCGCGCTGGCGCCGGCTTCCAGGCCGCGGTTGAGCTTGACCCACTCGTCGGATTCGAGGTCGGCGTAGCGGATGTGCTTGCGGATCCACTCGTGGACGGACTCGCCGCGGATGTGGAGCATCTCGTTGCGGAGGTAGTTGGTGGGGCCGTCGCAGACCATGTGCTCATGGACGGAGCGGTCCTCGTAGCGGCAGGTGCCGCGGCGGAAGAAGCGGAGATTCCAGGATGGGTAGAGGCCACCGTGGCGGATGGCGCGCCCCATGAAGAGGACGACGCGATTGACGAAGTAGCCGTCGGCGCGGGCGGGATCGTCGATGGTCTCGAGGACTTCTTTGCGGAGCTGCGGCGTGATGCGCTCGTCGGCGTCGAGGATGAAGACCCACTCGCCCTTGAAGGGGAGCTTCTCGAGCCCCCAGTTCTTTTGACGCGCGTAGCCGAGGAACTTCTGCTCGACGACGGTGGCTCCGGCTTCGCGGGCGATTTGCTGGGTGCCGTCGGTGGAGCAGGAATCCAGGACGAAGACCGGGCCGAGGGCGAGGGCGTTCTGGACGGTGTCGCGGATGACGGCGGACTCGTTGAGCGTGGGGATGAGGATCTCGACGCGGCCCTTGGAGGCGTTGAGGATGCCGGCGGGGTTGTGCGGGCCGCGCGGATTCGTGGGAAGTGGGGCGGTCGGCATGTCGCTCATCGCGCGCCCCCTTCGCGGAGCATCTTCTCGACCAGCGCGTTGGTGGCGGGGGTCCAGGATTGGGCGCGTTCCTTGATCTTGAGCTCGGTCCAGTATTCGTACGAGCTGATCATGGCGCAGTAGCGGAAACCGGCGACGCCGTCGAGCAGGCCGAGGCGGAAGAAGTAGTTGTAGAGGAACCGCCAAGCGGCGCGGCCGTGCATGAAGTAGGACATGTTCTTCCAGGCGCGGCGTTTGGAGACATGGTCGCCGCTCCAGAGCTGCGAGATGGGCGGGCGTCCGTGCGAGCGGATCAGAATGGCCTCATCGCCCTCGCGGCTGGAATAGTCGTTGTGCTTGTAGAACCACTCCAGGAGGCCCTTGGAGAAGTTGTAGTGCATGTACGGGGCCCTGAGGACGCCGATCGAGCCGGAGGTGTCCTCGCGCTGGCCGTGGCCGAAGTCCATGAAGCGACACTGGCCGTATTTGAAGAGGCGGACCTGATAGCTGGGATACCCGCCGGACCACTTGATCCACTTGCCCATGAGAATCATCTTGCTGGGGCACTGGTAGCAGGTGACGGCGGGCTTGTTTCCATCCGGGCCCAGCAGGGCGAGCATCTCGTCGAGGAGCTCGGGAGTGAAGCGCTCGTCGGCGTCAAGGTGGAAGTGCCAGGGGTGTTTGCAGGGGATGTGGTCGATGGCCCAGTTGCGCTGGTCGCCGAAGGATTTGAACGCGTTGACGTGGACGGTGGCTCCCATGGCCCGCGCGATGTCGCAGGTGCGGTCCTTGGAGCCGGAATCCAGCACGTGGACATCGTCGCACCAGGCGCAACTGGCGATGCAGTCACGGATGTTCAGTTCTTCGTTGAAGGTCAGAATAACCACCGAGACGGGTAGTTTTCCCGGGGGGCCGCCGCCAGGGGATTGCAGCGCTGGTTGCCCGATGGAGGGAGCTGCGGCAACCAACGCGTGATTGGAGGGGGAGTTCGAGGGGGTCAAGCTGGAGCTCGCGGCGGCATGGCCGTGGGAAAATGGTGCGGGCGGTATGGCGGTCATGCTGGGCCGATGGAAGCAATGGGCGACTAGAAGCCATGAACGGGCGGGAAAGAACCGATCATACATCGACCATTGGTGATGCGGACTCGTGGTCCGATTGCTGATGAGCGGTCGCACTTTGAACTCGGGGCCTGATCGTGTGCGTTCGCTCGATGTGTGCAGGGGCTGACTGACCGAACACCGACCCAACTTTGAGCGTTGATCCATTTCGGGCCGCGCAACACGCCTCCAGACCTTCGTCTATCTTCGTTGCCGCGTTCCACACTCAGGATTGCTCCGACCACAGCATGTACCAAGACACGCCCAAAGGAAGCTCGCCGCATTCGCTGAAGAACCGGCTTGGCCGCGCGCTGTGGGCGGTGGTGCATGCGGTTCTGGTGCGTCCGACGCCGCGGTTTGCGCACGGGTGGCGGAATCTGGTGTATCGCATGATGGGGGCGAAGCTACATCCGACGGCGCGAATCTATCCGACCACGCGGGTGTGGGCTCCGTGGAACATCACGATGGGTGCACACGCGTGCCTGGGCGACCTGACGGACATCTACTCGGTGGCGATGATCACGCTGGGGGCGCACACAACGGTGTCGCACTACTCATTTCTGTGCTCGGCGAGCCATGACTTTGAGGATTTGAACTATCCGCTGACGACGGCGCCGATCACGCTGGGGGACCATGTGTGGATCGCGGCGGATGTGTTTGTCGCGCCCGGGGTGGAGATTCCCGATGGCGTGGTGGTGGGGGCGCGGTCGAGCGTGTTTTCCAGCGGGTTGCCGCCGTGGCATTTGTGCGCGGGAAACCCGGCCAAGCCGCTGCGGCCGCGGGAGATCAGGGGCGAGATCAAGGGACGGCTGGCGGATGTGCCGGGGGCTCGAGTTAACACGCACGCGGCGGCGGGAGGATGAACGTGGACTATCGAACAGTCGGGAAGACCGATCTGCGAGTTTCCGTGCTGGGCTTTGGATGTGCATCCGTGGGGTCGCGCGCGGGGGCGGGGGAGTCACGACGGGCGCTGGAACTCGCGATGGACAACGGGATCACGTACTTTGACACGGCGGATATGTACGGCGTGGGCGGGAGCGAGGAAATCCTGGCAAAGGTATTTGCGGGGAAGCGCGACAAGGTCGTGATCGCGAGCAAGTGCGGATACACGTTCTCAACGCGGCTTAAGGCGGTGGCGTGGGTGAAGCCGCTGCTGCGGCCGCTCGTGACGAGGTTGAAGGGTGTGAACGCGGCGGCGGCCTCGGCGATGGCGTCGCAGCGATCGCAGAACTTTGAACCGAAGTACATCGAGTCGTGCGTGCATGGAAGTCTGAGCCGGCTGAAGACAGATCGGATCGATCTGTTCTATCTGCACGATCCGTCGATGGCGGTGGTCGAGCGGGGGGATGCGCTCGAGAAGCTCCGCGCGATGAAGCAGGCGGGGAAGGTGCGGCACATCGGAATCTCGTGCGATGCGGATGTGGCGGCGCGGGCACTGCGCGAAGGGGACACCGGACTGTCGGCGGTGCAGGTCAATGCGAATCTGCTGGAGCAGGAGGCGATTCGGGATGTGCTGCCGCTGGCCCGGACACGCGGCGTGGGCGTGATTGCACGGCAGCCGTTTGCGCACGGGCGCCTCATGGAAGCGGGGGATGTTGCGGGCGTGCTCGGGACGCACGGATTGCCGAAGGATGGGGCGTATCTGGCGGCGCTCGCGCTGCGATTTCTGCGGGAGCAGGAGGGCGTTTCGTGTGTGCTTCCTGGGATGATGAAGCCGGCGCACATTCGTGCGAACATCGCGGGGATCGCGGGCGGTCCGATCACGGATGCGGAGCGAGCGGCGATCACCGCGCTGGGGAATCGGGTCCGCGGCGGGAGCGTGCAAGGATGACTCCATGCTGAAGGATGCGGAGGGACTTGCCAGCGGAGCGGCGGTGGAGGCCGATCTCGCCGTGATCGGCGCGGGGGCGGCGGGGATCGTGCTTGCGCTGGAACTGGCCAAGTCGGGGCTGAGCGTGACGCTGGTGGAGAGCGGTGGGCCGCAGTATTCCGAGCGTGTGCAGGCGCTGGCGGAGACGCCGCATCTGGATCCGAAGGTGCATCCACCGATGTCCGAGTGCACGCGGCGGCAGGTGGGGGGAACGTCGGTCATCTGGGGCGGGCGCGTAGTGCCGTTTGATCCGGTGGACTTTGATGACCGGGCGCACATGCCCGGCGCGAAGTGGCCGCTGCGATCCGAGGAAGTGAGTTCGTTTCACGGGCGCGCGTGCGCGTATCTGCACGCGGGAAAGCCGGAGTTTTCCGCTGGCTCGTTGCCGGGCGTGACCCAGTCGACCATTGTGCCGGGGTTGCCGGATGGAGATGTGCTGACCTCGACGCTGGAGCGGTGGTCGGTGATGAACTTCGGCACGGTGTACGCGGATGAGCTGAAGCGATCAGAGAAGATCACGCTTGTGCACGGATTGACGTGCACGGAGATCATGGCGGAGAAGGTGGGGAGCGGATCGCGGGTGACGGGGATTCGGGCGATGACGCTCTCGGGAAAGGCGATCACGCTTCGGGCGAAGCGGTATGTACTCGCGTGCGGCGGGCTCAATACGACGCGGCTGCTGCTGGCATCGGACCGCGTGCACGAAGGGGGAATCGGCAATCACAGCGGGTTGCTCGGGCGGTTCTACACGGGGCACATCACGGGGCGCATCGCGGAGGTGCAGTTTTCCACGCCGCCGGGCGCGACGGTGTTCGGATTTGATCGCGACGA
Source organism: Phycisphaerales bacterium (assembly GCA_044222255.1). Classification (GTDB taxonomy): domain Bacteria; phylum Planctomycetota; class Phycisphaerae; order Phycisphaerales; family UBA1924; genus UBA4658. The sequence continues at coordinate 91,687 of JBGANP010000003.1, forward strand.
GATCGGGGTGTATGCGCGGCGGCGGTTCTCGTTCTCGCGCGAGTGTCAGCACCGGGAGAAGCTTGCGAACATCGTGTCGTGGCTGGTGAATCCGGAGATCAGCGATCCGGCGCACGGAAATGGAGTGTTGTCGTTCGCGTATCTCGCCCTTACCTCGCCGATGGGGAAGTTCTTCGCGTCCGAGGCGATTCGGAAGGCCGCGATCAAGGGGGCGGTGCGGGGGAGCACGATGTCGCATGTGATGAACATGCTGCGCGATCTGCCGCGGACGGCGGTGTTCATTCCGACGTTCGGATACAAGCGGTTTCTGGCGAAGCGGAAAGTTCCGGGGTTCTTTCAATACAGCCGATCGAACACGTACACGCTGCACTATGCATGCGAGCAGACGCCGAATCCGGCGAGCCGCGTAACGCTGGCGCCGGATACGGATGAGCTTGGCATGCGGCGAATCCGGATCGACCACTTGTATACGGATCGGGATGTTCAGAATGTGATTCGGGCGCACGAGTTGTGGGATGCGCACCTGCGGAAGAGCGGGTGCGGGCAGCTTCGATACGTTGAGAGCGACATTCCCGGGAGCATCCGGGAACAGGCGGGAGACGGGTTTCACCAGATCGGGACGACGCGGATGGCGGAGCGGCCCGAGGATGGGGTCGTGGATGTGAACGGAAAAGTCCACGGATTTGATGATCTGTACATCGCAAGCAGCAGCACGTTTGTGACGGCGAGCCAGGCGAACTCGATGTTCATGATTCTGGTGATGGCCCTGCGCGTGGCGGATCATCTGGCGCGGTGTGCGAAAGGGGTGGCGGCGTGACCCCACTGAGAATCGCACACTATCTGACGGCGATGGACCTGCGCGATGGTGGCGTGGTGCGGGCGGTGCTGGACCTGTCCGAGGCGCTGGTGAAGGCGGGGCATCGGGTGACGGTGCTGACGCTGAGTGATCGGGATATTCCGGCGAACTGGCATCGTGGGGATGCGTGGGGATCGAGCGATGCGCCGGGGTGTGTGGTGATCGGAGCGCGGGGGCGCGGCGGGATGGTTGGTCGCGAAGCGATTGTGCGGGCGGAGAATGTGCTCAAGACGACCGATGTGGCGCACATCCATGCGATGTGGCTTCCTTCGAACGAGCAGGTCGCGCGGGTCTGTCGGCGCGTGGGGACACCGTATGTGTGGAGCACGCACGGCATGCTGGATGACTGGTGCATGGCGCAGAGCCCGCTGCGCAAGCGGGCGTATCACGCGCTGTTTGCGCGGCGAGCGCTGGAGGGCGCGGCGGCTGTGCACTGCACGGCGGAGGCGGAGCGCGATCAGGCGAGCAAGTGGTTTGGGGGGGCCAAATCGCGCGGCGTGGTGATACCACTTCCTTTTGATCTGGCGGACTATCTGGAACTGCCGGGGCCGGAGGCGGCGCGGGCGAAGTTCGGGCTTCGGGCCGAGGAGCCGACGCTGCTCTTCCTGAGCCGACTGCATCCGAAGAAGGGTGTGGGGACACTGGTGCAGTCGGTCGCCGCTCTGCGGGAGCGCGGGCGAGCGGTGCGGCTGGTGATTGCGGGCGGGGGAGATGAGGCGTACGAGCGCGAGTTGCGGGCGATGGTGGAGAAGCAGAAGCTGGGCGATGGCGTGCTCTTCGCGGGGTTTGTGCGCGGGAAGGAGAAGGTCTCGCTGTATCAGGCGGCGGATGCGTTCGTGTTGCCGTCGAGCCAGGAGAACTTCGGCTATGTGGTGGTGGAGGCGATGGCGGCGAAGACTCCGGTGATTACCACGCGCGGGGTGGCGCTCTGGCCGCAGCTGGAGCGGGAGCGTGCCGCGGTGCTGGTGGAGCCGGAAGTTGAGGCATTGAGCGCGGCGATTCTCGGCGTGCTGGATGATGCGGCGGGATCGCGGGCGATGGCCGAGCGTGGGCGGGCGTGGTGTCTGAGGGAACTGGATCCGTCCCGTATCATCGCGGGCTTTGTGGACATGTACGGACAGGCCGCGGCGAGCGGTTCGCGGGTGAGAAGCACTCGAAGGTAACAGGAGCAGGGCACGGATGCGCGTGGTGATCGTGTGGCATTCTGTATCGGGATACATGGCCGCGTGCTGGCGCGCGCTGGCGGCGCAGATGGGTGATGATCTGCTGGTGGTGACGCAGAGGCCGGATCCCAAGAGCGCGACACCGTTTGATCCCGCGCTGGTGCGGGGGGTGAACATTGAGCTGGTCGATCCCGCGAAGCTGAACGATCCGGCGGGCGTGGTCGACATCGTGGCGGCGCACAAGCCGGATGTCATCGTGTTGAACGGGTGGTTCGTGCCGGCGTATTCCGCGCTGGCGTATGCGCCATCACTGGCGGGTGCGAAGAAGATCATGGCGATCGATCGGCCGCGCGAGTCGTTTCTGAAGGACACGGTGAACAAGCTGCGGCATGGCAAGCTGTTGCAGCGGTGCGATCTGCTGTTTGTGACGGGAGAACGGTGCTTTCAGTTCGCCAGGTTCCTTGGCTTTGACGAAGCGAGGATTCGGCGCGGGACGTACGGCGTGGATACGGAGTCCTTCGGGGCCTCGTTTGAGAGGCGAGTGGCGCGGGTGGGCGGCTGGCCGCGATCGTTTCTGTATATGGGGAGGTATGACCCGGAGAAGGGGCTGGATGTGCTGGTGGATGGCTACAAGCGGTATCGCGCGGCGGTCACTGATCCGTGGCCACTGACGTGTTGCGGGCGCGGGCCGCTGGGGGAGTTGCTCCGCGGGGTGCCGGGCATAGAGGATCGAGGATTCGTTCAGCCGGCGGAGCAGCCGGCGATGCTGGCGGAGCAGGGCGTGTTTGTGATGCCGAGCCGGTTTGATCCGTGGCCGCTGGTGATCGTGGAGTCGGCCGCGGCGGGGCTGCCGATTATCTGCACGAATGCGTGTGGTTCCGGGGTGGAACTGGTGCGGGCGTATACGAGCGGATTGCAGACCGCGACCGGGGACGCGTCATCGATGGCTGGAGCGATGCGATGGATGCACGAGCATCATTCGGAGTTGCCGGAGATGGGCGGTCGCGGGCGCGAGCTGGCCGCGTCGTATTCGGCGGGTGCGTGGGCGCTGCGATGGTCGGAGGCGTTCGCGGATGTCATGAGGCCGCGATAGGTCGCGAAGACCGGCCGCAAAGGGGGAGTGGCATCACTCGTGGACGAGTTCGCCCTCGTGCAGCTCTGGGTAGTCTGTGACATGCTCATTCATGAGCTGTTCGTGGACGTGTTCCTGGTTGTACTCGATTTCGTGGCGGATCCAGAGGCCCATGGCCGCGAACGTCAGCAGCATCAGCTGTGGGATGAAGCTTCGAGCGAGCAGGTACCCCTCAAAGAACGCGCCGGCGAAGAACATGGCGTTGAATGCGGTGAAGATATCGACGAGCGCACGATGCTCGGGCCGGAGCCAGCGCTTGCGCAGATTGAACTGGATGCACTGCCAGATGCTCACGGCCAGGAGGGATAGTGTGAGCAGGAAGTAGAGGATGCCGTACGCGGCGAACGCGCCCAAGTAGCTGTTCTCGGTGCCGACCTCACCGCCACGCCAGCCGACGCCGATGAGGGGGCTCTCGAAGGCGGCTTGGAGCATGCCCGTCCACACCCAGTCGCGGGTGTTGTCGGTGCTGACAAATCGTTCGAGGTTGGAGCCGATCTGCAGGGCATCCGAGAGCAGCGCGAGAACCCAGACCACCCCCGCGGCGACGGGAAGCAGGAGAACCGCCTTTCCGGCGCGGGTATAGAGAACGGCCATCAGGCCGACCATGAACATCAGTCCGCCTGTGCGAGAACCGGACCATCCCAGGAAGAGCAGATTGATCGCCACGAGGGCAATCCACAGGAGTTTGGTGCGACGCATGGTGTCGTGCATCAGCAGCCAGATCGCGATGATGGCCATGGGGGCGTTGAGCGCGGCGGCGTGCTGAGCGTTGCCAAGCATACCGAAAAACCGGCCCTGATAGCTGACGAGATACTTGGGATTCAAGACAAACTGAACGGAGCAGCAGAATGTCCAGAGTACGATCACCCACATCATCATCCGTAGCAGGTTGACGCAGCCGTCGTAGGTCCGGGAAGACATTGCGGTAGCAAATGCAAAGCACGGGATGGTGGCCAGAGCGAATCCGATCGCCTGAAGAGCTTCCTTGGCGTCCTCGTGGATGAACTGCAATGTTCCCGCATAGACGGCCATGAGGAACAGGATCACGGCCTGTGGGGAGAGCGTTCGAGCGGCTACGCCGCCGGTCACCGCGACGAGGAGCGTGAGGAGAAGACTCAGGCCAAGGTGAAGCTCCGCGTGGTACTTTTGTGCGGAGAGCATCCACGTCGGGTTGTATTGATTCAGGATGTTGTCAACGGCTGGCGCTAGGCAGGTCACGAACATCGTGGCCACCAGCAGCCAGTTGCGAAGACTCATCTTCATCACCAGCAGGGCGACCAGGACGAGCGCGGCGAACCCGGCGATGAAGATCATCTCCGAGGTGCGGCCCTCGAATCCGTAGACGTGCTGTTGGGCGAGGATGAGAGAGTGCATCGTGAGAGTCGGCGTTGAGAAGAAAACAGAGGCGATACGTGCACGGGCGGAGAGACGGCCGTGCACGTGCCAGGTGGCGATACGTTTATCGGTCGATCGGGTTCGTCCCCGAAGTCCGGGCTGCGGGAATCCGCAAGTCGATGATGACCGGGCGATGTTCGGATTTGAGGCGATCGAGGCCTCCCCAGGCGGCAACCTCGACACTGGGGCTGATCAAGGCATCATCGATCGCGATGCTGAGTGGCCAGATCGCGCCAATGTTGCTGGTTTGGCCGGTTCGGATGTTTGTGGGCACCACATCCGGGTATGTGCCGTCAGGATGGAAGAGGGGTTTGGCACGGAGGAGATGGCCGCGCTCGCAGGCCTCGCGGCTTCGCCAGCCGGTGGGCGAGGCGTTCAGGTCCGTGAGCACGACCACGGGAAGGCCGTCGTTGGCGAGTTTGTTGGAGAGCGCGACGAGCGCGTGAATCGTCGCGTTGCCTTCCAGCCAGCGCAGCTCGGAGCGTGGGGAGCGCGGGTGGACGGCGACGATTGCGAAGCGTCCCTCGGGGCGCTCGACGACAGCGCACATGAAGCGGTCGGACATTTTGCCGACGAACGAGCAGTCCACCGGCGTGAGCTTCCAGCGGGAGACGACGAAGCCGGGGCTGATCTCGGTGCTGGTGGAGTCGGGCGCGGCCTTCCATGCGCGCAGCATCTTGCCGGCGTATTTGTCTTCGAGTCCGGGTCCGTAGATGACGTCGAACTGCATCTTCACTGGCGGGGAGAGGATGGAGATGATGTCGGCGTTTGAGCGCTCCATGAGCGCGTAGATGTCCGCCTTGTCGCTCAGGCCGCTGTCGTTGTAGTGGAGGAATCGGATGGCGCCCGCGGCGGGGCGCGACTCGGGCGTGCGCGGGAGAAGCGCGGCGCGGAATCGCACGAGCGGCGTGAGCTGGATCGCGCAGGCCAGGAGCGCGAAGACGAGGGCGCGGCGGCGATTCAGCAGGGCGGTGATGACCGCGACGGCGATGCAGAGGATGAGGATCTGCGCGCCGAGATTCGCGAGGAGGTCCAGCCGGAACGAGTGGGCCGAGAAGACCCAGGCGGCGGAGAGGCCGAGAGCGGGAATCGTGAGGGACCAGGCGATCACGGCCGCGATGGAGCGCAGGAACATTCGGAACTTGGAGACTGATCGCTGCGGCATGTGTATGGATGGACGGGAAGGGAGGGACAAGTCGCTACTTGTTCGCGGGCTGCCCCAGCATCCATTCCCAGTGCTTGGCGACACCATCGGAGAATGACGTCTTCGGGTCGTAGTCAAGATCGGACTTGGCCCGCGAGGTGTCCGCGTATGTTCGTTCTACGTCGCCGGGCTGGGCGGGCTTGCGGACGAGTTTGGGGGCTCGATCGACGGTGCGGGCGATGGTGGCGATCATGTCGCTGAGCGTGACGGGCTCGCTGTTTCCGAGGTTCCAGATGCGGTAGCCAAAGCGGTCGATGCGATCGTGGGCGGCGAGGACGCCGCGGACGATGTCGGCGACGAAGGTGTAGTCGCGGCTGGTGGAGCCGTCGCCGAAGACATCGATGGATTCGCCGCGGGAGATGCGTTTGAGGAAGAGGGAGATGGCCAGGTCCGGGCGCTGGCGCGGGCCGAAGACGGTGAAGAAACGCAGACAGGCCGTGGGCATCTTCGTGAGGTGCCAGTGCGTGTGCGCGAGGAGTTCGCAGGCGCGCTTGGTGGCTGCGTAGGGGGAGATGGGTTCGGAGACGTCATCGGTTTCGGAGAAAGGAACGCGCGCGGCGTTGCCGTAGACGCTTGAAGAGGAGGCCATGACGAAGCGAGAGACACCTGCGCGGCGGGCTTCTTCGAGGAGGACGGTTGTTCCCACCACGTTGGTGCGGGCGTATCCGGCGGGGTCGGCAATGCTGGGGCGGACGCCGGCCTTGGCGGCGAGATGGATGATGCCCGAGGGCTTGACGCGTGCCAGCAGATCGCGGACGAGCGATTCGTCGCAGATGTCGCCCTCAACCAGCTCGAAGTCTTCGCGGCGCTTGGCGGCGGAGCGAACAGCGGAGATGTTGGCGTGTTTGATCTGCGGGTCGTAGAAGGGGTCGAAGTTATCGAGGCCCATGACGCGCTGGCCGCGGGTGAGAAGGGCGTCGCAGACGTGCGAGCCGATGAAGCCAGCCGCGCCGGTGACGAGGATGGTTGCGCCCGGTTGGGTGGGAGAGGTGGTGGTCATGCGGAGTGTGGCGGCGACAAAAAAACAAGCAGGGCGCCATCGTAAGACAGCGCCCCGCTGGAGGAGAGAGAGATCAGGGGGAAGTACCGCCGCTATCGGCCTGCGCTTGGACGAGTCATCACTGACTCAGGCGCAGACAGCAAGCTGATGGTGGTACGAATACGTCATAACTCCTTCAAATACAACGAACCACAGCATTCTACCACGAACGAACGTAATTGACAGAGGTTGTACGCTGGCAGCGGGGGAGTTGTTCCCCCACTGGAATGGGGCTTGTTATCGGTCCTCGCGGAAATGAAACAACAATGGGCCGAGCGTGATCTCGGCCCATGTACTACAGGTTGTGTGTGGCCGAAATCAGGGCTGGCGAGAGGGCTCGCCGGCGGGCTGCGGCGGAATCGGTGGCAACATGGAATCATCCGGTTGCGGAGCGGGTTTGCGCTCGCCCTCGCCGGGAATGCCGCCCTTGCCGCGGCGGAGTTGGTTGGGGGCCGGGAGCTTGCCACCGTTTTGCTCGCGGGCTTTTTCGAGGCGCTGGAGCATCTGCTCCTGCTGCTCGGGAGAGAGCTGCGCGAAGAGGCGCATGAGGCGCTCGCGGCGCTGCGGGTCGATTCCGAAGCCGCGCTCGTTTGGCTGGCCTTGTGGCCCGCCAGGTCCTGCGTCGCCGCCTTGCGCGTTGGGACGACGGCGCGGCTCGCCTTGCGGCGGTTGGCCGGGCTTGGGCTGATCGGACTCGGGCTTGGCGGCGTCGGGATTTTTCTTCTTGGTCTTCTGGCGGACGTAGTTGTCCTCGCGCTGCTTGGCTTGCTCGGCGCGGAACTCGTCGAGCTTGGCGTCGACGGCTTTCTGCTGGTCGGGCTTGAGTTCGGTCCAGATCTTCGTGTAGAGGTCTTCGATCTTTGGCGCGCCGGCCATGAGGGCCTGGTAGCGCTCGCGGGCCGCGCCGGTTTCCTTGGGGTCGGCGGGGGGGCCGTCGGGCTTCATCATTTCATCGGGATTTCCGGGCCTGTTTTGACCTTCCGGGGGGCGCTGGTCACCCTGGTTGGGGCGACGCAGGCCGCCGGACTCTCCGCCTTTGCGACGGAGTTGATCGAGCTCGGTGCGATGCTCCTTCATGTACGCGCCGACGGATTTCTGGAAGTCGTCCATCCATCCCTGATAGCGGGTGCGCTGCTCGTCGGTGACGCGGAGATTCTCCGGGGCGTCGGGAGACATGATGGTGTCGAGGGCGTTGCGAAAGACGCGCGGTGGGAGTTTGTTCTCGCCGACGAACTTGCGTTTGTCGCCGCCGGGCTCGCCGAAAGAGCCGTTGACGCCGGGGACGTTGCGGTCGTTGACGGCGGGGCCGCGGAGGGCGTCGGCGGGCTTGGGATCGGCGGGGGGCTGCGCGATGGCGGCACCGGCGCAGAGGAGGAGCGTGAGGATGGAGAGAGGGCGAGTGTGCATGGGCGGGATCCCTTTCGAGAGGGGCGAGGGACTCGAAGCGTGTCAAACGGGATATCGGTCCGGCGGGGGTGCCGGGTTCTTGTGTATGGGCACAACGAACGGGGGGGTTGGGGATTGCAGGAAGTTGGAGGGGGCGGGGGTGGGCAAAGACAAAAGCCAAGGCGCGGGGCGGGTGCGCCCCGGCGCACTACTGCTTTTGCTGGGGCTTGCCGGTGACGGGGTCCTGGTCACGGAGGTGGCGGGTCATGTCGCGCATGAGCTGCATGCCGCGTTGCTGCTGCTGGGGCGGGGAGTGCTGGCCGACGCGGTTGCGCATGAGGTCGGCCATGCGGGCGAGCTGGCCGGCGGTGGGACCCTGCCCCTTGGTGAGCATGTCCTGATCGCGCTTGGCCTGCTTGCGGGCCTCGGCGAGTTTTTCCTCGTCGGTGCGATTGTCGGTGACGCCGCCGATGGTCTCCATGAGGTGGGTCATCTCGAGGAGAGTTTTGTCGAGGTATGGGCCGCGGTTGTCGGTGGGAACGGTCTGGTAATCGAGCGCGAACTTGTCCCAGACGTCGAGCGCGAGACGCGAGGCGTTTTCCTCGAGCTGCTTGCGGAGCTTGTCGGTGTCGATGCTGGCGGCGAAGGCGGCCATCATCGAAGAGTCGTCGGCGGACATGGTCTTGAGTCGGTCAATGAGGTCCTTGAGGAGTTCGAGCCGTTTGTCGACGGGGAGGTTGTTGAACTCGTCGGTGAGGAGCGTGTAGTTGAGGACTTCGTCCATCGGGGCGGTGGCGTAGTCGGGTTGTGGAACTTTGCGGAAGGTGAAGAAGGCCGCGACGCCGAGAATGAGGGCGAGCGAGAAGAGGATGGAGTAGCGCAGGCGAGTGTCGGACCAGAGCGGGAGAAGGATGCGCAGCGGATTCTTGCGGCGCGGTTTGATAACTGGCGCGGCGGGAGTTGCGGGGGCATCAATGCCGTCAAGGAGCGAGCCGGTGATGGGAGATGGAGAGGTGGTGGACATCGTGTGGGCGATCAGTTGCAGCCGGGAAACATGCGTCGGCCGTAGTTGACGATCAGGTCGCAAACCAGACGCTGGAGGCGCGGGTCCTGGGAATCGAAGCGGACGACGGCGCCGGCCCAATCCGAATGCCAGTCACCGAAGAACAGGCCGTTGCGCGGAACCTGGCCGCGGCGGAGAGGGTGCCAGTCATCATTGTCGAGCACGACGGGGAGGTCGCGCCACTTGGGGTCTTTGAAGACCTGGGTGGCCGCGCCCTGGGGATCGACGACGGTGAGCTGCTCGGCAAAGACCATCATTTCGCCGGCGAGATATTCGTAGGAGGTTCCGCTGGTACGCCAGAGGGGCTCGAAGTTGGTGGCGACATCCTTGCCGATGCGGTCGCTGGGGCAGATGAAGACATCAGAGACACCGGTGAAGAAGGAGTTGGGGTTGGCGGGGTCCTCGCGCTCGGGAGCGTTGACGGAGAGGTAGACGACCATGACATCCAGGAGGGAGGGATCGTTGGTGTTGCCGCTCGCGGGATCGTGGAGCGGGCGGACGCGGGGGAGGAGGTCCTTCGAGTCGTTCATGTAGCCGGCGATGCCGCCGCCGATGCCCTTGAGGTTGGCGAGGCACTTGATGCGGCGCGCGGTTTCCCGGGAGGAGCCGAGCGCGGGGATCGTGATCGATACAAGGATCGCGATGATGCCGATGACGAGCAGAAGCTCGATGAGCGTGAACCCGCGGCGGAGGTGGGGGAGCATTCGGAGCATGGGCAGAGAGGGAATCGCGCGGCGGGGGGGAGACCCATACAGGATCGGGCCTGATGGGGGGATGGGCAAGAGGAATTGTGGAAATCGAGGCGGGGGATGAGGCCGCGTGCACGTTCGGAGCGGGGTGGGGAGGGGATGCGGGAGTTGTGAGGAAGAACGACACTTCGGCTGCGGCGGCCGAAAGATGGGCCAGAGGCCCATGCCACGGTCAGAGGGCGGCGAGGGCGCGGGCCATGGCGTGGTTGTGGGCGTGGCCGGTTTTGGTGGCGATGATGGTCGCGCTCATGGGGCGGGCGGCGAGGGCGAGGTCTCCGAGGAGGTCCAGGAGTTTGTGGCGGGCGGGCTCGTTGTCGAAGCGGTAGTTGTTGTCCACCGGGCCGGTGGGCCCGATGACGAGCATTTCGCGCGGTGTGAGGTGGGCGAAAAGGCCCATCTGGCGCATCGCCTGGGCCTCTTGAGCGAGGCAGAAGGTGCGGGCGGGGGCGACATCGGCGATGTAGCCCTGTGCGGGGGCGTCGAGGGGGATGAAGATGGATGCGCTTTGG
>JBGANP010000070.1:0-20443 GCA_044222255.1 Phycisphaerales bacterium
GGGCCGAGCTCCCTGCGACCCCCGGAAAGCAAAGCAAAGACAGAGAGACACACGGCCCCCGGTCTGTTCGACGGGGGCCGTGTTACTTTTGTCTTTCCACACATTCCTCCCCCGACCTCTTCCCGTGCCACCAACACCCCCGGGATACTGTACAATCCAACCCGTGCGAGCTGTACACCGGAGGTCCGACCATGGCTGATGCGCCGAACGTGCCCGAGTCCCTCCCGCCTGAGGGGAATGGCCAACCCCCCCACCAGCCACGGCGGTTCTCGCTCTCGCGTCGATCCTTTATGAAGACGATGGGCGCTTCGGCGGCGGCGAGTTCGCTGGCGGCGGCGGCGCAGGCGTCGGGGCTCGCGGGGCTTGATGAACCGGAGAAGGCGAGCGGACCGGCGGTCCTCGGGCCGGATGTGGTCTCGATCACGCTGAATATCAATGGCAAGCCGACGCCGGTGAAGGTGGATCCGGCCTCGACGCTGCTGGAGGTGCTGCGGATCAATCTCGGGCTGACGGGCTCCAAGGAAGTCTGCGATCGCGGGGCCTGCGGGGCGTGCTCGGTGATCATGGATGGCAAGCTGGTGGCCGCGTGCATGACGCTCGCGCTGGACTGCGTTTCTTCGCGGATCACGACCGTCGAGGGGATCGGGACGCCGGAGAACATGGACCCGGTGCAGGTGGCGTTTGTGAAGCACGATGCCATGCAGTGCGGGTATTGCACGCCGGGGTTCGTCGTCGCCAGCCGCGTGCTGCTGAACAACAACCCCAAGCCGACGCTAACGGAGATCAAGCGGGGGCTGAGCGGGAATATCTGCCGCTGCGGGACGTATACGAACATGTTCAACGCCGTGCTGGAGGCCAGCGGGCAGGCGGTGATTGTGGAGCAGACGAGCGCGTGAGGAGAGGGGAATGGGGGCTCTGGGCTGGGGTTTGGATTTTCACACTGGATCGGGTGACACATGCGAATGGATCAGACGCCGACCGACATGCCGACGACGACGCGGCCGATGAACAAGGGTTCCTCGGTAAACGACAACGCCTCGCGGCTGGATGGGCCGGCGAAGGTGACGGGTACGGCGAAGTACGGCCGCGATGTCTACTTCAAGAACGGGCTCTATGTCGGGTTCCTGCGCTGCCCGTACGGCGCGGCGGATCTCGCGACCAGCGACCCGGAAGCGGCGCGGGCGGTGCCGGGCGTGGTGGATGTTGAGATCTCCCGCAAGGATGGGAAGTACCACGGGCACAAGATCGGGCAGGTCGTCGGTGAGACGCCGCTGGCGGTGCGCCGCGGGCTGCGGGCGATGAAGGCGACGTGGACGCGCAAACCGGTGAAGACGAAGATCAGCGACACGATTCAGTCGCTGCCGGAGCCGAGCGACAAAGCCAAGGAAGCGCTGGACAAGGCGGAGCTGAAGTTCGAGGCGGTGTACACGACGCCGGTGCAGCCGCACTCGTGCTTGGAGACGCACGGGTCGTCGGTGGATTTCAATGGTGAGAAGGCGACGGTGTATTCGTCGACGCAGGGAACGGGTTCGGCGAGGGACGGGCTGGACAAGCATCTGGGCGTGCCGCAGGCGTCGATCGATGTGGTTTGTGAGTATGTCGGCGGCGGGTTCGGCTCCAAGCTCGGCGGGCCGGGCAAGGAGAGCGTCGCGGCCGCGATCGCGGCGGGGAAAAACAAGCGGCCCGCGTACATGTTCTCGGATCGCTCCGGGGAGCAGACGGATACGGGAAACCGGCCGTCGAGCCAGACGCTGGCGCGGATCGCGTTCAGCAAGGATGGCACGGTGACAGGCGGGGAGATCGTGACCTGGGGCGGCACGGGGATCGGCGGCGGCGGCGGATGCACCGTGCCCTCGGGGCGATACAAGCTGGGCGTTCAAAAGGGACGAACGACGGATGTGAATCACAACGGCGGCTCACCGATGCCGGCGCGGGCGCCGGGATATCCGCAGGGAGCGTTCGCCGAGGAACTGATCCTCGAAGAGATGGCGGTGATGGCGGGGCTGGATCCGCTAGACCTGAAGAAGAAGCTCGCGAGCAAGGACATCTATCGCGAGATGATGGACCTTGGCGCGAAGATGATTGGTTGGCAGGACCGGAAGAAGACCGGTACGCAGACAGGGCCGGTGCGCGTGGGGTACGGAATCGGACTGGCGAGCTGGCACTCGGCGGGGCCGGGCGGAGAGGCAGAGGTCGCGGTGCATCAGGACGGGTCCGTGGAAGCCAAGAGCGGGACGCAGGACCCGGGGACGGGGACGCGGACGATGGTGGGCATCGTCGCGGCGGCGGGGCTTGGCGTACCGCTGAGCGCGGTGACCGTGCGGATCGGGCGATCGGGCCTGCCGCGCGGGCCGGCATCGGGAGGGTCAAGCGTGACACCGATGATCGCGCCAACGATGGAACTGGCGGCGAGGGACGCGAAGGAGCGGGTGCTTGCGGTGGTGGCGAAGGAAGTCGGCGCGGATGCATCTGAGTTCGACATCAAGGATGGAGTCATCACTCGCAAAGGGGCGAGACACCTGACCTGGATTGATGCGTGCGCCAAGCTCCCCGTCGATGGGATTGTCGGCAGCAATAAGGACAGGAAGGCGGAGAATGGCCCGGGCGGGAACGAGGGTGTGCAGTTCGTCAAACTCTCGGTGGATACCGAGACGGGCGTGGTGCATGTCCTGCATGTGGTGGCGATTCAGGCCACGGGCAAGGTGATCTTCCGCAAGGGCGCGGAGAGCCAGGTGATCGGTGCGGTGATCCAGGGCATCTCCAACGCGCTCTTCGAGCGGCAGGTGCTGGATCGCAACGTCGGCACGATGCTCAATGACAATCTGGAGTCATACAAGATCATGGGGCCGTATGACATGCCCAAGATCGAGACGGTGCTCTGGACGAAAGACCAAGTCGGCGTGCGCGGCTGCGGGGAGCCGGCGATCGTGCCGACCTCGGGGGCCGTGGCGTGTGCGATCTACAACGCAATCGGCAAGCCGGTGCGTGATCTGCCGATGACGCCGGACAAGGTTCTCGCGGCGATGGAAGGAGGGAAGTCGTGAACAGATTCGCGTTTGCACAACCCAAAACGTTCCAGGAGGCCGCGGGGCTGCTGGCGGATAAGAAATACTCGCTGCCTGTGCTCAAGGGGGGCGGGATTGATTTGATCGATCGATTGAAGGAAGGGCTGGTGGAGCCGGATGTGGTGGTGAACGTGCGGCGGCTGCACACCGAAGGGGCGACGGCACCGATCACGGAGAGCGGCGGGAAACTTCGCATTGAGGCGACAGCGACGCTCGCGGAGATCGCCGCCTCGCCGGAGGTGCGCCGCATCGCGCCGGTGCTGGCGCAGGCGGTGGAGTGGGCGGCCTCGCCGCAGGTGCGGAATGTGGCGACGGCGGCGGGAAACCTGTTGCAGCGGCCGCGATGCTGGTACTACCGGCATGATCAGTTCGACTGCCTGAAGAAGGGCGGCCCGACGTGCTACGCCGTTGGTGGGGAGAACAAGTACCACGCGATCTTTGGTGATGGTCCGTGTCATATCGTGCATCCGTCGAATCTCGCGCCCGCGCTGATGGTGTGCGATGGCAAGGTGCATGTGATCGGCGGGGATCGGAGTGAGATCGCAATCAAGGACCTGTTCCACATGCCTGATACGGGCGTGAAGAGCGAAAACAACCTGAAGCCGGGCGAGGTGGTAACGCACATCACCTGTGAGGCGGCGGCCAAGAGCGGGTTCTATGCGATCAAGGAGAAGCAGAGCTTCGACTGGCCGCTGGTGGCGGCATCCGTCTCGCTGCAACTGGATGGGTCGAAGATCACGTCGGCGCGAGTGTGCGCGGGAGCGGTTGCACCGGTGCCGTGGGTGTTGCCGAGTGTCGAAGCATCTCTCAAGGGCGTGTCGCTGGATGATGACGCGGCGTTGCGTGCCGCGTGTGCGAAGGCGATCGACGGAGCACGGCCGATGACGGAGAACGGGTACAAACTGAAGTTGCTGCCCGTGGCGGTTCGCCGCGCGATCCTTGCGGCAGCGGGGCGGAAGACGGAGGTGGACGCATGAGCATTGCCAATAGCCCATTCGATCGGCCGCTGAACCTCAAGCCGTGTTGCCTGCAACTGCGGCACAAGATGATGTATGTCGATCCGCGGCAGATGACGCCCGGGATGGTGGATGACGGTTCGGACACGCGGGTGTTTCTGTGCATGAAGACGCAGAACGCGATCGGACCGGATGACGGCCCGGTGTCGCCGTCTGCGTGTAGCTCCGAAGGTCGCGGATGCTTCCATGGCGCGGGGCGAGCGGCTCCGCCGGTGATGCCGACGATCAATGCGAGTGGGATCGGGCAGAGCGTGTAGGTGATCGCGACGGAGACAGCATGAACTGGTGTGGGGACAAAGACATGGGCGGGACGCCCATGCCACGGAGGAAGACCATGAGCGTTCGTCGCGGGTTGATGGCGTGTGTGGTTGTCGCGATCGTGGCGGGGATGAACGCGGGCGCGGCGGCGCAGACGGCCAAGCCATTTCCGGATGAATGGTTCTTTGACGGAGCGCAACGGCCCGCGCCGCTGAAGGCGCTGGAAGGCAAGCCGGCGGCCGCGCTTTCCATTGATTCGTGGATCGGGACGGAAACCACGATCAAGGGCAGCCGCGGCAAGGTGGTCGTGGTGGACTTCTGGGCGACATGGTGCGGACCGTGCATGGCGTCGATCCCGCACAACATCGAGTTGGTCAAGAAGCACGAGAGCGAGGGGCTGGTGTTCATCGGCGTGCATGACTCCAACAGCGGGTGGGACAAGGCGGCGGGGGTTGTGAAGGACAAGGGCATCAACTATCCCGTCGGCGTGGACAAGTCGGGCGGGGCGAGTGTCAAGGACTTCGCGGTGCAGTTCTGGCCGACGTATGTGGCGATCGATCGATCCGGGATCGTCCGCGCGGCGGGACTGACGCCGGATCGCGTGGAAGAGGTTGTGAAAGCACTACTGGCGGAAGGTGCGCCGGAAGGGGATGCGGCGTCGGAGGACTTTGCGGCGGACTTCTACTACGGCGGAACGGGACGACCGAAGGCGCTCAGAGGGCTGGAGGGGAAGCCGGCGCCGGAGATCAAGGGGACGACGTGGATCGGTACGGATCCGGGGCTGCAGGCGCGTAAGAACGCGGTGACCGTGCTGACATTCGTCACGCCCTCGCTTGGCGTCTCACTGACGGAACTGGACAAGATGGGGGCAATCGAGAAGGAGTTTGGATCGCAGGGTGTGGTGTTTATCGGTGTGTGCGATGGCCGCGCGCCGTGGAACAAGATGGAGGAGCATGCGAAGGCAAAGGCCGTGACGATGCCGATCGTTCAGGACGCGGTGGAGAGCAAGCCGGGAGAGGGCGGAAAGCCAATGAATGTCAGCGCGACGGCGACTGCGTTCGGCGTCCAGCACTATCCCGCAATCGTGGTGATCGACCGGGCGGGGAAGATTCGCGCGGCGGGTGTGAAGCAGGCGAAGGTGAAGGCAGTCATCGAGAAGCTGCTCTCGGAGCAGGTGAAGGATGAAGCCCCGAAAGGCGACGAGAAGAAGTGATAGCGGCGAACTAGTGCTTGGTGCAGGGCGCGGGGTGAGCAGAAAGGCGGCAGCGTGACGAGCGTGGCGACCAGCGGCGTGGGAGTGGATGGGACGACGAGGCGAACGACGCCGGCGTTCGCAGACTCGGTTCGGTCGCAGGTGGCGAAGACCGTGGTTGGGCAGGAGATCGTGGTGGAGCGTGTGCTCATCGCGCTGCTCACCGGCGGGCACCTGCTGCTGGAGGGTGTGCCGGGAATCGCCAAGACGCTGATGGTGCAGTCGGTAGCGAAGGCGATCGACCTGCAGTTCCATCGCGTGCAGTTCACGATCGACCTGCTTCCCTCGGACATCGTGGGAGCGGAGATTCTGGAGCAGCGATCGGGGGATTTCAGGGTCCACAAAGGGCCGATCTTCACAAATCTGCTGCTGGCGGACGAGATCAATCGCGCTTCGCCGAAGGTGCAGTCCGCGCTGCTGGAGGCGATGCAGGAGCGGAGGGTTTCGATCGGCGATACCACGCACGATCTGCCCGCGCCGTTTCTGGTGATTGCCACGCAGAATCCCATCGAGCAGGCAGGAACATTTGAGCTGCCCGAGGCGCAGCTGGACCGCTTCATGCTGCGACATCGGCTCACCTATCCAAGCCCGGCGGATGAGCAGGAAGTGGTGCGTCGCTCACTGGGGCTGAAGCTCAAGCGGCAGGGAGACGGCGCGGTGCCGATGTCGGCCTTTGACGCGATCGACTCTTCGCGGCGCATGAGCGTGCGAGAGTTGACAGAGGCGATGACGGCGGTGCAGAACATCCATGTGAGCGAGGTGTTCGTGCGGGACTGCGTGGAGCTCGTTGGACTGACTCGCCGGAACGAGCACATCGAGCTTGGGTGCAGCCCGCGTGCCGCGCTCGCCTTGGTGCATTCATCGCGAGCGCGGGCGTACATCCAGGGACGGGAGTATGTGATTCCGGAGGATCTGTTCGCGCTCGCGGAGGATGTGATCCTGCACCGCATCCGCCTCAAGTATGAGGCGCTCGCCGAGGGAAGACGCTCGAATGATGTGCTCAAGGACATCCTGAAATCGCTCACGTAAGCCCGGACTCGATCAAGCAAGGATGGTTCGGCATGGTCGCGTCACCACACTCTCCCACACCACCCGGACTCCTGCGCAAACCGGACGATCTGGCACGCGGCGACTTCGAAATGATCGTCCGCCGATTGTCGGATGATATCGCCCTCGGTTCCGACAACTCGCTCTTCATCGGAGGCGGACTGGAATACGCGGGCTCGCGTCTGTATCAGCCGGGGGACTCCGTCCGATCGCTGAACTGGCGGCTGACGGCCCGAACGGGCAAGGCGTTTGTGAAGGAATACGAGGCGCTCAAACGCATCTGCGTGTACATCGTGGTGGACACATCCGCTTCGATGGCGGTTTCATCCACTTCGATGAGCAAGCACGATCTGGCGGTCTGGATCGCTTCGGCGGTCGGGCTGATTGGGCAGCGCCGCATGAGCCCGGTGGCGATCGTGGGCGGCGGCGGGCGGGACACACGCATCGAGCCGAGTTTGACGCGCAGCGATCTGTGGCGAGCGCTCGAGCCGCTGCGTGCGGGCGATCTCGGCGAGGAGACGCAACTCGCGGAGCGTCTGCGGCGGCTGACCGCACGAGTCGATCGTTCGAGTGTCTTCGTTGTGCTGAGTGATCTGCACGATCCGGAGGCGATCGGCGCGTTGCGTCATGCGGCGCAAGGGCACGACTGCATGATGCTGCATCTGCAGGATCCGGCCGAAGAGGGTGGGCTGCGGGCGGGATTCTTCCGCGGTCAGGAGTCGGAGACGGGCCAGGCTTTCGTGGGGCACTCAGGCACCAAATGGACGGCCGCGGACATCGTCAAGACCGAACTGGCACGCTGCGGCGTGGACTATCTGAGGCTGCGGACGGATGTGCCGTTTGTCCCCGCTCTGCGACGGTTCCTCGCGTCGCGCGGCGGACTGGTGAGGAGCCGGGGATGAATCAATGCATGCACATTCTGTCGCAGCAAGAACGTGCAGCGTCATGCGTGCTTGCGATTCGGAATCGTTGCGGAAGGTTCCTCCGCTTGCGCGGAGGACTCGTTGTGGCGATGGCGATATCGATGTTCGCTTCAAGCGTTTTCGCCGATCCGATCAATGCGGTACGCGGTCTGGCGAACCATGTGGATGTTGAGTATGGGCCCCGGCTGCGGTCGCGGACCGATCAGTCCCCCACTTCGACGGTGCTCGTGCGCGTATCGCCCGTCGCCTCTGGCGTAAGCGGAACATCGACGCGGCAGCGCATCGAGTTCATCGGAACGGTCGTGGGGACGTTTGATCTGCGCAACTTCATCGAGCGCGAGGACGGTCGAGCGATCACGGAACTGGCAGCCATTCCCGTCGTTGTCGGATCGCAGCTTCCGGCGGATGCAGGGACGGATCTGTACTCATCCGGATCATCGTGGTTCAACTGGGCGGCTCACTATCGAACCCTGCTCTGGGCGGCGGTTGCACTGTGGGCCGCCGTTCCTGTGGTTTATTTCGTCGTGCGAGCGATGCGAAAGCCCGCGGCGGCCGCGACGGTTGCTCCGCCTCCCCCACCGCCAACAGTCGAGGAACAACTCATCGCGGCGATCAGGTCAGCATCAACTGGCCCGCTCACAACCGATGAACGCGGTCGCTTGGAAATGCTGGTGTTCCGCTACTTCGGCGGTTGGCCTGACCATCCCGACGTTTCCGAAGGCGACATCGCCGAAACGTTCCGCAAAGTGCGAGAGCATCCCGAGACAAGGGAAGTAGTAATCGCGCTGGAGCGATGGCTGCACGCGAAGGATGGTGAACGAGGGCGTGAAGCTGCGGCGGCCGCGTTGGAGGAACTGCGACGTTCGCGATTGGCTCGTCCGCACGGTGGCACAACTGCCGCGCCCGTGGCAATGGAGGCCACGGCATGACCTTTCTTCATCCATGGATATTGCTGTTGCTGGGTGTGCCGGTCCTGCTGTTCTGGACGGTGATCGGGCGGCGCCCCGGTGTTGTGATGCCGTTCGATCATCAGCCTCACGGCAAACGCGGGCGGTGGCTGCGATGGGGACTCGGGGCGTTTGAGACGATTCCGCTGCTGCTGCTCGCGACCGCGATCGTGATGCTCGCGCGGCCTCAGATGCTCAAGCAGCCGCGTGCGGAGCGGTTGCTGACCAACGTGCAGATCTGCATGGATGTGTCCGGCAGCATGTCGGGGGGGCGATATCGCATGGCATCCAAGGCCATCACGGACTTCACGACAGCGCGAGATGGGGACGCTTTCGGGCTCACACTCTTCGGCTCGCACCAGATTCGCTGGATTCCTCTGACGAAGGACCTGAAGGCGATCCGCAACGCGATGCCATTTGCCGATCCGGAGCGGCAGCCGATCCATATGAGCGGCACAGCGATTGGGGCCGCGCTGCGGTTCTGCAAGCAGAACATGGAATCCGAGGCGCTCGAAGGCGATCGCATGATCGTGCTCGTCTCCGACGGCGCCAGTTCAGATCTCGGTGGCGGACAGAATGAGGCCGTCGGCCAGGAACTCAAGGAAGCGGGCATTCTGCTCTACCACATCCATGTCGCGGAGGATGATGTTCCATCGGAGGTCGTCGACATGGCGCGGCTCACCGGGGGCGAGGCGTTCAGCGCGACCGACGCGGAGAGCATCAAGCAGGTCTTCCGGCACATCGACAAGATGAAGCCGGCGAAGTTCAAGCAGCCGGGGACGATGCCCCTCGATCATCTGGGACCGTTCGCGCTCGCCGCGCTGATGCTTGCGGGCGTGCATCTGCTGGGAATGCTGGGAGCGAGGTACACACCATGGTGATGCCGTGGCTCATCGCGCTGGCGGCGGTTGTTCTGGCGATGCTCGCCGAGTGGCTGCACGCCAAGCGGGTCGCACGCGTGGCGCGGCTGGCGTTTGGCTCCGCGGGAAAGCCATCCGCCTGGGTGGCATTCGCTCCGGCGATCCGCGTGCTCGGCATCGGCGCTGCGGTCTGGGGCGCCGCGGTGCTCTATCAGTACGACCCAGTCGGTGGGGACCAAACCCCGGCACCGCGGGCCTCGAAGCAGTTGCTCATCGCACTCGATGTTTCGCCCAGCATGTTGATTAAGGATGCGGGGCCTGAGACGGAGAAAGTCTCGCGAAGCGTTCGAGCCGGAGCGCTCGTGCAAGGCATTCTCGATCGGCTGGATATGAAGGAGACGCGGATCACGCTGGTGGCGTTCTACACCAAGGCACTGACCGTGTTGCAGGATTCAACAGACAAGAACATTATCGCGAATATGTTCGATGGCCTGCAACTGCATGTGGCCTTCGAGGGTGGCTCGACGGATCTGGCATCCGGCGTGAACGCATCACTGGAGATCGCCAAGCCTTGGGCGCGGCGGTCCACTACGCTCGTGGTTATAAGCGACGGTGATGCGCGAGCTACGCTCGGAGCCGTGAACCTGCCGCCAGCGATCGCGGACACGATCGTGATCGGCGTGGGCGACCCCTTCAAAGCGACGCTCGTGTCGGGTCACAGCTCGAAGCAGGAGACATGGTCGCTCAAGCAGCTTGCGGCGCGGCTCAACGGAACATATCACGAGGGCAACCGGCTGCAACTACCGAGCGAGGTGCTCAAGAAGCTCTCCATGATCTCGCCGAACGCGGGAGAGGCGATGGGATCGCGGGATGCCGGGCTGCTCGCGGTCGGGATCGGGGGCGCTATGACCGCGGGCATCGGCCCCTTGCTGATGCTGGCGGGACTGCGCCGGTCGTACGTGACTGAGCGGAAGCGAGCGAATCGGCGTGGTGAGCAGCGTGGGGCTTTGACCGAAATGGGAGGTGCGTGATGCTCGCGAGCAGGATTGCTTGGACATGCTGGGCCATGCTCCGGTCGTACGTGAGTGAGCGGAAGCGGGCGAATCGGCGTGGTGAGCAGCGTGTGGCCGTGACCGAATTGGGAGGTGCGTGATGCTCGCGAGCAGAATTGGTTGGACATGCTGGGCCATGCTCCCGATCGCGGGGCTTGCGTATCACTATGGGCCGGGACAACGTGCGTACACAGAGGATCGCGCTCGCGATGTGATCGGCCAGGCGCAGAAGTTGGAGACCGCCGCGCAGGCCGCTCAGGATGCCGCGTATCAGAGCCATCTGGACTCGCTCAAGGCCCGCAAGGCCGCGTTGGCCTCGAAAACTCCCGAGGATGCGGCCGCGGCTCGCGCGGCGACCGACAAGGAAGATGAGGCGTATCGCGTGGCAGCGGACGCGTGGAAGTCGACGGCGGACAAGCTGCACCAGGCCCAGGACATGCTCGCGGGGTGTGCTTCCGCGAAGACCGATCCCGTGCGGGTGGCGCGGGATCGGGCGCTCATTCGAGCGGGCAAGATCGCCGAGGGCGTTGGCGATCTTGAAAATCTGCTCGAGACGATGGCAGAGAAGGGCCAGCAGGAATCCGCCTTGGCGCGCAAGGCACGCGAGGAAGTCGCCACGGGGTACTACTACGGAGCTCGACTCATGCGGGTGGCGGGCAAGCCCGCGGCGGATTGGCGAGCTATTTCCGGCGCTGCGAGGCAGAACTTTCGATATCTCGCGGAAACCAGTGAGGCGGGAGCTGAGGGGAAGTCCGGCGAGTTGCAGAAGAATCTGGAACTTGTGCTGAACCTGGAGCAGTCGGTTCAGGAGGATCTGCTCGCCAAGCCGTTGCCGAAGAACAGCCCGCGCGGCGATGGCGAAGGACTGAGGCCGGGGAACCGACCCGGGAAGTCGAAGCGCCCGCCGCGGAAGGGGCAGGATGCGCGCGGGGCGAGCGGCGTGGGTGATATCGACGGCGGCTGGTAGTTCAGGCGGCGATCAATAGCGGCTGGTCAGACGAACACAATGCAGAGCAAAGACATGAAGAATCGGAACTCAACGATGCGATGCGGCAACACGATGCGGATGACAGCGGCGATGGTGCTGGCGACCGCGTGCGGCGTGCCGTGCGCGATTGGACAGATCCGGGTGATGAGCCCGGCGATCAAGATGCCTGTTGCCGCGCAGCCGGCCGTGCCGGCAGATGCCGCCCCGCCGCCGGATGACGGCGGCGATCAGCCACCCGCGACGAATGCGGCAGGTGCTGGCATGGCTGGCACAACCGCTTCTGGCGGGCTATCTAAGGAGGAGATCGCCGCGTTGAAGGCCGAGTACGAAGCACTGCCAAAAGAGCGGCAGGATGAGATGAAGGCGTATTACAAGGACTTGGGGGTGAATCTGGATCAAGTGCTCGGGCTTGCGTCGGCAGCATCGGCGGAAGCGGCGCGCGTGCAGGAGTTGGTCGGAGCCATGCGTGAAATGGACTTTGCGCGAACACCGCAGAACGTTCTCGCGGCCCGTGCGAAGATCGGATTTGGTCAGGTGCCGCAGCCGAACCCGGCCACGGCGCGGGGCGCGGACATGGCACGCTGGATTCATCTCCAAGTGATGGCCGGTGAGTGGGACATCTACTCGTCGTACCTCGCGGGGCGCTCGAAGGACGAGGCGTCGAAGGTGTACACGCAGGTGCTGCAATCGCTGAACAAGGGCAACTCTGGACTGCTGCCGGAGGAAGTGCTCGCGCTCGCTGAAGCGTGCCCTGATGAGCCGAAGGACTGGCAAACCAAAGCGTGGGCGAACATGCTCAAGGCGGCGGCGGACAAAAACAGTCCGGGACCGATGCTGGCGCAGATCAAGCATGGAACGAAGCTGTTTGGCACCAGCGATGCGGTGAAACGCCGCCGCACAGTCGATCTCCTTGCGGGGGCCGGGCTGCTCGCGCAGGCGTATGAGTATCTACCGCCCATCGATGAGGCACGCGCGGCCGGAGATGCCGAACTTGTGCTTGTCCACGCGATGTACAAGATGGATGTCGTCGCAAAGGAGGGCGCGAGCCCGGAGGCGGATGCGGCGCGTCAGGCGGCGTGGGATCTCTTCACCGAGTGCTCGCTGATGGAACGGGCAACGCTCGCGACCAAGCGTGAGGCCATCAAGCAGGCCGTTGGGCTCATGAGCAAAATGCCGCCGTCGAAGTCCTCCGCGTGGCTGAAAGCCGTGTTTGCCAACAACTCGCTGGGGCCCGCGGCACTCGAGGCCATCGCGCTCAGCGCGGCCGCGGTTGGGGATTCCAAACAGCAAGATGACGAGCAGAGAGCTCAGGCAGTTCTTTCTCTGAAAGAGGCAGTGGACATTCTCCTGCAGCGAGAGGGACTCGATCAGTCGGTACTGCGCGTGCCGATGCGGATGCTGACCACCGCGCTCATCGTTGAGATGGAGAACGCGGTTCAGAAAAAGGGACAGCAGCGGACGGTCGCCCGCGAGGCGCAGCTTCTCCTCCGGGCGATTCCCAACAAGCAGTGGATGGATGCGCTCGAGCCGAGTCTGGCCGGGCGAGCAGGGAAGGCCTGCGTGGGACTCGCCGCCGCAGCCGACGAGACCGATCAATCGCTCTCGCTGCTTTCAGAAGCCGTGAAGCGAACGCCAGATCAAGCTGTGCCGATCGCGGCGCACTTCCTGAAGGTGTGGGAGGGGCGCCTCTCTCCCCGAAATGATGTCGATGAAGACACGATGATCTACTACTTCTGGCGCGAGTACGTGGCCCAGGCGCCGCTCACGCGCGGCCGGCAACGCCGCAATCTCGAGCGTCTTGAGCAGCTCATGCAGACGCTCCAGACTGCGGGCGTTGAACCCCGCACGCTGCCGGGGATCGCGTCGGCGTTCAAGGCGTGCCACGGGATTACGGAGGTCTACGACCGCGCGGACATCGAGCGGGTGTTCGGTACGCTCGACAAGATTCCGGATGCGACGGCGGCTGGGTTGTCGCAGACGATGGCCGCGAGCCTGAATGGTGATTGGCGAAACCGCGCCGCTCAGGTCAAGCAGGGCGTAAAGCGGTCGGACACCGAGATTGCACAACTGGTAGACAAGGGATATGGCATCGCGATCGAACTCATCGACAGCGCGATCGCGCGGCAGCCGCAATCCTGGAAGTATGCCGTCGTGAAGGCCGGGCTTTCGTTCGATCGGATGCAGTTCCGGCGCGCGCAGAAGAAGACGGGCGATGCGGCCAAGGAGGCGGAGTATCGGGTGGCGGCATTTGCGGCGTTCGAGGATGCCGCCAAGCGATACGCGGCAGCCGTGACCGCGGGCACGGAACGCGAGAGCGCGGACGTGTATGGCCGCTGGTTCGGCGCGGCGATGGGGACATCGCAGCTCAACTTCCTGAATGCCGACGATTTGCCCGCGGAAGGCACGCCGCAGAACGATCAGGTGGACCGCATCAAGCAGGCGATGAATGCCCTTCCCACAGACGCTGCGGATCGGCACATCAGCGACTTCGCCCGCGCCATCGGCGCGGCCGTTTCCCGCTCGGATCCGGAGGTCAAGCCGAAGCTTGTGAAGCAGGCGCTGAGAATCGTGGGCGATCACCCGGCTGGCGCCTCTCTGCGAGCGCTCAACGAGTTGTACCGCGATCTGGTGAAAGAAGAAATCCGCCTTCGGCTCACGATTGACGGCGAAGACAACGTCGGCACCAACAAGCAGTTCGGGATGCTCGTCTCGCTCCGATTTACCAACTCCGTTGACCGCGAGACGGGCGGCTTCTCGAAGTATCTACAGACAAATGCGTTTGTGCGCGTCGGTCGGCAGTATCAGGAAGTGAACTTCCGTGACAAGCTGCAGAAGAACATCGAGACCACGCTTGGCAAGGGATTCACGGTCGACTCTATCGGTTTCTTCGATCCCTTCATGCCTGCCCGCGGCGTGGTGGAGGGTGGCCAGGACGGCTGGCTGGAGAAGCCAATGGCCTACGTCGTCGTCTCGCGAATCGATCCGGCTGCTGACCGCATCCCCCAGATGACGATGGACATGCAGTTTGAGGACCAAACCGGACCCGTGACACTGGTGCTTCCGTCAAACACACCTTCGATCGCGGTCAGCGCGGCGGGAACATCCGTCGCGCCTCGCCCATGCCCGGAGATGAAAGTGACGCAAGTCGTTGATGCTCGCGACGCCCGCGATGGCGAGAAAGACAAGTCCATCAAGCTCGAGGTGATCTGCCGCGGCAAGGGCGCGATTCCGGACCTCAAGGATGTGCTCACCGGCATCGAGTCACCCGTGGATGGATACGCGATCGGCGAGAAAGGCATAGAAGCCAAGCCGACGGTGGTCTTGCAGGAGGGCGACGCCGTTCAGGGCCGTTTCAACTGGGGTCCTCGCAAGCCACCGGAGGGCGGGTATCCGGAGGCGGATGAGAACGGCATGTATCGGCTCGCCGTCGAACGAAGCTGGGTGGTCACCTATCTGCCAACCAGCGCATCGCTCGGCACCAGTTTCCGCATGCCGACGCTCAAAGACGGCGTGAAGGCGACGCTGGAATCTCGATACTTCTCGGATCTGGACCTGGTGCCCGTCGAGGGCGGCGTCGTTTCGGTCGCTCGGCACACGCTGCTGTGGCCCATCGTGATCGGAGCCGGCGCGTGTGCTTTCGCGCTGCTGGGATTCATCGCTTATCGCCGCACGCGCCGAAGTGTCGAGCCAACAGCGGACGGACTCGAATTGCCGGATCACGCCACGCCTCTGAGCACGGTGATGACGCTGCGTCGCATCCAACAGGAGCACGCGGGGTCACTCAACGACTCGGGGCGTCGCGATCTGGAGCGCGATATCCAATCGATCGAACTCAAGTATTTCGGACCCGATGCCCAGACGCACGCGAACGGCGAACTGGGAGATGTGCTGCGGCGATGGGCAACCACGGTGCGAGGATGATTCTCCGCACCGTCGTGATGCCTCAGCAATGACCATGACAGGCCCGGGCCGGATTTATTCCGGCTTGCCGCCGCTCATGTCGTAGATCCAGGCGTCGCCATTCCGCGGCCAGGCGTTCACTTCGCCGTGGCTGAAGAACAGGCCAAGCTCGCGCTCCGCGGCCTCGGGGCTGTCTGAGCCGTGGATGAGGTTGAAGGAGTTGGAGACGCCGAAGTCGCCGCGGATCGTGCCGGGAGCGGCCTTGGAGCCGAACGTCGCACCCATGAGGTTGCGGGCGATGGTGATCGCGCCGTTGCCGCGCAGGGCGAGCACCAGCACGGGGCTCGAGGTCATGAACTTGACGAGGCCGGGGTAGAAGCCCTTGGTTTTGTGGGCCTCATAGTGCTTCTCGGCGAGGGACATCGGGATCGACGTCATCTTGCAGCCGACGACCTGCAGGCCCTTGTCCTCGAAGCGGGAGAGAATCTTGCCCATGAGGCCGCGCTGGACGGCGTCGGGCTTGAGAATAATGAGAGTGGTTTCCATGGCGTTTGTTCCTTTGTTTGTGGGGGCGAAGGGTAGGCGGGCGAGCCGCGCGTTTCACGCCGGCCCGATTCAGCGCTGCCCGGCCAGCTTGCTGCGAAAGGCCATTTCCGTCTTCATTTCCGCCGCGCGATCGATGTTGAGGGCCATGGGAAGGATGACGCTGAACATGGCGCCGCGGCCCAACTCGCTCTCGACGTGGATCTCGCCCTGCAGCATGGTCGTGAGTTCCTTGCAGATCGCCAGCCCGAGCCCCGTGCCCGCGTGACGGCGCGTATGCCCCGTGTCGAGCTGCTCGAACTTCTGGAAGATGCGTTTCTGGTCTTCGGGCGCGATGCCGGGGCCGGTATCGAGTACGCTGATGCGAACACGGTCCTGAGCCTCCGGGCCTTCCGAGCCGCGGCCGATCAGGCGCTCGGCTCGCAGCACCACCCGCGCGATGGGCGCCTTGCCCGCGTGCTTCTCGTCGGCGGCTTTCTCGCTGGTGAACTTCACCGCGTTGGAGAGCAGGTTGAAGACGATCTGCTGAAACTTCTTCGCGTCGGTGTCGATGTTGGGAATATCGCTGGAGATTTCCGTCGAGAGCTCCACACCGCCGCGATCGGCGAGCGGGCGGATGAGCGCGATCAGCGCCTCGCAGGCATCGCGGACGTTCATCGGCTCGAGCCGCAGATCGAGCTTTCCGGCCTCGGCCTTGGCCATTTCGAGCAAACCCTCGATCATGTCCAGCAACGAGCGCCCGGCGCCAAGGATGTTCTCAAGATACCGCTTGCGCTTGGCGAGCTTCGCCGCATCTTCCGGCGTCAAAATGGTGGAGGAGTTGACGGCATGCTCCTCCTCCTTCGCGACATTTTCGTGCAGAAGCTCGGCGAACCCGATGATCGAGTTCAGCGGCGTCCGCAACTCGTGGCTGACATTCGCGAGGAACTCACCCTTGATGCGATTGGCCTCGTAGAGCGATGTGTTCCGCTCGCTCAGTTCATTCACCTTCAGGTCCAACTGCGCGTTGATCGCCCGAAGCTGCTCCTGGCTGGTCGTGATCGCCTCCAGCATCTGGTTGAAGGTCTCGGAAAGCTCCTCGAACTCATCGCCGGTGCGGATATCCGAACGCGTGGAGATATTGCCCTCGCGGACAAGCTCGGCGGTTTCCTTCAGATCGCGGACCGGAGAGAGAATCAGCTTGTTCGTGATGAGATAGAACACCAGCAAGGCGAGCCCGAGCGCGATCAGCCCCGCGCTGAAGAGGTATGCCGTGTTGACCAGCAACTGCGTGCCTGCGTTCGGGCTCGTCCGCGTCAGCACGGCAACACTCGTGAGCGCACCGCCGCGCTGCTCATCGCGAACGGCCTTGGCAAATCGATACTCCCGCACGCCGCCCGCGGTCACCCATCGGGCCTCGTGCAGTTCGTTGACTTCCGGTTGGCCCTGCGTTCCGGCAAAGGCCTTCAGGGCTTTGGCGATGAACTCGTCGCCGGTTCCCGCACCGCCGGGACCGCCGGTCAGGGCCGAAGCACGGGCCTCATCCAGAGCCATGAGCCGGATCGAGGCATCGCCGATCTCGTCCTTCACTCCCCCACCGGGCGATGACCGGGGCGGACCCATCGCCCCACCACCGCGTACGCCGCGTTCCCACACATCCACGAGTTGCTTGGACAAATCCTTCTGGGCCTCATCCACGATCGCGTTCATGCGCAGCCACGGCACGGCCAGCGCGGCGACAATGATGAGCACGACGGCCCCGCCGAAGAGAAGCAAGCACTTGTTGGCCAGGGAGATGCCGCGCCACATGGGTGCGGATGGTAGCGGGCGGATGCTCGGGGATTAGGTCGTCCCGAGCACGCCCTTCGCCTTCTCCACAAGCCCGGCAAACGCGACGACCTCGCCCTTGCCCTTGTCGGCACGGGCCTTGAACTCCACGCCGCCGGCTTCCAGCGCCTTGTCGCCGATCGTGATCCGCAGCGGCAGACCGATCAGGTCGGCATCCTTGAACTTCACGCCCGGCCGCTCGTCGCGGTCGTCGATGAGCACGTCGTACCCCGCCGCGGCGAGGGACTTCGCCGCCTGCTGGGCCGCCTCGACGTGCTTCGGATCATCGAACTTCATCAGCACCACCAGCGCGTGATACGGCGCGATCGCGGCGGGCCAGATGATCCCGTCGGCATCGTTGTTCTGCTCCACGCTCGCGGCCATCGTGCGGCTCACGCCGATGCCGTAGCAGCCCATGATGACCGACTGCTTCTGCTGGTCCTTGTTCAGAACGGAGAAGCCCATCGCATCTGAGTACTTCGTGCCGAGCTTGAAGATGTGGCCGACTTCGATGCCGCGGCCGGTCTCGAGCTTCGCGCCGGGCGCACGCGGAGAGGGGTCGCCCGCGATGGCATTGCGGACATCCGCGACCATCAGGTATTCGTCACCACCGCGCAGGCCGCCGTCGCCGTGCGACTCCTTCTTGTGCGGATTGGCCGCGAGCGGGTCCTTGCCCAGGTCGCGCTGCCAGTTGAAGTGCTTGACGTGGTAGTCCTTCTTGTCTCCGCCGGTCACCCAGAACTTGGGTTTCCCGGCCGCATCATCAAAGCTGATCGCCGCCTCGCGATCGACCAGCACCAGAACCCCCTTTTTCCCCACCGCGGCACGCGGCGAGACGAACCCAATGGCGAACCCCTTCTCGATCGCGGCCTTCGGGTCCGCCAGCGAGATCGACTTCAGCTGGGCCGCATCGCGGACCTTGCCCTCGTTCACATCGTGATCGCCGCGCACGACCGCGAGGATGTACTCCTCGCCGAACTTCGCGAGTTCCTCCGCCGTCGAGTTCACCTTGAACAGCACGCTCTTGAGCATGTGCTGCGGCTTGACCTTCATGAACTTCACGACATCGTCGATGCCGGGGCAGCCCGGCGTGTTCACTTCTTCCAGCAGGCCGCTCGGCTCGCCGGCGAAGTAGCCCTTGCTCGGCAGCGCACGGGCCCCGATCTCGCACTTCTCCACGTTCGCGGCGTATCCGCTCACGGGGCACTTGAGAATGGTGTCCTCGCCGCTCTCGGCGTTCACCATGAACTCGTGCGAGGCGGACCCGCCGATCGGGCCGCTCTCGGCCTCGACGATCGTGAACGAGAGCCCGCACCGCTTGAACACATTCGAGTACGCGCGATACATCGCATCGTAAATCTGATTGAGCCCGCCGTCCCCTTCCACCGTCGTGTGGAACGAGTACGCATCCTTCATGATGAACTCGCGGCAGCGCAGCAGGCCGGAGCGCGGCCGGGCCTCATCGCGGAACTTGGTCTGCACCTGGTAGAGCGTCAGCGGGAGCTGCTTGTAGCTGGTCACGCCAGCCGCGGCGAGTTCCGTCACCGGCTCCTCGTGCGTCGGCCCGAGCGCGGCGACGCCCCCCTTGCGATCGGTCACCTTGAAGAGCAGATCGCCGTAGTTCTCATCGCGCTTCGTTCCCGCGTACAGCTCGATGGGGAGCATGCAGGGGAGCGTCAGCTCGCTCGCGCCCGCGGCATCCATCTCATCGCGCACGATGCGGCTGATCTTCTGGATCGTCCGGTGCGCCAGCGGGAGATAGTCATAGATCCCCGACCCGAGCTTGCGGATGTACCCGGCCCGGCTCAGCAGAATGTGGGATGGCCCCTCGGCATCGCTCGGCGCCTCGCGCGTGGTGGGAATCAGCGTCTCGCGCCAGCGATGGATGACGCCCTTTCCATGGCGGGCAACGCGGTGTTCGGCGATGGGGAGCGTGGGTGTGGTGGTTTCGGGAGTGGTGGTAGACATGGGGCGGGATGGTAAGCACGATCCATCTTGAAAATCAGGGGAAGGGGATTCACCACTGAGCACACCGAGGGCACCGAGAAAGGCGGGAAATGGCAAGAAAAACAGCCCGAGCATTTGCCCGGGCTGCTTGCTTGAACACGTGTTCTCTCTTGCCTGTCTTTCTCTCTCGGTGTTCTCTGTGTCCTCAGTGGTGAATCTAGTTCTTACGCCGCGATCTTCATCTCTTCCGCGTGCGGCACCGCCGCCGTAGAGATGTTCATGCCGCCGCCGCCGCCGACCGAGCCGAACTGCACGGCGAACACCGGGCTCTGCGGGCCGACATCCGAGCCGCGCTTGGGCTGCACGATGTACTCGACCTTGTCCACGCCGACGGGAAGCGTCATGTCCACGAAGGTCTTGGTCGCGCCCTCGCTGGAGACGAACGCGAACGGGCCATCGCCGCCGTTGATGCGGCGCGAGATGAGATACGAGACGCCGTAGATGCCCGTGGGCTGGGAGACCTTCCACTTGATCGTGAGCGAGCCGTCGGGGTTGACACCCGCGGTGAACTGCTGCGGGGCGACAGGCGAGGGAGCCGTGCCGGGCGCATCCGCCGGGCTGACGCCGCCGAGGGCGTAGACGTTCATGTTGTGCGTGCTCTCGGCGTAGTTCTTGATCGTCGAGACATAGATGGATGCGACGCTGCGGGTCGCCTCGATCGCCGCGCGAAGGGCGATCGTCGCGTCCTTGCTGGCCATGCGGGCCGTCTCGGCATCCGAGTTGGCCTTGTTCAGAGTAGAAACGAGCGCGCCGAAGGCCGTGGCCTGAGCCGGGGTCAA
>JBGANP010000071.1:0-20275 GCA_044222255.1 Phycisphaerales bacterium
GACGCAGATGCTGGAGGGGATGGATGCGCGAGCGGTGAGCGAGTATTCGAGGAATGACGCGTCGCTTGGGGGCGGGCGCGACACGCCGCTGCTGGCGAGCAATGAATGGCCGGAGCGCGAGCGGCCGGACTTGTATTACGCGCGGCGTCTCCAGCTGGAGACGCGGGCGAGCGAACTGCTGTACTTTGATACGGGAAGCCGGTATCGGGGCGAGTATCGAAGGAGCGGCGGGTATGAGGGCGGGGCGGGGACGTGGGGGTTTTGGAAGTAGGGAATATGGGCGGGTGATCGCTTTGTGCTGGCCGCGGATGGGGGAGGTGGTACGCTCTTCTTCGCTTGTGGAGCGAGAGGGAGGGAGGGCTCTCTGTGCGCTCAGGCGGTTTGCAATCCAGTGTGGGTGTGATGGCTGCGGTTGCGTGCGGCTTCGCGGCGGCGGCGGCGCGGGCGGATGTTGATCCGAATAGCGGGATTGATCTGGTGCGGGTTGGCTCGGTGGGGAATGCGCCGTGGATGGGGAATGGTCAGTCCGGCGATATGGCGATTGGGCGTGGGTCGGTGGGCTATGAGTACAGCATGGGCCGGTTGGAAGTCACCACGGCTCAATGGGCGGAGTTCTTCTCTGCGTACTACGACCGGCCCGCGCAGTTAAACATCCAGTGGATTCACCCCCCGACGGCATGGGGCGCGATTCCCGCGACAGGAATAAACGGAGGGAGCCGCTTTGTCGTTCCCGCAGGTAACGAGAATCTTCCCGTTGGTGGTATCTCGTGGCGCACCGCCGCGATCTACTGCAACTGGTTGAACAACAACAAGAGCACCGACCCGATCGCGTTTGTGAACGGCGCGTACGACGTGAGTACATTCGGCGATGCGGGCAACACCTTTACGGATCAGGTCACGCACAACGTCAATGCACGGTACTGGATTCCCACATGGGACGAGTACATCAAGGCGGCGCATTTCGATCCGAATCGGTATGGGCCGGGCCAAGCCGGATATTGGGTCGGCAACTCGACGCTTACTCATTTTCCTATTCCTGGCCCTCCAGGCGTCGGAGAGGCCAACTACGGCTTCAACTCCCCCAATCCGTTCGTCATTCCGCTCGGTTCGTATCCGACCGTGCAAAGCGCCTGGGGATTGCTCGACTTGGCGGGCGGAACCTCGGAGTGGACAGAATTTGCCTTGAGAGATTTGGGCATCAGCTACGCTCGCTATTACGAAGGAAGCTACTGGAATTCCGACCTAAACGCATTTATTGGTGACACCATCTACTCGCCGAAAGGCGGCGATAGCCCTGACTTGCGTACATACGGCCTTGGTTTTCGTATCGCATCCTCTGTCCCTGCGCCGGGAACGTGCATCGTCGGCGCGGGTGTTTTCGTCATCCTCAATGCACGACGAAAGCGATGCGCTCCATGAGCATCCGGCGGGTGGCCATGTCTTTTCTCGTGTTGAAACGATGACCTGGCACCTGCTTCGTCCGCTTTAGGAGGAAGCTGGCGCGGGACACGGGGATGTGTGTTGCGATTGAGTTTGATTGGAAGATGAGAAGTGAACTGACGGCCTCCGCGCGGCCGCACCGGCGATCGCCCAGGGTGGCGATAGCCGGTGGCACGGCTTTGGGCGGGAGCGTCAGACGATGGGCGCGGCGGGGGTGATGAACTCGGCGTCGGGGTTTGTGGGCATGGCGAGGAAGTCGCCGCGCGAGGCGGTGGCGAGGGCGAGTGGGCGGGCGAGGCGGCGGGTGGTGATGATGAGCATGATGGGCCAGAGGAGCATCCAGCCGATGGTTGCGAACTGGACGATGGAGCCGATGATCGTGATGATGGTGTAGATGGTCATGAAGATCGGGCCGGGGCGGTTGCCGGAGAAGAGGCGATCGAGCCAGTGCGTATTGAAGTACGCCGTCAGCGCGAAGAGCGCGGCGATGGCGTGGGTGACGGCGAAGCAGAGGGTGATGACGGCGAGGATCTGGAAGATGCGGCGGGTGCCGGGGAGATTTGTTCGCGCGCAGAGGGCGGCGATGGTGCGGCAGAGGATGAGGTTGCGGTAGTCCCAGGCGAGGAGCGTCAGGCCCGCGACCATCGCGATGGCGAAGATGAGCTGCTCTTCGCCGCCGCCGCGCGAGCTTGTGAGGCCGAGGATGAGCATGCCCAAGAGGATGGAGAGGATGCAGTGAGCGCCGAGGAGCAGGCGACGGGGCATGGGCTGCGGCGGCGGGCCGGAGACCGCGGCGAAAGCGGCGGGGATGGGGGCGCGGCGGATGGTGGTGGTTGTGAGCCCCGCGCCGATCGCGCCGCTGATGGGACCGCAGGCGAAGTTGAGGAAGCCGACGAAGAAGAAGATCCCTTCCGGGTCGCCGCGCATTCCGCCGCCAAATGCGATGGCAAGAACGAGGAGGAGAGCCAGGAGGGGGAAGCCGAGGCCGGCGACGACGAGGAAGATGAGGCCGCGGCGGATGGAGGCGAGGTCGTCGGGATTCGCGGCGGCGAGGGCGCTCAGGGAATCCGCGGCGGGCCTGCCGCATTCGGGGCAGCGATCGGCGAGCGGGATGGAGCGGAGGTCATAGGCGCAGTGGATGCAGGGGAACTCGCGGGAGAAGACGGGGGAGGCGGGAAAGGTGTGGGCGGCGTGGGGCGCGATGGGCGGCGCGGCCAGCTCGGGCGGCGGTGGGGGAGGAGTGGGGAAGTGCTGGTCTGGGGGAGCGGGGGTGGGGTCCACGCGCGGAGGGTACCACGAGGAGACAGTCGCGTGCGCATGAAAGACCGACGCCCGCGCTTTGGCGCGGGCGTCGGGCGAGAGAAGTGGCTGAGGTGGGGAGAGGATCAGTCGTATAGGCCGCTGGTGGCGGGGAGCTGGGCGGGCTGCATGTTGATGGTGGTATCGATGCGGACGTTGGACTGGGTGGTGTGGCGCTCGGCGAAGAAGAGCTTGAAGTTGTAGCGCTGGCCGTCCTGGAGCCAGTTGAGGCGATCCAGTTCGATGGTCTGGCTGACGGCGGAGTGGACGCCGCCGATGTCGATGACGAGCTTGCCGTCGATGAAGACCCAGACATCGTCGTCACCGGTGAAGGTGAATGTCTGGCCAGCGCCGCGCGAGAAGATGAACGAGGTGTTGAGCTCGAAGGAGAAGCCGAAGTTCTTGCTCTGGCCGGGAGAGTTGCCGAAGAGCTCGCCGTTGATGGGGAAGAACCCGCCGCGGCCCTGGTAGGTGGAGTCGGTGGTATCCGAGAAGGAGTAGACGTTGGAGTTGGCCTGGCGGACGAGGGTGATGGGGACGTTCTTGGAGAGGTTCACGCCGGGAACATCGCGGAACCACTGGGCGAAGGCGCTGGAGGTGTGGAGCGAGCCGCCGACCGAGGTGGCCTTGGCGCCGGCCTTGTCGCCGCTCTTGGCGGTGATGTAGGACTTGGCAACGGGCATGATGTTGCGGTTGGAGGCATCGGTGGCCTGGGTGGTCACCTTGTAGCCTGTGGAGGCGAAGACGGGCTTGCCGTCGCTATCGAGCGTGTCGGCGACGGAGCCGACGTAGTGGGCGTAGCCGCCGGTGGGCTGCCACTCGAAGTCGACGTGGCCGCCGGACTGGCTGGCCCATTTGAAGTCACGGCAGGTGCCGGTGAGCTGGAGCGTGGCGGGAAGGTTGGAATACTGGTCGGTGGTCGTGGTGGTCGCGACGCCCGAGGCGTGCCAGGCGAACCCGGCGGAGCCGATGACCGCGAGCAGGCCGGCGGCGGAGAGCGTGCGGACGTTGTTGAGCGTGCGATTCATGGAAAAACCCCTTCGTGGGCCCGGATCCGGCGTCCTGCCGAGATCCGGGCGATGCGTGCCGCCTGACCTGGAGCCGGAACGGCGCATCGTGCGCCGTCCCACCCTCCGTCCCAACTCCCCGTGAAGATGGGCCGCGGCGACGGGCCGCGGATCGGACTCCGGAATCAAATGTGCAAATCAGGAACGCCAAATGCAAGGCAAGTGGACGAAGTTCGTTGCGAGGGCGACGGGTGTGCGGGCGGTGCGGTCTGGGAGATTGCGGGGAGCATGGACGGCGTGCGCGGGGTGCGGGCATTTTGGGACCTGATGTCGCGCGGCGGACGGATGAGCCGTGAGCGAGAGCGGATCACCGATGCAAAAACAACGTCGCCCGGCCACTGAAGGACCGGGCGACGCGTGAAATGGGGTTGAGTGAGATTGGGAATGCGCCACGCGGAGCGTGGCGGTACTCGGGAGATCAGTCCTGCAATCCGCTGGTGGGGGGCATGGGGGCGGGGACGAGTTGGAGCGAGGTTTCGATCCGGAAGTTGGAATCGGTGGTGTGGCGCTCGGCGTGAAAGATTTTGAGCGTGTAGGTCTGGCCGTCCTTGAGCCCGGCGAGGCGATTGACTTCGAGGGTCTGCGCGCGCTTGGAGTGCAGGCCGCCGAGGTCCATCACGAGTTTGCCGTCGATGAAAACCCAGAGATCATCATCACCGGTGAAGGTGAAGACGGGGCTGTCGGCCTTGGAGTAGACGAACTTGCACTCGACCTCGGTGGTGAAGTGGTAGTTCTTGCCGGTGGTGGAGTAGTTGCCAAAGAGGTCGCCGTTGATGGGGAAGAACCCGCCGCGGGACTTGAAGGGCTCATCGGTGGCCGAGTCAAAGACGTAGCGTTTGGTGCCGGCGATGCGGTTGAGCTTGAGTGGCATGGACTTGGAGAGGTTGACCGATGCGCTGTCGCGGTACCACTGCTTGAAGGCGTCGCTGCTGGTGAGCTGTTTGGCGGTGCTCCGGGTGAGCGTGCCGACGGTGTCGCCGAGGGTCTTGCTGGCGAGTGCGGGCATGATGCGCTGGCCGGCGGCGTTCTTGTATCCGCCGATGCCGTCGTAGCCGTAGGAATCGGCGAAGACGGGCTTGCCCTCGGAGTCGAGTTTGTCGGCGATGAGGCCGACGCTGGCATCGGAGTGGCCGTAGGTCTCAAAGTCCGGGTGGCCACCCTTTTCGGAGGCGGCCTTGAAGTCGCGGATGACGGCGGTGAAGGTCATGATGTCGGGGAGACCATCGGGGGCCGCGGCGTCGGTCGAGCCGCCGCTGGCGGGTCGCGGTCCGAGGACGCTATACGCGCCGGCGACGAAGCCGATGCCTGCGACGGCGACGAGCAGAGCGGTGGAGGACTGGCGTGTCTTGGACATGGGAGACTCCTTCTTCGGAGGGCGAATGCTGTGGACCACCCCATATGGCCCGGTGCGTTCGCGGTCAGGGAAGATGTCCAATTGCGGCGGCGTGGTGGCCAGTGGAAAACACGGAGATGGGGGGTGGATGGTGCGGGTCGTGCGGACTGTGCGGATGGGGGCGATAAAGGTGCGGTTTGCGGAGGCAGGCGGCCGATGAAAACGCGCGGCTACGGTGGCTCATTCGGGCCAGCGGAGACGGACCGAGACCGACGGGACCGACCGAAAGATGGGCAAGATGCCTGTGTCTCGGAACGGCGACGGAGCGGGTTACAACCGACAGGGGCGGGGCGGTACCCTGAACACTCACGGAGGAGCGGCACTTGGATCAGTTTGTCATCACCGGCGGAAAGCGGCTGTGCGGAACCCTGAGCGTGAAGGGCTCCAAGAACGCGGCGCTGCCGATCATGGCCGCGGCTCTGCTGACGGACCGGCCCGTGCTGCTGAAGGATGTCGCCGAGCTTTCGGACATCGGCAACATGCAGCGGCTGCTGGCCGAGCTGGGGTGCAAGGTTGAGTTCAGCCCGGCGGCGGACGCGACGGCTCCCGGCGGGACGATGCTGATCCATGCTGAGGATGAGAGCCAGAGCCACGCCCGGTATGACATTGTGCGGACGATGCGGGCGAGCATCTGCTGCCTGGGGCCGATGCTGGCGCGGCGTGGGTTTGCTCGTATCTCCATGCCCGGCGGGTGCGCGATCGGCGACCGGCCGGTGGACCTGCACCTGCGCGGCATGGAGGCGCTGGGCGCAGAAATTACGCTTCATCAGGGTGACATCGTCGCCCGGGTGCCGGGCGGCAAGGGTGGTCGACTGAAGGGCGCTCGCGTGTTCCTCGGCGGGCCGTTCGGATCGACGGTGTTGGGAACGGCGAATGTGATGTCCGCGGCGACGCTGGCGGATGGGCAGACGGTGATTGAGTGTGCCGCGTGCGAGCCGGAGATCGTGGATCTGGCGAACATGCTGAACGCGATGGGGGCGCGGATTCGCGGGGCTGGCTCGCCGCGGATCATTATTGATGGCGTGGAGGGGCTCAAGGGCGTGGAGCACCGGATCATCCCGGACCGGATCGAGGCGGGCACGTACATGGCGGCCGCGGCGATCACGAATGGTGATATCACGCTGGAGAACTGCCCGGTCGATGCGCTGATGGCGGCGATCGACACGCTGCAGAAGATCGGCGTCAATGTTGATATCACGCACACCGGCAAGGACCACATGCGGGCGACGGCGCGAGTGACCTGCTCGCGCGTGCTGCGGCCGGTGGAGATCACGACGCAGCCGCACCCCGGCTTTCCGACGGACTTGCAGGCGCAGTTCATGGCGCTGCTCTCGCTGAGCGATGGCAACAGCATGATCACGGAGCGGATTTATCCGGAGCGCTTCATGCACGTGCCGGAACTCAGCCGTATGGGCGCGAAGATCATGCGTCAGAGCGCGACGGCGGTGGTGACGGGCGTTCGGAAGCTGATCGGCGCGCCGGTGATGGCGAGCGATCTGCGGGCGAGTGCTGCGCTGGTGCTGGCGGGGCTCGCGGCGGAAGGCACGACGATCGTGCATCGCGTGTATCACCTGGATCGCGGGTACGAGCAGATGGAGACCAGACTGCGATCGCTGGGTGCGGAGATCCAGCGTGTGAGCGAGGTGAAGACGGCGGAGGCGGGGGTTGCTGCAGCGGTGTAAGTGATGGCTGGATATTCAGGAACACCACTGGCGAAAAAGCTCGGCATCAAGCCGGGCTTTTCTCTTGTGCTGGTTGCGGCGCCGGAGGGGTTTGAGGAGCTGCTCGAAGGGCTGCCGGGGGATGTCGAGCCGGTGCGCGGGTTGAAGGGCAAGGCGGCTGTGGATGTGGTGGTGGTGTTTGTGACCAAACGCACGGAACTGGTGGAGCGGTTCGCGCAGGCGGCGGCGCGGCTGTCGGAGCAGACGGGCGCGGGGATCTGGATAGCGTGGCCGAAGAAGTCCTCGGGCGTTGCGACGGACATCACCGAAGACACCATCCGCGAGGTCTGTCTGCCGTCGGGCCTGGTGGACAACAAGGTGTGTGCGATTGATGAGACGTGGAGCGGGCTGCGGATGGTGCGGCGGCGGAAGTAGTAGGAGGTCAGAGTTTCTTTGGGTGGCACGGGCAGCTTGTCTGCCCGTGATGTTGCAACCTCAGCGCAGGGAGGCGGGTAGCGACGATCGTGGCATTTCAGTTCAGTTGCAACACCACTGGCAGACAAGCTGCCAGTGCCACCCATCAGGAACCAGAAGCGTTCATCACCTTCAGCACTTCCTCCGACACCCACTCATACTCCTTCCCCACCGGATGGAGAAAATCCGGCATGCGCTCCGCGGGGAGCTCGCCTTGGGGCGTGAGGAATCGTTCGCCGATGTCGATGAATGTGAGGTGGTCGGCGTGGCTCTTGGCGTATTCGGCCATGCGGAGATTGTCGTAGCGAATGGTGTCGCGGAGGGGGTTGGGCCAGCGGCCGCGGGGGAAGAGGCCGATGAGGATGATCTTCGCGTTGGGCAGGCGGGCGTGGAGTCTTTCGATGATGGCGATGGTGCCCTCGGCGATCTCGCCGCCGGTGTCCACATCGGTGTTGTTGGAGCCGATGTTTATCACGATCCAGCGGATGTTGTTGCTCGGCGCGGCAAGGGCGTCCAGCAGGCCATTGTCCAGCCGCGCGAGGACGTGCTGGGTGCGGTCGCCGCCGATGCCGCAATCGACGGCGTGGCGCGGGGCCCAGACGGCGTTCCAGTTGTCCTTGCCGGTCTTGGCCCAGAACTCGATGATGGAGGCGCCGAGGAAGCAGATTTCGTGGCCGCCTTTGGAGACTTCGGCGACGATGGACTCGTGGCGTTGTCGGAGGTCACCGTCGGTGCGGAGGACGGGGATTGTGGGGCGGGAGGACGGAACTCGTTGTGTCGACATTCCCGCAGTGTGTTGCACGATCGTCGGCGTGCTCGCTGTCGGAGCGCGATGGCACCCCAGAACAAGAAGGCAACAGGCAATCGTGACTGCGGGTCGAATCATTGAGCAACTGTCATGACGTACATTTTGCATGTGAAATCGTGTCTAGTGATCCTCGACCTCGATATCGATGCACCATGGCCGATTGTCGTCGAATGAATAGCCGAGAGTAACGGTGATTCGTGGTCCATCAAGAATCTCGCTGGTTCCCACGATCATCCGCGGCCAATTGCCGCGATCGGAGTGATCTTTCATCCAAGCATCGAGCCGCTTATGACTTCCATCAACGCCATCCTTGCTGTGAATCTGAAGGCGATCAATGAGGTTGTCCGTGAAGGTGTACGTCTCTTCCACAGTCTTCGGACCGATTCGCATCAGTATGGATGAAACGGAAGTCCCGTGCCGTTCGAGCAAAAGGATGCTCGCGTTGTCGTCGATCACTGTTGCGCCAGGAAATGTAGCCACAACATGGATGCGTCCATGCTGCACGGTGTCACCCCAATAGGAATGCCAACCAACCGAGTTTTCGGTCAATGAACCGGAGAAGGCGAGGCGATAGGTGGTGAGTTTTCCTCGCGAGACGGCGATCGCAAGGACTCCGATCGACACCACGCACAGCAGCAGCAGAAGGCGGAGGTGTCGGCGCTTCAAAGAATATTCTCGTAGCAAATCAGGGGTGCGTAGTGCAATGGCGATCTACTTGATGATCCCCGCCAGCTCATCGCTCCAGATCTTGTACCCCATCGGCGAGAGGTGCAGGAAGTCCGGCATCAGGTCCGGTGGCAGTTCGCCGGTGGGCTTGAGGAACTTGGGGCCGATGTCGATGTAGTGGATGTGCTGCGGGTCACGCGCGGCGATGGTCTGGAGGCGCTTATTGATCGCGTCAATGGTGTCGCGTTGCGGGTTGGGCCATTGGCCGCGGGGGAAGACGGCGAAGAGGGCGATCTGGGCGTTGGGCAGACCAGAGCGGAGCTTGTTGATGATGGTCTCGTTGCCAGCGGCGATGTCGGCGGCACTATCTCCGCCGGTGTTGTTCGTGCCGATCATGAGCACGACCCACTTGATCGAGTTGTTGGAGGCGGAGAGGGCATCCATGAGGCCGTTGTCGAGGCGACCGATGACGTGCTGCGTGCGGTCGCCGCCGATGCCGCAGTTCACGGCGTGGCGCGGCTCCCACACGTTCTTCCATGCGTCCTTGCCCGCGCCGCCCCAGCCCTCGGTGATGGAGTCGCCGATGAAGGCGATCTCGTTGCCGCCTTGCGATGCCGCGGCGACGATACGCTTGTGACGCTCGCCGAGGCCGCCATCGCCGCGGAGTTCGGATTTGGTGGTGCTGGGTGCGGGAGCGGCGGGGGCAGCGGCCGCGTCATGCAGCGGCGGCGCGGTCTGCTTCTGCGGCGGCGTGGGCGCCGAGTCCTTCGGCAGTGGGGGGGCGGTGGGGTGGTCGGGTGGGGGCGGAGCGGTGGAGGTGTCGGGCTTGGAGTGGTTGGTGCAGCCGGAAAGCACGAATACTGACACGGCCAACGCCGAGAGGGTGTGTTTGATCATGCGCAGAATGTAGCGGATTCGGGGCGCGGCCGCGGATGAGATAGGATGAATCCGAAGGCGGCCAGTCCGCCGCAACGCGAAACACGGGCAGGATGCTCGTGCCACGGAGGCATAAGTGCGGATCGCCGACCTCATCCACGGCTTAGACGTTCGGATCGTGAACCCCACGGACGATCTGGCCAATCTCCGCATCTGCGACATCACGGAGGATTCCCGCACGGTCATGCCCGGCTCGCTCTTCATCGCCCGCAAGGGGGAGAAAGTGGATGGGAAGGGATTTGTGGCGGGGGCGATCGCGGCGGGGGCCGCGGCGATTCTGACGGATGATCCGGGGTTTGTACTGCCGGACGAGCCCGGTTCGGAGAACCGGGGTACTCAGGCGGTGGCCCTCTTGACGGCGGACAATCTGAACCTTGCCATTGCGCGGCTCGCGGAGCGGTTCTATGGCGAGCCGAGCTCGCACATGCGGGTGATCGGGGTGACGGGGACGAACGGGAAGACAACGACGACGTTTCTCATCCACCAGATGCTCAATGTCCTGGGGATTCGCTGTGGATTGATCGGGACGGTGGTGATCGATGATGGGGTGGAAGTGGCCGCGGCGTCGCTGACGACGCCGCCCGCACTCGAAGTCTCGCGGACGTTCGCGCGGATGCACGATGCCGGGTGTCAGGCCGCGGTGATGGAGGTTTCCAGCCACGCTTTGCACCAGCGGCGCGTCGGGGCGGTGAACTGGAACGCGGCGGTCTTCACGAACCTGACCGGGGACCATCTGGACTATCACAAGACGATGGAGGAGTATGGGGCCGCGAAGGCGATGCTGTTTGAGGCGTTGCCGGCGGATGGTGTGGCGATCGTGAACATTCAGGATGCGGCCCACTCGGGGATGGTGAAGAAGATCAAGCCGGGGGTGCGGGTGGTGCGGTGCAAGGTCGAGATGCCGGGTGCGTTGCCCGTGACGGGCGGGACGGCCCCGGAAACGGTCTGCCGCGCGAAGGTGATTGGGGCGACGACGGAGGGAACGGATGTGGAGTTTTCCGGGCCATGGGGGCACCGGACCTGCCGCATTCCGCTGGTCGGGGCGTTCAACGTGATGAACGCGCTGCAGGCGGTGGCGACGGTGCATGCGCTGTGGGGAGGGACAGATGAGGATGCCCTGAGCTTCGAGATCATTGCGGGCGCGCTGGAGAAGGCGAGCGCGCCGCCCGGGCGGCTCGAGCCGGTGACGGCGATCGGCGCTCCGATTCAGGTGTTTGTGGACTATGCCCACTCTGATGATGCGCTGGCGACGGTTCTGGGGGTGTTGCGTGGAGCGATGGGACGCGCGGGGGCGAGTGGCGGGGGCACGCGCGAGAGCGATCTGGGAAAGGGCACGAGCGCGATCGGGACGGGGCCAATGCCGGGCGGAAAGCGCGAGTTGAACTCGGAACTTTGGTGTGTGTTCGGGTGTGGTGGAGATCGGGACAAGACGAAGCGGCCGCGGATGGGGAAGGTGGCGGCGGAGATGGCGGATCGGGTCGTGGTGACGAGCGACAATCCGCGGACAGAAGACGCGGGGGCGATCATCGAGGAGATTCAGATCGGCATCGGCTCAGCGGCGGCCGGTCGGACCATGATCGAGCCCGATCGGGAGCGTGCCATTCGGGCCGCAATCGCAGGGGCCAAGCCGGGGGACACGATCATCATCGCGGGAAAGGGGCACGAGGACTATCAGATTCTGCCCGATCCGGCGAAGAAGGGGGCGACGATCACGCGGCACTTTGACGATCGCGAGGTGGCCCGGATCGCGCTGCGGGAGCGGGGGATCGCGGTTCGCGAACCGGCTCCCGAACGAAAGGACGACGATCGGGACGATGGTGAAGACATGACCGCCGGCGCGTCATTGGCTTTGGGTGGGTGAGCCGATGTAGGAGATCCGTGGCATGGGCTTCCAGCCCATGGTCTTTGCATTGGTGGATTCGGCCACGGCGGACCACGTATAAAACGAAAGACACACGGGCGAGACGCCCGTGTCACGGAAGCATCCATGCCGTTCTGGAATCCGGACAACATTCGTATCGCAAGCGGGGGAGCGTGGGTGGTGCGCCCGGCCCAGATCGAACTTCCCAAGGATCGCCCCGCCGACCTGCCCCTGCCGGACCTGCACGCCCCGATCATCGGGGTGAGTACGGACAGCCGCGCGATTCGCAAGGGCCAGATGTTCATCGCCCTGCGCGGCGAGAACTTTGACGGTCACAAGTTTGTCGCCGATGCCGTGCGGGCGGGTGCCCCGGTGGTGGTGGTTGAGGATGTCGCGGGAGTGCCCACGGGGGCCGACCTGAACGGTTGCGGCGTGCTGAAGGTCGCGGATACGGGCAAGGCCCTGCTGAAGATCGCCGCGGCGTACCGGGAATCCCTCAAGCGGACCAAGGTCATCGCCATCTGCGGCTCCAACGGCAAGACTACGACCACGCGGCTGGTTGACCACCTGCTCGGTAAGACCATGCGCGGCACGGCGAGTCAGAAGAGCTTCAACAACTCGGTGGGCGTGCCGCTGACAATCCTCGCGGCCAAAGAGAACGATCAATACCTCATCTGCGAGGTGGGCACGAACCATCCCGGAGAGATCAAGACGCTCGCCGAAGTCGTGCGGCCGGATATCGCGGTGATCACCTCCATCGGACGCGAGCATCTGGAGGGTTTCGGCGATCTCGCCGGGGTAGCGACCGAAGAGGCCGTGATCCTGAAATACCTCAAGCCCGCGGGATGGGCAATCGTGACGGCGGATGCGCCGGAACTGACCGAGCATCTCAAGGGCGTGAAGAACCTGGTGACGTTCGGGCGCAAGCAGGATGCGACGCTGCGACTGACGGATGCCAAGCACGAGATCACCGATGGCCGCGCGTGGCTGAGCTTCGCGGTGAACGCGAGGCAGAAGTACAGGATGCCGCTGGTCGGCGAGCACAACGCGCTCAACGCGATCGCCGCGCTGGCGGTGGCGCGACGGTTGGGAGTGGATGACCAGAAGGCGACCGATGCCTTGCTGACCGCGGGCGGCGCGGACATGCGTCTGACGGTGGAGCGCCTCGGCGAGGGCGGCTCGGCGATTACGATTCTGAACGATGCGTACAACGCGAACCCGGACTCGATGATCGCGGGCATCCGCACGCTCTGCTCGCTGAAGAAGGCGGGATTCGGCGCGGGCGGACGCACGGTGGTGGTGCTGGGTGAGATGCTGGAAATGGGAGCGAGCGCGGCGGCGGGGCATCGAGGCGTCGCCGAGGCGGTCGCCGAAGGGTGCGAGGGTGTTCGCATCGATCTGGTTGTGCTGGTTGGCGCGGGGATGCGCGAGGCCGAGAAAGCCCTGCACGAGTGTGGTTGGGAGGCATCCCGCGTGCGATGGTTCGAGAGTGCTGACGGCAACCAGGCGACGGTGATCGCCGCGATGCTGCGCCCGGGCGACATCGCGCTGGTAAAGGGATCCCGTCGTGTGAAGCTCGAGCGTGTTGTCGCCGCGGCCCGCGATGGCTCGGGGAAGCACGCTGAGCCGGCCACGGGTGTGGGGATGGTCGGCGTTGAGGTGAAGACCACACCGAGCGGGGAACTGGTGGGCGCGGATGTTGGCGGTGGGGCGGCGAATGGGGAGAGTCAGGTCGGCTGACGACCGCGCGCGATGCTCTACGTTTTGCTCGACCATTTCCGCACCTGGCTGATCGACCATCGGGTCTATTGGATTTTCCGAATCCTGGACCAGCTCGCATTTCGCACGCTGGCCGCGGCGGCGGTTGCGTTCTTCGTGGTCGTGCTGGCGGGCAAGCCGGTGATTCGCTGGCTCCGGCGCAAGAAGATCGGCGATGCGGGCCTTGCGGATACCGCGCTCCTG
This sequence comes from Phycisphaerales bacterium, assembly GCA_044222255.1. Lineage (GTDB taxonomy): Bacteria > Planctomycetota > Phycisphaerae > Phycisphaerales > UBA1924 > UBA4658. The sequence goes on from JBGANP010000071.1 coordinate 13,568, forward strand.
CAGGATGCCGCCAAGAGCAAGGCGAATGTCCCCACGATGGGCGGCCTGCTCATCTGCGGCGCGATCTTCGGATCAACGGCCCTGCTCGCGGACATCCGCGAGTTCTACGTCATCATGGGTCTGGTCGTGCTGGTCTGGCTTGCCGCGCTCGGATCGATCGACGACTGGCTGAAACTCACCGCCGCGTCGCGACCCGGCGGCTCGCGCCAGGGGCTGTATGGCTGGGAGAAACTGATCTTCCAGCTTGGGCTGGGTCTGATGGTCGGATGGTTCCTTTACGTGAAAGGCGAAACGCCCGGCGTGGATCGCGCCCTGCAGCACGTTGTCAGTGTTCCTCTCCAGGCAACGTGGGTGCGCACGGAGCAGGGCGGTTGGGCGCTGAACGAGTCGCTGGTCTTCCTGCCGCGATTCCTGTTCGTCGTCGTCGCGATGCTGATGGTCGCGGGCATGTCCAACGCCGTGAACATCACCGACGGAATGGATGGCCTCGCCGCGGGCACGACGACGATCGTCGCGCTGGGCATGCTCGCGCTGGTCGGCATCGCGGGCGTGGACACCATGGCGCAGTATCTTCGCATGCCGTACATCGCATACGCGGATGAGCTGTGTATTCTCGCCGCGGCGATCGCGGGGGCGTGTCTTGGGTTCCTCTGGTGGAACTGCTCGCCCGCGCAGGTCTTCATGGGTGATACCGGGTCACTTGCGCTCGGCGGCCTGCTGGGCTATCTCGCCGTGGTCATTCGGCAAGAGGTGCTCCTCCTGCTCATGAGCGGCGTGTTCATCCTGGAAATCTCCAGCGTCGTGTTGCAAGTGGGATACTTCAAGTACACCCGCAAGCGCACCGGCACCGGCCAGCGGCTCTTCAAGGTCGCGCCGATCCACCACCACTTCCACATTATCGGCTGGACCGAGCAGACCGTGGTCGCGCGGTTCTGGATCATCACGGCGATCCTTGTGGTTGCCGCGCTCGCGCTGGTCAAGGTGCGGTGAGTCAGTTCGAGGCCGCGCCGCTCAGCAGCAGCACCCGCCGCAGCACGACTCGATCCTGGATCGGCCCGCGCTCGCCGGACTCCGTGCGGACCTTCAGCGTTTCTCCCGGCTTGATCGCGCCGAGATCGGCGGAGATCGTGAGCGAGGGCGTCGTCGCGTTCAGCCGGCCGCGTGCGAGTTCGCGCTCAGCGGTGCCGGCGGTTGCGGGTGCGACGGAAACAACCACCGTGCAGTCTCCCCACGCGAACGAGCGATCGTCCATCTGCGCGTAGCCGATGATCGACGACGCCCCCGCGGGAATCGCCCACGAGACAGTCATTGGTCCGGGCAGCAGAATGTCGGCGGCCGCCAGCGGCGAGCCCGCATCCGCCAGCACCTGCGCGGCCGACGCGCCGATCCGTCCCTCCGCGGGCTTCTGTGCCGCAATCGGCAGCGAGGCCAGCGGCACGATGCGCGATGGGTCGGGCACCACGCCCGCGAGTTGCGAGAGATCCACCAGCATTCCCTTGGAACCCGCGGCGATCGCCTTGAAGGTCAGCTTGCCCGATTGCGCATCGCCCGCGAGCGCATCGGCCGCGAGGACGGTTCCATCGGCCAGATCGATCCGCAGCGTCCGCAGCGGCGCGGCGGGATTCACGAGGTTCACCACCGCGATGTTCCCCGCGTCGATCTCCGTCGCGGGCGTCTTCGGCGCTTTGCCTGCCGCCGCCTTCGCGTCCGAGACCGCGGGCTTCGTGCCCGGCTGCGCGATCTCGATCAGCACCGTCGGAGCAAGTTGCGTGACAAGCCCCTCGAGCCGCTCCGCGTTCGCCAGCAGCAGCGTGTCGCTTGTCGCGGAAAATGCCCGCGCTCCGGGCGTGACCGGCCGCCGCGCGTTGCTCCAGTATTTCGAGACGCGATCCAGCGGGAAGACCAGCACGCCGAGCTTGTCATGGCGCAGGAACACCGCATCGGCAGGCGGCTTGGCCGCGCCCGCCGCTGCTCCGCTCGCGGGCGCGAAGGCCAACTCGCCCACGAACCGCTCGCCATCGGTCAGATCCAGCCGATGCACCGGCAGATCGGAGGTACCGAACTCATCGCTCGTCGGAGCCGTGGATTCTGGAGTCGGCACCCACGCCTGCGGTGCGAGCGCGACGATCCCCGAGAGCGGCATGGACTGCTGCGCGCCAGTGTTGTCGAGATAGACGATCTTCCCCGGCGTCTTTGCATCCCCAGCGCTGATCGAGAGCAGCGTGATCGCTTCCGGCGCACGCGAGCGCACCAGTAGCGTGAACCGCGGCGCGGCCGGCGCGCTGGCGGCCGCGCCGAATGTTCCGGAGGCGAGTGCGAGCAAAAGAGTGGTTGCCAGAACGGGTGTGCGCATCGTGTGCTCTGGGGAGTCCGGATTTACTTCTGAAAAATCGGCAAGAATCGCTTGGGCATCTGCAAAACGATCAACGCCATCGACGTGCCGTACGCCGGTCCGACCGATGGGTCAGCCCATGAGCCGTCCTGCTGCTGCTTGGCGCGAAGTTCCGAACGCACCGCCGGCCACCACTTGGCCCACGGCTCGCCGCCGGCGAGATACATCGTCTGCACGGAGTAGTACTGGCCGTAGAAGTAATGCGCGCTCGTGTTTGACTGATTCGTTCCGGGAAAGGCGGTGGATTGCACGTACTTCACGCCACGGTCGATCGCGTCGTCCTTGTAGATGCCCGCGTAGAAGAGCGAGGCCACGCCCGCCGCGCTGCGCGGCCACGCGGAGACGCCCGCCGACGCCTGATACCGGAAGCCGCCATCGTTGTTCTGGCACTGCTTGACGTACTCGATCGCCTTGTCGATCGTCTCCTTGGGCACCTCGATCCCCGCGTTGCGGGCCGAGCGCAGAGCCATGATCTGGCAGATCGTTACGGAGACATCCGCGTCGTACGGCACAGGGTTGTAGCGCCAGCCGCCCTCGGAGTTCTGCGATCGCTGGATCAGCGTGCAGGCCTTCACGAGCGCCTCATGCACCTTTGCGGATTGCGGCGTCTCTCCGCCGCCCTTGGTCATGCCGTAGACCTCGCCCAGAAACAGCGCGGCGAAGCCGTGGCCGTACATCGGACCGTTGGTGGAATCCGCCGCGAGCAGGCCGGTTTCCGTTGACGAGGCGAGCACGAACTCCAGCCCCTTCTGCACATTCTTGCCGTATTTGCCGCGGCCCGGGGTGTTGCCGTCGGCCATCAGCGCGATGCACGCGAGAGCGGTGACGGCGATGTTCTTGCCGTAGCGACCCTCGCCGAACGAGCCATCCGCGCTCTGCTGCGCGACGAGATACTTGAGTCCGTTGGCGACGATCTCGTCCAGCTCAGGTGTGATCTCGTTGGCCGCGGCGTTGTTTTGGGCGGAACGCACCGGATCAAACCCGCCCGCTGTTGCGGGTTTCGTGTCGGCTGGCGTCTCCGCGGGCTTGGGCGCTTCAACGGGCGGAAGCGTCGAAACCTCCGGCTTTACTGTCGGATCCAGCAACTGTCCATGCGCGAGGGATGTGAGCGACAGCCCGAGCGTTCCGATCGTCAGGCGACAAAGGTGTCGGGCACGCGTGCTCACTTGCTGTTCTCCTCCGCGAGCCGCTTGTAGTACTCCTGCGTCAGTCCCTTGTACCGCGCGCTGAAGCGGTCCTCGGTGCCCTGCATGAGCATCGCGCGGATGCGTGCCGGCAGCGAGCCCCACGCGGCGCGTGCGGATTCGAGTTCGGGCTTGAGCGCGCCTTCCTGAAGCGTCGGCCCGCCCTGAGCCTGAGCGCCATCACCGCCCGGTTGAGATTGCTTGCCCTCGCCCGGCCCGGGCTTGGGCTTCGGTTTGCTGGCGCCGGGCTCTGATTCGGAATCTTGATTCTTCGGTGAGGGTTTCGAGCTCGGCGAGCCCTGCTGCTTTTGCTTGTCCAAGCTCGCGAGCAACTGGTCCAGCCGCTTGACGACATCCTCCTGCACGCGCTGCGTGCCCAGCCCATTGTCCGCGTGGTCGTTCAGCCGCTTGGAAGCATCGCCCATCAGCGCGATCGCCTGCTTGAAGGCATCGCCGATCTCCTGCGCCGAGAGCAGGCGATCCAGATCCGTCTTGGATTGGTCCGGCGCGGCATCGGGCGATGTCACGGGCTCATCAGGCTTTGTCGGCGTGGTCGTCGCGGGCTTGTCGGCCGGCTTGGGCTTGATGCCAAGGAGTTCATCCAGTGAGGGTTGAGCCGGATGCGGCGCGGCCGCGGGTTTCTCGGCGGGCTTTTCTGATGGCTTCGGATCCGGCTGCTTCGGTTCTGGCTGAAGTGCGAACGCGGATGTCGCCGCGATCGCGACTCCGGCGAGCATGAACAGGTGACGTGCGATCATTTCGGGCTCCCTTCCCCAGCGGGCTTCTCCGGCTTTTCGTTCTTTCCAGCCGGCTCGTCCTCCGGCTTGTCTTCCTTTTTCGGTGCCGGTTTCACTCCCGGCGTGCGCGGGTTGCTCTTCTCTTCGATCTTCTTGAGCAGTTCCAACCCCTGCGTCGCGATCTCGCGTTGCAGCTTGGCCGCCTCCGCGCCGGCTTCGGCATCGGGTTTGCCGGCATCCGAGGCCGCACGAGAGAGGTCCAGCGCCTCAATCTGCATCAACCGCAGCAGCACGATCTCCGCCGCCTCTGGCACCGCTGGCGGCTCGCCGCCCCCGCCGCCCTGTCCGCCACCTCCGCCTTCCTGTTTGCGGAACGGATCATCCGGCGGCTTTCGATCATCCAGCGCATCCGCGAGCGACTTCAGCACGCGGGCGGCAGAGGTCTGGTTGCGGATCACCGCGGCGTTCGTTGTGCCGCCGACGAGCGACTCGCCTGCCGCGTGCATCAGTTCATCGAGTCGTCCATGCGCGTACAGAAACGTCTTGACGTTCTGCAAGTCCTTCGTCTCATCGCGGATCGCGTCCACGACGGTCTTCAGCGTGTTTTGCTCCTCGCCCAGTCCGCGTGCTGTGGCCCGCGTGCGCCGATTGTCCTCCGCGCCAACAAGCCCCTGAGCCGAGTCGCGAAGCTGGATCTGCGTTTTGAGAGCTTCCTCGTATTTGGTGCGCAATTCGGCCCGCTTCTGCGCGCTCGCCTTCTCTTGCGCCTGGTTGTTCAGCTTTTCGGCGAGCGCGAGCGCCTCATTCAACGCCTCCAGCGCGGCGTTCTCGTGGCCGAGCGCCGGGTCCGGACGCGCCTCGCGCAAGTCAGGGATCGTCTGCGCCATCTCCTGCCCCGCCTGTTCCAGCTTGTCCGCCACGGGCGCGATCTCGCGTGCCCCGGAGGTCGTCGACTGCTCCAGCACGCCTAGCGTGTTCTGGTGGTGCAAAACCATCGGGCGTTCCAGCGTGGCGATCTCCGCCGCCCCCTTGAGAGTCGCCTTCTGCAAGGCATCCACGCTGGTCTCCTGCACCTTGATCAGTCCCTTGATGGAATCGATCAGCGACGCGAGCGCGCGCTTGAGCACCTCATCCTTGTTCTTCTGTGCCTGCTCCATCTTCTGCAGCATCTGCTGCATGGACTGGATCGCCTCGTTCTGCTGCTGCTGCGCGCTGGAGGTCTGGTTCTTCTGCGCCTGCTTGCTCGCCTCTTCCATGCGCTCTGGCGTCTGGTCACGGTTGGACTGTGCCGCCGCCTGCGCCATCGCCTCGGCCGCCGCGGCGTCCTTCTCCCGCACCTTGCTCTCGCGCTCCTGCATCTTGCGGACTTGGTCGCGCAGCTGCTCGGCGAGCGCCTTCTGCTCTTGCGCGATCTTGTCGAGTTCCTGCTGCTGCTCGGGCGTGATCTGCTCGCCGCTCTTGCCCGCCGTTTCGCGCCCCGCGTTACCGGTGCGGTCGCGCAGTTGCTGCTGCTGCTCCAACAGCCGCTCCAGCGATCGCTTGGACGCGAACGAGTCCTCGCCCTGATCGAGCATGTCGATCAGCCGCGCGAGTTCATCACGCACCTGCTTCTGCTCGTCCTTGGCTTTCTCAAGCTGCGGCTCGCCCGCCTTCTCCTTCGCCCCCTCCTGCGACTGCTGCTTGGCCGCGTCGCCGAGGTTCTGCGAGGCGGAGGTCGAGTGCTCGCCGGCCTGCTTGAGCGATTCGCTGGCCTGCTTGAGCACATCCTGAACATTCTGATCGGTGAGCCCGTTTTCCTTCACACGCTGCTGTAAGCGGGCCACCTGCTGGTTCTGCCGCGCCAGTCGCTCAGTGAGCCCCGCCTGCGCCCGCTCGGCCCGCGAAGACAGTTCCTCCCCCATCGGCCCCGGCGGTGGCGAAACCTTCGCCACATCCTGCTGGTCCTGATCCACCTTGATCGCCGTTCGCCGCATCGTCGAGAGCTCGTTCCAGATCTGCTCCACAAGCTGATCGCGCGACAGAATCCGCAGCTTGCGCACCGTCGATCGCACGGGTTCGTGCCGCTGCCCTTCCAGGTTGAACGCATCGGTGACAAGCGCGGTGATCCACAACTCATCACCCGCTTTGAGTTCCGGAATCGTCGAGAGGTCCAGCGCGTGCGACGAAACCAGCCGCTTCACGCTGGCCGCAGCGCCGGGCGCGGCCCCTTCCTCGGCCGGTTGATCCGCCGCCCGCGCCCGTGCGAACTCCACGCGCTCCGCCGCGCCCTCCGGCGTTCCCGCTTCCGAGCCCGCCGTCTTCCGCGCCAGTTGCCGCTCCAGTGCGACCCACTCCAGCGCCACATCGTCCCGCGCCTCGCCCGTGATCTCCACGATCGCCGTCGGCAGCACGGACT
>JBGANP010000072.1:0-21035 GCA_044222255.1 Phycisphaerales bacterium
CCTCACGGTCGCGGCTCTGCCGCTCCGCCCGCTTGCGCATCGACTCATCGAGCAGACGCTTGCGGATCCGCACGCTCTGCGGCGTGATCTCCACGATCTCGTCATCCTCGATGTACTCAAGACACGCCTCAAGCGTCATCTTGCGCGAGCCCTTGAGAACAACCGTCGCTTCCTTGTGCGAAACACGCATGTTCGTGAGCTGCTTGAGCCGCGTGATGTTCACGACCAGGTCGTTGTCCCGGTTGTGCTCCCCGCAGATCTGCCCGCCGTACACCTTGTCGCCCGGCGCGACAAACAGCACACCGCGGTCAGACAGCAACTCGCACGCGTGGTGCGTCACAGCGCCGGTCTCGATCGAGACGAGCACGCCCTGCGCCCGATGCGGCGTCTCGCCGTTCAGCGGCGCGAACCGTTCGAACGTGTGGTGCAGAATCGCCTCGCCCTGCGTGGCCGTGAGGATGCGCGACCGCAGACCAATCAGGCCGCGTGCGGGAATCTCGAACTCGAGGTGCGTACCCGCGTCGCCGCGCGGCTCCATGCTCTTGATCTCACCCTTGCGCCCGCCGACGAGCTCCATGACCGGGCCAACCGCGGAGTTCGGGCAGTCCACCACCAGCCACTCGATCGGCTCGTGCAGCTCGCCATCGATCTCCTTGATGACAACCTGCGGCTTGCCCACCGCGAGTTCGAACCCTTCGCGGCGCATCGTCTCGAGCAGAATGCCCAGGTGCAGCAGACCGCGCCCGGAAACCTTGAACTCATCGCCCGCCGATGCGCTGAAGTCGACCTTGAGCGCGACGTTGTGCTGGAGTTCCTTCTCAAGCCGATCGCGAATCTGCCGGCTGGTGACGAAGGTTCCTTCGATGCCGGCGAACGGAGAGTCGTTGACACGGAAGACCATCGTCAGCGTCGGCTCATCGACCTTCACCGGCGGCAGCGCCTTGGGATTCTCCAGGTCTGCGATGGTGTCGCCGATGTCGACTGTTTCCAGACCCACGAGCGCACAGATGTCGCCCGCGCTGACGCAATCCGTCTCGATGCGGCCAAGACCCGCGAAGCGCAGCAGCTTCTGCACCTTGCACTGCACGATCTTGCCATCCATCTTCATCACGGCCACCTGCTGGCCGGAGTTGATCTGCCCGTGGAACACGCGCCCGATGCCGATGCGCCCGACATAGTCGTTGTAGTCCAGGGTCGTGATGAGCATCTGCAGCGGAGCCGTCGCATCCGCATCCGGCGCGGGGACGTGCTTGACGATTGCGTCGAAGATCGGACGAAGGTCGGCCTTCGGATATCCGGGCAGGCCGTCCTTGCCAGAGGCGGTCTTTGCGATTTCCAGGTCGGTCGTCGACCAGCCGGCGCGACCGGAGGCGAAGACAATCGGGAAGTCCAACGCGTGATCATCCGCGCCAAGCTCGACAAGCAGATCGAACACCTCGTTGATCACCTCATCAATGCGGGCATCCGGCCGATCGCACTTGTTCACGATCACGATCGGCTTCAATCCGAACTCGATGGCCTTGGAGAGCACGAACCGCGTCTGCGGCATCGCGCCTTCCGAAGAGTCTACGAGCAGCAGGCAGCCGTCGGCCATGCGCAGCACGCGCTCGACCTCACCGCCGAAGTCGGCGTGGCCCGGGGTATCGATGATGTTCACGAAGAACTGCTCGGGCTTGCCATCCGCGCCGACGCGCACGTAGTTCACGGCGCAGTTCTTGGAGAGGATTGTGATGCCGCGCTCGCGCTCCAGGTCGTTGGAGTCCATGATCAGCCCGTGCTGACCGCCCTCGAGCTTCTCGAGCTCGCCGACGCGGAAGTTGCCGGACTGCTTGAGCATCTGGTCAACGAGTGTGGTTTTTCCATGGTCAACGTGCGCGATGATCGCGACGTTTCGGAGGAGTTGGCAACGAGCGATGGCGTCTTCGAGCGTGATGGGCATGGGAGTCTTGCTGGGCGAGGGGACATGGAACCGAGGAATGGACGAACGGCGGGAGGAGCAGCGAGGGCGGTGATAGCCGCGGCGGCGACGGGACGCCGGAGTGTGGGAAGCAGATCTGAAGTTCGCGCGGCCGCGTAGCTCGCGAACCGGGCTGTGACTATAGGTCGGTGGATGTGCGGGTGCGAGCGGCCGCGCCGATATTCGTGCGATCCGCGCGGCCTGTTACCTACCTGTTCTGTACGAGCACACGATCAGCCACGATTACTTCGCGGCTTCCGCGTGTTCCGCGAGGCGAAGTCCGACATCGCCCTGCACATCGCCCTGCTCGGTAATCCGGAGCGCCAGATCGATCGTCTCGAATCGACGAAGGCCGGAGCGGAAGCCGTTGAGGTCCGGAATGGAGACGGGGAGAAGTTTTTCCAAGGCCGCGGGCTGGGCACTGAGCAGCCAGACCCAGCGACCGATCTGATGCGCGGGAACTTCAAGATTTGCGGGTGCGGCCGGCGCGACGGTTGTCAGAAGCGCGTTTGCATCGCTTCGCAGCAGTTCGCCCGGGGTCATTTCCGCTTCAGCGGGAACGGGCTGTGCCGTCGCGGCGCAGGCGGGGAGCGATGTCTGGCTGATGTTGAGCACCCACCAGCCGGGACGGCGAGCGCCCACGCAGGCGGCGGCGCAGCCCACGCCGCACTTCACGGCGGGATCGTTCAGATTCGCCGGACCATTCACGGCGACCTGGGACGGATACGCCCACGAAACGCTCACCGGGCGCGATGTGAACACGCTGAGTGCGCCGCTGGCGGAACTCGCCAGCGGCGTGGTCCGCACGGCATTCGGGGCGAGCCCGGAATAGTCCTGCGGCGCGGGCGCCTCGACGCCAAACTGCTTCTCGAGGCGCGCGAGCGTGGCGGCCATCTGGCCATCGAAGGTGCGGGAGAGCTGCTCGGTGCAGCCGGTCTGGCGGGCGAAGGTGCAAGAGACGCGCTTGTCCGGACCGACGGTGCGCACGCAGAGCGCCTGACCGCCGGACATCTGCTTCTTCGCGTCCTCAGGGATCGGCAGAATGGAGAGGATGCTCGCCATCGGGGCCCACGCACCGAGCACATCGGGGAGCGGAGCGTTCTGCACGGTCGCAATGAGCGCGCCAGACGAGAGCGCACGGAACGGCGCGTCGGATGTCGGCTCGATCTTCAGCAGTTCTTCGCGGCGAGCCGTCTGGCGCACGATGACGCGGGAATGCCAGGTAGATCCCTCGCGTTTTTCGATCAGGTTCGCCGCGGCGTCCTTGTCGCGGTGGCCCGCGAGCAGCACGAAGTCCTTCCAGCGATCGGCGGGGTTTCCTGCGGGGGTTCCAGGAGCGGTCGGGGAATCCAGCGCAGCGAGCATGAGCACTTCGGTCGGGCCCGCCTGACAGGCGAGGGTGAAAACTTCGTGCGAGCTCAGGGTGCCCATGGGGCCGTTGTTGGCGGTGACCTGGCCCTTGCCGGCGGCGGGCTCGGCGGCGCGGGAGAGGCGCGACAGCATTTCGTCGAAGAGTTCGCCGCGGCCGGAGGGACCGAGGACAAGCGTGACGCGCTCGTTCGCAGCGGGGCGCGCGGCGCGGACGGCCTTCGCTCCCGATGCACCGGCGCGGGATGTGGTGTGATGGTGGCTGGTGAGTTCGTACGCGCCGTTTTCGACCGTGAGAATCTTGTGCCCCTGCGAGATCGCACGTGGTGCGGCTTCGAGTTTTTCCTTGAGCACCGCCTCGGTGTCCGCGCTGACATCGCTGAGGATCGCCCAGCGACGATCGCTGCCCTGACCGATGGACTTGGAGAGCAGAACGACGCGCCGGCCAAGCAGGCGATCGAACGTTTCCTGCGTGGACCAGCCGAGCTGGTCGCCGAAGGCCTTCCACGCTTTGGTCAGATCAACGATGATGCCCGACTCGGCGAGGAATCGCGCGGCGGCATCACCGATGGGCGAGGTGCGGAGATCCGCCCCACTCTCGACGACGATCACGAGATCGACATCATCGGGAATATCCGCGATGGCGGCGGCCGCGGCGACGGGACACTCGGCAGGCGGCTGCGGTGCGGCGAAGGCGCTCGTGGGAATCAGCTTCGAGCCGGGCGCTGGGGACTGTGCGGACACCTGGCCGCTCGCCGCAAGAAGCAGCAGCATGGCTGCGGGAATCGCTTGATGTGCCGAGCGTGCGAACATGTCTGTTGATTGAACCGACCACGAGCCAGGAAGTTGTGGATTCCGCCGATGGTATCGGCGATCTCGCGCACGAACTTCGCGCGATACACGCGTGATCGTGTCAGCGCGTGTGACATCGCCTCATGCAAAGGTGCAGCGAAGACGGATGCGAGAGAAAGACACTTCGCCGCGTGGGCCGCTTAGCGCGGCAGGACGAGGCCATCCAGATCGTGCTCCAGGAAGGTCGGGAAGACCTTGACCTTGGAAGACACATCGGAGGACATCAGCACGGCGGGGCCGCCGGACTCGGGGAGAACGGACTGCGAAGTCGCGAGCGAACCGCGGAAGTGATTCGCGGAGCGAGCCGAGGCAACCGATGCGCCGGAGTGCGGAGCGGGCGTATCCAGTGGAACGGCCTGCGAGAGCGGGAGGAGGGCGGTCACAGTCGTCGGAGCATCGGCCGTGAGGCCGGGGCGACGACCCTCATTCTCGGATGCGTTCGCGGCGGTGACCACGGCGGCGAAGAACTGCGAGGCATCCTGCTCGGTCACCTTCAGCACCGCGGGGCGATACGAGGCGAACTTCTGGCAGGTGGCACACTCGATGCTCTGCACCACATCGGAGATGGGCGCGGGCTGGTCGGCGAGTTGAACGGCTTCGGGAGCCCAGCGATGCGTGAGCGCGATCGCGAGTGCGCCGAAGGCGAAGCACGCGCCGAGGCCAATGCGAATCCACGGGAGCCGACGGCGGACGCTGGGAGCGAGAAAGGGACGCTCGACATCCACGCGATCGAGGATGGAGCTGGTGAAATCGGGAGCGTCGATGGGCGCGGACCGCAGGGTCGTTGCGATTTCAGCGATGTCATTCAGGCGAGCGCGGCGAGAGGGGCGATTCATCGAACACCCCCCCACTCGTCTTCATTGGTCGCGGACATGATGCCCGTCAGCTCGGCAACGTGGCGACCGAACTGCGCGTGCTCGGTGAGCAGAACTCGCATCCGCTGGCGGCCGCGGTGCAGGTGGCTCTTGATCGTGCCCTCGGGCATCTCCATGTGCTCGGCGATCTGGGTGATCGGCCAATCGAGCTGATGGAAGAGGACGACGATCTCGCGCTGATCTTCGGAGAGATGCTGCAAGGCCCAGTCGATGGCGATCTTGGCGTTGCTGGTCGCCTCATCGCCAATGGTGGAGGACTCGGGGGCATCGAACTTGCCGGCGCGGCAGGCGACAACATCGCTGTCGTAGCTTGGCTTGTGCTTCTGGCAGGCGTTCACGTACAGCCGCTTGGCGATGGTGAAGAGCCAAGTCGAAAAGCGGAAGCGGAAGTCAAAGCGATTGAGATTCGTGAGGGCGCGGACGAAGGCGTCCTGCACGATGTCTTCGGCAACATCGGGGCGGCCGGACATGCGGAGCATGTAGGCGTAAAGCGAGGCCTGGTGCGCCTTGATGAACTCCGCCGCGGCGGTGCGGTCACCCGCAATCGCACGCTGCATCAGTTCTTGTTCTTCGGCGCGGGTCATGGTGGTTGAATATACCGGTTGGGGGGAGGTGAGGTTTGCACAAATATGCGGATTGGGACGGATTTGCAGAGAACCCGTTCGGGAGACGGTTGGAGCGGGGTTGTTCCGTAACCTGTTGGAAGGCATGGGGTTGTACGCGGGTAAGGGGGGAGCGTTCCGCAATCCGGTTATCGGATTGGCGATTTGGGCCCTTGGAGGCCGACTGACCGCCCGCATTCCGGACACCGCGAGCCATCGGGGACGGCTCGCCCGAGGCCCGCGAGCGAGTAGCCACAGGCGAGGCACGATCCAGATCGTCGCCTTCGCCAGCAGCGGAGATCCGCGATCCAAAGTGGGGCCGCGATCGCAAGGGCAGGAAGGGCGATCAGCCAGAGCGGTATCTGCGTTTCGGTGAAGCGTCCTGTGCCCCAGAGCCGAATCCCGGGCACATAGCCGGTGTGGTACGCCGGCCACCACCCCCATGAACCCGTCCGCCAGACCGGGTCCTGCCATTCCAATCGCCATCGCGGTTGACGCAATCGAACATCGAAGAGTTGTTCCATGCCGCTGGATGGCCCGGGCACCGGATGGTGATAGCGAATGAGTCCGGCGTGGAAGGTGACCGAGTCGTTGTCTGCCAGATACGTGATCATGAGGCCGCAGGCGTTGAGAGCGATCACGAGCGCCGCGGCGAGTGCGCACAGGGCGAGCGGCCACTTGGCGATCCATCGCAACACATGAACGACTTGCGTCATGATGCGATCTCCCTGGTCGCATCGGGCAGGCTTACTCGGCTCCCACACTCCGGACAGAGCGTTTTGCCATCCACGCCCGCCGTCAACCCGACCAGCGAGTAGTCACAGACATCGCACAATCGCGCCTTTCTGCGGCGGCGGGCTCTGGCTGCGAGCAACATGTATGGGATCGCTGAGAGAACACCCAAGCCCCACATCGGCAGGGTGATTCTGATGTGATCCCTTGCAAAGGGGGATGGGCTTCCGTTCACGGCACTCTTCGGCTGGCCGGAGATATCGAACTGCTCGACCCACGGGAGCCACTGAACGTGGGCGAGGATGGTGGCGAGGCCGTTTCTACCGGTGACTCCGCCGCGCGACAACTCCGCGCGTCGCACCTTCGCGACGGCAAATCCGCGCGACTCGTACCAGTTGATCTCCAGGCAACCCATCCACGTCGCCACCTGCACACGGTCATGTCGCACCACCCAGCGGTAGTGCAGCACGTTCAACAGCCAGTTCGCGCTGGCGAAGACGACGACGCAGAGGCACAGCCGCTGCGCCCACACCATCGCCCGCGACTTCATCCGCCGGCTCGACATGATCTCCAGCGTACCGGCAACCGCCCATGTGAATGCAGCCTAAAACGCAGCAAGGCCCGGACTTCGCTGTCCGGGCCTTGCTTGATTGGTGGTGGTTCGCCGTGCTTGGAGGTGAGTGTCTCTTCGCTCGGGTGGCTCCGCGGGCTACTTCCGTGGAACCTTGGGTTCTGAAAGCAGAGAGGTACGGGCGGATGCCCGCGCCGTCGATTCATGCGGCCTTGGCACGCTTGCGGCTGCGGCCGACGGTGCGCTGCGTGTTGTCGGCTCGGCGCTCGGGCTCCTCGATGAGCATCTGCGCCATTTCCATGGGCGATGATGCCCACAGATCGGCGCCGATCTCTTCGGCAAGGCCATCGGCCCGGTTGAAGACGCCGCCGCCGACGACGAACTGCGTGCCGTTGCACGCACCGATCTCGCGGAGCTGGTCGAACAGGCCGCGGATCTCGGGAAGATCCTGCGGTGCGGAGCAGAACATCATCATGACATCGGGCTTGTCTTCGTTCACGCGGAACATGATCTCGTCGCTGGCGATGCCCGCGCCGCCGAAGCGGACGTCAAAGCCGGAGGCCTCGAGGACATCCACGGCCATCTGGGCGCCGAGTTCTTCGTTCTCGCTGGGGCCGCAGAACGCGAGGATTGTCTTGCCCTGGGAATAGTTGAAGGTGAGCTTTGCGGCGTTCTGATCGATGAGCTGGCGGAGCAGCCGCACGGCCATGTGGTGGCTCATCTTGGTGATCTGGTCGCGCTTGTGCAGCGTTTCCAGTTGCTGATGCACCGGCCAGAAAAGGTCTGTGATCAGATTGAGCGGGCCGCCAAGGGTCTGGCGGGCCTGCTCGGCCGCGGCCCGAGCAAGCGGGCGGTCGCCCGTGATCAGGGCCTCGAAGAAACGTTCGGTCAACTGTTCCTGCTGCATGGTGCGGGCTCCGGCTTTGAGAGAAAGAAGTGAAGAAGCCGAGTGCGGGCTCCGCCGCAGTACGGAAAAATGACCTGTGCCGATGGGAGTCCGTCCCGCCGGGTCGAGCAATCGACTCCCCGTTGATCGGGCGGCACGCGAAATCATGAGAGCTTTCGATGGTCCGCTTTCCAGCGCCGCGTGTAACACGAAGCGGACGCGCAGCTTGATCTCAGGGTGCTGATAAGCGATTTCGCGCGTGGGCGAACACGCGTAAACGTCATCCCGCGTTCAGGGTGTCAGACGTGCGCCGAATAGCACATGCAGATGCCCATCGAGAGCGAGTGAGTCTTGATCGAGACGAAACCGGCGTCTCGCATCATGCCGCCCATCTGCTCGGGCGTCACGAAGGTCGCCACGGACTTCGGCAAGTACTTGTAAGCACCGGACTTATCGCCAGCGATCCAGGTCGCGGTGCGCGGCATGATCTGGCGACAATACAGGGAGTTGAACCACCGCACCGGGGCCAGCCGCGGCTCGGCGAACTCGAGGATGACCAACCGGCCGCCGGGGCGCAGAACTCGCCGGAACTCGCGGATGGCCCGAGCCGGGTCGAGGACATTGCGGATGCCGAAGGCGATGGTGACAACGTCCGTAGAACCATCGGCGAGCGGCAATTGTTGCGCATCGCCTTGGATGTAGGTAATCCGGTCGGGGTTGGACGTCGTCGGCAGACCCCCCACTTTGTGGCGGGCGATTTCGAGCATCTCGAATGTGAAATCGAGGCCAATGACTTTTGCGGCTCCGGCTTTGGCGATGGCTTGGGAGAGATCACCCGTGCCGCAGGCGACATCGAGGGCGATGTCGGTGGGCTTTACCTCGGCCTGGCGCACAGCAAATCGACGCCACATCTGGTCCTGCCAGAGGGAATGCACGCGGTTGTTGAGGTCGTAGGACTTGGCGATGGCCGCGAACATGCGGCGGACGCGTTCGGGCTTGTCCGATCGCTCATGCGGGTTGGCGGCGAGGTCGCGGTCGGACCAGGCGGTTGCGGGGGGTTGAGAGGATTGCGGAGGTGCGTTCACGTGCATGGAGGATAGATGGGTTCGGACCGCTTCACGGCGTGCTCACCGCTCTGGCACCTTGCGCGGCCTACAACCATCTGTCGCGGAATGGCCGCAGGATCTGTGCTGTTTTCAACCGGTGCCCGGCTTCAAGGAGAGTTCGCATGAAATCCTTCGTTCGATTCGGGATTGTGGTGTGCGTGGGCATGGTGGGCCTGATTGCGGGAGGGTGTTCCACGAATCCCACAACCGGGCGCAGCCAACTGACCTTCGGTGGTCTCAGCCGTGATCAGGAAGTGCAGATCGGGCTCTCCGAGGGTCCCAAGCTGACGCAGGAGTTTGGCGGCGAGGTGCAGAACCCGAACCTCCGCGCGTACATCGATGAGGTCGGGCAGAAGCTCAAGAACCAGACCGAGGTGGACGGCCCCACCCGAACGTGGACGTTCACGCTGCTGGATTCGGATGTCATAAACGCGTTTGCGCTCCCGGGCGAGCGGGTGTTCATGTCGCGCGGGCTCGCTGACAAGCTGACTACTGAGGCGCAGCTGGCGGGCGTGCTTGGGCATGAGACCGGCCACGTGATGGCGCGGCACACCAGCGAACGGATGGCACAGGCAAACGTCGTCGGTATCGGAGCGGCGGTGGTGGGAGCGGTGGCCGGTGCCGCGACCAAGAACGAGGCGCTCGCACAGGGCATCCCCGCGATCGCCGGCGCTGGCGGGCAGGTCATCGTGCTGAAGTTCAGCCGCGAGCAGGAGAGCGAGGCCGATTCGCTGGGCATGCGATACATGGCCAAGGCGGGATACAACCCGCGCGGCCAGCGTGATGTGATGGAGGTGCTTAAGGCCGCATCCGGCGGGGGAAGCACACCGGAGATTCTCGCCTCGCATCCGCTGCCGCAGACTCGCATCGATCGGGTGACCTCCGAGCTCAGCTCGACGTACGCCTACACGCAGAGCGGCCCGCAGGCGGCAAACTATCAGGATTTCGCGGATCGGTATCGCCAGCGGTACCTGAGTCTGCGTTCGCTGGAACCCAAGACACCCGCGAAGGCAAAGAAGAAGGCGGAAGCGCCGGTGGATGAACATGGACGCTCGCGTCTGCTCGCAACGGTCGACCTCGAAGACCCAACAAGCTGGTGCGCCGTCTGCCGCATGAACGCGGAAGCGGCGAAGATCGCTACGACTCCCTGATCGTGGCGCGTTCGATCAGCCGAACACCCGCATCCAGTTGCCCGCGGCAAAATCCAGCACTTCCGCATCTGTCCAGTTCCGCGCGCTCAACGCATCCGCAATCCTCGCATACCCGCTCGGCTCATTGATCCCCTCCGGCATCAAGTCCGCCGAGAATCCCCCATCCATATCAGAGCCCAGCCCGACGTGCGCCCGCGACCCCGCGAGTTCGCACACATGCTCCACATGCGCGATCACCTCATCAATGCTCACGCGATCCCCGCGCAGGCAGTTTGCCCGCAGGAACATCGAAAACAGATTGATCCCCACCACCCCGCCGCGACGCACGATCTCGCGTATCTGTGCATCCGTCAGATGCCGCTGATTCGCCCCCGTCGGATCGCTGATCGCGCGGCAGTTGGAGTGCGAGGCGATGATCATCGTGTCGGTCGCCTCGCACAGTTCTGCAAACGATGCGTCCGACAGATGGCTCGCGTCATGCACGATGCCGAAGCGATCCAGTTCGCGCACCATCTCGCGGCCGATCTCAGTCAATCCACCGTCCCCCGGCATGGCACGATTGCCCGTTGCGTACCGGGATGTCGTTGCCCAGCACAATCCCACAGCCACCAGCCCGCGGTCCTTCCACCATCCGACTTCCTGCGGCGAGCGGATCGGATCCGCGTTTTCCATCAGGATGCCCACATGAATCGGCGGCGACTTGGGCAGCCGCGTGAGCTTTGCGTTCGCGCCGAGCGGCACCTGATTCGCCACGCCCATTCCGCCGCGGATTTCGGAAAGCCCGCGCATCGCGCAGAGCGGCGCGAAGCGGTCGATCCGCATCAGCCCTTTGTCGCGCCAGGTGAGGTACGCCTCGAGCTGCGCTCGCCCGACGATGTGGGCTCGCTCGACATCACCGACGGGATAGCCCTCCGGACCTTTGTCACCGGGCGCAGTGAAAATCGTGCCGAGAATCAGGCGCACATCGCCCGCGATCAGCGACGGGATCGTGAGTCCCGCGCGATAGTCCGGCTTGGATGCGGCCTCGGGCGTACCGAGCATGTCGCGTCCTTCGACGGCGAGCATGGCGAGATCGAGATGAGCGTCGAACCAGGGCATCTGTATTCTCGTGGCACGGGCTTACCAACCCGTGTTTCGGGCGCTTCGCCCGAAGCATGACGCCCGTTGCGAAATCTGAGTCGGAAATCAAGGCACTCGGGCCACGACGGCCCGAACACGACTCGGGAGACCCGCGCCACCCAACGGATGGGCCGGTGGGCCCATGCCACAAATCAGTGCGTGCCGGTGCCGCCGCCGCGGACGTGGGTGGTAGCGTTGATGACCGGCGGCGTTGCACTCGGGTGATCGACCTGCACATCGACGGTGAGTGTGAAGCGCGAGTGGCGGGAGGCCTTGAACCAGATGCCCTCGTACTCGGCGGGCATGGAGCTCCATGCTTCGAGCGTCGGGCTCCATTCGGCCGTGAGATATCCGGTCTTCGCGCTGGTGCGGTTCGAGCCGTGATCCACGAGCGTCATCGATACGCGCACGCCCGCCTTGTCGATTTCCGCGATCTTCTCCGGGGTCGGGTCGTTCACACTGAGAAGAGCGAGCAGGTTTTCCGAGGGCAGATCCAAGAGTTGAAACTCCGAACGCCCCGCACGCATCAGCGAGATCGGTTCGAGTTCCAGGTCGTATCGCGGCGTTCCCTTGGGAATCGCGTACATGGTTCCATCGCCGGAATATTCAGCGGGGTGGTACGACGAGCATCCGCCAACGGTCATCCCGACGAGCGTGCAGGCCAACAACAACTTGAGCATGTGAATCGCCTCCTTGCGATGGTGTCCGAGGCAGAGTGTATCACGGCTTGGAGCCGCCCGGCCTGCCGCCCGATCGCGGCGGATTCCGCGGCGTCGCGCTTGCGGGCGGATCAACACCCGGCGTCATCGAGAAGACGCCCGGGGAGCAATACGTCCCCGCCAGATCGCCCTTTAAGTCCCTGTGCGCCACCAGCTTGCCATGCGCACCGTCGCGCTGCACGCTCCCAATCGAAGCGGGCGCCTCTTCGGTCACAAGCGTGTCCTTCGGCGGGTTCTTGCTCGCCTTCCCCCACTTCACCACATGGATCGGCTTGCCATCGGGCGCGACCAGCAGCACAAAGTCCGCCTCGTTCGCCAGCGCGGCGTAGGGCGACTCATTCTTCATCGAGAAGACCATCGCATCGTGGAACTTGTCGTTCGGCCCCGTCGGCGCTTTCGCCGCATCTCCCACCGGCCCGGTGAACTTCTGGTGATACCCGTTGAACACCACGACCACCTGCCCGGGCTTGAGTTCCATCTCCGGAAATACAAACCGCAACTCGGCGCGGGTCGAGTCCGTTCCGGGGTCGCGTGCCGGCACTGCGGGCTTGTCGTCGGGCGTCGCTGCGGCGGGTTTGTCTGCCGGTTTCGCGCCCGGCGTCGGCTTGGCTGCCGAACCCGGCTTGGCCGCGCCGGGAGCCCACGCATCCGAATCCACCAGCATGTACCCCTTGAGCTGGATGGGCTTGTCGTGTGGATTGACCAGTTCGATGAACTCATCCCCAATCGCATCGCGCAGACCATCCCCGTTCGCATCGCCACGCGGCCCGGAAGGCACGGCGGCGAGCACCTCCGTGATCATCGGGTGCGGCGCGGGCACGGAGGCCGTTTGCCCGATTGCATTTCCCGCAAGGGCGAAGGGGAGCAGAAACATTGAACTCTGGCGAATCAACATGGACGACTCCGGGGAAGAAAGTAGCCGGTGAGGTTCCTGGCCTGCCGTCCATGGCAAACGCAAATCGGGGGAAAGCGTACCAAATCCGGGCATGAAACGGAAGAACCACCCAATTCCAGCCATTCCGAATGTTCTGGCGGCAACCCACACGGCGCGGTACGCTGAACGCATGTCCGCCCGCCTGGCCATCCCCGGCCCCAGCCACACCCGCCTCAAACGCGGCCCCGCGGACGCCTTCACGCTCATCGAGTTGCTGGTGGTCATCGCCATCATCGCCCTGCTCATCTCGCTGCTGCTCCCCGCGCTCTCCAAAGCCCGCGCCGCCGCGTGGCGGGCGATGCCTCTCCAGCCAGCGCTGAATGGGCGTCGGGCTCGCGGTGTACTCTGAGCAGGTACAAGGAATGGCAGCCGCGCAAGGCGGCGTGAGCGAAGTCGCCACGGGCGGGCCGCGCGTGCCCGCGTGGTCGAATGGTCCGGGCAATCAGGCGGCGGTCAACATCTCATGGGCGTTCAGTCTGCGGCCGTTCTGGATAACCCGGCGGTGAACACCCAACCCGATGCTCTCGTGCACGATCATCGGCATTAAACTGCGCCCGTACTACTGGGATAACCGTCCCAAGGCCACCACAACATCCACTACGTCAACAACGGCATGCTCTTCCGCAAGGTCGGCAATGTCTCGATCGCGACCGCCACCGGCAAGTCTCCGACGCAGGCGTGGAAATACACGCGCCCAAGCGACACCGTGTATCTCACATGTTTCACCGATGATCCAGTGGCCTGCGCTGGGGCAATAACTACGCGCCGGCCAACGACGAGCTTCGCATCAGCATCTTCTACGACCTCTGGCAGGTCGGCAACATCACCGGCCTCGCGGGCCAGACGCCCGAAGAGGCGCAGCGCATCGCCATCAAACGGCATGGCAGCGGACCGAATGTGCTGTTCATGGATACCCACGCCGCGCTCGCAAAGGGCTCCAAGGTTGCAGACCCGAAGTTGTGGGAAGATGGCGACTATCGGCCATAACCGTGGCATGGGCTTACCAGCCCATCTCAGGCACTTCGCCCCAGGTACGACACCCGGTGCTGAAGTCCGCTACGAACACTCAAGGCACCCGGGCCGCGGCGGCCCGGACATGGGCTGGTAAGCCCATGCCACTTCAGCAAACAAAAACACCGGCCCAAGGGGCCGGTGTCATGTGCAAACCAATACGGGCGGATGGAGTCGAACCATCAACCTCCTGATCCGTAGTCAGGTGCTCTATCCAATTGAGCTACGCCCGCGCAACGGGCTGAGCGTAAGGCGGGTTTGCGCCATCGGCAAGTGGCGCGGCCGCGCAACACCCCAGTAAACCCCCAAACATGGCGGGCCCCGTACCGTCGCGAGGAGGAACGGGGGGCTTGATTCAGCCGCCGAGGGTGCGATACTTCCCTCCCTGCGTTGCGGGCCGATACCCGGGTTTCCGGCGGTCCCAGCGGCAGACGACTTCCGTCCCGAAACGATTGCTGTCCCAAGGATTCTCGATCTCATGGCTCACTCACTGTCCGCGAAGAAGCGCATCCGTCAGAACGCCAAGAACAAGGCCCGCAACCGCTGGCGCTTGAAGACGATGCGCGACGCCGTCCGCGAGTTCACGGACAAGATCGTCCACGGCACCGAGGCCGAGGCCACCGCCGCGTTCCAGAAGGTTTCCAAGATCGTGGACCGTTCCACGGCCAAGGGCATCATTCACAAGAATCAGGGCGCCCGCCGCAAGAGCCGCATGAGCAAGCGCCTCAAGGCGAAGTTCACCGCGGACAAGGCCGCGCCGGCCAAGGTCGCGAAGGCGCCCAAGGCCGCAAAGCCAGCCAAGAAGTGATCCGCTCGATCTGAGCCGATTCACCCGAAAACGAATCAACAGTCCCGCCGGCAACGCCCGGCGGGCTTTGTTTTTGAGAATCGCTACGCTACCGCTCTTGGTACCCAAAGCTCGAAAACGATCGGGAGATGCCGGACGCACGCGTGCGCCGACGGCCCGCCGCGCCTCCGGCGCGGAGGCGGCGGCGATGGACACGTACTGGTCGCGGTCGATGCGCCCGCTGCACGTGCTGGTCTTCCTGCTGCCGCTGGTGCTGGCGTACGAGCTTGGATCGTTCCTGTATCTCAGCGACATCCACGGCAAACAGTGGTCGGTCTCCGCGCAGCGAATGTTCGCGGACTTCTTCCATGCGTTTGGGCTGGTCGGAGCGGGGCTCCCGGGGATTGCGTTGATCGTGGTCTTCCTGACCTGGCACATCATGATCAAGGACCGCTGGAAGGTGGACCCGAACACGCTCGGGGGCATGTTCCTTGAGTCCATCGCGTGGACGCTTCCGCTGCTGGTGCTCTCCGCAACGATCGTGCATGCCCAGCGGGCGATGGGCGTGCCGAGCGGCGGCGGTGGAACTTCGCTCGTCGATCCGACACCCACCAATGAACTCTCGGCCATGGCCCGGTTCACGATCTCGATCGGCGCGGGGCTGTACGAGGAAATGCTCTTCCGCCTCGTCGGGCTCGCGCTGCTCCACTTCGTACTGGTAGACCTGATCGGGCTGACGGCGCGATGGGCGTATCCGATCGCGGTGTTCCTGTGCGCGCTCGCCTTCGCGCTCTATCACCAGAACAACGACACGTCTCTTCTGATCTATCAGACGCTCGCGGGCATCTACTTCGGCACGGTCTACCTGATGCGCGGCTTCGGCATCGTCGTCGGCACGCACGCCATCTTTGATGTGCTGGCCCTTGTCATCCTGTCGGGCCGCTAATCCGATCAATCATCTCGATCGTGCCTCTCGCCGAGCCACGACATCTGGATCGCCTCAAGAATCCGCTCGTTCACAGGATGGGCGGGATCGGGCGAAAATCCCGGGATCTGCTCGACCATCCGGCGCAGCTCGACGAACTTGATGCCGATCGGGTCCACGCCGGGGTGGGCGTCGGCGAGTTCTTCCGCAATGCGATCAACCTCCAGCCATCCGAACGACTTGCCTGCCACGATGCTCGCTCCAAGGGGCTAGTGCGGAATTTCTTTCACGGCGTTCCGGTTCCACGATGGAATCCGCACGACCACCTTGCCGGGCTTGAGAATCTCACACTGGCAGGCCAGACGGCTATTGCGCCGCACATCGGGGGCTTCCTCGACGCGATCGTCCTCGGCCTCCGTCGATTCCGCGAGCAGTTCCATGCCCTCTTCGATGTACACATGGCAGGTCGAGCAGGCGCAGACCCCGCCGCAGGCGTGCTCGATGTTGATCCCGGCCCCCAGCGCGAACTCAATCACACTGTGCCCCACCTCGGCATCCACGATGTGCTCCTTCTGGTTCGTTCCCGTGACCGCGTGGGGGTCTTCACAGATGAACTTGATCGCGTTGGTGGCGGTTCCCGCGTTGATTTTGACGCCGTGCATGTGCATGGAAATATGGTCCCGTTCTCGGCAAACTTGTGAGCAAAGGTGTGGGCAATCCTAGAAGCCCCGGCAGCCCGCCGCGAACTTCCTACACTGGCGGCCATGTCTGAGCCGGCGCGAACATCCGGAGCCGTCGAGTTGTCCGTGGTCGCGCCCGCGCACAACGAGGAGGCCAACGTCGCGCCCCTCGTCGAGCAGATCCGCGCCGCCATCGAGCCCCTCGGGTTTCCCTTCGAGATCGTCATCGTCGATGACGGCTCGATCGACGCCACGCGGGCCAAGCTCCTCGAACTCATGGCCACGCGTCCCTGGCTCCGCTGCATTGCCATGACTCGAACGCCCAAGGGCAAGGGCGCGGGACAGTCCGCCGCGTTCTATGCGGGCTTCGCCGAAACCCGCGGCCGCCTCGTCGCCACTCTGGATGCCGACCTCCAGAATGATCCCGCCGACATCGCCGCCATGGTCAAGCTCATGCGCGAGACGAATGCGGACATGGTTCAGGGCGATCGCTCCCACGCCCGCAAGGACAACTTCGTCCGCCGCATCGGCTCGGTCGTCGGCCGCAAGTTCCGGCTCTGGCTTCTCGGTGATTCCATCCGCGACACCGGCTGCTCGCTGCGTGTGATGAAGCGCGAGATCGCCGTGCAACTCCCGCTGCAGTTCAAGGGCATGCACCGCTTCATCCCCGTCACGGCTCGCCACCTCGGCTACACCGTCGTCGAGATGCGTGTCACGCATCGCCCCCGCATCGCCGGAGAAACCAAGTACGGCATGGGCATCCTGCAGCGCGCCCTCCCCGGCCTCATCGACCTCTTCGCCGTGCGCTACATGCGTTCGCGCCGCCGCCCAACGGACCACGCCGAAGTTGCCGCGCCGGAGTCCGCCCGCCCATGAACGTAAGCAAGCGAACCAAGTGGGAACCCGCCGCGCTCATGTTGCTGGTGCTCGGGCTCGGGCTGTGGATCGCCTTCGGCCCCGCCTCCAAGCCCAAGTTTCCGACCGCTCCGGATGCGATCACGCAGGAAGTTCGCATCGGCAACACGCGCGGCGCGTTCGAGGCGGCCAAATCCATCGGCACCGGCGGCGAGTATGGCTTCCGGATCTGGGTCAAAGACGGCCCAACGCCAAAGGTGATGTCGCGCACCGAGACCGAATCGCTTGTGGGCAAGTCCATCGTCGATGAAACCATCAACTCCGGCAGCAACTGGGTCTTCCGCACCTGGGCCTTCCGCGCTCTCAACATCACCACCTGGACCAACATGGTCTGGATCGGCATCGGCCTCCTCGGCCAAGTCGCCTTCTCCGGCCGCATGATCCTCCAGTGGATGGTCAGCGAGAAGCACCGTAAGAGCGTCATCACCGAGAGCTTCTGGTGGTTCTCCCTCTTCGGCGGTGTCACGCTCTTCAGCTACTTCGTCTGGCGCGCCGACCCCGTCGGCATCCTCGGCCAGGCCTCCGGAATCGTCATCTATATCCGTAATATCCGCCTCCTCCGCAAGCACGCCCGCCGCGCGGCCCGCACCGCCTAGGCACGGGTTTCCCATCGCGGCCACCTCCGATTTGCGTGTTCCCCCCCATTCCGATACCCTCCCCTCATGCGGATCGTGGTGGACAACGAACCCTTGACGGCCTCCCCCGGCAGCATCGCCGAAGCGCTTTCGACCGCACGCCTCAACGCCGAGCAGCGCGGCCGCGTTGTCATCGAAGCCCTCCTTGACGGCGAACCCCTCACCGACGCCCAGCTCAGCGACCCCTCCATCGCCCCACGCAACTCCGGCGAGATGCGTTTCGCCACCGCCGAGCCCGCCGAACTCGTCGGCTCCACGCTTCTCGGCGTCGCGGAAACGCTCGCCGATGTGAAGCAGGAGCAACAGGCCGCCGCCGAACTCCTCACGCTCGGCAAAATGAGCGAGGCGATGGACCGACTCCACCACGCGCTCCGCACGTGGGAAGG
Source organism: Phycisphaerales bacterium (assembly GCA_044222255.1). Classification (GTDB taxonomy): domain Bacteria; phylum Planctomycetota; class Phycisphaerae; order Phycisphaerales; family UBA1924; genus UBA4658. The sequence continues at coordinate 18,212 of JBGANP010000072.1, forward strand.
CGTCCGCCAGGCCGTCATCGACGGCACCTCGCTCATGGGCATGTCCGTCGAAACCACCCGCGTGCAGATGCCCGGCGGCGGAGGCGAACGCGCCATGTCCGACCAGGTCCGCGATCTTGCCTCGAGCTTGGGCGAGGTCAAGCGTGCCTTCGGCGCCGAGGATTGGTCCGCGCTCGCCGATGCCCTCGGCTACGACATGCAGGAGCGTGCCGATCAGTGGCGCGACACGCTCATCGCCCTTGCCGAGCACATTCGTTCCGCGCGAGGATCGTCTCAATCCCCGCCCTCCCCCACTCCGCATTCCCCCAACAGTCCCTGATCGATACGCTCACCGTGTGTGAGGATGGAGCGTCTCTCCGTGGCGAGTTCGCAGGCCGACAAGGCAGCCAAGATCGATGCGATGATGGAGCAAGCCAGCAAGGCGCTGGTGTCGCGCGATTACTTCGCCGCCGAGAAGCTCGCCTCCGGCGCGCTCCGCCGCGCGAATCAGGAGCAGGACTATGACCGCATGGCCCGCATCCTGCTCCCGTTGCAGGAGGCCCGCCGCCTGAAGCGTCAACTCGCGATCGACACCGATCGGGTCACCATCATCGACGGCGAGATTCCCACCGGCAAGGCCCTCACCTCGGGCTGCTATCTGATCGCCCCGCCTCGCGTCGGCGTCGATGGCCGCATGCTTCGCGAGGCCGCCGATGAGAAGAAAACCCCCGTCGTCGTGCTCGTCCGCGAGCCCACCTCGCGCGATGGTCTCTGGCCGCTGGTCGCGGTCGGTCCTGTGACTGTCCGCACCAAAGTCCCGCCTCCGCCCCCGGCCAAACCAGCCCCCGCGAAGAAGGCGAAGGTCGCGCCCAAGGGCGCGAAGTCAAAGACCAAGGCCGAGCCCCCCGCTCCGGCAAAGAACGAAGCCCCCGCCATCCCCACGCCCACCGCCGAGTGGTTCGTCCACGCCGCCGAGCTTCTCGGCGATGAAGCCATCGCGCAGGTTCCCGCCACGCTCCCCGCCGCGGCCCGCGTCGCCGCACTGCTCGACCGTCTCGAAGCCCACCCCAACCACGAGAAGCTCCACCAGCGTCTCGCCGACGCCTGCCGAGAGGCCGTTCTCGAACCGCCGCGCAAACGTCGCCCCGGCATGGAAGAGTTCCTCGACGCCGATTTCTGATGCGCTCCAAAAACACACCGAGGACCGCGATCGGTCCTCGGAGACACGCGAAACTCAGCGTGCGAAACTCATTGTCTTCATGCGGACCACGCCGCGCTCATCGATGCCCACGCGGCTGGCACTCGTAGTAGTTGTGCGGCACGTGGTAATACTCGCGATACGTGTACACCGTCGTCGTCGGATACGCGTAGTACGTCGTCCCCGCATACACCGGCGCGGGCGAGCTGTAATACGGCCCGCCCTGATACGAGCCCGCGTACTGCCGCCGCTCGTTCTGATCTCCAATCACCGCGCCGCCCAGCCCGCCCGCGACGGCACCGATCGCCGCGCCCGTACCCGCGTTGCCCGAGAGCGACCCGATGATCGCGCCCGCGCCCGCGCCGAGCGCACCACCCGAGAGCAGACCCTGACCGGCGTTGTTGCAACCCCCGAGGAGAGCAACCGAAGCCGCAACAACGGTGAGGCCTGCGATCGAGCGAACGGACTTCTTGCTGACGGGAAACATGACTGGCTCCTTCCGAATGGTTCTACGAGTAGAACGCGATACCGGGTTCGAAAAGCCGCAGAAGAAGGCATCTAGGGATCGAGGCATCCAGGGAAAACAGTACTACAGAAACCCAAACACCCCACGCCTCTCCTCCCGCTGCTTGCTTCCCCCCCTCGATGCCTTGATGCCTCGATCCCTCGATCCCCTCCCCTAGTTCCAACAACACCCCTTCACCGTCTCCATCTCTCGCTGCGGCCGGGCCTTCCGCAGCAGCCGCTGCACATCCATCAGCTCATGCCGCACGATGTCCGCCCGCTCGGTCGCATCATCCGACGCCAGCAAGCGATACCGCATCTCCGGGTCCGACAGAAACTGAAACCCCAGCACCTCGATCAGCACGCTGGTGGGAATCTCGTTGTTCCGCAGATGCTCGAGAATCCCCGCCGCGCCCCGGAGGTCCGCCAGCCGGTCGCTCTCCATCGCCTCCGTGATGCTCTCGCGAAACGGCACCAGCCGATCCTCATCCGGCGCATCCACATCCACCGGCCTCAGGATCGCCCGCCGATACAGGATGTCCTCATCGGGCGCGAGCTCCTCCACCACCGTCGCGCGGCACAATCCCTGCAGCACCACCGCGTACGTTCCATCCTCAAACTCCATGTGCTGCATGATCTGCCCGAGACAGACCACCGGCCGAATCGCGGGCCGCCCGTGATACTCGTGCATCCACTGCTCGCCGCGAAACGTCGCCATCGCGAACTGCTTCGTCCCGCCATTGGCCGTCTGCTCCCCCAGCACATGCGCCACCATCTGCTTGTACCGCGGCTCAAAGATCCGCAGCGGCACGATCCCATGCGGCATCAGCATCGTCGCGTTCAGCGGAAAGAGCGGAAACGGCTCGGAGAAGTTCACGGAAATGAGCGAGTCGCCGAAGGACATGCTAAATCATATGGGGTGAAAAGCGAGCAAGGGATCAAGGCACCCAGACGAGCCCGACGCGCCAGCGAGGGATGCCCCTCCCACTCGCTCCACGCGCCGAAACCACCCCCAATCCCAGTGACCACCCCGCACGAACCAATCCGCGCCCGAATAAAAGCGGCCCCCGCGCCGCGAGACCGCCGCAAGAGGCCGCGCCCCGGTGGGGAAATCGTTTCCCCGCGGCGGAAACACTCCATTTC
>JBGANP010000073.1:0-20050 GCA_044222255.1 Phycisphaerales bacterium
GTGCACGATCCCTGCCAAGGCAAGCTGCGCCACGCCGATCGCCAAGAGACGGTTCACCGCGTTCATCGACAGACCATATCACGAACCTTCTTGGCTGCAAGTGAATTGCTGAATCGAGACGGACCCGCGCGGGACAGCCGCCGCCCAAACTCACCTCCACCCATCCAAAGATCACTTCGCCTCGCCCCTGCCCCGGTCTTGCCGCGCTCCACATGGCAGACCGGGATGCTGCAACCCCACTCCGACACCCTCCATTTCGTCACCCGTTTCTAGGGACTTTGCCGAGGTTTGTGCGCCCAAACGAGCGCAACTTTCAGGCCGCCTCGCGGAATTCTCAGATTTTTTCAAACCAGTTCCCACAAGCACTTACGCACGTTTTCCACATAATCCTGCACGCGGGTTTGTGCCCCAAACGCACGTCGACCCCTTCATGGAGGACCGCGTTTTCCGCGGCCACATCCGCCTCTGAAAGGGGGTCCCCATGTCGCCATACGCCGTAGAACTCGCCACCGCCCGCCTCGATGCCCTCCGCACCCTCATCGACGCGCTCAACGAAGCCGACTCTCCCCGACGAAAAACGCCGCTGCGCCGTCGCCATCTTCAACGCCCCCGACCCCTGTGACCTCGACGACGAGATCGAACTCGAGGACGACGACGACAGTGATGAGAGCAACGAAGGCGACGAGATCGATGACTCCGACCGTCCCGAAAACTCAGACGATCTCGAAAGCGACACCAACGACGATGAAGACGACAGCGACGATGAAGACGATCATCCCGACGACATGGATGAAACCGACGCTGTCGCCGCGCCCGCTCAAACATCCCCGTCCATGTCTCCGACTGTCACTGCTCCCGCGCCACCACCAGTGCGATATTGCAACTCCCGAGCCGCCCAACCCAAAAGAGCCTCTCGAAATAGCGAGAGGTCCCTCTCTCAAACTCAACATCAATCTCTCCGCCTTAACCCCCCTCTTTGCCAACCGAAGAGCCCACCCCACCACGCGCACCTCCCTGCGCTTCACTCGCATCACTCCCCCCACCCATCGATCCGCACCCGCGCCATCGCCACGCTCTCCTTGAACCCCGCATCCGCCATCGCCATCCGCTCCGCCGCTTCCTTTCCCGATCCGCCGCATCATTCGATGATTCGCACGGCTCCCAATCTGCTTGTGCGCCGCCGCCATCGTCCACAGATTCGCGATCTGCCACCCCGAATCCTCCAATCTCCACTCTTGAAGCCGCGCGCCGCTCGACAAAATCAACCAGTGCCGCGCCTGCATCCCCTCGCAACTCACCCCAAACGGCGGCAACCCCAGCAGCAGCAGCGATGGCAACACCAGCATCGACATCCCCGTCGGATGCGTATCCGCACTCACCAGCAGCATTCATCGCACCCCTCGCCCACGCGCCCGCGCCGCCAACTCCTCGCCCGTTCCAGACGCCGCCAGTGTGATCGGCGACCCAACCTCAACCGCCGCCCCACGCGGCGCCGAATATCTCCCCGCCAGAATCTCCCGTTCTTCGTGGGTCGTCTCTACCACGCTCAACGCACCATCCGAACTCCCGCCGCATCCATCCCGACTCCGATATCCACCCAGCACCGGCACGATCAAAAGCGTCGGAACCCCCGCCGCAATCTCCCCACGGAATCGGCACATGCGCGACATCCGCCGTCCGCGATGTCGGCGAATAGCACCCGCCCGGAACAGAGCGAGCACGCACCACACGATGACAAACCCGCCGCGATGAATACCCATGCCGATTGCTCGCACGAGCAATCAGACCACCGCCCATCCGAAACGGTTCGCGCGCTCAGCTATTCCTGCACCTGCTCCACCGCCCAAGTCATCCCACCCTTCGAGCAATCAATGTGCAGTGTGAAGAACCCCGGCACGTTCCCCGGCCCCGCGGGCTTCCTCTCGTCATACCGCTTCTCACACCGCCGCACCATCGGCCAGATGATCTTGCGATCCGAATCCGGCAGTGGCAGGCCGTCGATCTCATGCTCGTGGAACCACTCCAGCGTTCCCTCGTTCAGCGAAGTCCGCGTCACCTCCACCGGCCCGAGCACTCGGTAGTAGAACAGCAGCCAGTGCCCCTTCCCCTCGTACGCCTGCTCGCTGATGATCCCCATCAGGTGCAGCCGCTCGATCGGCACATGAATCCCCGCCTCCTCCATGATCTCGCGCTGGGCGCACTGCGCGGGAGACTCGCCCGTGGGCATGTCCAACTTCCCCCCGATCGGCGAGCACAACCCCTTGTTCGGCTCGCGGGCCCGCCGAAGCAGCAGCACGCGGCCGTCTTTGTCGCGGAGGTCGCAGAGGCAGGCGAGTTTGTAGGGGAGAGTTGGGGGGGTTGGGGAGGGGGCGGTGGACATGGAGGTGAGGGTAGGAGAAAACCAGAGTCCGATGGCTGGCAAAGACAGCAGTTTTGGGGAGGTTCAATGTCTCTCTTTCCATCTCACGATCTTCCCGCCAACAATCCGATGATCGTCCCGATGTCCACCCCACTCGCTCCGTTCGCGCCGCCCCACGCGGCGAGGATTTCTGTGCCTGTCACAACCACCCATTCCGTTCCGTTCTCAAAGGCCGACCGGGCCGCGCCGCTGGCCGTCCGCAACCGCCATGTCTACATGGTCGGCATCGGCGGCTGCGGCATGTCCGGCCTGGCCCGCATGCTCAAGACCCGTGGCGGGCTGGTCAGCGGCTCGGACAACTCGCACAGTCCTTTTACAGAGACGCTCGAGGGCGAAGGCGTCCCCGTCGGGTTTGATCATCAGCAGTCCGGCTACCTCCCCGAAGAGACCGAGCTGGTCATCGCCTCGGCCGCGATCCGGCCGGACCATCCGCAGATCCTCGAAGCCGAACGCCGCGGCCTGATGCACCTGAACTACGCCGAGGCCCTCGGATGGGCGATGGTCGGGATGACCGGCGTCTGCGTCGCCGGCACCCACGGGAAGTCCACGACGACCGCAATGCTCGGGTTCATCCTCGCCGAGGCCGGACTCGACCCAAACGTCATCGTCGGCGCCAACTGCGCCCAGCTCGGCGGCGGCTTCCGCCTCGGAGCCGGCACCATCCCCGAAGGCACCAACAAGGGCCACCCCGGCCTGCTCGTCGTCGAGGCCTGCGAGTTCAACCGCTCCTTCCACAACTACTCCCCCAAGATCGCCGTCATCACCAGCGTCGAGGCCGACCATCTGGACATGTACGGCTCGCTGGATGAGGTGGTGAAGAGTTTCCACGAGTTCGCGAAACTCCTCCCTCCGGCCTCCGCCGGGGGCAAGCTGCTGATCGCCGAGCAGAACGCCCACAAACGGGAAGTGACGGCCGGACTGGAGTGCGCGATCGAGACCATCGGCTGGTCCCCCAGCGCGGACTGGTCCGTGAAATACGACCCGGAGACGCGCAAGACGGGATTGGTCCGCAAGGGTGAAGGGTTGATCGCCGCGTGGGTCACGCCTCTGGCGGGGGACCACAACGCCATGAACGCCGCGACGGCCTGCGTGCTCGCGCTGAGCGCAGGCGCTGACCCCGATGTCCTCGGCCCCGCGATCAACCGCTTCAAGGGCCTCGACCGCCGCATGCAGTTGCTGGGCGAGAAGACGATCGTCGAGGGCAAGCCGCCGGTGCGCGTGTACGACGACTATGGGCATCACCCAACAGAGGTCGAAACCACGCTCCGCGCCATGCGTGAGTTCGAGAAGCCCGAAACCCGCGGCGGCCGGCTGATCTGCGTCTTCCAGCCCCACCAGCACAGCCGGACCCGCCACCTCCTCGAAGAGTTCGCCAGCGCGTTCTGCGCGGCGGACATGGTCATCGTGCCGCACATCTACTTCGTCCGCGATTCGCTGGAAGAAAAGGCCAAAGTCACCGCCTCCGACCTCGTCGATCGCCTCCGCGCCAAGAACGTGCAGGCGCTGCACTTGTACCCATTCGAGGCGATCATCGAACACTTGCAGGTCATCGCCAAACCCGGCGACTTGGTGATTGTCATGGGCGCGGGGCCGGTGGACACCGTCGGCCGCGGATTCCTGAAGGCCTAAACACACGCCCGGGATGAGCAACGCTCTGGGAGCGAATCCCGCGGATACGTATCCGAATATGTACGGGGTGAACCAGATGCAATCCGTATCCGATGTTCCCATCACGCACGACGCGAAGATCGCCACCTGGTTCGGCCTCGGCGGCCCCGCCAAGCGCCTCGCCAAGCCGCGCACGCTCGATGAGCTGCGCGCCTGCGTCGAGATGGATGCGAAGCTGAAAATCCTCGGCGACGGCGCGAACCTGCTTGTCGCCGATGAGGGCATGAACGATCTCGTCGTCTCACTCGCCGATGGCGAGTTTGGCGAGTTCGAGATCGGCCCGATCGACCATCGCGGCTACGCCGATGTCCGCGCCGGCAGCGGCGTCCATCTCTTCAAACTCATCAACGCGACCGTCGCCGCGGGCCTCACGGGTCTCGAGAATCTCGCCGGAATTCCCGCGAGCGTCGGCGGCGCAACCGTCATGAACGCCGGCGGCAAGTACGGCTCGACCGGCGACTACATCAAGACCGTCCACGCGATGGACCGCACCGGCGCGATGCAGGAGTTCCCCCGCATCAAGATCGAGTTCGTCTATCGCCACTGCTCTCTGGCCGCGAAGAACGTGATCTTGACGAGCGTCACGTTCCGCCTCAAGCGTGCTTCTGACCCCGTCGCGCTCAAGGCGAAGCTGAAGGAAGTCACGGAGTACAAGAAGACAACCCAGCCGATGAACGCCAACTCCGCGGGGTGTTGCTTCAAGAACCCGACGCTGATGGACAACGTGAAGGACATCGGCACCACCGGCACGCGCGTCTCCGCCGGGATGCTCATCGACAAGGCCGGATGCAAAGGCCTCACCATCGGCGGCGCGACCGTCTCCGATCAGCACGCCAACTTCATCGTCGCCAAGCCGGGGTGCACCGCCGCGAATGTCATCGAGACCATGCGGCAGGTCCGCATCAAAGTCCATGCGAAGTTCGGGGTGACTCTGGAGCCAGAAGTCGTTCTGTGGGGTGCCTCGCTGTAGCCACCTAGTGACCTCCGAAAAAAACAGAACCACGAAGTCACGGAGGCACGAAGATGCACGGAGGGGGAAGAAGGAAAGGAGCGTCTGGGTGGCGACGCACATCGGAAATCCGGATAGCCCCTTTGCATCGGACGATCCCCTCTCGGGCACCGTCATCGGCGCGGCCATTGCAGTTCACAAATCATTGGGTCCGGGATTGTTGGAATCGGTTTATCACGAGTGCATGGCGATCGAACTGGAGGTTCTCGGCATTCCTTTCCGCCAGGAAGTGCCGGTCCCCATCGTGTACCGCGGCCGCACTCTCAAGGCCAAACACAAACTCGATCTCATCGTGGATGATCGGATCGTCGTGGAACTCAAGACCGTGGACACCCTTGCCAAGATTCACGACGCCCAAATCCTCACCTACCTTCGCCTCACCAACGTACGCATCGGGCTGCTCATTAACTTCAACGTTCCTCTGCTGCGCGATGGCCTCAAGCGTGTAGTTCTCTGATTTTCTCTTCGTGCTCTCTCCGTGTCTTCGTGCCTTCGTGGTTTGCTTTCGGCCTTCGAGAATCCCATGCCCCAATCCATCCTCGTCCTCGGCGGCGGCCCCGACTCCGAACGGGAAGTCTCCCTCAAATCCGCCCACGCCATCGCACAAGGGCTGCGCGACAGTGGCCGGTACGCGGTAGTTCACAATCAAACGATCAACAAGCTCACGCAAGCCGAGTTGAAGCAACTCCCCGGCGACATCATCTTCCCCGCCCTGCACGGTGGCTGGGGCGAGGGCGGGCCGCTGCAAGACCTGCTCGAAGCCGATGGCCGCCCGTTCGTGGGCTGCAAGGGTCGAGCGGCCCGGCACGCCATGGACAAGCTCGCGACCAAGCTCGCGGCGGTGAAACTCGGCATCCCCACGCCGGAAGCCCGCACCCTCGACCTTCGCGATCCGGCTTGTCCGCTTGCGTTCCCGGTCATCATCAAGCCCGTCCACGAGGGCTCCACCGTCGGCCTGCATGTCTGCAAGTCCGCCGCGGATTGGACGAACGCGCTCGCCACGATCGCCCGCGAGCGATCGACCCCGGCCGGCGACCGTTGCTACATGGTCGAGTCCTGCATCTCGCATCCGACGCGCCCAAAAGCCCGGGAGTTGACGGTCGGGCTGATCGACAACCAGCCACTTCCGGTCATCGAGATCACGCCCGCCGATGGGCTGTACGACTACGAGGCGAAGTACACGCGGAATGACACGGTCTACACCGTGGAGCCCAAGCTTCCCGGGCGCGTGACGGAGACGATCCAGCGTCAGACCGCCGACCTCGCGAAGGCCATGGGTGTTCGGCATCTGGCCCGGGCGGACTTCATGCTCGATGGGGACGGGCCGGACGCGACGGCGTGGTTCCTTGAGATCAACACGCTTCCCGGGTTCACGGACCACTCGCTGGTGCCCAAGGCGGCGGCTCACTCGGGTCTGTCCATGCCCGTGCTCTGTGCCAAACTGATCGAGCTTGCTCTTCGGGATCGGTAGGGTCTGTGGCGCGGCAGACCGAAAGACAAAGGCACTCGGGCCGGGGCGGCCCGAACATGGGCCCGTAAGCCCATGTCACTTTGGTCTTGAAAAATCGTGGTTGTTCGCGCCGCCCGGCCGATACTGCGCCTTGGCGCACCTCGCCGAATCCATGTCCACCGAAGCCGACCAGACATCCCCCCCACTGCCGGAGCAGACCGACGAACCCTCGCGCCACCACGCGCGGGCGCCGCGCCGTCGGTTGTCGCCGCGCACTCGCGCGGCGATCTCGACATTCGCGGGCTGGGCCAGTTCCTTCCTCTGCATCGCCGCACTGGCCGCGATCGCGGCCGGGTTTGGACAAATGCAAGCGAGCGCGGCGCACCTGAACGCAACCGCTCCGTCCGTCAAGTTCTCATGGCCCCCGCTCGCGGGCTTTGCCTCTTCCGAACCGCCGGTTGCCGGATCAGAACCTGCGACGGGGATCAACGCCGACATCCGCTCCGAACTGGAACGGACCGTTCTTTCCAAGCTCACGCCCGATCCGTTTGATCGCAACTCGCTGGCCGCGGCGCACGCGGCGATTGCGGCGACGGGTTGGATCAAGGACGACCTCCGCCTCTCCCGCGATCCCAGCGGCGTGGTGCGAGTCTCCGGCACTTGGCGCATCCCCGCCGCGGCGGTTCGCTTCGAGAATCAAGACATGCTCGTGACCGGCGCGGGCGAACTCCTGCCCGTGAAGTACCGCCCGGACGCTTCGGGATACAAGGTCATTGTCGGCGCGAGCCAGCGGCCGCCGGAGTTCGGAAAGCTATGGATCGGCGGGGATGTGCAGGCTGGACTGCAACTGCTCGCGGCCGTGGCCAACATTCCCGGATCGCAGCAGATCGCGGCCGTGGATGTCTCCGAGTTCGGGGCCGCCCGCACACTGGTGCTCGTAACGGATCTGGGCAACCGCATCCTCTGGGGCGGACCGATCGACTCATTCAACCCCGGCCAGGCAACGCCAAACGCCAAACTCCAGCGCATCGCGTCGCTCTTCCGCGAGCAGGGACGCGTGGATGCGGGGCGCGCGATGATCGATATTCGCCTGATCGATGGGGTCTACATCCACGACACCGCCAACGCGATGTCGCGCATCGGGATGCTGACACCCGATCCCAAGAACGCGGGCAAGCCGGGCGCGAAGCCCGACAAGGCCGGCGCCAAGGGCAAGAAGACGGCATCGCGATAGCGCACGCGTGCCTCGCGCAGCCAGCGAACAATCCCACAGCCGACACGTGTCGAACTCTCTGGTTGAGTTTGCCGGCATCGTGCCAAGCGAGCGGATGCCGTGGACGAACCTTTGACAACTCCGCCATCGGAACCGCAACAGCCCGAGCCGTCGGTGGATGTGCCGCCGCCTCTGCCTGTGACTGGACTTCCTGAATCGCAGGTCGTGTGGGTCACAACCGCCCCGCTGCCGATCGAAGTTGCAGCGCTCGAAGATCACGCGGCTGAACAGCCGCTTGCCCTTTCGCCTCCCGCCGATCCGTGGGCGCATCGGCGCGGCGAGCCGCGTGTCTTCGCGTTTCTCTGGACCATCTACGTGCTGCTTGCCGTCGCGGGGAGCATCCTGTGGGTGGCGCGATTCGCGGATGTTTCGCCGAGTTCATTCAGCCCGGCCGCGCGAATCATGCTCGTGGTCATCGCGATCGGCGCGACGGTGCTTTGGCCGATGGTGCGGCTGAGCCAGGCCTCGCCGCGGGGGCGCGCCGTCTCGCACATCTTCGCCGACACGCTCGTGGTACTGCTTCCGATCCAGCTTGTCGTCTGGCCGCTGATCGTTCTTGCGGCGTGGCCGTTCACGATCGTGCTGACCGTGGCGGCAACGCTCGCGGCGTGGGTCGCGCTCTGCGGCGGCCTGCTCGCGATCGCGCTCTCCGGTCGCCCCGCGACTCGACCCGGCGATGCGGGCTTGAGCGCCCGATCGTTCTGGATGATCGTGATTCTGCTGGTTGTCGGCGCGGCCCCGCTCACGACGTTTGGCTTCCAAGCCGCACGAACGCCGATGCCGGCGTGGCTCGCCATGCTCTCGCCACTGACGGCGATTCCTACTATTTCCGGAACCGGAATGACCGGGCCGCAAAGTCCGGTGACACCCTTGGAAATGCAGATCGTCGCCTTCACCGCGATCATCGCTGCCGGACTGTGGGTGGTTGCAGGAGTTCGGTCGATGCTCGGAAAACACCCCGAAGCGGCCTAAACTAGGGTCCACACCCTCAACCGAGGGAACCCAGGCCGCGCGGGCCGATACAACGCCCGCGGGGGTCACGCTTGCTTGCACGAGAAACAGTTCGCGTCCTACGACGCGCGACGGAGCCCTACCGATGGAACTTGTGACCGCCGATGAAAAGGCCGCGCTGAAGGCCAAACTCGACTTGCTGCTGGTGAATCGCCCGAAGATCTCGCAGCGCATCGCCGAGGCCCGCGAGATGGGCGATCTCAAGGAGAACGCCGAGTATCACTCCGCCCGCGAGGAGCAGGGATTGCAGGAGGCGGAGATCCGCCGCCTGACGGACAAGCTCAACCATGTGCAGGTGATCGACGACTCGCACAAGAACTCCGGCGTGATCTTCGTCGGCGCGACCGTGCGCATTCAGGAAGTCGGCGAGATCGAGATCGAGACGTTCCGGCTGGTTGGCGAATCCACCGGCACCACGCCGGCTGATGTCGTCGAAGCCACCCTGAACTCCCCATTCGGCGCGGCCCTGGAAAAATCCCGCGTCGGCGACATCATCTCCGTCCGCGGCCCGCGTGGCATCAAGAAGTTTGAGATCATCGAGATCCTCTGACACGCGGCTCACACACGGTCCCCTCCCGAACTCGCACGAGAACTCCAATGAGCATCGGCATCGCACTCGATGAACTCCTCGCCACCGGTTGGTCCGGGCTCGATTCCAGCGGATGTTCCTATGACGCCGCCGGTCGCACGTTCCCGACCGTGCATCGGGTGCATCAGGAGTTCGCCGGCGCGGGCTTTGACCTCACGATCTCCCACAGTGAGCAGTTCGACTGCTACCGCGCCGAATGGCGTGAGGCCGGGGCCGAGTCCGTCGCCGGTTCCACCGTGAGCAACTCGCAGGAGGAGGCCGCCGTCTACGCGCTCTCGCAACTGCGCCGCTCGCTCGCGACCGCGTGAATCTGATGAACGAGAGCGTGTTGTTGGGTGGCACTGGCTCATCACAGACCCAGAATCAGCCGGGTGCGCCCACGCCCCACATCGCCCGTACACACGGTTTTTCAGCGCGTTCGCACGGCAGATACGCCGGGCACATGGCCTGAAATTGGAACCCTCCGGCCCTCCCGCCTACATTCACCCCTGCTAGCGGCCCCATCGTCTAGCCTGGTCTAGGACGCTAGGTTCTCATCCTAGAAACTGGGGTTCGAATCCCCATGGGGTCATTCCGACGCCTTGCACCAGAGTGCAGGGCGTTGTTCTTTTTGGCACAACGTCGCAAACGGCAGAGGGTTACGACGAGGTTTGCGACCCGGTGCGCATCCACGCGGCTGCTTGCTGCGCCGCTTTTTGCGCCGCGCCGTGCCATCGAAGCGTCGGATTTCGCGCCGCCGACGCTTGGACAACGACGCCAATGTTTGGTCGGCGTCGCGCGATCGTTTTTGATTGCGATCCCCCACTCCTACGCCGCGCTGGCTCGGCCCGCGCTCGCTTGGCCGACGTTGCCCACGGTGCCGCCGGTTGCCCCGACCGCCCGATCGCCCCCCGCTTGGTCGCCTCTCGCGCCTGCCGCCAACGTCGGGGCGAGCGTCCCCTCCGTTCCTCCAATGGCTCGCGCGTAGTCGGACTCTCGCACCTGCAAATAGTGCGTCATCGCCACCGCTGTGCTGTTGCCCAGCCACGCGCATACGACGTGCATTGGGTGTTCGGAAGTCAGCTCCGTCTGCCGGGACGATCTCAGATTGTGGAACGGCTTCGGCCACGGCAACATCGCCGCCCGCTTGATCAGCCGGTGCATCTGCGTCCGCAGGTTCCCACTGCGCAGCCGGTGCTTGGTGAAGACCAGCGTCGCGCCCTCCTCCGCGATGTCGTACACATCCATGAGTGCCTTGCGCAACTCGGTGAACATCGGGAGCACTCTTCGATCCTTGCCCTCGTACCCCTCGGTCTTGCAAGAGGTGACGTGAATGCGGCCCTTCTCGAAGTCGATGTCCTGCCAGGTCAGCGGCATGATCTCGCTGGGGACGCGGACGCCGCCGTACCGGGCCATGCAGATGATGAGCCGCCACTCGGGGTCTTGGCCCGTTTGCGGGACTAACACAGATTTATCGCCTGTACCGCGGCATGCCATCGCCCCCCCCATTCCAGTTTGAGCGCGAGCTTTCGCCGTACGTAGCTCGATGGCTCGGCCGAAATGGGGCAACGGTGTATGCCGAGGTCCCCCGACGTAAACCGGGACGCCGCAGGTTTTGGATTTGGACTTGTGGCCAACGTGTTCGCCTCACAATTGGTAGCGGTCAAGAGGGCGACATCGATCTAGTCTCTGTCACCTGGAAGCGACTTGATCCTGTTAAAGTTGTCACGGTCGAACTGAAGCTTAGATTGAACTCGAAGGCGATCGAGCAAGCGTTGCGGAACAGCGCCATGTGCCACGAAGCTTGGGTTGCGGTCTATGCCGCGTCTGTCCGGACTTTGGCAATAGCAAGTTCCAGTGGCATTGGAGTCCTGATCCTCCAAGCAGACGGAACGGTCACTGAAGTCACTCCGCCCGCACGCCGTCGCAAATCGATGGGCGCGAGGTGGTTGGCCCAAAGAGGCTGCGCGCGATCAAGGTCCGCATTGGGTGGTGTTCATACTCGGCTTCGCCAAGATCCCTCCGAACCCTGACCGCTACGTTCACGCACAAGAACGTAGCCGAACCTGCCAGCGCAACCCAACGGCCACGAGGACAAAAGAAACGGTTCCTGGGCTGTTCCCGGTGATGACGCGATTGAGGCGAATCAGGGGTTCACGTAAAGAATGGGGCGGACGAAGTTGGGGTTGTTTGATTGGCCGGTGGCGTCGGTGACCCGAACGAAGAAGGTCTGCGGCGTGGTGACACTTGCGACGAGCCAAGTGGGAGGGACCGTGAAGTCCAGGCCCCACGCGGCCGTGCCCGCGTTCGTGGGATAAGTGAAAGGGGGGATGTCAACGGGGCCGAGCGCGAACCCGAAGGCAATGACCTCATCGTTGTTCGTCCAGACTCCGTCACCATCGGAGTCGCGGTAGAGCGTGGCACTTGCGACGGGCGCGCTCCGGGAGGCTTCAGGTTGGGTCGCGTAAATGCGCAAACGCCAGTGCTCACCGACATGGGCGGTGGGGAACTCAGTATGCGGAAGGGAAAGACGGCGGAAGGACATCCAGGCGACTGAGGGAGCCTTCCACTGCGAGGTCGTGGTCAGGAGCTCGAGGGAGTTGACCTCGGGGGAGAATGAAGGGAGCAGTCGCGGCCGCGTGATTCCGACGACGGCGGGACCGCGGCCGTTGTAGGCGGGGATAAGAGCGTAAGGAACGAGGCCCGCGCGCTGGGCAATGTAGCGAGCTTCGTTGTGGGTGGCGAAAACAGAGGTGGAGGTGGAACGGATGGTAATCTCGTCGAACCCGCCGTCGGGACGCTGCACGAGCGTGGAGAGGAGATCGTATCTCCAGGTGGAGCTGGTCCCGGCGGACGCTTGGCTAGAACCCATGTACGTGGAGACGAGGAGATCAGTACGCCCGTCGCCATTGACATCGGCGGCGCCGATGATGCGGTGGTCCAGCGATTGGTACGCATCAAACCAGTGGTCCGGACTGCGGTTCATTATGAGCGTGGGCGCGGCGATGGAGCCGGGAGTGAGAGTGGCCAGGTAGGCCCGGCTGGCGGCGGAGTTGAGACTGGGGACTTGCAGGCCGCGCAGGGCGAAGACTGCCTCGGGGATGGTGTCACCGTTGGTATCAACGATTGAGACGGAGTCGATGAGGCCGGTAAGCGAGATGGAGGCGGCCTCGACCCATGCGCCCGAGGCGACGGACAAGAGCGCAATCTTGCCGTCGAAGACGATTTCGAAGGGGGTGGAAGATGAGGAGCGGATGGCCGAAGGAACGAGGACTTCGTCGGCGCCGTTGTGGTCGAGGTCAATGAGAGCGGGTACGCCCAGATGACCCGGACTGGGGAAGGGGGGGCCGCCGATGGCGAGGGAGGAACTGTTGCGCTCGAGCCAGACAAGGGATCGCTGGGGTGAGGAGAAGATTGAAGAAGCATGCTCAGCGAGGATGAGTGCATCGGGAAATGCATCGGTGTCGAGTCGGCCGACGACGACGCCGAGGGCGCGGCCTGCGACTCTCGTGACGTGGTCGAGATGAAAGCCGACGGTGGTATTGAGGATGGTGCGGACCCAGGCTCGGCCGCTGGGGGCACTGCTGTTCTGGGCGGAAATGAGGTCGATGCGTCCGTCGCCGTTGAAGTCGTGGGCCGCGAGGAGGCCGACGTTGGCGTTTAGGTGGAGGGCGACGACGGCCGGGGCAAACGTGCCGTTGGCGCGGCCGATGAGGATTAGGAGATCGCGGCCAGCGGCGGCGGCGATGTCGGGGGTGCCATCGCCATTGAAATCCACGGAGATGGACTGCGTGAGCGTGCGCGAGCCTGCCTCCGCGATGGTTCCGGGCGTCGGATCGAAGGACCAACTGAGGAGGACACGCGGTTCAAGGGTTTCGCACATGGGTGCGGCCGGGAATATTCCGCGGGATTTGCGCATGGGGTTCTCTGTCGGTGGCGCGGTAGGATTCTTCGAATCGCGATCTCATCCACCATCTGGGGGATTGGCCAAGCGTCGGAAGACCACCAGCGAAACCACCATGCCGAACCCTCCGGCGAGGTCGCTAGAGTCACCAAACTATGCGTAAGCGTATGCGTCCGTTCAAAGGCCGCGATTGACTGTCCTCCGTCGCTGACCGCTACGCCTTTACCGAAAAGCGTGGCTTTCAATTACAACGGGCAACCAGGAATCACTTCGCCGTGTACTGCCCGCGCTCGACCCGCTTGAACTTCCCGCTGTTGATCATGGCGATGTTCACCATGGTGCGGAAGTTGGCAGATGTCGTCTTATATCCCGCCTTCTGCACCGCCTCGGCCGCTTCGGACACGCCCATCGTCTTGCCCTTCAGCGCCGCCGCCAGGGCCTCGACGAGACTGGTTTCGTTCTTGTGGCGCTTGCCGCCACCGACTATCCCGACGCCGTGCCCCGCCCCGGCGATGCCAAGCCCCGCGATCTGGGCGTCCAGGGCTTCGAGCTTTGCGACCAGCTTCGCGCGCTCGCGGAGCAGTGACTGGCCGCCGCGCTGACGACGTTGGATTTCACGCTGGAGGTCGGCGACGGACAGTTTGGCGATGTTTGTGGGTCGGGACAAGAGCAGTTTCCTTCTAATTGGCGGGCTTGGACGCTCCACGGTAGCCGCCGCCGCCCGGCGGACGGAGGGATAGTCCGTGTTCAAGGAGCGCCATCTTGATCTTGCGGATGCTCATGCCCGCCACGCCGGGAACCGTGCACAGGTCATCCTCCGTGAGCGCGGCCAAGTCGCGGGCGGTAGACGGCCCCCCGTTGCGAAGCACGGTTTGGAGGTACGTGGGAAGGTTGAGGTCAGCGATCGGGATGTTGCGCGGGTCCGATGCCGTAAATCCGCGTCGGAGGCCCGCTCTGGCCGACGCCGCTCGCACAATATTCAAACTCACACTGCGTACCCGCAATCAATCCGGCGCCTTCGGGAATGGGCCTCCGCTGTCGTTGGCTCACTCGCCGCGCACCCGTTGTCACGGGCACGCGTTCCTGGAGACACCCGATGCTGCCGTGTACACACAATCAATCAATCCACTTTACGAAGGCGATCTGCGCCGCTCTTCTATCGCTCCTGGCGATGCTCGCTCCACAAGCCCGCGCCCAAACCGGCGCGTGCTGCGTGGGCACGGGATGCACCCTTCGCACCCTCGCCGCCTGCGATGGTGTCCTAGGCGGACTGGCAAGGCCCTGGCACGAACTGCTCCGGCAATCCGTGCTCACCCACCGGCACGTGCTGCATCGGAACCACCTGCTCGATCATCAGCGCCGCGAACTGCTCTGGCACGTTCCTCGGCGGCACATCCTGCGCTCCGAATCCGTGCAGCGGCTCGTGCTGCGCGAATGGCAACTGCTCCATTAACTCTCTCAGTGCCTGCACAACCTCCGGCGGCACCTGGCTGCGGTTCGGCTCGTGTTCCACCAATATCTGCCCCGGACCCTGCTGCCGAAACGGGTGTGCGAGTCACCATTGCTCGCGCCTTTTGCACGGGCACATGGACACCCGGCAGCACCTGCATGCCCAACCCTTGCGCGGCCCCGCAGTGCGACCTCAACTTGACCGCAAGCATCGGCGGCCCCACAACCGCCGTTGCCCGCGTGGGCACGACTGGCTTGCTCGTCGCGCGCGGCACGAACCTCGAGATGTTCAACTTGAGCAACGCGCTTGCTCCCGCGCCTTTTTCGCCGCCGCGGCGAACTTTGATGTGGAACTCCGCGTCCAAGATTTCCATGTCGTCCGGAAGCAGCCGCGCCTTTCTACTGCACTCGACGGGATTGATCTCGTGCGTCACCGTGACCACATCACCGCAGTTGCTGCTCTCAGACGTGTCGTTGCCGACGGGGCTCGATCTGGTGGACATCCATGCCGAGGGCGACCGCGTCTACGCCGCTCGTTCATTCGAGGGGTTTCAGTCAAGTTCCAGCAGCGTGCGAATCTACGACCGTACGAGCACCAACAGACTCTCGTTGGTCAATGAGTTTGACGTGTTCTTGCAGGGCTTCATCATCGACCACATCGCCAAGATCGGCGACGTCCTCTGGCTCGCAACCCATCAGGTCGGCGGAACCGCATACGCGCTCGAGGGGTGGGATGTCTCAAATGCCGCAGTGCCGGTTCGTGTAGGCCTCAGTGCGCAGTTCGCCACCAACCAGCCCAACGTCACCGCCCTGCACGCCATCGGCAATCGCCTGTTCCTCAGTTATGAAGGTCCGGCCGCGGGTGGTCTTGCTGAGGATCGCCTCCGGGTCGCGGATGTTTCCAATCCCGCGTCCGTGGTATGGCACCCGCATGTGGTTTTGGGTTCGCGGGCGCAGTGCATGTCTGCGAACGGAAATCAACTTCGCGTCTGCCGAGGTTCCTTCACAGACTCGTGGGACACGACGAATCCGGCTGCGCTCACGCTGCTCGCGACATTCACGGATTCGCCGACCACCGGTGAGCAAATCACCGCGGGTGCCACGGCAGACTATCTCGCGGTCGGTCGCTACGGCCTTCGGACAGTGACCTTCTCCGGCTCAGCCACTCCGCTGGCACGCGCTCTCGCCGCAACCCCCCTTCCGATCAGCGCTGAGAATGTTCAGCAATCCGCGGGGGTTACGGTGGTCGCTGACAATACCTCATCTCTTTTGCGAACGCTTGATCTCTCCGCGCCGGACGGGCAACAGGCCCTCGGATCGGTCGCACTCGCCAACTACGCCTCCGGGCTTGAAGTCACCCGCGTGAACAACGGCGCGACCGCGCTCGCCCTCGTGCGAAGTGAGTTCAGTCACATCGTGCAGATCTTTGATTTCACAGCTCCAGCGGCGCCGACGCTTCGTGCATCGCTCATACTCCCATCGCCGCGGCTGATGTCGGTCTCCAACGCGCGACTCTACATCTTGGGCGGGAGTTCGTCGCCGACACTCTGGGTGTCCGACCTGACGATTCCGGCCGCGCCAACGCTCCTAAGCACCACGAACTACGGCGGCTCGAGCGCGAGCTTCAACTCCATCGCATCCTGGGACAGTGGCGCAACCAAAGCCCTCGCGCTCGGATCAAGCACTCTGGGCCTCTGGCTCATCGACGCTACCAACGGTGCCAATCCGCAGATCGCATCCGTGAGATTTCCCGCGCCCAATGCAGGAACGCTTGCCATGACCAAAGGCCCGACGTTTCTCTACGTCTGCTGGAGCGGGGTGAATACGGCGATCCTCACAGAGTCCATCAATGTCGCCAGTCTTGCGAATCCAATCGTGAACTATGCATCCCGGCCTCAATACGGTCAGGCTTTTCCGGGTATTTTGAAACCTCGCGTATGCTGTATCGCCGCAGGTAAACTCCTCATCGGTATGACCGGCTTGGACAAGTCGATGACAGTGCTCGACCTGAATGGCCCTGGCGGCGAAGGCGTGTTCCGGCGGGTGCTGAAAGACTACTTCTACCAACCCACAAACGGGCTTGCCTTCGGCCCCAGCGGTGCCACCGCGTTGCTCGGCGCGGGCGACGGAGGCATACTGCAATACAGATTGCCACAATCCTGGCCGCCCGGCTTCAGCAGTCCGTCGGGTGAAAACATCCGCACCTGTCGCGGCGGTCAGATCACGATCACTGCGTCCGCTTCCGCCAACCCGACCGCGATCACGTATCAATGGTTTCGCGGCACCGGGTTCACCGGCTCGGGTCTGGCCAACGGAACTCTGCCATCAGGCACTCTCGTCTCTGGCGCATCCACTCCCACGCTCAATCTGTCCAACATCAAACTCCAGGAACACAACGTCAGTTTCTGGTGCATTGCCACCAACACGTGCGGATCGACGACGAGCAGCAACACGTTGCTAAATGTCTGCGCGCCGGATATCAACTGCTCCGGCACCGTCACCGTCCAGGACATCTTCGACTTCCTCACCGCCTGGTTCGCGGCCGCACCCCTCGCGGACTTCAACGGTGTCGGCGGCGTCGGCGTGCAGGACATTTTCGACTTCCTTGAGGCGTGGTTCGCTGGGTGCCCATAAAACGTGCTGATCGCTACGTTCGCGGTAGAAAGCGTGGCGGTCACAACCGCGAGTACATGTTGCCCTCGTGTCCCTTTCGCAGGCCCTCGAAAAAGCGTTCCGAGGTGATCAGTTCCACATGATCCTCGCTATCGGCCTCCTCGCGCGTCTCATCGGAGAAACCAGATGGACTCAGGAGCATGACGCCGGAGACATCGATTCCGTCCTTCTGGAGCGACACCAATCGGCGCTTTGCTGCTCGCAAGGCCGTCAGATTCAACAGACAGCCGTGCCCCAAGTTTCGATACTCAACGAGCCATTGCTTTCCGTCAAAACCCTTTGCAATAATTGCACCAAGCGCATTCTGCCCCCCCTCGCCACCGATACGGTTCGGATTGCGGTTTTCGCCGAGCAAGAAAAGGGTTATTAGCTCATCAAACCGCCAGGTTGGCAGTTGATCGCACTGGATTTTCCCTGCCAGCACGTCGCGAGTTAGCTCGGGAATCCCGATGACTCGCACATTTGGATCGGGGAGTATGTCTTCCGGCCGCACCTGAGCCGTATCTTGGAAAACGCGGGCCTTAGCGAGCTGGGCCGGTTCGATGGTAGCGTTCGTCATCACGCAATCGATGATATCTGCATCGTCGAACAGAGCGCCGGTCAGATCTGCGTCGGCCAGATTGACATGCCAGAGTCGACTTCCTGCGAACGATACGGACTTGAGGTTTGCGCCTCGGAGGGATGTGTCTGTGATCACACAGTTGGCCAAGTCCATCTTCGCGTAATCGGCCTGGGAGAGATCCTGACGCACGATGACAGGGCGTTGATGGGGATTCGCCGCACGGAATCGGTTCCATTCCTCGGATTCAACCGTTGACATCCGTTCAATCATCGCGTGCAGGTCGCGATCTCCCTTGTTCCAAAAAAGTCTGGGCATGGCGAGGACCAACCCAATGCCACCAAGCACCATGAAGCAATAGGCCAGCGGCATCAGGTCTGTCACGATCACTCCTTGGTTTCGAGGGAGATGTACGCAAATCCGATCGATGAGCCACTGATCAGGTAGGTGGACGAGATCAATAGGTCGCGGTTCAGCTCGATGACTTTCATCGCCAGCCCAACCACAACGATGCAATAAATCCAGCACAAGAGCGACAGTCCCATGAGGAGAAGCTGTAGAATGAGCGGATCGACACGCCTGCACATCGGCTGCATGTAGCCCGGGATCGAGGAGTGCACTCGCCGTTGTGCGGCATTAGGCTTTTCTGCAACCAGCTGAACGATGCTCTGGCTGGTGTTTGTGACGACCACGCCGAACGACCACAGTGAGATCTCCATGCTGAGATCTTCCGCGATCGTGAGCACTCCGAACGCATATCGCCGTAGCAGGATGATCAGCGCGATCACAAAGACCAAGAAGAATGTCGTTAGAATGGTTTCAGACTTCATCTGTGCCTTTGCAGGTACCCTAGATTCGCATTCCCGAGCAGATTCGGAGTTTACTCCTAGTTGCCTTGTATGCGCGGCCGTTGGTTTCGCATTCTAGCACTAAGCCGTCATATACCTTCGACGGTTGGCCGAGGCAACGCCCACAGGAACGGATAGCCTTCACATGAATGATCACATGACCCCCTTTGTTGGGGGTTCGGGGACCGTGGAGGGTGCCATCGAATGGAGCATGAATGCCGACGCGATCGCTTAGAAACGCCAACCGAAAGCACGTGGTCTGAGTCACATATCCGGTCGGTTGCGGCGAGGCTGGTCCACCCGCCGCACCACGATCGTCGTGTTCAGATCCCGCCCGCAGCGCGGGCAAGGCGTCGGCCCCGGTTGGGGACGCAGGGTGTCCCATCGACCGATGGGCTGGTAGTTCGGCCGCTCGTGAACAACGACCACCTTTCCGAGTTCCCGCTCGCGCCCACGACAGTGCCCGCACGCTCCGTCTACGTCAGCGCCGATGCCGTGATGGGATTCGAGCTTGGCGATGCGATGGTTGATGCCCACTGGCTGCTCCTACAAACGCTCGGGGTCGATCCCCACGCACCCACCTGCCGGATTAGTTCACTACCGCAGCGTGCGGCACCTATTGCCCCTGGATCACCCCACGATCGCCCCAGTCGGGGTAGTCGGCGAACCGGGCGACGGACCCCAGTCGCGCTACTTCCCCGCAGACGCGGCAACGACGGCCGCCGTCGTCGGTTCCGTGCCGGTCGCGTTCGAGTCTCTGGATGCGGAGGTGGATCGCCATGGGATTCGCGTTGTTCTTCAAAAACTGAGAGCGGTCTACCGACACCCCCTCCCCCACTCGATTCCTTAATCCTCAGCCGCTCGCCCGCGCCCCTCGCATCACCCGC
The DNA here is from genome assembly GCA_044222255.1 of Phycisphaerales bacterium. Taxonomy (GTDB): domain Bacteria; phylum Planctomycetota; class Phycisphaerae; order Phycisphaerales; family UBA1924; genus UBA4658. The sequence goes on from JBGANP010000073.1 coordinate 19,719, forward strand.
TACGTTCCGCGCACAAAGCGATACGGTCATAGATGCGGGAGGGTGTTGGAGCTGGCGTCGCCGTGGGAATCGTGCGCGGCCACCCACAGCGAGGGACGGTCATACCCCGGATTGGGCACGATCTGCTCTCGCGGCCTTTTCTCGGCTTTGTAGAAGTTGAAGAGGAAGGCGATGTCGCGCCCGCACGCAGGGCAGGTTGGCGCGGCGGAACGGTTCGTCCCCACTCAAGCAGTACACCACCTGCCTTTGGAGCCGTTGTCGCAGGCAGCGCGGCGGGAACCCGTCCGAGTTCAGGGAAAACAGACCGCTCCAGCGGGCGGGCGATTGTTCAG
>JBGANP010000004.1:0-100115 GCA_044222255.1 Phycisphaerales bacterium
GGGCTAACTCGATCCACACGACATCCGATGATTCTAAACAGACCAATCGACCGCCGATCGGCAGCCTCATCCCCGCCACACCTTGCACAACCGCTTGCACCTGCGCTTGCACACGCGCTTGCACAAGCGAGCGTCCACCCAGGTCATTCCCTGTCATCGTCGGGCTGTTGGCCCCGATCTCGCGGCTCCCGATCGCCTCGCGCGAACTCGCGGAATCTGCGGAGTTTGTCAACGAAAAGCCGCCGGTGTCATCCTGTGACATCGGCGGCAGACAAAGCGGGCGAGGAGGATCGAACTCCCGACATTCAGCTTGGGAAGCTGACGTTCTACCGCTGAACTACGCCCGCGGTATGAGAGGAGTGTACACCGGCTTTCAGGTCGGCGGCAAATGGCAATTTATGGCGAGAAACGGCCTCAAGAAAAAGCCGTCAAGCAAGTTCCCAAAGCAATCGAGGCGTGGTGGGCGGATGGCCGCAAAGGTTGAAGTGGAGCATGGCGAGCGCGCTGACGCAGGCGCGGCGGCGGATGTCCTCGCGGTCGCCGGTGAAAAGGAAGTGGCGAGAATGGGTGGTGGGTTCGCCGGAACTCTGCTTAGATGCGAACGCGATGTGGACGGTTCCGACGGGTTTCGTCTCGCTGCCGCCATCGGGGCCGGCGATGCCGGTGATTGAGATCGCGTAGCCGGCGGCGGATTCTCGCAGTCCGGCAGTTGCCATCTCTTTGGCGGTCTCTGCACTGACGGCTCCGACACGGGCGAGCGTTTCGGCGCGAACGCCGAGTCGCTGCTTGAGCGCGTTGGAGTAGGTGATGTAGCCGCCGAGGAAGACACTTGAGGAGCCGGGAATAGCGGTGAGCATCTCGCCGAGCATGCCGCCGGTGCAGCTTTCGACGACGGCGAGTGTGCGTAGTGCGTCCGGCGCTGCGCGGAGTGCGTTGATCGTGTGGGCGGCGAGATGCTCGGTGCCGGACTCGTCACCTGTACCGATGTGGGGAAGGACGTGATCGCCGAGGATGCTGCGGATGTCGGATTCGACGGTGCTGATTCGGGCGGTGGCGGCCGCACGACCGGAAGCGGTATTGGGCTCGTGGGCTTCGTAGCGAATGCGGATGGTGAGGACGCCACCGCTGGCGGTGATGCCGACGAGGGGAACACGATCGCGTTTGGTGAGTTCGCCGAGTCGCTGCACGCAATCGGCTTCGGGAATCGCGATGACGTGCAGGAGGCGAGTGAGGACGAGACGATCAGCGGGCGGACGGAGGAGCGGAAGGATGGCGCGCGTGAACATCGGTTGGAGTTCGCCGGGCGGGCCGGGGAGGCAGAGGATGTCGGTGGTTTTCCAATCGCCCTCGGATGTGATCGTTGCGTGCAGGCCGGGGGCGGTGCCGAAGGGGTTGGGGATGGCCGCGGCGCGGCTGGGGCGGAAGGCCTGGCGCTCCTGGCGCGGCGTGAGTTCACGGCCGCGGCGGGTGAGTTTGTCGGAGAGGTCGGCGCGAGAGGCGGGATCGAGAATGATCTGATCGCCGGTCGCGCGACAGATGGCCTCGCGGGTGAGGTCGCCATCTGTGGGTCCGAGGCCGCCGGACATGATGATGAGCGGTGCGCGAGCGGCGGAATGCTCAATCGCGGCGATGAGGTCGGGGAGATCATCGCCGACGGCGGCGTGCGCGGCGACGAGGATTCCGGCGTTGACCAGTTGCTCGGAGAGCCAACGCGAGTTGGAGTCCTGGAGTTGGCCGGTCATCAGTTCGTCTCCGGTGGAGAGGATGACGGCGTGGGTGTGGGTGGGTGAAGTCAAGGACATAGCGGAGTACTTTTATCCACGGGATTCGCTCGAAGACTTGCTCATCCCGATCGTGTGTGTCGGGTCAAACTTTCATGTAGCCTGTGGTGCGATTGCCGGTGTAGTGAATTGCGAGCGTGGAAGTCGCGCCCTTCACGCCGAGGGGTTTGCCGGCAACAAGGACGATCGGGTCGCCGGGTTGGATCCAGCCGAGGGTGAGGAGATCCTGTTCGACGAGTTCGTTCCATTCCGAGAGCGTGCCGGTGGCGGGGACGGGCATGTGTCGGGCGGTGACGCCGCGGAGGAGGGCCATACGGCGGACGTATCTGGCGTCGTTCGAGTAGGCGACGATGGGAATGCGCGGGCCGGTTTGCGAGAGATATCGCGCGGTGCCGCCTTCCTGGGACCAGCAGGCGATGAGTTTCGCGCCGATATCGTGGGCGACGTGCCATGCGCCGTGGGCGAGCGCGGCGGTGCGGTAGCGGCTTTTGATCAGCCGCGCGGAGGGGCTGGGGAGCGTGATGCTCTCGACGAGCGTTCGCTCGGCGGCGGCGGCGACGCGGCGCATGGTCTCGACGGCGAGCGCGGGATACTTGCCACTAGCGGTTTCCGCGCTGAGCATGACGGCGTCGGCTCCGTCGAGCACCGCGTTGGCGACATCGCTCACTTCGGCGCGGGTGGGCGAAGAGTTTTCGATCATGGTCTCGAGCATTTGCGTGGCCACGATGCAGGGCTTGCCCCACTCATCGCACTTGGCGATCAGGCGTTTCTGCACGAGGGGAACTTCGGCGAGGTCCATTTCCACGCCGAGATCGCCGCGGGCGACCATGATGCCGTCGGCAGCTTCGACGATCGCGTCGATGCAGTCGAGGGCTTGGGGCTTTTCGATCTTGGCGATGACGGGGATCATCGAGCCGACGCCGGTGGCATCCTGCGCGTGATCGATGGGGCACATCCCCATGAGGGCCTGGCGGAGCTCGATGACCTCTTCGGGCTTGCGGACGAAACTGAGGGCGAGGAAGTCCAGGCCGTGGGAGACGGCCCACTCGACGTGGCGCCAGTCCTGCTCGGTGATCGCGCTGGTTTGCACGCTGGAATCAGGAAGGTTGATGCCCTTGCGGCTGCTGACGATGCCCCCCACTGTGACGCGGCAGCGCAGGACCGTGAGAGGATCGCTCTTCTCGCGATTGATCGCGAGCAGGCGGACCGCGCCATCGTTGATGAGGACGCGATGGCCAGGCTGCACCTCGGTGGCGAGGTGTGGGTAGTCACTGGGGAGGATGATGCAGTTGGGATCGGTGCTGGCGGTGGGTTGGCCGCCGCAGGTGAAAAGGACTTCGCGGCCAACATCGAGCATGACTGGCTCGGGGATCGTGCCGACTCGAATCTTCGGGCCTTGCAGATCGCCGAGGATCGCGGTCGGCTGTCCGAGTTCAGAGGCGACGCGGCGGATGGTGTTCACGCGGCGCTCGTGGTCCGCGAGCGTGCCGTGCGAGAAGTTGAGGCGGAAGACAGCAACGCCGGCCTGAATGAGTTTGGCCACCATCTCGGGCGCGTCGCTGGCGGGGCCGATGGTGGCGACGATCTTGGTGAGCGTTGGACGAGCGAGCACGGGGCGATTAGGTTGCGGGTTGCTCACTGGCCGGCTCCGGACTTCTCGCCGGCGAGAACGGAGACGCGGCGGTAGCTGTCGCGGAAGAACTGGGTGTAGGCGATGAGGGAGCGTTTGCCGTGGTCGAGGTCTTTGGCCCAGTTGGCGTCGGTCTTGATGGCTTTGTAGTTCTTCTCGGTGAACTCGAGTTGCGTGCCGTCTTTCATTGTGTGCATGGGCATGGCGTAGAAAAGGCGTTCCATCTCGGCGAGCGTTGCACTCGGAAACTCACCGGAGGCGCTCGCGGCACGCGCAGCGTTGAGGGCTTGCCAAGCATCGCGGAGTTCGGAGACAGTGTCGATGCCGAACGCGGCCATCATGGGTGCGATGGCGGAGCGCCAGCCCCGTAGCGGGACATCGCTGGCGATCTTGAAGGGGTTCGTCTGGTCGACCATGAGGGCCGCGTACTTCTCGTACATGACGGGGCGGACGGGCATGCGGCGGAGTTCGTATTCCTCGGGGCCGAAGAGGCGGCCGTCGGGTGTTCTCGGATACGCCGCATCGCCCTTCACCGAACGAATGCTGTGAAACTGCCAGAGTGCCTGCGCCTCTTCGGTCAGACAGAACTCAATGAACTTCTTGGAGAGATCGAAGTTGGATGTGCCGTTGAGGATCGAGCAGGGGTCGGCATCGATGTAGACCGCGCCCTCGGGATCGACGTAACCGACGCGCACGGACTTCGGGTCCATGCCGGGCTTCATGAGCATCTGGGCCTGGCTTCGGCCGTAGAAATCGATGGCCATCCCGGCGGCGGCTTCGCCCTGGCTCACGTCAATCGGCGGCTTGGTGCTGGAACTGGCGAAGTAGCGAGCGTTGGCGCTCATCTCGCGGAGCGTGCGCCAACCCTTGTCCCAGCCCTCCTTGTTCATGATGGAGTCGTAGGTGGTGGTGACGCTCCCGGACTGGCGACCGTCGGCGAGGGCAACCATGTTGAACATTCGGTAGTCGCAGAGGTCGGTAAACGACCTGGGTTCGGGCAGGCCAAGCCGCGCGAGCACATCGCGGTTGTAGACGATGCCGAAGCCGGAGAGCGCGGTGCCGATCCAGTATTGCTCCGGGTCGTAGAGGTTCTGCTCGCCGATCTTGTTCTTCTCTCCGTACCAGCCGACCAGAGTTGCCTTGTCGAAGTTGGCGGGTTGACCGAGTCGGTAAGTGACAGTTTTTTCAGCAGAGACGCGGACCTTTTTCTCTTCCTTGAGCTTGCCGTGCTCGAAGGAACCGCCGCCGAAGAAGAGATCGAAGCCAGCGGAGCCAGCCTGGGCGACACCCTTGTCGTCGATCTGACCGTTCTTCGCAGCGGCCTCGAGCGTGGACTCGAGCTGCTTCATGATATCGGAAGTGCCGCCGGGGGCGCGCCAGTCGACGGCGACGGGGGAACCTTGCGTGCGTTCGTACCAGCGGGAAAAGGCCGCGCCGAACTCGGAGCGGATTTGCTCGACGTGGGGGGTGACGATGACGAGCTTGGGAACGTTTCTGCCCTTGGCGGCCGCGGCGGGGGCGGATTGTCCGGCCATGCCGCGCACGAGAAATGGCAAGCTCAGGACGAGGAGGAGAGCAACGAGGACGGCGAGCTTCTGGCCCATGGCGGAAGTGTAACGGGGTGGGTTTGCCGACGCGTGATGGCGTGCTTGAATGCCCAGACGCGGGTACGCTCAGGGCATGTCAGCGAATATTCAACCGGTGGCGATTGTGACGGGCGCGGGGTCGGGAATCGGGCGGGCGACGGCGCTGACGCTGGCTCGCTCGGGGCTTCAGGTGGTGCTTGTGGGGCGGAGAGAGTCCGCGCTGGAAGAGACGGCGGACATGCTGCCGGATGGCGCAGAGTCGCTGTGCATTCCGCTTGATGTGTCGGACCCGGCAACGGCCGAGGAAATGGTGGCGGGGTGCGTGGCGCGATTCGGGCGGCTGGATGTGCTGGTGAACAATGCCGGCCTTGCGCCACTGCTGCCGATCGAGAAGACCGATGCGGCGACCATTCAGCAGGTGTACATGACCAACGCGGTCGGGCCGGCGTGCGCGATCGCGGCGGCGTGGCCGGTGTTCATGAAGCAGCACGCGAATGGGGACTTCGCACCGATCGGGCATCGGATCGTGAATGTCTCGACGCTAGGCACATCCGACCCGTTCCCGGGATTCTTCGCGTATGCGGCGAGCAAGGCGTCGCTGAACACTATGGCGATGAGCTGCGCGATCGAGGGGAAGCCGTTTGCAGTGAAGGCGTTCTCGGTCGCGCCGGGCGCGGTGGAGACTTCGATGCTCCGGGCGATTTTTCCGGAGACGGTGCTGCCGGCGAACAAGTGCATGACCCCGCAGCGGGTAGCGGAGGAGATTCTCGCGTGCGTGATGGGGGAACGCGATGCGATGAATGGGAAGACGATTTACCTGCACGGGGATTGAGAGACGGGACAGGGACCTCGCATATTCACGGGATTCGCTCGCGGACTCGCTCATCCCGTGTGTGTCAGACGGTCAGCGATCCCTTGCCGAGGGTGATGGCGTGTCCGGCGAGGAGGACTCGGTCGCCGTTGAGTTCGCACCACATTTCGCCGCCGCGGCGGGAGACCTGGTGCGCGGTGAGGTGCTGCTTGCCCAAGCGCTTGGACCAGTAGGGAATGAGGACGGTGTGCGAGGAACCGGTGGCGTGGTCTTCGTTCAAGCCGTGGCGCGGGGCGAAGTAGCGACTGATGAAATCGTGGCCCGCGCCGGGTGCGGTGACGATGATGCCCGAGGTTTCGATCGCAGCGAGCTTGGCAAAGTCGGGCTCAAGTGAGTGAACATCGCGCTTGTTTTCATAGACGGCCATGGTCATGCCGGACTGGTAGACCTCGGCGGGTTCGCGGCCGAGGGCGGCGCAGAGAGCGTTGGTGGCGCGGACGCGTACCGCGGGACGGGCCTGGAGCTGGATCGCGATGAGATCGCGATCACGGGCCACTTGGACATCGCCGCCGAGCGTGTCGAACGTGATGGCGTTGCCCTTGATCTTTTCGTGGTTCCAGAGGACGTGCGAGGCGGCGAGGGTGGCATGGCCGCAAAGGTCGAACTCCTTGACGGCGTTGAACCAGCGGAGGCCGATGCGTTTGCCCTTGCCCACAAGCACGAACGCGGTCATGGGCTGGTTAGTTTCGCAGGCGATGGCGTGCATGACATCGTCGGCTGGCCACTTGCCGGTGACTACGACGACCGCGGCGGGATTGCCGTGGAAGGCACGGCGGGTGAATGCGTCAACGTGGTAGGTTCGGCAGGTGACGGGCTTGGGCGCGGGCTCGCGCAGGAACTTCGCGGGTTTGGCGGCAGTTGCCTTGGCGGGTTTGCTGACAGACTTCTTGACGGGGGTCTTCGCCGACCGCTTGGTTGCACGCTTCTTGGCCATGGTTTTGTGTCTTTCTTGCGATCAGAGAGATCAGTTGGGCTTGGCGACCGGTTCGGGTAGAACGTTCTTGACGTAGAGATCCTTGAGCTGCGGCTCGGTGACGAAGCCGGGCGCGCCGGTCATGAGATCCTGGCCAATCTGGGTCTTGGGGAAGGCGATGACATCGCGGATGTTGTCGGTTCCGACGAGATGCATAATGAGACGGTCAAGACCGAACGCGACGCCGGCGTGCGGCGGCGCGCCGAAGGAGAGGGCTTCGAGCAGGAACGAGAACTTCTCGCGGGCGGACTCGGGAGTCATGCCCAGGAGCTTGAAGACCTTGGACTGCACTTCCTGGCTGTGGATGCGAACGCTGCCGCCGGCGATCTCCGAACCGTTGAGCACCATGTCGTAGCCCGCGCTGACGATGGCTTCGATGGTGACCTCATCCTCGGTGTCGGCATCGAGGAAGGCCTGCATCTGGTCATCGCGCGGCGAGGTGAACGGGTGGTGCATGGCGACCCACTTGCCGGTTTCCTTGTTTCGCTCGAACATCGGGAAATCGATTACCCAGAGGAAGTTCCACGGGCCGCCCTCGGCGCCGGGCTGGGGGACAATGCCCATGTCGCGAGCGACCTTCTGGCGGAGCTCGCCGATCGCCTTGGTGGCGATGGAGTAGGTGTCGGCAACGAAAAGGATGGTGTCGCCCACCAGAGCGCCGGTGGCTTTGAGGAACTCAGCCTTCACGGGCTCGAGGAACTTGGCGATGCCGGTATCGAGCTTGGGATTATTGTCCTCGCCCTTGATCACCTTGACCACGGCAACGCCGCCTGCGCCGAAGCCCTTCACAAAATCGGTGTAGCCGTCGGTGAGCTTGCGGGTGAGCTTGTCCGCTCCGCCGGGGACGCGGATGCACTTCACAACGCCCTTCTTGGAGTTGTACTTCGGCCGCTCCTTGCCCTTCTCCAGGGCGGTCTTGAAGACTCCGAACTCGGTGGTGGCGGCAAGCTCGGAGATGTCGAGGGTCTTGAGGTCGTAGCGTGTGTCCGGGCGATCGATGCCGTAGGTCTCCATCGCCTCGCGATAGGACATGACGTGCATGCGCGGGACTTCGATGCCGAGGACATCCTTCCAGAGACGGCGGGCGAAGCCCTCCATCATCTCCATGACGTGTTCGCGGCGGACGAAGGACATTTCCAAGTCGATCTGGCTGAACTCGGCCTGACGATCGGCGCGGGGATCCTCATCGCGGAAGCAGCGGCAGATCTGCATGTAACGGTCGCAGCCGCTGACCATGAGGATTTGCTTGAAAAGCTGCGGGCTTTGCGGCAGGGCGTACCAGGAACCGGGAACGTGGCGGTTGGGAACGAGGAACTCGCGTGCGCCCTCAGGCGTGGACTTGTAGAGGATCGGCGTTTCGACTTCGAGGAAGCCGTTCTCATCAAAGTATCGGCGCGTGGACTGCATGACGCGATGGCGCAGACCGAGGATGTGCTGCATCTTCGGGCGACGCAGATCGATGTAGCGGTGCTTGAGCCGGATCTCCTCATTGGGGAGCTTGGCCATGTCATCGGGGAGGAACGGCGGGTTGGCCGTTTTGGAAAGAACCTCCAACTCCTTGACGACGATCTCGATCGTGCCGGTGGCGAGCTTCAGGTTCGGGCCGCCGATGCGTTTGCGCACCACACCCTTGCATGCGACAACATCCTCGTTGCGGAGCTTGTCGGCCGCGTCCATCATTTCCTGGGAGGCACCATCGTCCGGGTCGAAGACGAGCTGCGTGAGTCCGAAGCGATCGCGGATATCGATGAAGATGAGGTTGCCGTGGTCGCGGTAGGAGTTGACCCAACCATTCAGGGTGATGGTCTGGCCGATGTGGGCATCGCGGAGTTCGCCGCAGGTGACGGTTCTTCGGAGCATTTTCGAGGGATCCTTGAGTCGTTGGTCCGTCCGTGGAGGGCGGGAGTGTAGGGGTCGGAACTGATGCTCGCGTAGCAGGTTGCGAAGGGCTGATGCCGCACGGGGCGCACGAAAAAGGGCGGCCCACTCGGCCGCCCCGGAGGGAACAAGCTTGGAATGACTCAGGCGGCGCGGGCCCGGGAGCGCCCCGCGCCGAGGACGACTACGGAGGTGACGGTGTTGAGGAGATCGGTCCAGTCGGCTTCGACGTCTTCGGTCCAGCTGGCGCCAAGGACATCGTGCATGGAATCGAGGAGGGCCTGCCGGGCGAGGCCGTATTGCTGGGGCATGATGCCGACGCGCTGGGCCTTGGCGCCGAAGTCCATCAGCGCGCTCTGGATGAGCTCGGGGCGATTGCCGTTCTTGACAACCATGCCGAGCAGAGCGATCAGATCGTGCGAACGCTGCCAGTGGTCGCGCGGCAGGAGGGCGCGAAGCACGGGCTGAGCGGAAAAGAGGCGCGCGAAGAAGCGGTCGGCGAGCACGCCCGCGTGGGGCGCCATCGCGGCGTAGGAGTTGCGAATGGTTTCATATCCCTGGGCGGTCATCATGGCGCATCCGTGCCTCTCTGGCGTATGACGGGTGCATGGCTGCTACGAGCCAGCGTGCATGGCCGTCCTGATGGCTATCGACCCTGCATGGGGGGGTACTTCAACCAGACTGCGAAACGGGAGTTATTGGACGCGCAGAGAGTGCGCAATGGCGACGTACACAGCCCACCCTTCCACCCCCCACCGGGCTTGAACGCTACCAAGGCAATGGCGCGCCGTCGTAGTTCAGAAACGCGCCTGATCGATCCGGCGTGAGGCCATCGATCACGCGCAACATGTGGGCGACGCTCTCCTGAACCGTGAGATCGGCACCGGTGCCACCCATGTCGGTGCGCACCCAGCCGGGGTGCATCGCGGCGCAGGTGAAACCTTCGGGGCGCAGCTCATTGGCGAGCGAGCGATTGAGTTGATTGAGCGCGGACTTGCTGGCCCGGTATCCGTAGCTGGAGCCGCCGGTGTTGTTCGCGATGGAGCCGAGCTGGCTGGTGATCTGCACGATGGCCTTGCGCTCGCCCTTGCGGAGATTGGCGACGAGTGCGCGCACGACGAGCATTGGGGCGATGGAGTTCACCATGAAGACGGCGGCCATTTCGGCGGCATCAATATCCGCGAGGTGTTTGGAGCCGCGCGAAGCGACACCTGCGTTGTTGATGAGCACGTCGATGGGTTCATCGCCGATGCGGGAGGAGAGGCCGCGGATCGAGGCGGGATCGGATACATCCAGCGGCACGATGCGGAGCGAACCTTGCAGCGCAGCAAGATCCTTCGCCGAGGCAGGATCACGCACCGCTGCAATGACGCGGTTGCCGCGAGCGGCGAGCACACGAACGAACTCAAGACCGATTCCGCGCGATGCTCCGGTCACAACGTATGTCTGTGGCATGGTCAATCGTTGGCCTTCCCGGCGGGGGAAGCGGTCGCGCTGGTGGGGGTATGCGTGGCGTCCTCGCCGCAGGTCATGAGGATGCGGTCGTAGCTCGGATTGTTGGCCTTACCGGCACCAACGGTGAGCCGAAGCGTGCGAGGGCGATCCTGCGGGGGGATTTCGACGGTTGCCGTCTGCCAGGTGCGGCGATCGCGGGTCAGCTTGGGATCAATTGCAGTTGAGAGCAGGACGGAGGAGGGCAACGCCGCGCCGGGCTCGGCATCAAGGGACCAGACCAGATCAACGCCATCGCCCTGAGCGCTCAAATCAATCGTTTGCTCGTCGAACGTCGCGTAGAAAACAAACGATCGCGCGATGGGACTGGGCTTGAGACGGAGAATCATTTCATCGGAATCACCGTCGCTGATGGTGGTCCCGGGGGTTGCGGGGTGCATCCGCACGGCGCGCTCGGATGCGCCCCAACTTGGAACCCGGAGAAACTTGACCTCGGCGCCATCGCGATGCGGCCATCGCCAGTCGTTGAGCCAGGGGCGACCGGAATCGATAGGAAGAGCAATGACGTGCGAGATCGACTTCCCGACCGCGCGTTTGGCTTGCGCGAATGTCACCGGCACATCGGAACCGTCCGGAGCGCGGGCCCGAAGTTCGGAAATGAGGGAGAGCTGGCCATCCGTATCGATTGTGAGTGGAACGACGAGTGAAGTAGGAAACGGGGGGCAGGTCGTGTTGTCAACCCGGGGCTGCGGGAGATGCCAGATGTAGTGGGACCAGGAGATCAGCGTCGGCTCGCCGAGCCGCACGATCGCATTGGATTGGTTGGAGACGTAGATCGCACTCGCGTTCACATCCTCGCGGGCGTAGGTGTGCTTAATGAACGTGTTCACCGCCCAAGGCGAGCACCAGATGGACTGGAACGAGTTGCGCAGCCGATCCGAGCTGGGCACTCCCGAGGGTGGCAGGACTCGGACTGGAACGAAGATGGTCCCCGGCGCGGGAGAGGGCAGGGCGGTACGGAGGTTTGACATGTCCGCGACATCTCTGCGGTAGACTTCGCGCATCGCCGCCTGGACTCCCACGAGGTGGAGACATCCTGCGAGCGCGAGCGCGGCGGATGCGCCGGCGACGCAGGCGTGGGCGAGGTTGCGACGCCATCCGATATCGCCCACCCGGCAGAGGAGCCAGTCTACCAGCCCCGCGCTCGCGATGATCGCGCACACGAGCGGGAAATAGGCGAGCCGAGGTGTCGGTCCGGCGCCGCCGATCGCGGCGACCGGAAAGAGCGCCAGAAAAAACGCAATGCAGGCGAACGCGGCCAAGGCGAGGTGTGGGGCCATCACGAGCGAACGTGATCCGTTCGTTCTTTGAGCTCGGCGATCGTCGCCGCGAGCCCACGCGGCGACCCAGAGTGTTCCGGCTCCGGCGGCCAGCACACCCACCACGATGCCTCTCAGCCAGGACGCGCGAATGGCCGCAAGGCCAAGGGTTCGAACTTCATCCAGTCCGCGTACTGGGTCGAGCATGATGCCCATGGCCCAGAGGGTGTATTTGACATGCGGCCAGAAGTTGGCGAATGAGATGAAACGGCTTTCCCGCGCCATCGGGTGTTGACGGACGGAGATCACGTACAGCACGAGGTAGGTGGCGACGCCGATCGCACAGGGGAGGAAGACGATCAGCGTTCGGCGAAATCGAGGGACCCACGCGCTCGCGAAATCGGATTCGATCAAACCACCGTCACTCCGCGCCATCATCGCGAGGTAGAGCAACGGCAAGGCGGAGAGCGCGGCCGCTGGTTGCTCGTAGAGACATGGCGTCACGAATCCGAGAATGCCAAGGAGTGCGATCGTCAAGCGTCCCCGCAATCCTTGTGCGTGGCGAATGGCGATCGTCGAGGCAACCAGAAACAACGTGGTCGCGATGCTCGTGGAGACGGTTGCGGGCCAGTGGATGGCCTCAAAGCCCTGCACGGAGCCGAGCATGACCAGGGCCGCGCCGCTGGATACAACGGAATGCACGCCGCACGCTCTCAGAAATCGCCAGAGCGCACCGCAGGCGAGGGCGTGCATGAGAGCGGAAAACAGATGGTTCACCCAGTCGTGGTTCCAGCAGAGGGTCTGGAGTGCAAAGACGAGTTGCACGTGGATCGGCCGCCAGAAGAACCACCACTGGTATCTCAGGAGTTTGGACCACTCGAACGAGCCCGTCACAGGATCGCGAACGTGCGCGCCGTAGTCATCGAGCCACTTGCCGAGGTCGCCGTGGAAATAGAACGACCCGATGTACCAGACGAAGAGCGGGAGCGCAAGGAACAACGCGGCGGAGGCCAACCGAGGGAAACGCCCCGAATGACCTGCGCCGCTTTCCAGCATCGACTCAATTCCTCAACTGGCCGTGTCTCGCACCGCCTGACAGACAACGCTTGTCCGGCACCTTTGGTTTACTTCTGCTTTTCCTGCTGCTGGAACTTACGTATCTCCTCGGCGACGCCGGGGAGCATGTCGTTGGGGATCGGCACTGAGAGGTCGTACTGCACGATCAGCCATGCGCCGCTCGGCTGCTGGTGGAGCACGCCGGTGCCGCGGCAGGTGCCGTACTTGGCGTTCTCGAGCAGTTCGTCGAACCAGGCCCAGCCGTCGTTGGATGCCTGGATGTTGCGTTCGCGAGGCGTGTACGTCCATCCTCGGCCCTTCGCGAAGAGCGGGAGGGCGTATCCCTTAAACTGTTCGAGCGTCCATCGCTCGGTGGCGTCGGTGCCAAGGAAGATGGCGCTCGGCGCGAAGAGACCGAAGTAGCGATCCGCCTGGGCCTTGCTGGCCGCGTCGTGGAGATTGTCCAGCACGCGGGCGACATCGGTGCGTGTGCGAACCTCGGACCACTCGGGGCGGCGCGCCGTGGCGCGCTCGTGGGCACATCCGGCAAGGAGAGAGGCGGCGAATACGAAGAGGATGATCCGGTGCATGGCAAGAGGGTACCCAAAATGCAGCGTTCATGCAGGCCGAGAAGTTCGGGACTTGGAAAGCGGGTCTTGGACCAGTCAGCCGGGACGACGGAGCGCGGTGCGATTGCGGGATTGCGCGAGATCCTTCAGGAGCGGCGCGACGAGTGCCGTCCAACCAGTCTGATGGCTGGCCCCCAATCCGCGGCCGGTTTCTGCGTGGAAATACTCGTGGAAGAGCACGTCCGTCGTCGCAGCGCCACCCATGCATGGGCGACGGCCGTCAGCGCCCGTAAGGAAGAGCCCCGCGGTGCGCCGCCGGAGGTCTTCGGCGGCTTTTCGCAGCGTGGTTTCGCCGGGTACGCCGCCTCGCATGGTGGGGATTCGCAGCGAATCGCCGTAGAAGTGGTGGTAGCGTTCGAGGGCTTCGATGATGAGGTAGTTCAGGGGCATCCAGATCGGGCCGCGCCAGTTGCTGTTGCCGCCGAAGAGGCCGGTGTTGGACTCTCCGGGTGTGTATTCGACGCGATACTCCTCGCCGCCATCGACACGAAGGACATACGGATTGTCCTTGTGGTGCCTGCTCAGGGACCGAATGCCGTGGGGCGACAGAAACTCGTTCTCGTCGAGCAGGTAGGAGAGCACGCGGGTCAGGCGTTCGCGGGATGGGATCGCCAGCAGAACATGCTCCTCGCCGCCGCGTTCCTCGCAGGCGGTCATGAAGGAGACGTACTTGGCGAGGTCGGTGCGATTCTCCAGGAACCAACGCATGCGTTTGGTGAAACCCGGGAGTTTTTCGACGACGCGCTCTTCGATGATCTCGGCCGCGAGAATCGGGATGATGCCCACGAGGGAGCGCACACGCAGCGGCGTGGATCGACCATCCACGAGCAACTGGTCATAGTAAAACCCGTCCTTTTCATCCCAGAGCCCGGTGCCGCCCAGGGAGTTCATGGCATCGACAATGGCGATAAAGTGCTCGAAGAACTTGCTTGCGACATCTTCATAGGCGGGATCTTCGCTGGCGAGTTCGAGCGCGATGGAGAGCATCGTGCCACAGAAGAAGGCCATCCACGCGGTGCCATCGGCCTGCTCAAGGTGCCCGCCGGTGGGCAGGGGCTTGGAGCGATCGAAGACGCCGATGTTGTCCAAGCCGAGAAAGCCGCCACCGAAGACGTTGCGGCCATCGGGATCCTTGCGATTCACCCACCATGTGAAGTTGAGCAGGAGCTTGTGGAAGGCGCGGGCGAGGAAGACACGATCGCGCTCGCCACGGCGGCCCGTGATTTTGTAGACGCGCCAGCAGGCCCACGCGTGGACGGGTGGATTGACATCTCCAAAGGCGAACTCATACGCCGGAATCTCGCCCGAGGGGTGCATGTACCACTCCCGCATCATCAGCAGGAGCTGGTCCTTGGCGAACTGCGGATCGACATGCGAGAGCGCGACGGTATGGAACGCCAAATCCCACGCGGCGAACCACGGATATTCCCATTTGTCCGGCATCGAGATGACATCGCGTGCGTACAGATGACGCCAGTCGGTGTTTCTGGCCCCGGATTTCTTTCGCTCGGCGGCGGGCGTGGGCTGGGTGGCATCGCCATCGAGCCAGTCGGTCACGATGTAATGGTAAAACTGCTTGGACCAGAGCAGGCCGGCGTATGCCTGTCGGGCGATGGAGCGTTCTTCGGGGCTGAGCGTGCCGAGGCGGCCGGGTGAGTAGAAGCGATCGGCCTCGGCGAGGCGAAGCTCGAAGATGCGTTTGAACTCGGGGCCGAGCGGGTCCGCGGCTTGCGGAGTTGATGCGTGCGGCATCAGCCGCGCCGGAATCGTGATGCTCTTGCCCGGAGCGATGGCGTGGGTGTACCACGCGGCGAACTTGGTGCCAAATCCGGCGGGATTGACCGCTTTCGTGTCTCCACCGACCACGCACTGATGGAACGCGTCCTTCGTGAATGGCGAGGCGTTCGGTACGCCAAAGAGCTTGGCGGCGTTGGTTTCGTTTTCAGTGAAAAGCATCTGGGGTCGAACGCCGTCAGAAGCAGCGCCAGTGACAAACTGCAACTCGCCGAGTGTGGCATGGCGTGCCAGTACCCCGGCGTGCGCGGCCGACTTCGGGTCGGATCGTTTGATGGAAGGCCGAAACGGCGCTTCGCCGGGGCCGCCCGCGCTCTTCTCGCCCCACGACCACGAGTTGCGAAACCAGAGTTGAGGCATGACATGGATCGTCGCCGCTTCCGGCCCGCGATTGGTGATCGTGAGCCGGATGAGGATGTCATCCTCGCCGGCCTTCGCGTACTCCGCTTGCACATCCCAGAATCTCGAGTCCTTGAACACGCCCGTGTCGGCAAGTTCGTACTCATCCTGCTCGCGGGTTCGATTGGCGTTTTCCGCAACGAGCTGCGCGTAGGGATACGCGGCCTGCGGATAGCGGTAGAGCGCCCGCATAAATGAGTGCGTCGGCGTGGAGTCGAGGTAGAAATACTCCTCCTTCACATCCTCGCCGTGGTTGCCTTCGGGGCCGGTCAGCCCGAAGAGCCGCTCCTTCAGGATCGGATCCTTGCCGTTCCAGAGCGCGACGGAAAAACAGAGCCGGCACTCGCGATCGCTGATCCCCAGAAGTCCGTCCTCGCCCCATCGATACGTGCGGCTGCGGGCGTGCTCGTGCGTGAAATACCCCCAGCACTCCCCGTTCGGGGAGTAATCCTCGCGAACGGTGCCCCACTGCCGCTCGGCGAGATACGGGCCCCATCGTTTCCAGTTGGCCTCGCGGCGCAGGTCGGCGAGCAGGCGATCACGCTCTGGGTTCGGGCGAATGTCGCCGCCGGGGACGCTCTGGAGTTGGCGTGGAAGCACGATGTCATGCTACCCGATGCGTGCGGCCCCTGCTGGGCTGGGTGGATTTGTTGAAGCAGCCATAACAACTTCCCGCGCCGTGACCCGAATGCGCATGCCGCCGACGATGAATTCTCGCGAATCGGTGGATCGATCGCGGATCGCACGCACGACGGCGTCGATGCTGCGCTTTGAGACCCGATCCGCGCCGCGCCGGCCGCACATCTCGCGACGGGCGTTTCGAATCGTCGCACCGACCGCGGCCGTCGGCTCGGCTTTCAGCACGGCGCGCGGCCAGTGGATCGCCTGATCCTTCCTAGCACCGAGCAACTTGAGGCGGGAAGACTCCCGCGCCAGAAGTCGCTCGATCGCCCTCGCGTGTCCGCTGGCGGCGGTGGCTTTGGCCAGCACGCCGGGCCGCAGGCGGCGGAGGATGGGAACGACATCCTTTCGCAGTGCGTTCCGAAGACGGGTGCGGTCCTCATTGGTCGCATCCTCCCGCCAGACCACCCCCGCTTCGCGGCAGAGCCGCTGGCATGTCGCACGATCCACCGCAACTCCGCACCACTCACTCGCCATCGGTCGAATCAGCCGGATCATGTCCGGGCCGCTTCCCACTAGACGACGGCTGACCGCCAACCCCCGCACGCCCGCACCGCCCGTGCCGCGCAGCAGACTCATCAAAACCGTTTCAAGCTGATCTTCGGCGTGGTGGGCGGTTGCAACCAAGCGGATGCCGCGCTCGCGGGCCATCTGCGCCAGCGCGGCGTATCGCGCTCGCCGTGCCGCGGCCTCCAGGTTGCGTTGCCCGCCGCTGCCGCCTCGAACCGAAACTTCCGCCTCAACAAACTCCACCCCAAGCCGCTCCGCGAGACCCTTCACGGCATCCCGATCCTGCTCGACCTCCGCCCGAGGCCGGATGTCATGCATGACATGCCCGACCACGAGTCTCGGTCCGGTGCGGCTCGATCCTCCTCGGCCCCCCACCGACACAAGCGACAGCAACAGAGCGCAGGAATCCGCACCGCCGGAACAGGCGATCAGGGTCGGCTCTCCTTTCCCCGCACGCGGCGAATCCTGCTGTGTTGTGAGCCGTCGCCACGCCCGGATGATCCCCACGACCGCCGGGTCTTTTCTGGACAACCTGCCCTGAGTTGCCGGGATTGGGCCGCGCATGTGCAAATCGTAGCGGCAATCGGTACAATGCCCCGGCGACGACACCCTCTCTCCCGACCGTGCTTACCGGTTCTCTCACGTATGGCCGACCAACCGATCGCTTTCATTTCTTGCCTGCTCGCGCAGGCCACGCCCGGCACGACGGCCGAAACGACGATGTCGCCGGTGGTGTTCTGGGCCGCGACGCTGCTCGTCGCCGCTGGTCTCACCATCATCGGGATCGTGATCGCCTCCAAGCTGCGCGGTCGCAAGGCCGGGGATGAACTTTCCCCGTCGGAGTACGAACCCGCGCGTGCCGCGCCGATCGCAGCCGCCGCTCCGGAGCGGATGGAGCGTCCGGCCGTCGCCAAGGCCGTGGCATCGGCACCGATCTCATCCTCGCAGTCCTCGCCAACGACCATGGAAGCGCAGAACCTGCTCCGGTTGATGGGCGAGGCCGAGGAACTCTGCACCCGGCTTGGCCGCGAGCTGGACGACAAGGCCCAGCGGATCGAGCGGCTACTCGCGCGGGCCGAAGGTCGGCTCGGTTCCGAGTCAGCGGCTCCGACCGCCCCGCCGCATCCGTTGGTGCGGACTCCGATGTACGCCCAGCAGCCGCCCGCGCCGGCAGCTCCCGCCGCACCCGCATCGATCCAGGCCCCGGCCATCATTCCCGGCTACCACGCACCGATCTCCTCACCTCGTCCGGAGATCGTCACGCGGCCGGTCGGCATTCCTTCTCCCGTTTCTGCCGTCGCGTACACCGGTCCCTCGCCGTATTACAACTCCACGCCCCTGGCGACCCAGCCGGTGCCGCAGCCCGTGCAGACACGCATGGCTTCGCCCGCCGCGCCACAGGCGCCCGCCGTTGCTCCGCAGGACCCCTTTGGCGTTGATCCGCTCACGCGGGATATCTACACGCTCGCGGATGCCGGGCACTCGGCACAGGCGATTGCCCAGCAGCTTGGGCAACACACCGGCAAGGTGGAGCTCATTCTCGCGCTGCGTCCGGGCTGATCCTTTTCAACCCTTCCTTCGCGCCGCATCCAGCGCGATGATCTCGAACATCACGTGTGCCGCCAGCAGCGCGGTGATGCCGCTGACATCGCGATCCGGCAACACCTCCACCACATCCGCGCCGACGACATTGATCCCGCGCAAGCTGCGGATCAAGTCGAGAGCTTCCGCGGAGGTCAGTCCCCCGACGCTCGGCGTTCCCGTTCCCGGCGCGAAGGCGGGATCAACACAATCGATGTCGAACGTCACATACGCCGGGGCATCGCCGAGCTCCTCGACGAACGCGGGCAACTGCCACCCCCCCTCGGCCCGCAGGTTCTCGTAGGTCACCAGCTCCACACCCTTGCGATCCGCGTACGCGAGGTCTTCCTTGGAGTTCAGCGGTCCCTTCACGCCGATCGAGAGCATCCGCGAGGCATCCACCAATCCATCCTCGATGGCGCGGCGAAAGACCGACGCGTGCCCCCACTTCTCTCCCCACACCGCATCGACCGTATCGAGGTGGCTGTCGAAATGCACCAGCGGCAACCCCGCCTTCGGCTTTCCTACGCGCTCCCACGTCGCCTTGATGTTCCCGTACGCGATCGTGTGATCCCCCCCCACCGCGAACAGCTTGGTCTTCTTCCCGCCTAACTCTCTTGCAAACTCATACTGCCCCTTCGCATTCGCCGCGCAGTCGTACGGCGCGACGGGCGAGTCCCCCGCATCCGCCAGCGAGAGCACCTCGCAGACATCCACATCGTGCTCGATGGAGTATCGCTTCACATACTGCGACTCCTCGCGGATCGCACGCGGCCCGAAGCGCGCCCCCGGCCGGTAGGTCACGCCCCCATCAAACGGCACGCCGTAGATCGCCCAATCGACCCCTCCTTTGACATCCTGTAGTCTCGGATACCGGCCGAATGTCGAGATCCCCGCGAAACGCGGCGAGATGCGGGCGTTGGGGAGCTGAGTGCGGGGCTGGGAGCTGGGGGATGGGGGCTGACGTTTGGGCATGCGTCCAGTGTACAAAGGAAACACCGCACGCGATACACCGCCTCACGGGCACCCCGCGAACCAGTTGCTGATGTACGCGAACAGGTCCGTCACATTCGCCGTGCCGTTGGTATCGGTATCCGCCGGACAGCAGGCGTTCACCGTCCCGCCGCGGACGGCCGGGTTGCACGCGACATTCGATCCCAGGTGCAGCGCGGTTCCTCCCGTGCAGTTGGCGGGGAGCGTTACCGTGCAGAGCGCGCCGTGGCAGCACGCCCCGGGCGCGGCGGCCGGACCAAGGGCCATGATGATCGGGCTGAGCGGATAGTTGCTGTTGTAGACGGAGGTCGCGGCGATCGCGGGGGAGGAGCTGGTCTGCACCGGGCCGTAGGTGCGCAGGGTGCTCGCAAGTGCGTGCGTCACGGGGAAGCTCACACGCACCGCGGAGAATGAGCACGAGGCGCTCAACGTGTATTGTAACTCGACGGTGATCGCCTGCCCGGCGTTGGAGATCGCCGCGAGCGTGTAGTTGTTGGTCATCGCCGTGCCCGCGAAGTTCTCGAAGGTAATGGTCGGCGTAGGGAAGTTGGAGGTCACATCGCCGATGCCGGTGTGCCAGTACAGCATGAAGTCGAAGTACGTCGCGTTCGCGCCCGGACCCGGCGTGATGTTGAAGACCTGCCCCGCGGGCGCCTCCAGCCGGAAGACGACTGTGTCCCCCGTCCCGATCACCGCCGAGAAGCCCGGCCCGCTATATGTCCCGCCGCCGCTGGGCATGAAGACCGAGTCCTGCAGCGTGGTCTGCACCGGCCCGGATGTCACCACGCGCGAGTGCGCCAGCGAGTTGACGACCACCGGCGGTATGTTCACCGTCGCCGCCATGCCGCCCGCGGCGATGACCAGCCCCGCGACCCCCGCGATCAGCCCCTGTCCCATGCGTGCCGACATCATGACCAAGCTCCCGTGACTTCCGCCCTGTTCTCTCAGGCGCATTCTCCCGAAATACCGGCCAGAAAAATGCCATACAAACAAGTCGCGACCGCCCATTGAGAAGGCCAAGGCGGATTCCCGTTGAACTGCACGGAGGATGGCGAGATGAGATGGGTGAAATCGCGCCGGGCTCCGCAGACGGACTGCTTTTTAATGCCCGCTCAGAGCTGCCCACTGGGGGCCGGTACGCAGAAGGAGAAGACCGAGCCGCGGCCTACTTCGGACTGGACGTGGATGGAGGTGCCCAGCAGCCGCGCGGCCTGGCCCGCGATCGCCAGGCCCAGGCCGAAGCCCTCCTCGTCCGCCACCCCTGTGCGCCCGGGCTGTGGGAGCGTCTTGAAGGCCTCGAAGAGGCCCTCAAGTTTCTCGGGCGGAATCCCGGGGCCATCATCGGCGACTGAGACCTGCCAGAACTTGCCGGAGTTCGCGCCCGGGTGGGGCGCGCCCTCGTTGGACGCTGCTGAGGCGGCGATGCGCACCGAGCTGGGCACGCCCGCGCTGCCCATGGCGTGCTTCACGGCGTTGCCGATCAGGTTCTGCAGGATGATGCAGACCAGATCTGCGTCGGTCTCGGCGATGACGCCGGGGTCGATCTCCAGGTCGATGCGGACATTCTTCTGAGCGGCCTCCGTGCGGGCGAGCGTAACGATCGGCTCGGCGAGAGTGCGCAGATCCGCCAGCGCGGTGCGCGGAACAGTGTTGGACTTGCGGAGTTGCTCGTGCTCGAGCAGGCGGCGCATGCCGTCGCGGGTGCGAATCATCGTCCGCATCGCGGCCGAGACGAAGCTGGCGGTCTCGCTCATCTCCGGCAGCTGCGCCAGCCGCCGCTTCACGAACTCGAGGTTCATCGCGATCACGGAGAAGTTGTTGTTGATGTCGTGGGAGAGAAACGAGAGATACTTCAGCTCCGACTCCGCGGACTCGCGCAGCTCCTCTTTCTGCCGCTGCACCAACGCGACCACGCCCTGCTGGAGCATGATGTCGATCATGGTGTGCAGCGCGGCCGCCTCATCGGGCTCGCAGCGGCGGGCCAGCTCGCTCTCCACGCGCTCCACGATCACGCGGCGGAGAATCCGCTCCTCGGCGAAGAGATCGGCGAGGTTGTAGTCCTGCGTGTATCGCTGGAAGCCGTGGGACGGGGCCGCCATCACCAGCCGCCACAGGTCGATGGGCTCGCTGGACTCCAAGGCATCTGCCATGACTGTGAGAATTCGGCCGATGTCATCGCGAAACTGCCGCACGGATAACTCTGTCAGCTCGGGAATCGCCAGCAGGGTGCGCCGCCGCCATTCGTCGATGATTCGATTGGTCTGCGTGCGAATGGCTTGAGCGACGAGCGGGAACGGCCGGTACGCCGGTTGATCCGGAGGCGAAGCGGTCAACTCATTCTCGCGCGACTTTTCATCCATGAGAGTAGATGATACACCCACGAACCAGTGGCGTTTTGGCGTGAGTTCCTCAGGAGAACCGGTACACCACCGCCAGCAGCCCGAACGTCAGACATCCCGCCACGATGAACCAGACCGGCCCGCTGGACTTTTCCAGCCGCAGAAAGCCCCGATGCGGCGCGGAGGCATCGGCGTAGGCACACGTGGTCGCGCCCGGTTGATACGCGGCAATTTCCGCCGCCGCGGCGTCCTTGCTCGCGTAGCCGCGCTGGATGATCGTCGGGTAGAGCATGTCGCTCTCGTAGCGCACGCCGCCGAAGGTGTATGAGAATCGCACCTCCGGGGTGTGCGAGGTCGTGCTGTTGTCGCGGAAGGGGCGCGTGTCGGTGTCCGAACTGCGCGAGGTAGTGACCGTGGCGGAGAGAATCGTCGCCTCGACGGAAACCGCGGTGGCGAAGATCCGCCGCTGCGAGAAGAACTCGCGCCCCCCCACGACGATCAGCATGACGCCCAGCCCACCGAGCATGAGGGTGAAGATGCCGAGCATGACCCAGTCGCCCATGGTTCGTCTCCTTGTCCTGCGTGCAGACATGCGTCGCCTCAGTACGAGAAGTTCGCGTTGGGGTCGGTGGTTCCGGTGCCGCCCACGCCGGTGTTGGCGCTGAAGGCGGGAGTCGTGGCCGGGGCGGTCACCGCGCCCCAGATGTTGCCCGCAACGGAGTTGTAGTTCATGACCGAGTTGCCGCTGGCGGTGTTGCGAATGATGATGTTGCCCGTGGCCGTGACCTGGATGCCGTAGTCATTGCCGATGATGTTGTTGGACTCGACGCGGCAGTCGACGCCGTTGACCTTGATGCCGGCGCCGACGAACGCCGGGCTTGGCCCGTTCCCGCTGCTGGTGTTTCCGACAATCGTGCAGCGGCTGTCGACCACGATGCCGTAGCCCGCGTTGGCCGTTACCGTGCAGTTGCGGATGGTCGCGCCGTCGTTGGCCAGGATGCCATCGGACATGCCATTGATCGCAGAGCAGTGGTCGACGATGCCGTTGAAGCCCGAGAGAATGCCCGTGCCCGCGCTGCCAGCCGCCGTCGAGCCCAGAACCCCGCAGTTGATGAAGCGGGCCTGCGAGGCCGCCTGGAAGCCGCTGCCGCACGCGCTGGCGGTGCAGCCGGTCACGGTGCTGTTCTCGCCGACGGAGAAGCCGATCTCTTCGGCGCCGGTCGCGGAGCAGTTCTCGACCACGCTCCTGGTCATGGTGAAGGCGATGCTCCCGCCCGACGCGGTACAGTCGCGAACGATGGAGCTCGCGCCCACGCTGATGCCGCCGAGGCCCGACTGCACGATCGTGCATCGCTCGACGATTCCGTGTGCGCCCAGCGTGATGCCGCTCTCGCTGGCGTTGATGATGCACAGATCGCGCACGGTCGTGCCGCTGCTCTGCCCGAGCGAGATACCGGCGGTGCCGAGATCCTTGACGCTCCCGTTCAGGATCGCCGTTCCGCGGACCGCGCCGGCCTCGACACCATACTGACCGCCGTTGCCGACGATCTGGAATCCGCGGAGATCCAGCGTAACGCCATCGGCCGCGATGAACACCACCGCGTTGCGGCCCCCGATTCCCGCGATGTTACCCGCGAGGTAGTACGAGCCCGGCTGCGAGATCCGGTAGACGCTGTTCGCATCACCGGGCGTGTTCGTCGCGTTGATCGCGATGCGCGGCTCGACCTCGCTGAGCGTCTTCATCGTGCTCGTCACCGGGCCAACGGGCGGGGTGATCGGCCCCGCGAGAGCGGTGCCCGCCAAAAGAGCCAGAGCGAGAGGAGCGAGCGTGCGGAGAGTCGTACGGGAGAGGGGGGACATGAATGATTCCTTTGTGCGTGGGTGGAGGTAAGGGGGCGCGGGGGGGTGAGAATGCGTGGACACGTGCATTCACGCAGCCCGCGGCCGCGCCCCTTGGTGCGTGTCCAGTTTTTGTCGGCCGGTCGTCATGACCGGTCGCGAACCAGGCGTTGATCCGAACGAGCCAATGACCCTGAGACGCGGCTGCCCGGAAAAGCCGCACGACCTTGGCCTGAGAGCAGACCAAGGTCGTGAGGTATGGGTCAGGTTTCGCGTTCGGGGCGATGAGGAACGAAGCGAATCACGGGCAGCCGGCGAACCAGGCGTTGAGGAAGTCGAAGATGTCCGGAACGCCAAGGCCGTTCTGGTGGTTGAAGTCGGCGCTCGGGTTGCCAGCAAACCACGCGGCGAGGAAGTCGAAGATGTCCTGAACTGTCAGGGTGCCGGAGTTGTTGAAGTCGGCGGGGCAGGAGATGGTGAGGTTGACGTGCAGGGTCAGATCACCGGCGGAGCCGTTCCACCCGCCGGCGCGGATCATGTAGGGAATGCCCGCGGTGACGCCCATGCTTACGAACGAGCGGATGGTGTTGCCGCAAGGGCCGGCACCGTTCGCATCGTCGGTGCACACCAGTTCGCCCAGCACGCCGCCGGGGCACGTCGCACCGGGGTAGATCGCGAGCATGGTGTCGAAGGAAGAGCCGCAGGTGTCCAGCGTGAGCGTGCCGGAGGAAGCGGGCGTGAAGCGGTACCACACGTCTTTGGTCATGTCCGGGCCGCAGGAACCGGTGGCGGGGCCATCGGTCGTCGCGGCACAGGTGGCAGCCGTGTAGGTGCCGCCATTCGCTACGACGACGGGCGTTGCGCACGAGTTGTTGGAAGGAGCCGAGAGGAACTCATTGATGCGAAGGGTGTAGCTGCCGCTGGCGCCGTTGTAACCGGAGACCCGAATGAGATATCGCGTGCCAGCGGTGACGTTGAGCGAGACCATGGAGACCTGGCCGAAGGAACCGCCGGCATCGTCGTTGCAGCCGACGGTGCCCGTATCGGACAGATCAGGGCAGGACGAGTGGACGCTGAGGAGGGTGTCGTAGTTGGAGCCGATGGTGTCGATGACCACATTCTGGGAGCAGGACGGGGTGTATGCGTACCAGACATCCGGGCCGGCTGGAAACAACGCTGATTGGCCGCAGGTGGATGCGCCGTCGACGGTCGCGAGGGTCGTGCAGCCGGTATAGGTTCCCGCGGCGACGGGCTTCGCGCCGTTGCACGCATCGTTTCCCGAAACCGTGGGAATATCAAAGGCGAAGATAGCCCCGCATGTTTGCTCCGGAACGGCGTAGTAAGAATCGCCTATTGCGATGGTGCCGCCCGCAACGGCAAAGTCACTGGGAAAGGTGGCGGCATTTGGGATGTTCTCGGCGCCGAACGCCAGTTCCTGAACCCAGTTGCCGGCTCCGGCGCGCCGGAACTGATAGACACGGCTGCTTTGCGGATTGGACAGGAAGACTTCGCCGTTTGAGATCTTGACCGTAACGGCCGTGTCGTAGGTCAACGCGTTGGTCTGCGCAAAGAGCGTGCCGTCCAGGTCCCACGCCAAGGTGGTGGTGTTCCACTTGTACACGAAGGCGCAGCCAGCGTCCTGGTCCGCGCCGGTCATTGGTGTGAGCGCCGCGGACGAACTGACGCGCGGTGCCCCGACCACGATGTACGTGCCGTCGGTAGCAACCGAACTTCCAAACCAGCCGCAGCAGCGCGGTGTCGTCCAGCGTGCCGGGCCCGACTGCACCCACGATCCGTTCTGGTAGCGGAACACCTTGATGTAGCCCTTGAGCGAGGCCGGGCCATACTGGTCATCGCCTTCCGGGGCGCCGACAACCAGCACATCACCCGCGATGGCCACGCTGCGGCCTAGTCTCTGCCAGTGGCCGCCGTCAGAGGATGCATCGTCAAAGATCGTGCTGACGTGGGTCCACGCACCGCTAGCCTGGCGCTGGAAGAGGTACGCCCCTCCGGCTTCGACGATCGATCCGTTCGGACGCTCGGGCGCACCCGCGACGGCCCAGCCGCCGTTGGCAGTGGTGATGGCAACCGAGGTGCCAAGGCCCGACCCCGCGGGGGCCAGCAGCGAGAACGCGCGGCCGCGACTGATCCAGCCGGTGCCGCTGCGCTCGAAGAAATACGCCGCTCCGGAGTTGGTGGCGGGCAGGTCGACACCGCTGGCACCAACGATGAGGTATGGATCTTGATATGCCACATCGTGGCCAAAGGCATCGAGGGGCACGAGGTCAGCCGGCCGCAGCAGCGCGGTTTCGGTCCAGGTGTTTCCAACCTTCAGGTGCGAGGTCACCGCGCCGGTACGACCGACTGAGGGCGAGGATCGGAACGTGGAGCCGCTGATCAACATGGTGCCCAGCGGGGTAGTGTCCATCGCGACCGACGACCCAAAGTAGTTGAAACTGCTGAGGTCGGAGCCCTGGATGATGGTGGGAGGTGCGGGGCACTGGGCGTACGTCGTGCTCGCGGTTCCGGCGGCAAGCGCTACAAGAGCGAGCGCGAGGGGGGCGAACGTGCGAAGAGACGTGCAGGACAGCGGGGACATGGGGAACTCCTAGTTGCGTGGTGGGCGGGATTGAACAGAGTGGACATCTGCATCCACGCAGCCCGCGGCCATGCCCATTGGTTGATTTGAGATTTGTCGGTTGGCCGCCGAATTTGGGGCGTTGCGTCCGTGCGAACGCGAGGTCTGCCTGACACTCTCTTTCCCAACTCCCCACCCTGACACCCTGCCAACATCCCCCTACCATCGAGCCGCATGCCTACTTCTACACCTCAATCCGCCCATCCCCACCCCCCCACCGGCAGTTCACGGGCCCTTTGGCCCGTCGCCCGCGTCCGCCAACAGTTCATTGACTTCTTCAAGTCCAAGCCGGCCGTTGGCAATGGTCACACCTTCATCGCCAGCAGCCCCGTCGTGCCGCACGATGATCCGACGTTGCTCTTCACCAACGCGGGTATGAACCAGTTCAAGCCCTGCTTCCTCAACGCGACCACACCCGGCTCGCCCCTGCACGGACTGAAACGCGCCGTCAACAGCCAGAAGTGCATCCGCGCCGGCGGCAAGCACAACGACCTCGACGATGTCGGCAAGGACACGTACCACCACACCTTCTTCGAGATGCTCGGCAACTGGTCCTTCGGCGACTACTTCAAGAAGGAAGCGGTCGACTGGTCGTGGGAGCTGCTCACGAAGGTGTACGGCCTGCCCGCGAACGCCCTCTACGCAACCTACTTCGGCGGCAACGAGGCCGCGGGCCTGCAGCCCGACCACGAAACCCGCGAGCTCTGGCTCAAGTATCTCCCGCCCGAGCGCGTCATCCCGGGCAACATGAAGGACAACTTCTGGGAGATGGGCGAGACCGGCCCCTGCGGCCCCTGCACCGAGATCCACGTCGATCGCCTCACCGCGATGGGCATTGAGAACCGCATGGTCGCCCACAAGGTGAACCAGAGCGATGCGGATGTCATCGAGATCTGGAACAACGTCTTCATCCAGTTCAATCGCGAGCCGGGCGGCGAACTGAAGCAGCTCCCCGCCAAGCACGTCGACACCGGCATGGGGCTCGAGCGCCTCACCTCCATCCTCCAGAACAAACGCTCAAACTACGACACCGACGTCTTCTTCCCGATCTTCGCCGAGATCGAGAAGCTCACACGCGGCCGCTTCCAATATCACGGCAAGCTGGGCGCGGCCGACAAGGACCACGCCGACACCGCTTTCCGCGTCATCGCCGACCACATCCGCACGCTCACCTTCGCCATCACCGACGGCGCGACGCCCAGCAACGAGGGTCGCGGCTACGTGCTGCGCCGTATTCTCCGCCGCGCCGTGCGCTATGGACGTCAGACGCTCGGCCTCGAAGGCAGCTTCTTCGCGAAGCTCGTGCCGGTCGTCGTCGAGAACTTCGGCGATGCGTTCCCTGAACTGCGCAAGAACCCCGATCGCGTGATCGGAATCATCAGGGAAGAGGAAGAGAGTTTCGGGAAGACGCTGGATCGCGGCATCAAACTCTTTGATGATGCCGCCAAGCACGGCAAGATCAGCGCTGAGGACGCCTTCAAACTCCATGACACCTACGGCTTCCCCATCGATCTCACCATGCAGATGGGCGAGGAACGCGGCGTGAAGGTGGATGCCGCCGGCTACGAAACCCTCATGGAGGCCGCCAAGGACAAGGCCCGCGCCGGCTCCGGCGGAAAGTTCTCCGCCGCCGCGACCGGCATGATCCTCCAGCCCGACACGCTCGCCAAGCTCGAACACCAGCGCATCAACAAGACTGACGATGCCGACAAGTTCCACGGCCGCACCATCGTCGCGACCGTCCGAGCCATCTGGAACGGCCACAACTTCGATGAGCACGCCCGCGCCAGCGCCGGCGGTCTCAAGCCCATCGGCGTCATCCTCGACCGCACCAACTTCTATTCCGAGATGGGCGGCCAGGAGACCGACTTCGGAATTATGGTCGTGCAGAAAGGCGGCGGCACCGGCCATGGCGAGTTCCAGGTCAGCCACGTCCAGTCCTTCGGCGGCTTCGTGCTGCACGCGGGCCATGTCGCCAAGGGAGAGATCCGCGTCGGCGACACCGTCGAGTTGCACGTTGAAGCCGGCCGTCGCGGCATGATCGCCGCCAACCACACCGCCACGCACCTGCTCAACCTCGCCCTCCGCGCCCACCTCGGTGAGGGCGTCGATCAGAAGGGCTCGCTCGTCGCCACCGACCGCCTCCGCTTCGACTTCTCGCACACCAAAGCCGTCGAACCCGAACTCCTCGCCAAGATCGAGCAGAAGGTGCAGCACGACATCAAGGAAGACCTCACCGTCTACGCCGACGCCGCGCCGCTCTACGTCGCGCGAAACGTCAAGGGCCTCCGCGCCGTCTTCGGCGAGCAGTATCCCGACCCCGTTCGCGTCGTCTCCATCGGCGTGCCGATCCGCGACCTCCTCGACTCCACCGACAGCCCCGCATGGGCCGAGGTTTCCATCGAGTTCTGCGGCGGAACCCACGTTGAATCCACCAGCGCAATCAAACACTTCGCCCTCGTCAGCGAGGAAGCCGTTGCCAAGGGCATCCGCCGCATCAGCGGCCTGACCGGCGTCGCCGCGCAAGCTGCGTTCGAGGCCGCCGACAACATGGTGCAGAAGATCGCGCACGCCGCGACGACGCAAGGCGAGCAGCTCGCCACCAGCGTGCAGGAACTCACCGCCGAGGTGGACACGCTCACGCTGCCAGCATCGCGCAAGGCCGATCTCCGCAACAAGCTCGCCGCGCTCGGCGAGCGCGTCAAGGGCGAGCAGAAGCAGCAAGGCGCGGCCCGAGCGAACGAAGCCGCCGCCCGCGCCAAACTCATCGCCGAAGACGCCGCGAAACACGCCGAGCAGGTCATCGTCGTGACCATCGAAGCCGGCAGCGACCGAAACGCGCTACAAGCCGCGATGAACACCGTGCAGCAGATCAACCCCCGCTCCGCCATCATGCTCTTCTCGCCCGATGAGGCCGAGGGCAAGGTTTCCATCGTCGCCGCCGTCCCCCTGACCATGATCCACAAGGGCCTCAGGGCCGGCGACTGGATCAAGACAGTCAGCGAAATCGTCGGCGGCAAGGGCGGCGGCCGCCCCGAGGCCGCGCAAGGCGGTGGCACCAACCTTGCGAAGGTGAAGGATGCGATCGAAGCGGGGAACAACTACGCGCGGAAACTGGTCGGGCTCTAATCGTGGCATGGGCCTGTCAACCCATGCTCGGGGCGCTTCGGCCCGATCTGCCCGCACAGTGATCGCTATGCTCAAAGGACCACTCGATGCCAACCGAGCAGAACGACCCCCGCCTCGAAATCCCCGAAGTCCTCCGCCAGCCCGTCAAGAAGCCGGAGATGCTGAAGGAATACGACCGGATACAGGCATCCGGAAAGGACGCCACCCCAACCGACAGCACCAAACAGGCCCTCGGCTGGGCAATCGCCATGAACTTCGTCTGGACCCTCGCCGCCGCGGGCCTGATCGGCTGGGCGATCCAGAAATGGGCTTGGCCAGCCGCGGCCCCCTGGCCTCTCGTCACCGGCCTCATTCTGGGCATCGTTGTCGGTATGGGTCGCTTCATCCGCGACGCCATCAGGGCCAACAACCAGTAAAGGAATGGGATTCCGACATCCCCTTCCAATACCCTGATTGACCCTCGAATTCCGGTTTCTGCCACCCTACTCTTTGCCCCCTTTCCCAGACCCCGCCTCGTCGGCGGGGATGTTCCAGCATCCGCCGCTTCCTTTATGAACACCACCGCGTCGAGCACCATCCCCGCAACCACCTTTCAGGCCCGCCACGCCTACGGCGTCGGGATCCTGTCGGTGCTGCTCGGAATCGGCGTCGGCGCAGCGATCTGTGCCGGGCTCGGCTGGGCCAGCGGCCAACTTCTGACCACCGCCGCGACGCTCGCGGGCATCATCTGGCTGTTCGCGTCCATTCTTTCCGTGCCGGTGCTCGTCGTCGGCAGCGGCCTCAAGGTGGATCGCCTCGGTATGGCCGTGCTCGCCTCCTCCATGGCCCGCATGCTCACCGCGCTGATGGTCGGGCTCATCGCGTATTTCATCATCAAGCCCGAGGGTCGAACCTTTTGGGTCTGCTTCCTTGCCGCCGGAATGCTCGCCCTCATCGGCGAGGCCTTCTGGGCCATCCGCACGATCAACGCCGCCGCCCACTCCACGGACGCGCGGCCCACGCCCGGAGCCGCCTGAATGCTCAGCAACTTCTCCATCCTCCTTGCCTCCGAGAACCCTGTTGACCACGTGGTCAACTCGGTCCCGCATTGGGGCGTCGGCAAACTCTTCGGTCTTGAAAACGTCTGGCTTTGGAACGCCCACGTCGGCACGCTCGTGCTCGCCGGCCTGATCACCGTCCTTCTTCTCTGGTGGGCCGCCAGCAAGATCGCCACCGGCCCGGCCAGCCAGGGCACCAGCCGCTATCTCACGACCAACCCCTTCGCGCACGCGATCGAGGTCATCTGCCTCTATCTTCGCGACAGCACCGTACGCCCGCTGCTCGGTGAGCGAGCCGACAAGTTCATGCCCTTCCTCTGGACGGTCTTCTTCTTCATCCTCGTCAACAACATCCTCGGGCTGGTTCCGATTTCCGACGCTGCCCACCTTGCGGACCACTTCGCTCACGATCACATCTTCTCCGGTATCGTCGGAGCCACCGCCACGCAGAACATCTTTGTGACTGCCGCGCTCGCGATCATCGCCGCGCTGGTCATCAACCTCGCGGGCATCCGCGAACTCGGCCTCGGCGGCTATCTGAAGCACCTCACCGCAGGCACCCCCGTCTATCTCTGGCCCCTGATGATCCCCATCGAGATCGTCGGCACCATTATCAAGCCCGTCGCGCTCGCGCTTCGTCTGTTCGCCAACATGACCGCGGGTCACATCTTGGTGGCCGTGCTCTTCATGTTCGCGGTGCAGGGGCTCGGAATGCTCGCTTCGGGAGGCATCGGCGGCGTGGTCATGGGTGGCGCGATCTCGGCAATGTCCATCATCGCGGCCATCGCGATCTACTTCCTCGAACTCTTCGTCGCCTTCCTCCAGGCGTTCGTCTTCATGTTCCTCACAGCCGTGTTCATTTCCCAACTTTCTCACCATGATGAGCACGAGCATCATGATGAGCACGATCACGAGCACGCTCACGCGTGAATAACGGATCGCCGTTCGGACACGTTCCGAACACTTGTCACCCCCGTGCATTGCATCGAAAGGTTTTCGTCATGAAGTTCAGCAAGCTTGGTCTCGCGGCCCTCACCGTTATTGCGGCTCCCGCAATTGCTCACGCCGAAGTCACCGTCGGTCAGGGCATGGGCGCCGTTGGCGCTGGCCTCGCCGTCATCGGCGGCGGCATCGGCATCGGCATGATCGGCAAGGGCGCTCTGGAGTCCATCGCCCGCCAGCCCGAGGCGAAGGGCCCCATCGGCACGAACATGATCCTCGCGGCCGCCCTCGTCGAAGGCGCGACTCTGTTCGCCGTCGTCGTCGGCCTCCTGGTCGGCTTCGTCAAGTGATCTACGCGAAGCGGCGGTGAAAGTCGCCGCTTCGATTTTCGGTTTGTCCCTTCTGAATCCCTCCCTCCGATCCGGAGTTGCACCATGACCTCCAAGATTCGATTCGCTGCCCTCTCGCTCATCACCACGCTCGCCGCCGCGGCCGTCTCGGTCGCGCAGGAGCATGGTCACGCCGCCAATGACGGTCATGCCGCTGGTGAGCATGGCCACGCCGCGATTGCTCCCGCGGGCGTCCTCCCCACCACCGAGCAGGGCATCACCCCGATGCTCGTCGCCATCGGCGTCTTCATCGTCGTCTTCGCAATCCTGTCCATCAAGGTCTGGCCGACCATCACCAAGGGTCTGAAGGACCGCGAGGACAAGATCCGCAACTCCATCGAAGAGGCCGAGATGGCCCAGCAGCAGGCGCGGCAGGCGCTGGAGCAGTACGAAAAGAACCTCGCCTCCGCCCGTGCCGAAGCCCAGAAGATGCTCGATGACGCCAAGACCCAGCAGCAGGCGATCACCGCCGAGCTCAAGGCCAAGGCCGATGTCGAGCTCGCTCAGCTCCGCGACAAGGCCAAGCGTGACATCGACTCCGCCAAGGCCGCGGCCATCGCCGAGATCCACTCCCACGCCACCTCCCTCGCCACCACCATGGCCGGCAAGATTCTCAAGCGCGAGATCAACGCGGGCGACCAGCAGCGCATGATCCAGGAGTCGCTCCAGGAAATGGGCGCGAGCCGCAACTGAATGTGGGATGTCGGATGCGAGATGTCGGATGTTGAAGCCAAACTAGGTACACGAGAACACGTCAATGCCCCTGACCCACACGCAACCCGACGCCCTCGCCCGAATCTACGCAGCCAGTCTTTTCGACTTGGCAAAGCAAGGTGGCGGCGGGCCGCAGGCCTGCGAGTCCACGCTCGGCGAACTCGAGGACATCATGGAGATGGCCCGCTCGAACCCACAGTTCGGCGAGTTTCTCGCGTCGATGATTCTCTCCTCCAAGGAGCGCAAGTCGTCCCTGCAAAAGATGTTCGAGGGGCGCGTGAGCGATCTCACGTACAAGTTCCTGCAGGTCATCAACGAGAAGGACCGCCTCGGCCACCTTCCGGCCATCGTCGGCGCGTTCGAGCAGCTCGTGCAGCAGGCGTACGGCCGCGTTGAAGTGGATGTGTACACCGCCGCGCCGATTGATCAGAACGAGATCAACGCCATCCGCACGCGGCTCCAGTCCTTGCTCGGCAAGGAGCCCGTCATCCACGCCTACACCGACGAGGCCATGATCGGCGGCCTCCGCCTGCAGATCGGCGACCAACTCATCGACGGCAGCGTCCAGACCCAGCTCCGCAAGCTCCGCGAAAAGGTCTCCTCCACCGGCGGAGCCGAGATCCGCGCCCACGCGGCCCGTCTTATCGAAGGCAACTGACCCAAACCAATCTCACCACTAAGAACACCGAGGGCACTGAGAGGAACAGACAGATCCGGACTCCCATCAGTCCCTCGCCCTTCTGGCTCTCTCAGTGATCTCCGTGTGCTCAGTGGTGAATCTCCTCAGAGGTTCACCCATGAAGAAGACCATCACCCAGATCGACGTCTCCGGCAATCGCGTCCTCACCCGCGTGGACTTCAACGTTCCCATCGAGGACGGCAAGATTGGCGACGATCGCCGCATCCGCATGGCCCTGCCGACGATTCAGGCCATCACCTCACGCGGCGGCAAGGCGATCCTCATGTCGCACCTTGGGCGTCCCGAGGGCAAGGGGTACGAGGCGAGCGAGTCGCTCAAGCCCTGTGCCGAGCGGCTCTCCCAGCTTCTGGGCAAGCCCGTTGCCTTCCCGAGCAATGACTGCACCGACGCCGCCGCCGCGGCCGCCGTCGCCGCGATGAAGCCCGGCGATGTGCTCTTGCTGGACAACCTCCGCTTCGCCAAGGGCGAAAAAAAGGGCGATGCCGCGTTTGCCGCCAACCTGGCCGCGTACGGCGATGTCTACGTGAACGACGCCTTCGGCACCGCCCACCGCGAGGATGCCAGCATGTACGCCGTGCCGCAGGCGATGGCGGGCAAGCCCCGCGTCGTCGGGTTGCTTATGGAGAAGGAACTCAAGTACCTATCCTCGGCGCTGAAGAACCCCGCCGAGCCGTACATTGTCGTCATGGGCGGCGCGAAGGTCTCGGACAAGATCCCGATGATCCACGCCGTGCTGGAGAAAGCCGATGAGGTGCTCATCGGCGGCGCGATGGCGTACACGTTCCTGAAGGCCAGCGGCAAGAAGGTCGGCTCCTCGCGCGTCGAAGAGGAAATGCTCGGCGAGGCCAAGAAGATCCTCGAGGAGGCCCTCCGTCTCAAATGCACGCTCGTGCTCCCCAAGGATCACGTCTGCAACACCGTCTTCGCCCACGACTCCGGCGACATTCACACCTTCGATGGCGACATCAAGGACGGCTTCATGGGCCTGGACATCGGCCAGAAAACCCAGACCGACTACGCGATCCGCCTGAGCAAGGCCAAGACCATCGTTTGGAACGGCCCTATGGGCGTCTTCGAATGGCCCCCATTCGCCGTCGGCACCATGAGCGTCGCCCGCGCGATCGCCGATGCCACCCAGAAACACGGCGCGATCAGCATCGTCGGCGGCGGCGACTCCGCCGCGGCCGCCGAGCAGTTCGGCCTCGCCGATAAGTTCAGCCACGTCTCCACTGGCGGCGGCGCATCGCTGGAGATGCTCGCGGGCAAGCCGTTTAAGACTGTGGAGTTGCTCGACAACGCCTGAGCAACCCATCGCTTAGGGGCATCCAGCAAACCACTGCGCCAGGAACGTGAAGATGTCTGTGACATCGATGACGTTGTTCTGATCGATATCCACCAAGCACGGCGGCGTGGAGAGTACGCACGCGCTGCTGCTCGCCACGCCGCACACGTTCGTGGCTTCAAGCGTGTAGCTTCCAGCATCCGTCCAGCCCGATTCCGAGCCCGGGTCGGCGACGGGATTGATCGTCAGCGTCGGCGTGTTCACACCGGTGAACCGGAAGCTCGGCGGGATCGGCAGGCCGTTTCGCTTCCACTGGTACGTCGGTGTGCCGGTTGCAACCGCAACGCCCGTCATGGTCGCGATTTGCCCGGGGCGCTTCGAGAGCGTTGCGGGCGGGTTGCCGGTGAACGTGGGGGCCGTGCAGGCACACGTCGACGTCACAGCGGAAAAATTCGGGAGGTTCGGAGTGTAGGTCAGGAAGCCCAGTCCAACCTGATCGAACCCGTCGCGGATGCCCGCGTCGATCGTTGCGGCGGTCGTCGATCCCCACCAGTTGTTGGGCGCGCTGACGGTCGTGCTGGAGATCATCTCTGCGTTGTACGTTGTGTTGGCGTAGATGTCGCTGCACTCGATCGTCGGAACTCCGTTGATCACGATGCCCTTGACGTTGTTGTAGATCGAGCAGCGCCGAATCAAGTCGCACCCACGAACGCCCACGCCGTTGTTCACCATTCCGCATTGGTCCAGGTTCGTCTGCTGTCCTGTCTGCGCGGATACGCCCGTCGGATTATTGAGGAACGCGCACTGCGTGAAGTTGCACTGCCCGCCGACATCGGCCCCGGTGACCCCGCTGTTCTGGAAGACGCAGTTGGTGAAGTCCGCGTAGGCGACGAAGTTCGTTCCGTACACATTGCTGACAAACGTGCAGTTCACCACCTGCCGGTGCAGCGCCCCGTGATAGGCACTCATGCCGAAGACGCATCCGGTGAACGTGCTGTTCCGCACCGGGCCGGGCACGACCGAGTTGTTGCAGCAGCCGTACGTGATCGCGGTGTTCAGATTCGAGAAGTCGCAGTAGTCAAAGGTCGCGTCGCCGCTGGAGCCGTTCATGATCTCAATCCCGAAGCCAGTCGGGTCCGAGGTCGAAGTGAACGTCACGTGGCTCCCCGCGGTTCCGATCGCCATGATCGTGCCCGTCTGCGCCTTCAGCCGGGTGTTGGGCCCGAAGTTCACGACCACTCCCGGATCGATCGTCAGCGTCGCCCCGCCGATGATCACGACATCGCAGCTCAGGTTGTACGGACTGTTGATGAACGACCACGTCGTGTTCGTGCTGATCGTGCCGCAGACGTTGGTCGCCTGAGCGGTCGGGACCGCCGCCATCATCGCAGCCACCGCGGCGATCACGGCCGCAAGGCGAGCCATCATTGATCCACGAGCCGGTTGCCAAGAGTTCATCGTCCGCTCCTTGTCAGTGACATGCGGCCCCGCCCGCGCGATCGGTCGCGTTTCGGTCGCCAGTTAACCAAAATCCTACCACATCGCTCGGGCGACACCAGCAATTCGCGCCACGCCAACGCCTTTCCCCTCCCTTTTGCTACAGGCCCGGTACCTAAGGCCTCTTGCGAGCGAATTACTCGGACGATCCCCGTCACGTCGGCTCGGCAACCCGATCGCCCATTCTCAGTATGGGCGGCCACTCGCGCACCGGCCAACCCCCCACCTCATCGCCAGTCATCTTCGGCGTGCTGTCAAACGCGATGCGGCGGCCGCAGAGACTGACCGTTCGGTCTCGCTCCGGCGACATGTGCGCCAGCCAGTGGAAGAGCGCCCCATCGAGACCCTTGGGTTCGTGCTCCGCGCCGACCACGATCGTCCATGCCGGAAGCGAAACCTCATCCGCGATGCCGCCGATCGCCTTGATCGCTCGCAGCCCGTCGCCGCCCGCTTTCTTGTCGATCCGCAGGATCAACCACCAACCGCCCAGTTCATCGGGCACGCTGGCATCGAGCACACCGGGAATCTGCCGCACTCGGCACTCTGTCGCGCGAGCCGCGTCACCGATCACGGGGCCGACCATCGTCGTCGCGCACACTTCCGCGGGCAGTCCCTCGACATGCCGGTGCGTTTCCGCATCGCTCGTCTTCCGCGTCGCGTCCATCCCGATCTTCGCACCCGCGCCAAGAAAGGGCGAGGCGTGATCAAGTATGTCCACCGGGCCGCGCACCACTTCGACATCTCGCCCCGGCACGCACCGCTCCCCCACTGCTTTCAAGACCGCGTGCGTGTCGTGGACATCTACATCCTCATCGACCACCACGATTGATTTGGTCCACGCCATCTGGCCCGCGCCCCAGATGGAGCACATCACACGCCGCGCTTGTAGCGGATATTCCTTCTTCACCTTGACGAACGCGCAGTTGTGGAACGCCCCGAACATAGGCAGGTCGTAGTCGATGATGTCGGGAATGATCGTGCGGAGAAGCGGCAGAAATAGCCGTTCCGTCGCCTTCCCCATGAAGTAATCCTCCTGCGGCGGCAGTCCCACGACCGTCGTCGGGTAGATCGGGTCGCGCCGGTGCGTGATCGCCGTGACTTCCAGCAGTGGATAGCGATCCGGGAGCGAGTAGAAGCCGGTGTGGTCGCCGAAGGGGCCTTCGAAGACGCCGCCGTTTCCGATCGCCGCACCGCTTGCACGCGGATCGAAGCCCGGCATTCCGGCATCGGCGTTGACGTAGCCCTCGATCACAATCTCGCTGTTGGCTGGCACATCGATCGGCACCGTCTTGCAGCGCACGAGCGGGATACCACCCTTGTTGAGGAAACCCGCGAGCAGCAACTCGCCGATGCCCGGGGGCATCGGCGCGGTCGCGGCGTATGCCAGCACGCTCTCGCCGCCGAGCGCGATGGCGACGGGCATGCGCTCGCCCTTGGCTTTCCACGAGCGCCAGTGGCGCGCCCCGTCGTGGTGCATGTGCCAATGCATCGCCATGTGCTTCTTGCCGAGCATCTGCACGCGATACATGCCGATGTTGCGGCTCTGTGGGCTGGGGTTTCCTAGGTCATCACGGTGGATGGTGTGGATGCCGCCGAGCGTGATGTAGCGGCCGCGGTGATCGCGATCCCACTCCTCGCCGCGACCGAGACCCGCAATGCCATCGTTCACGCCCGCCGGATATCCCATCGCGGCGAAGTCCCCATCCAGAGACCAGCAGCGCAGCAGCGGCAGCCGCGTGAGATCGAGTGAATCACCGGTGATGACGACTTCCTGGCAGATACCGCTGCTTGCTCGCTTGGGCGGAATGCGAGCGAGTTCGAGCAGTTCGGGAATCTTCTTCAGTTTCGCGATCAGTGTGGGCGGCGGCTCGGGCTTGATGAGCTTGCCGAGGCGATCCGCGAGGGCTTCGAGGCCGCCCGGCGTGTGGCCCTCGTGGCCGCAGCCGAGAGCCATCTCCATGCGGCGATACGAGCCGAACTGGTTGATGAGCACGGGAATGTCCGAGCCGGCGACATTCTCAAAGAGCAGGGCTTTGCCGCCGAGGTGATGGAAGCGTGGGTCGGTTCGCCGCGTCGCCTCACTCGGCAGGTTCGGCGCGGCCGACTTGCTCGCTTGATCCGCGAGTGCCGTGATCTCCAGAATCGGCGAAACCTTCGCGGAAATACGCGAAAGTTCTCCCGCATTCTCCAACGCTTGGACAAACTCGCGCGTGCTGGCGTACATTGTCCGTGAGCGTATGGCCAAACAACGACAAAAACCGCGTGCGTCCGCATCGATCAGAGCGCGAACTCCGAAAAAGTCCGGGGGCAAGACCTCTGCTTCCAAGCGTGCAACGCGAGCGCGTGCCGCTGCGCCGAAGGCGATAAAGCCGCCCGCTCCCAAGAAGGCGATGGACTATGCCGCGGAGTTCGACTGGCCGGGTTACTTCAACGCCGTTGCCGGGAAGGAACCTCGCGAGACGCTCGTCAAGGCGTTGTCGCTGTTTGATGCCGAAGATGCTCTCGCGTCAAAGAGACAGAGGACCAAGTCAGCACGCCCTTCCACACGCACCGCCATCGACATCGGTTGCGGCGAAGGCCGCGACACGCGAGCGTTGCTGCGTCACAAAGGCGCGATCCCGTGGTCGCTGCTCGTCTCCGACGGCTCCTCGAAGGGCATCGACATTCTGCTCGACTCGCTCCGCCCCGCCGAGCATACTCGCCTGTGCGCCGTGCAGTGCATGATGGAACTGCTTCCGGAGATCTACGCAACGACGATTCCCATCGGGCTTCGCGAAGTGCCGACGCCGCAGGTTGATCTCATCAACGCCTCATTCTCGCTCCCCTTCTGCTCACACCGCGAGTTAACGACCCTGTGGGCCTGGATCGCGGCGCATATCCGCCCCGGCGGCCGCTTCGCGGGCCAGCTCTTCGGCGACCGCGACACCTGGGCGCATGCCCGCAAGACCACGGGCATCTCGCGCTCGACGCTCAACCGCATGTTCGAGAACTTCGTCTTCGAAGAGCTTCGCGAGGAGGAGAAGGACGATCGCACCACGATGGGTGAACTCAAGCACTGGCATGTCTTCCACATCGTGGCCCGGAAGCGCGGATAACCACGCGTTGACCTTCCGTGTACGTCCTCCCTGATATCGGCGTCTCTCCCATTCGCGCGGCCAGCGGCGGCCGCGATTGCGAGAGTGTGCATCCAGCCCCGTCCCGTCCGCCCCGATAGCCCTTCTGCCGGACACTTCGTCCGGCCACGGTCTCAATCGGAGTTTCTCTATGCGCCTGCGCTCTACTCGCCGCTTGTTTGCTGCTCTGGCCGCTCCTTGCGTTCTCGTCTGCCTCGGGGCCACGGCCCCAACGCTCGCGCTTGATGATGAGCACGCGCACGGCGTGGCCGTCGCGGACCATGACGATCATGGCCACGCCGCGCCCGCGAAGGACACGCACGCACAGCCCGCGGCCAAGCCCGCCGCAGAGCCGGCGAAGACCGAAACGAAATCGGCGGCGAAGTCCGAGCCGAAGGCCGCACCCAAGAGCTTCTCGATGCACGGCGGGGAGACCAAGCCCGAACCGAAGACTTCAACGAAAGCACCAACAGTCGCCAGCGTGAGCGACACGCCCCCCACCGCCGATGCCGCGCTCAAGATGCTGCAAGAGGGCAACCAGCGCTGGGTGATGGACAAGGACGAGAACCCGAACACCGAGCCCTCCCGGCGCGCGATGGTGACGGAGAAGGGCCAGAAGCCGTTCTGCTCGATTCTCACGTGCGCGGACTCGCGTCTTCCCGTCGAGCGCATCTTCGACCGCGGCGTCGGCGAGATCTTCGTCGTCCGCGTCGCTGGCAATGTCGCGGGAACCAGCGAGACAGGCACGCTTGAGTACGCATCCGAGCATCTCAAGACTCCGCTCTTTGTCGTGATGGGCCACACCAAGTGCGGCGCGGTCGCCGCCGCCGCGAGCGGCGCGCAGCTCCACGGCGCGCTCGGCGAGCTCGTCTCCAACATTACGCCCGCCGTGGATCGCGTGAAACGCAACAACCCCGAGATAGATGAGAAGCAGATCGCCCCGCTAGCGGTGAAAGAGAACGTCTGGCAGACCATCACCGACCTGCTCAAACGCAGCCCGGAGATGCGGGCCGCGGTGGGCAAGAACGACATCAAGATCGTCGGAGCCGTCTGCGACATCGCCACCGGCAAGGTGGAGTGGATGGGCGAACACCCCTGGCAGGCGGAACTGGTCGAGGCGTTCAACGTTCGCGCCAGCAAGGCGACCGAATCCGCCGATGCCGCAAAGCACGACGAGAAGTAAGCCGAACCCGCAATCTCAGACAACCAAATCCGAACCAGAAGGGGCGACGGCACAGGCCGATCGCCCCTTTGTCTTTGGCATGGGGTGGGCGTTCGGGGCGCGATTGGATCGGATACGCTTCCCGCCGATCTCGGCTTGGATACCCAACACCCCACGATGGCTTCCGCATCTTCCATCCTCGACAAACCTCTCAGCGGCCCCGCCGCGGGAACGCTTTCTGACCTTGCGCTGGACCTGCACGCGGTCTCAAAGACCTATTCAGGCGCGTTTGGCACCAAGAAAGTCCACGCGCTCCGCGAGATCGACATGCGGGTGCATCGCGGCGAGATCTTCGGACTCCTCGGACCGAACGGCGCTGGCAAGAGCACGCTCGTCAAAATCCTGATGACGGTGATCAGGCCCACCACCTGCCGCGGGCTGATGCTCGGCAAGCCGGTGGGCGACAAGAGTTCGCTGCGGCGCGTCGGGTATCTGCCGGAGCACCATCGCTTTCCTGACTACCTGACGGCCTCGCAACTGCTGGACTATTTCGGTGCGCTCAGCGATGTGCCCCGTGCAACCCGCCGCACCCGCTCGGAAGAGCTGCTCGAACTCGTCGGTCTGAAAACGTGGTCGAATCACAAGGTCAAGGGGTTCAGCAAGGGCATGCGCCAGCGTTTGGGCATTGCCAACGCGCTGATGATGGACCCGGAACTCGTGGTGCTGGATGAGCCGACGGACGGTGTCGATCCCGTTGGCCGCCGCGATATCCGTCAGATTCTCACGACGCTCCGCGATCAGGGGCGCACGGTCTTCCTGAACTCGCACTTGCTGAGCGAGCTTGAGATGGTCTGCACACGCGTCGCGATCCTCGTGCAGGGACGCGTCTCCGCGCAGGGGAGCATTGATGAACTCACGCGCGACAGCCGCCGGTACGAGATCGAAGTTGCGGCTCCGGTGGGCATGAGCGATCAAACCCCGCCGCACATGTTTCTTCCTGCGGCTTTGGCGCACGTCTCACGGCTGGAGCCAGTTTCCGAGATCTCAGCACCTCTGATCGGCGCGAGCGGCGGCTCAAACGGAACCATGAACGCGAGCGGTTCCAATGGCGGAGGGCAAATCATCATCCCGGCCGCGATGGTTATCCGTGGAAGCACCAATGCTGGCATCCCGCTGACGATCGACCGCACCGGGCTGCGGGTTGGCAGCGATGATCCGACGGTCGTGCAGCCCCTCATCGATGCGCTGCGTGCCGGCGGCATCACCATCCGCGCCGTCCGCCCAGTCCGCGAGTCGCTCGAAGACTTGTTCATGAAGGCCGTAACGGACCCGACGACCGGGAAGGAACTCAAGCCGGGAGCCGCGAACGTCAAGCCGTGAATCGCCTCTCGTAACCCACCATGCGACAGACACTTGCCATCTTCCTGGACGCGTATCGAGAGCTCAACAGCAAGAAGCTGTTCTGGATCTCGCTGGCGATCTCGCTGGTTGTCGTCATTGCTCTCGCTCTGCCAACCCAGCTCGACCGCGGCATTACCGTCTTTGGAGCCAAGCTCGAAGGGATGCCATTCGCTCTCGTCGGTAGCAAGGCGATCTCAGCGTCTGCGTTCTACAAGTTTCTGTACTCGTGGTTCGGCATCAACCTCTGGCTGGGCTGGGGAGCGACGATTCTGGCCCTCGTTTCGACCGCGAGCATGATCCCGGACCTGGTCTCCAGCGGTTCGATCGAGCTCACGCTCGCGAAGCCGCTTGGTCGCCTTCGTCTGTTTCTTACGAAGTACACAGCGGGCCTGCTCTTCGTCGCGCTGCAAGCGGGCGTCTTCGCGCTGGGCGCCATCGCGATCATCGGCTTTCGAAGCGGAGTATGGGATGCCCGTCCGCTCTTCATCGTGCCGATCATGGCGATGTTCTTTTCGTTCCTGCACTGCATCAGTGTGCTCGTCGGGCTGCTCACTCGCTCCACTCTGATGTCCCTGATCGCCGTGATCATCATGTGGCTCGGCTTCTGGGCCATCGGTTCGGTCGAGAACATCTTCCTGGCACAGCGCACCGACGCCCAAGGTCAGGTGACGCAGTTGGAAGATCAGCAGAAGACCTTCCGCACCGCCTTGGACCTCCTGCAACAGCAGATCGATCGCACCACGCCGACGCCAACCACCGCGCCTCAGGACAAGCCGAATACGGATGTGGCCACGCCCACGGTTCCGGCGGCCGCCGCAACCGAAGAGCCGAGTGTGGGTACTGACAAACCCAACGGTCAGCCGGCACGCAGGCCGGGGGCCCGTCGCAGCACATCCACCCTGCTCGACACCGGCAAACGCATGCTGAGCGCAGCCACCGACACCGATCCGGACTCCCTGAGGGTTCGCAAGCAGAAGCTCCAGGCCCAGATCGATGCGCTCGACACGCAGATCGCCGCGCGAGGCGAGGATCTGGCATCAACCGTCAAGTGGCACGGCCGGTTGTACGCCGTGTATTCGTGCGTCCCTAAGACCGGCGAAACAAAGGACCTCTTTCAGCGATGGGTCATCGACAAGAGCGATTGGGACGGCTTCCTGAAGATGCTCTCAGATATCAGCGATTCCGGCGGTCGCCCCGATCCACAGGATGCGCTCAACAAGCGTCCCCTCTGGTGGGTGCTGGGAACCTCGTTCGCTTTTGAGGGCCTGATTCTCGGGATCGCGTGCTGGATCTTCTGCCGACGGGACTTCTAAGCACATCGGCGGCTCACGCCGCCGGGGATGCTCAGTTGTTCCGCGCCCCAACCGGCTCGCCCTGATTCGCCTTCGCGAGAATCCCGTCCAGCAAGCCCCGTACCTCTTGGGCCATGCGGGTGTTGGGGAACTCGTTGACAATGCGGCGTCCGAGCGCCGCGGCCTGGGCCCACTGGCGGTCCTGCACGGCGATCTTGAACTGGGCGCCGAGGTTGTCACGGGCTTTGGAGATCACTCCGCGGGCGACCTCGCGGAGCGGCGCGGCCTCATCTTCCGTGAGATATGCATCCAGCTCCTTGAGCTGCGTCATCGCCTCGTCCACCTTGCCGTGCTGGGCCGAGTCGAGGAATCGCCGCTCCAGATCGCCCTTGTAAACACTGCGGGCCTGCTCCACGCGATCGCGGAGGCGCTCCACGCGGGTGGAATCTGGGAAGAGACGCTGGATGCGCCGGGCCTCGTTGGCGGCCACATCCCAGCGCCGCTGGACAATGAGGCCATCCAGCCGCGCGATCGAGTCGGCGACTTTGCGTTCCTGAATCTCCGAGCGTGCCAGTTCGATGCGGGCGCGGAACTCTTCCGCGTCCTGGCGGTAGCCGAATCGCTGGGCGAGTTCATCGCACAGAACCAACGCGGCGTCCCATGCCTGCGCGTGGATGTCCTCCTCGATGGCCTTGCAGAGCATGTTCCGCTCCGCGCCGCGGTTGAGCACGCGGCGGGCATCATCAGAGACCATCGCGTGGTCGCCAAGATGCTGGATCGCGCTCACGAGTGTGTCGAGTTTGCGCGTGACCACGGCATTCTGCTGCGATCTCTTCCGCATCTGCCACATGATGGGTGCGATCGTGAGCACGACAATGAACCCCAGAGCGCCGACGCCCTGGAAGATGTCGCCCGCAAGCGATTGCCCGGGATTGTTCTTAAGAATCGTGCCAAGCACGATCAGGCCCAGACTCAGCAGAAGCGGAAAGCCGTGATCGAGCAGGATCGCCGCGAAAGGGCTGATCGGCGCCCGCTGGCGCGGGTGGATCGGGCCAGAAGGCAGGTTGCCATCGTTCTGCGAGTAGTTCGAGTCAGACATTGGTGATCCTCCGTGAATGCCCCAGCGTGCGCTGTCCCACACCATACCCACTCGGCCGTCCTTCGGATGCACGGACGGTCTTTGCCGGTCGATCCGCCTCGGGCCGACCATGGAATAGTATCGACCAATGGCCACCCCCAGCCGAGCAGACTCCGACACCCCCACACCAAGCCAAACGCCCAAACCGGGTGTGGAGTGCTTCACACTTGGGCCGTTTGCTACAAACTGTTATGTGGTCACCCCGGGCCCAACCCCGTCCGGGGGACCGTGCTGGATCGTGGATGCCAGCTTTGGGCCAAAGCCCCTGATCGACTTCGTCCGCGAGGCGGGGCTGAAGCCGGTTGCCCTCATCCTGACCCACACGCATGTGGACCACATCGCAGGAGTGCGAGAGGTGCTGGCCGCATTTCCTGGCACGCCCTTGCTCGTTCACCCGCTGGA
The DNA here is from genome assembly GCA_044222255.1 of Phycisphaerales bacterium. GTDB lineage: Bacteria > Planctomycetota > Phycisphaerae > Phycisphaerales > UBA1924 > UBA4658. Next base: position 44,148 of record JBGANP010000004.1, read on the forward strand.
ACGGGAGTGGCTGTGGGAGCCGATGCTGAACCTCTCGGCGATGAGCGGGCAACCGATCACAACGCCGGAACCGGATGGGTTGATCGAGGATGGGCAGACGCTTTCGCTGGGCGATATGTCCTGGCGCGTGCTGCACACGCCAGGGCACTCTCCAGGCGGGATCACGCTCTATCACGAGCCGTCGGGAACGGCGATCGTCGGCGACTCGCTCTTCTCCGGCTCCATCGGCCGCACGGATTTTCCCGGCGGCGACCACGCCACGCTGGAACGTTCCATCCGCGAAAAGCTCTACACGCTGCCCGGCGATGTGCGTGTGTATCCCGGCCATGGTCCGGCCACGACGATCGCTCGGGAGCGGAAGAGCAATCCTTATGTGCGAGGGTGATTGGTAGCCCCAAAGCAACAGAGCCCCGGACGAGTCCGGGGCTCTGCGTAGTTGAACTGTGATTGCGTTTAGGGCTGGGTTTCCGGGCTTGCAATCGTTCGGTCGATCGACTGCAGCAGGGCACCCGCCTGCGGGTTCTGCGGGTCGACCTGCTGGGCCTGCACAAGGGCGTTGCGGGCTTCCGTCACCTGACCGAGGTCCTGCAGAATGATGGCCTTGAGCACGAGCGGCGCGCTGTTTGTGCCACCCTTGGAAGCGGCCATGTCCGCCGCGGCGAGCGCATCGGCAAGGCGGTTGTCCTGGCGGCAGTACATCGCCTTGAGCATGAATCCTTCGGGGCGATCGGGCGCCATCGCCGTCACGCGCTGCATGGCGTTGCGCAGGCCGCCCTTGTCGTGCAGGATGGCACAGACGTTTCCGAGGTCAATCCAGGCGCGAAGGTCGGCCGAGCCGTCCTTGTCCTGGGTGAGTTCCTGAAGCACGGTGCGGGCATCCACGGGGCGATTGAGCGCGATCAGGCACTTGGCCCGCATCGCACGCAGATCGCGGCGGTTCTTGTTGTCTTCTTTCGCGAGAAGCTTGCCGAGCAGCGATTCCGCGTCGGCGTACTGGGCGGTTGAGATCTGCGCCTGCACGAGATCCTCGCTGATGGACTGATCGCCGGGGGCGAGCAGCAGGGCTTCGGCGAAGAGAGTCGCGGCGCCGGCATGGTCGGATTTCAGTTCGGCGATGTGGCCCATGGTCTGGCGGATCGCCGCGTTGTACTGGAGATACTGCTTGCGATCGCTCAGAAGCTGGGTCGCCTCGTCGAGCTTGTTCTGGTTGATGAGCATTTCCGCAGCGGCGACAACATACTGCGCGTTCGCGGAGTCGAGGTCCATCGCCTTGGTGTAGCTCGCGAGCGCCTCATCGGTCTGGCTCACACGCTCGTACACGATGCCGAGGTAGTAGTGGGCCTCGACGAACGCGGGATCGATCTTCTGCGCTGTCAGGAACTCCTGGCGTGCCTCTTCGAGCCGGCTCTTCTCGAGCATGATGCGCCCACGGAGCACATGGCTCTTGGGAACGGTGCCGTTCATCGCGATCGAGCGATCAACGGTCTTCAGGGCCTTGTCCAAATCGCCCGCCAGGAACTGCTGGTGGGCCATCTGCCACTCGGTCCCGCTCTTGAGCATCGTCATCTTCTCTTGGGCCTGGTTCAGATGCTCCTGCGTGTATTGGCCGTGCTTGCCCATGCCGCACCCGGTCAGGGCGGCGGTGGCGAGGGTCGCGAGAACGAGTGTTGCGGTGCGGATCATGCGGTGTGTGCGGGTCATGCGGTTGCTCCGGTTATGGGTCTGGTCCGGTGATATCGGAAAAAAAGGGACGCGGAGTTTGTCTCCCGCGTCCCTCCTGGAACAAATTCCTGTGATTTACTTGCTGGGCGAATCCGTCTCGACCCCCGCGGTGGCGGGCTCGGTCTTGGCGGGATCGACCTTGGTGGGCTCCGTCTTCGGGGCCGGCTTGGCCGCGCTCATGGTGGTCTTGGTCAGGGGGCGGTCCTTGGCATCAAAGCCCGCTGCCCAGAGTTGACCGGTCTTGGGGTTGAAGATCCAGCCGTAGTCGGAGGTGAAGGTCTCGCTGGGCTTCTCGCCGACGACAACCTTGCTGGCATTGTCGCCGCCGACGTAGGAGTTGGCCGGAGCGCCCTTGATGAACTGAGCATTGACGAGTTCGGCCCAGCCGTTGTGCTCGCCCTTGCCGAGTTCGGGGGTCTGGCCGCTGTTCATCAGGCCGAAGAGCTCGATCTGGCCGCGGAGACCGGGAAGCGAGGCGCGAACCTCGTCGGTTGTCTTGAGCTCATCAGCGGAGAGATTCGGAACCGTGTAGGTCGGCTGCGACTTCTCGTTTGCCGTGATCTTGACGGACGCGGCCGCTGTTGGCTCGACGTTGGTGGTGGTGGTGGTGCTCGCGACGGTCGTAGACACCGCAGCGTTCGACACCGGCTGCGTGCCGGCGTTGGGCATCGGGGGAATGAAGCTGTTGCTCGTGCTCTCGGTGGTCGTAGCGGCCGCGACCGGCGTGGTGGCGGTCGTCACGATCGGAGTGCTCGTCTGCATCGCCATCGTCTGGGCCAGCGAGTCCATCGCCGACGTGGTGGAGACGTTAGTGCTGGAGGTCGAGGTCGAGTTGTTGCTTGACGAGGCGTCGGAGTGCTGCTCCGCATTGGTCGTCGAAGTCGGCGCGGGCTGGGTGGTTGCGCCCGGCTCGGTCGTGTTGGTCGTGTTCGTGTTGTTGTTGCTGCCGACAAGATTGCTGCCGGGAGTACTGATGGTGATCGTCTCGCCGGAGTTCACCGGCAGGACGTTGCCCTGGCCGGGCATCATGATCGCCGCGACGGGGACTTCCTTCATGCCATTGGGCATCGCGTCCGCACGCGGGGCGGGCGGGGTGACCTTGTCCATCGGGACGACCACGGAGCCGCGGGGCTTGAGATTCTGCTGCTGCGTGGGCGCGGCGGGGACGCTGTCGATCCGCTTGGTGACTTCGGACTGGAGGTAGGAGTCGAGCATGCTGGGGTTGGACCAGTGCTCACGCATGCCCGTGATCTTCTCACGCAGGCGATACGCGTCGGGCTGATTCGGGTTGAGCGAGAGCGAGCCCTTGACCTTGTGCAGGGCCTCTTCAAACTTGCCGTCGCGGGCGAGCTGCTCGGCCTCGACATTGGCCTGATCGGTCATCTTCTCGCGGCTCCAGGGGAGCAGGCCCTGACGCATGCCGGCGCGGGTGCGCTCGATGTCGCCAAGAGCGCGGTCCGAAGCGCCCGCGATGAGCGTGTCGGTCACGATCGTCGGCGTGATCAAGAAGATGATCTCGCTGCGGACCGTTGTGTCTTCGTTGCCGCGGAAGGCGGCGCCGAGGATCGGTATATCACCCATCCACGGCACCTGGCGGCGCGTGAACGTGGCATTATCCGTGAACAGACCGCCGAGCACGACCGTCTGGCCGTCGCGGACGTTCACGTTCGTCACCATTTCCTGCGTCACTTCGTCGGGGATCGTCACGGCACGGCCGCCGGAGTCGGTAATCGTGCGGATCTCAGCCGAGGAGACCTGCGGCTTGAGCTCCATGCGCACCTCGCCCAGCGAGGAAACGAACGGACGGAAGTAGAGCTGGGTACCAGTATCCAGGAACTCGACGCTTTGCGTGGTCGAGGTCTCGGTCTGGGTCGTGTTTAGGTAGCCGACTCGCTTACCAACGAGCACGCGGGCGGGCTGGCGGTTGAGGGCGAGGATCTTCGGGTTCGAGAGGATCACCGTGTCGGTGATCTGATCGAGCATGCGGACGAAGATGCCTACGTCGCCCGCGATCACGCCGGCCTTGAAGCCGCCGGGACCGCTGGTGTTACCGACCGTCGAGCTGAAGGCGTTGCCGCGATCGTTCGCCGGCGAGAGGCCCTGGCCCGACGCGCCGTTGCCGCCCTTGATCAGAGCGCCGGCCGCGGAGAGCGCGCCGCCGGTGTTGATGAAGTCTACGAAGTTGAGATCGCCAATGACGGAGAAGTCCACGCCGAAGGCGTTGGCCTCGTTGAGCGAGGTCTGCAGAATCGTCGCCTCAACCAGTACCTGCTGCGGGCGAGTGTCGAGCTGCTTGACAAGGTCCTCAACGGCCTTGACGTTCTCCTCGAAGTCGAACACGACCATCGTGTCGCTCAGGGCGTAGTCGTTCTTGCCGACGGGCGCCTTGTCGGGGATGTTGAAGTCCTTGGTCTTCGTATTGACCTTGATCTCGCCGCCATCCTTGGAGAGCAGCGGGGAGACAAACTCCTTCGCGTCCTCGGCGTTGATGTAGTTGAGCTTGATCTCCTTGGCGACGCGCTTCTTCAGCGCGGCCTGGATGCCCTTGAGTTCGTCGTTCGTATAGACGTAGATGAAGTTGCCCTGCTCAACGTAGCCGAAGCCGTTGACGTGCAGGATGGCGTCGAGGGCCTGGTAGAACGTGACGCCGTACAGCGTCGCCGTCACCTTGCCGCTCACGCCCTTGCTGGCGACGATGTTCTTCTGCGTCTGGATGGAGAGGAGTTCGAGCACATTGCTCAGATCCTCGTCCTTCAGGTGCAGGTCAACGGTGTTGTGCTCGCTGACGGTGACCTTGGACTTGCTCTTGTCGTCGACAGGAGCCTTGTCCGCCTTCATGGGGTCCCGCACGGCCGCGGGCTGCTGAGCCCAGACGAACGAGGGCAGGGCCAGAAGGCCGAACGCCGCGATCAGCGGGATGCGGCCTGCCTTCGACACGAGCTCACGAGCGGTACGCGGACGACGGGTGAACATTGGGAGCATCTCCGATAAGGAACTGCGGCTGGCCTGGACCTCAAGCCGGTGACCTGCCGCTATGACGTTGTCGCCTCCGACGCGTGCAAACGAGCACGCGGTTCGACAAATCTCATCGCCGGTTCCGGCGTGTGACTTTGGGAAAGTGGGGCAGCGCGCGTCAAAGTTTTCCAAGTGCGCAACAAACGCCGTCTCGGGATGGCCAGTGGTCGCCGATGTCCAATAACGGATGCCCGCAATGAGGGCAGCAAAGCGAATGGGACGCACGAAAAAAAGCGGACCCGCCCCCCAAAGGGGCGGGTCCGAGTTCCTCTTTAGAGCGTTTTTGCGTCGAAGCCAGAACGCTTCTCAGTCTCGGAGAGGATCAGAGTCCCGGGCCAGAGATCAGACCGCCGGCGGAAGGAGAAGCTCCGGAAGACGATGGCGGCACATACAGACCGCCGCCGCCTCCCCCACTTCCCGCTCCCGCGATGCTCTGCTGCGCGACCGGCATCGGCGCGGGACGCGGAGCAACGTTGATCTGCGGCGTGAGTTGCAGCTTGAAGACGTAGTCCGTCACGCGATCGCGGACGAGCCCCATCATGTCCTTGAACATCTTGGAGCCCTCGCGCTTGTACTCGATGCGCGAGTCCTGCTGGGCGAAGGCGCGGTAGTGGATGGAGTCGCGGAGCTGATCCATCTGGTAGAGATGGTCCTTCCAGAGCTCGTCGAGCGTGTCGATCAGCATCGTGCGCTCGAAGTAGAGCAACTCGGCGCGCAGCGAGGACTCGACCCGCGAGCGGATCGCCTGCTCGCGCTCCGGCCCGACGAGGCGGCGGATGTTGTCCGGGGGCTGGAGATTGAGCTTTTCCTTGAAGTGCTTTTCCAGAGCTTCGTGGTCGGTGATCGCGAGGCACTCGTCGATCTTCTTCTGGAGCGCCTGGGTCTCAACAAAGTTCTTCGAGGCGTCCAGCAACTGCTGCCGGATTTGAGCCGGAGGGGTTTTGATCACCGTCTCGGGCGTCCAACCAAGGGCATACCGCTCGTTGGCCCAGCCGACGAGATGGGTAATGGCCTGCGGGCCGCTCTGCTTGAGCATGGACATGGTCACGCTCATGATGAACTCGACGGGATACTCGATCTCCCGCTTCGTATAGAGTGCTTCCGCCTGAACGAGAATGAGCTGCTCGACGCTCTCCCGCGAGGTCTCGGCGGCTTTCATCACCTGCTCGGGCGTGATGGTGATGCCGAACTTCGCATCGGCCCACTTGCAGAGTTCGGTCGGGCCATACGCGCGATCCGTGAACTTTGTCAGGCCCGAAAGGTCCGCCTCATCGATGCGGTTCTCCGCGGCTTCGGTCAGAGTATCCTGCACGGCGCGTCGGCCCTCCAGACCCTTGGCGCGGATGTCGTCGGGGTTGAACTCCACGCCGAAGTGGGCGCGGGCCCAGCGACAGAGACCCTCGGCATCGAAATCGATCTCGATCTCGCTGCCCTCGGCGGAGATGTACTCGCCGAGTGTCTTGCCGATGATCTGCCGCGCCTCTTCCTTGGCCTCGGTTCGGATGCGTTTCTCCATCTCGTTGATTTCGAGGCCGCGGAGACGCTCGGGGTAGATGTCCACCTCGAGCTTCTGGCGGACGAACTCGCTGGTGCATTGTGCGGCGTAGTTCTTATTCAGATACTGATCGACCGCGTCTCGCGAGGCATCGCGGATATAGGTGAAGATCAGGCCACGCACGTCACGGCCTTGCAGCACGCGCTGGCGGAGGGAGTAGAAGCCCTGACGCTGGTGCTCCATGACCTCGTCATACTCGAGGATGTTCTTGCGGACCTGGAAGTTCCTTTCCTCGACCTTGCGTTGGGCCCGTTCCACGCTCTTGGAGAGCATGGGGTGCTCGATCGCGTCACCCTCCTTCATGCCGAGGGTGGAGAGAATCTTCATGGTGCGCTCGCCGGCAAACATCTTCATCAGGTCGTCTTCGAGCGAAACGAAGAAACGCGATGAGCCGTTGTCGCCCTGACGACCGGCGCGGCCGCGGAGCTGGTTATCGATGCGGCGAGACTCGTGGCGCTCCGTACCGATGACGTGCAGGCCGCCCATGTCCTCGACGCTCTCAAACCAGCGGATGCGATGGAGGAGGAAGCGGCCGTTCTCGTCGATCCAAGCGCGGAGTTCTTCCGCCGAGGCGCTCTCGATCTTCTTGGGCGCGATCCATGTGTACTTCATGGCCCAGTGGCGGAGGAGCTTCATCTCCAGGTCCGCCGCGGCCATCTGCTCGACCTCGTGCTTGGGCAGATCGAGCTCGCGCGGGCCGATCTTGCGATAGACGTTCTCGCGGAGCTGCTCGTCGGTCGCGTCGATCTTGAGCTCGCGCGAGGCGATGCTGCGACGGAGCCAGTGGTCCAGCAACGCTTCTCGCGGGCAGGCGCCGAGCTTGATGTCGGTGCCGCGGCCGGCCATGTTGGTGGCAATGACGACGCTTCCGAGCTGACCACCGCTCTCGATGATCTCGGCTTCGCGGGCGATCTTCTCGGGCTTCGCGTTGAGCACCTCGTGCTTCACGCTGTGCTTGCGTGTGAGCATGGTCGAGAGCATTTCGCTCCTCTCGACACTCGTGGTTCCGACGAGCACCGGGCGACCGACATCGGCAAATGCTTTGATCTCGTCGGTGATCGCCTCCCACTTGTCCTTGCCGACCAGGAACATGAGGTCGTCGCGATCGACGCGGCTGACCGGGAGATTCGTCGGAATAGAGACCACATCCAGGCGATAGATGTCGTGGAACTCCTGAGCCTCGGTGTCGGCGGTGCCGGTCATACCCGCGAGCCGCTTGTACATCTTGAAGAAGTTCTGGATAGTGACGGTCGCGACCGTCTGCGTCTCCTGCTTGATCGGAACGCCTTCCTTGGCCTCGACGGCCTGGTGCAGCCCCTCGGACCACTGACGACCGATCATCGGACGACCCGTGTTCACATCGACAATCACGATGCCCGGTTCCTCGCGGCCCGTGCGCTGGTTCTCGACGGGCATGATGATGTAGTCGCGATCCTTCTGGTAAACGACGTGGGCGCGGATCGCCTGGGAGAGCAGGTGCGGCATGTCCATGTTCTCGCCGACATAGAACGAGCCGACGTTGGCGGCGCGCTGCGCTTCGGCGGTACCGTCGTGCGTCAGATGGACCTGCTTGCGATCGAGCTCAACTTCATAATACTGTACGTATTTGGAGCGTTCCTTCTCGAGCTGCGGCAGTTCGGCCTTCGCGGCCTTCATCTGAGCTTCCATCGGCGGAATCTTGGACTTGTCGCGGGCATTGCGAATGTCGCCCTCGATGCCCTTGATGGTGCGCATGCACTTCTGCACCTTGTCATCGGCCTCCTGCCACGGACGCTGCTTGTTGAGCAGGTGTTTGGCGAGATAATCGGCCATGTCGTAGCGAGGCGCATCGGCGTGGGCCTCGCCCGAGATGATCAGCGGCGTGCGGGCCTCGTCGATCAGGATCGAGTCCACCTCGTCAACGATCGCGAACTGGCGGCCCTTCTGGACCTGATCCTCGGAGCGACGCTTCATGTTGTCGCGCAGATAGTCAAAGCCGAACTCTGCGGTGGTGCCGTACACCACATCGCAGGTGTACATATCCCGCTTCATGCTCTCGGGTTGCTGGTGCTGCGGGTGGATCGCGCCGACGGTCAAACCCAACGCGTGGAAGTACGGGAACGTCCAATCGCGGTCGCGCTGCACGAGGTAGTCGTTCACGGTGACGACGTGAACCTTCATCTCCTCAATTGCGGCCAGATAGCAGGCGAGCGGGCCGACAATGGTCTTGCCTTCGCCGGTCTTCATTTCGCTGATCTTGCCGCCGGAGAGCACCATCGCACCGATGAGCTGCACATCGAAGGGCCGGGCGCGGAACGGGGGCTTGGAGAGCTGGTAGATCTCGCGAACGGCTTCGTAGAGCTCGACCGGGATGTCAACCTGCAGCCAACCCGGCTGCGGCTCTGTGCAGCCGAGAAACTCGCCGGTCGGAGGCGCGGGGGGAGTCGCAGCGATCTGCTGCTTCACCTGGTCGTACATCGCCCGGGCCGCGGCGGGGAGCTGGTCGGGGTTGAATCGGGCCTCGAACTTGGGATTGAAGATGTTGCGGATGCCTACGGCCCGATCCATCGCCTCGCGGGCGACGGCGAGCGCCTCGTCAAGCATGTCCGCCGCGGGTTCGCCCTTCTCGGAGCGCTGACGGAACTCATTGACCATGGCGCGGATCTGCGCATCAGTCAGCTTGCGGGTCTGCGGCTCCAGGGCGTTGATCGCCTCGACGCGCTGGGTGTATCGCTTGACGAATCGATCGTTGCGGGATCCGATGATGAGATTCAGCAGAGGGCCGACAATCGGAATGCCCTGACTGAGCGAGGTGGACTTGGCCATTGGGGACTTTCTGCGGATGGCGACGTTGCCCGGGATGACGTCCTGTGAAAGAGCGTCCGGCCGCGGGCGACAGATGGAAGTCGCTGGGGAAGAATGTGTATGGCGGGATGCCCGGCATGGCCGGACAAACGCCCCGGTGCGATTGAGATAGGTGGCTGCCGATGGGGCAACCAAGGCCGCTCAAAACCGGGGCGGTGGGAGATTCAGCAAGGCCAGCTCAACGCAAGCCGCCGGAAGCGGGGCGAAGGCGACCGCGGATGCGATGACGGGCCGCAGGGCCAGGAGCGGCAGGAGGGCCGGTCGAGAAATGGACAGGTGTGAACCGGACCCAATCGGACGAATCTGTCGGTTGGGAACCTCGCGCTGACCGGAGAGCCGCTTGACAGCCCGCTCTGTCGGCAGAGCACGTTCAGTGCCCGCCAGAAGGCGTGTGGCATCCAGCGTGCCCACATCCCGGCCCTTGGAGAGGGCGGGCGTCGTGGTCAGCGCCAGAGTCACCAGCATGAGTAGCGTCACACCGCTCACGCCCAAAGAGGGAGTGCGGCGAGCGGGGTGGGGTTGACGGAAGCGGTCGGTCATGAACTGACAAAGTGTATCGGCAGGGAATCATCGGGGCGAAACTGCTCTTTTGGCAGTGTGGGCAGGAGGATTGGGCTGGAATACAAGCACAGGACGCGGTTTTCCACACCATTCGACGCTGAATCTCCCTATGAAAGTGCGAGTCACGTGCCAAAGTAAAGAAACCGTTCAGAGTGAGTTGCACTCTCGTCAGGCCCGAGATATTCTCGCGGCTCGTTTGTGGCCCGTCCGATAGCCACAGCGGTTTGATCGTTTGCGAAGCCGCCCGTTGATCGCGGGGACCGAGCGTTCTTACTTCGATTGAGTTGTTCAAGCCGCCGCGGACGGACAGGCCGTCTGTCTCGCAGGTGGGCGATGATGTCGCATGACATCGCCGCAACCGATTCCGGTTGGTGAAGCAAGGACGCTGAGAGGACACCCGGCATGGTCGTGCATCGTCAAACGCTCCCCGATACCCGTTCATCCCTGACCCACAAGTTCTGCATCAACGGCCACGAGGGATACCTCACCGTTGGTCTGCACTCGGATGGGCGGCCGGGCGAACTGTTCATCAAGATGGCCAAGGAAGGGTCCACGATGAGCGGAATGTGCCAGGCGTTCTGCCGCGCGTTCTCGCTGGCGCTCCAGTACGGGCTTTCGCTTGAGGACGCCGTGACCCGATTCCGCGGCATGCGGTTCGAGCCGATGGGGGCGACCGCGAATCCGGAGATTCCGGAGTGCCAGTCGATCGTGGACTACGTCGCGCGGTATCTGGAGCTGAACTTCAGCCACCTCGGTGTGGATCGCTGCCGCTGAGCCGCTGCGGCATTGGCGCGACTCAGCGGGCAACACTTTTTGAGAATCAAGAACCTGCGTTTCAGCCCCCGGCCGGCTTGGGTGCCGCGTTCTTGGAGTCTCCGGGCGCGGCCGTGGTCGCGGGCGCCTTGAGCAACTCGTCGATCTTGGCAACAAGCGCCTTGTCGTCGGGCTTTATCGCGGAGTCATAGCGAGCGACGACATTGCCGCTCTTGTCCACGAGGAACTTGGTGAAGTTCCACTTCGGCTCGCCTCCGATGGGAGCCGGCTGAGCGGCCAGTTGCCTGTAAAGTGGGGCCGTCTTCTCGCCCTTGACCGCGATCTTCTCGAACATCGGGAAGGTCACATTGAACTTGGCGGAGCAGAACTCCTTGATCTCCGCGTTGCTTCCCGGTTCCTGCGAGCCAAACTCGTTCGCGGGGAAGCCGAGGATGACGAAGCCATCGGCCTTCTTGGATTCGTACAACTTCTCCAAGCCGCCATACTGCTTGGTATAGCCGCACTGACTGGCGACGTTCACGATGAGGACGACCTTGCCCTTGTACGTGGCGAGGTCTTCGCTTGTGCCTTCGATGCGGTTCATCGTGTAGCCGAGAACGTACGGGCCGGTCATGGCTGGCTTGGGGTCGGGCGTCTTCGCATCGGGCTTCTGGGGCGTATCGGTCTTCGGCTGCGTTGCAGCCGAGGGAGCCGCGGCAGGTGTTGCGGGCTTCGGATCGTCGTGGCTCAATCCCGACGCGACCGCCGCAGCGATGCCAACGCCAATCGTGGTGAGTAGAACCAAGGGCGACTTGCAAGCGCAACAGGGCATGGGAATCTCCGAAAAAGTGCGAGTGATGAGTGGGAATGCTAGGTGCCCGCCCGGAAGCGGGGCGTGGATTGGTGTACCGTTCTCTTGATGCTCGAACTCTCCAGATGTGTCCGGTTTTGCGTCAACGATGCCGCGAGCGGCACGCCCGAATGGGGCGAACCGCTGAACACCTTCGCGGCGTATCCCAGCATGCGAGGCATGGGGCGATATTACGAACTCGAGGTGCGGTGCCGCGGCACGCCGAGCGAATCCACCGGCTATTTCCTCAATATCAAGCAGATCGATCAAGCCGTTCGGGCTGCGGGTATTCCTGTTATCGAGCGTGCCTGTCGCGAACGCCCGTGGATGGACCCCGCGGCCGCGCTGCTGGATGTCGCTGGGCCGGTGAACGATGCACTGGGCGGACGGGTGACGCTCGTGCGGTGGAAGTTGACCCCGTACTATTCGGTTGAAATGAGCCCCACCACCATTCCATTGATCGCGGGCGAGCCGCACGTACTTTTGCGCCAGCAGTTCGAGTTCGCCGCGTCGCACCGGCTGCACAGCGCATCACTCTCGGATGCCGAGAACCGCGCGATGTTCGGGAAGTGCAACAACCCGAGCGGGCACGGGCACAACTATCGCGTTGAGGCGTGTGTGGATTCACCGGTGAGCCGCGATGGGGCTCGCATCTCGCTTGCCCAGGTGGAGCGTGTGGCATCCAAGGTCATCGTCGAGCGATTCGACCACAAGCATCTGAACGTGGACAATCCTGAGTTTGATGTCTGCCGTGGCGGCGTGAATCCGTCGGTCGAGAACATCGCGCGGGTCTGCTACGAACTGCTCGCTCCGGAAGTGACGCGCATCTGCCCGGTCGCCAAGCTCCGGGCGATTACCGTGTGGGAAACGGACAAGACGTGGTGCACGTATCCGGCCGGGGAAGAGAAGTAGTTTGCCGCGTCTCGCGCTCGAAGCATGACACCCCCCTCCCGCATCCTGATCATCCGCCCCAGCGCACTCGGCGATGTCTGCCGCAGCGTTCCCGTGCTCGCGAGTCTTCGCCACGCGTTTCCCGCGGCCCAGATCGACTGGCTTGTACAGGACTCATTCGCCCCAGCGATCGCATCGCATCCCGCGCTCAGCAACGTAGTTGCGTTCCCCCGGGCCAAGCTTCGCGAGTGGTATCGCCCGTCGGTCGCGCCGGAGCTCAAACGGTTTTTGCACGATCTCGGTGAGCGGCACTACGACCTGGTGCTGGACTGCCAAGGGCTTTTTCGTTCGGGGCTCTTCGCGATGGCGACGAAGTCCCCGCGCCGGATCGGCTTTGACAACGCGGCCGAACTCGGGTGGCTCGGACTCACCGAGCGCGTCCACGCACCTCGATCCTCGCACACTGTCGATCGCATGCTGATGCTCGCCGAACACGTCGGGGCCAAACCGGTGTACGACATGGGGCTGTACACGAACCCTGTCGATCGCGTGTGGGCAGGTTCGCAACCGGGGCTGGATGACGGATACGCCGTGATCGCGCCGATGACGCGGTGGCCCGGGAAGCAGTGGCCGCTGGAGCGATTCGCGGAACTCACGCGACGGCTCATCGCGGGAGACGTACCGGGAATCAGCCGAGTCGCACTCGTCGGTTCACCCTCGGAGCGTGAGCAGGGCGCGGAACTCATCGAAGCGTTCGCGGGCGATGGCCGCGTCGTCGATCTGATCGGTCGCACCAGCGTCGGGCAGCTCATGGCGGTCATCGAGCGATGCTCGCTGCTGGTGGGCTGCGATTCCGCGGCGGTGCACATGGCCGTCGGATTTCACAGACCGTTGGTTGCGCTGTATGGCCCGACACGCGTCGAGCGTGTGGGGCCATATGGACGCTCTGCCCATGTCGTTCAGCGGCTGATCCCCGGCGACGCGCGCGACCACAAGGATGAGGCCGCCGGGCAGGTCATGATGAACCGCATCACGGTTCAGGACATCATCGATTGCGCGCGCACGCAGATCGGCCCGCACGGGGATCTACGCGTAACGCGCTGAGGTGTCTCACCAAGATCACGGAGCTTTCGGCGTGGGAGCCGGGCGCGTCTCGCGATTGAATCGCATCGGCGTCGCTTCCTTCATCAGGAACATGTAGCGCATGCCGTCGGTGGTAACGCCAGCGTGATACCAGCCGTCCTTGAGCAGCATGATCCGCAGATCGCGCTGGTCATGACGCCAGTTGCCAACGGTGTCCTTGGTCTCGACGATGACGCGATCGCCCTCGGTGTGCGCGGCGTAGGTGGTCTCGGCGAAGTTGCCCTGCAGGTAGCCGTAGCCATCACCGTCATCCTCATACACCTTGCCCATCGCGCTGCCGGTTTCATCGAGTGAGATCACGAGCGTGAGCGGCGCGCCCTTCTGCTCGACCTTGGCGGAGGTGTCGCCGGTGTATTGAATGACTGGACCAACGGGGACAATCGCGCCGCCGCGTACATAAAGCTTGGGCAGATCGGGATGAGAACCCTCATCCACGAGTTGCAGTTCGTTCCAGATGCCCTTGGGCAGCGTCGGCGTGCGATCACGCTCGGGCGTGAGCGAGGGAACAACAAGCAGGTCCGAGCCGAGCAGGAACGCATCGTCCTCGGTGCGGAGAGCTGGATCTTTCGGATCGGCGAAGAACACCGGGCGCAAGATGGGCATGCCCGTCTGCTGTGCCTCCCAGAAGAGCGTGTAGAAGTATGGTAGCAGGCGATAGCGCCGCTCCAGCGCGAGCCGCGCCGTGTGCTCGATCTCCGGGCCAAATGCCCACGGCTCCTTGTTGATGTTTCCCTTGCCGGTGTGGCCGCGGCTGAAGGGAAGAAGCGAGCCAACCCCGATCCAGCGTGCGAAAAGCTTGGCGTCGCCGTTGCCGTTGAAACCGCCGATGTCCGGGCCGCAGAAGGGCTGGCCGGAGAGGCCGAGATTCGCGACCATCGAGACGGATGCCTCAAGATCGTCCCACTCGGCCGAGTTGTCTCCCGTCCACGTCGCGGCGTATCGCTGGCTACCGATGTAGCCGGCCCGAGTGAGCACGAACGGACGCTTCTCCGGCGCGGCGGCCAGAATGCCCTCGAACGTGCCCTTCGCCATCAGCGTGCCGTACACGTTGTGGTACTTCAGATGCGGCCCCGGCGGGAGAATCTGCTTGCTCGCGCCCTCCTCGCTCTTGCCCATCCAGACGCGAGTGTCCCACGGGCCGCCCTTGTGGATGTTGTCCTCGGGCATCGTCTTGGACTTCACGTTGAAGACCGCCGGCTCGTTCATGTCGTTCCATACGCCGGAGACGCCCATATCGATGAACGCTTTGTAGAGACCACCCCACCACTGCCGCACGTCGTAGCGCGTGTAGTCGGGATAGACGCACCAGCCGGGCCATACCTCGCCCTTGTAGACCTCGTTCTTGACGCTCTTGACGGCAAGGTCTTGCGCCATCATCTGGTCGTAGACGAAGTATCCGGGTTCAGCCTTCACGCCCGGATCGATCATCCAGATGCGATGGAAGCCCTGCTTGCCGAGATCAGCGTTGAGTTTCTTGGGGTCGGGGAACTGCGCCTTGTCGAACGTGAAGACGCGGTACCCGTCCATGTAGTCGATATCGAACCAGATGACATCGCACGGAATGCTCTTGTCGCGAAAGGTTTGGGCGATCTCACGGACGCGGGATTCCGGGTTGTATGAATAACGACACTGGTGGTAGCCGATGGCCCAGAGCGGCGGCATCGGCATCGTGCCGATGAGTTCGGCGAGGCCGGTCATGACTTCCTGGGGCGAGGCGCGATCGATGATGTACACCGGATAGCCCGCGCCCTCGCCGCGGAACACGATGGAGCCGGTGGCTTTCTCACCCTTTTCCGCGCCGGTCAGATCGATCTCGCAGCGCCATGTGGTATCGGCCAGCACGCCGAATGCGGAGCCATCAGCCCGCACGGCGAGCACCCACGGGTGCGACTGATAGAGCGAGGCATTCTCTTCGGTGTAGCCGTACGCATCGGTGTTCCAGCAAACAGTCTTGCGGCCATTTCGCAGCAGCGGCCCGGCGACTTCGCCCGTGCCGTACAGCGATGTGCCCGCGTCGATATCCAGGCGAACGCAGAACTTGCCGTCCTTGTCTTTCCAGAAAAGCGGCGAGGCCTTGATGTCGGTGGGTGCCCCGCCGGTAGTCTTGGGAATGCGGGCGAGCGCGACCGATGGAGCGAACGAATCCGGCTTCACGCCCTTCTCGACAAACCGGGCGATGCCGCCCTTCTTGGATTCGACGGCCTCGCCATCGCCCGCTGTCTGCGCCCAGCAGGGCGCAGCAAGAGCACACAAGAGAGAGGCGAGCAGCAACGGGCGGAATGACTCGATTGATCGCATGCGGTACTCCGGTTCGGAACGGAGTGTACGGAGTTCCCGGCGTGCGGTCTTACTCCGGTGGCTTCCATCCAGACTGTTTCCAGCCAGCCTCCGGCAGAACCTTCTCCATCCATCGTTCGGCGATGACCCCTTGGAATCCGAGTGGGCGATAGACCTCGTGAGCATCTCGCGTGCCCAAGGCCCAGCGCCGGAGCGTCTGGAGTTCAGGATGGGCGATGAGCGTCCGGACCATCCGGCGCGACAGCCCCGTGCCCCGATGCGGCGGGAGCACGAAGACATCGCAGAGCCACGCGAAGGTGGCACGATCGGTCACGACGCGGGCGTATCCAACCTGCTCGCCCGTCTCGGCGAGGTATGCGCCGACGACGATGCTGTTGGCGAGGGCCTTCTCAACCACGTCACGACGAACGCCAGGCGACCAATAGCACTCGCGCAGGAACCCGTGCACAACGTCGAGTTGCACGCGTGCGGGATCGGTCGAGAGTTCGTATGCCGCGCCCACGAATCGCTCTCAATAGTTCGGCGTGGGCGCCCGGAACGAGTCGATGTCCACGCTCGCGAAATACGCGATCGCCTTCTTGAGCCCATCGCGCAGCGGCACTTTTGGCTCCCAGCCAAGCTTGCTCTTGGCGAGGGTGATATCTGGCTGACGCTGCGTCGGATCATCCGCGGGCATCGCGCGATACACGATCTTGCTCTTGGCGGGCCTGCCTGTCACTTCGGGAACAAGCTGGAGTGTCAGTTCGGCGAGCTGCTTGATGGTGAACTCGGTCGGGTTGCCGATGTTCACCGGGCCGACGAAATCCTCCGGGCCGTTCATCATGCGGATGATGACCTCGACGAGGTCGTCCACATAGCAGAACGATCGCGACTGCTTGCCCTCGCCGTAGAGGGTCAAATCCTCGCCGCGCAGGACCTGGCGGATGAAGTTGCTGACCACGCGCCCATCAAATGGGTGCATGCGCGGGCCGTAGGTGTTGAAGATGCGGACCACCTTGATCTTCACGTTATTCGATCGGTGGTAGTCAAAGAACAGCGTCTCCGCGGCGCGCTTGCCCTCGTCATAGCAGGCACGGATGCCGATCGGGTTCACGTTGCCGCGATAGCTTTCCGGCTGCGGATGCACCGTCGGATCGCCGTAGACCTCGCTGGTAGAGAACTGCAACACCTTCGCGCGGCAGCGCTTGGCCATGCCCAGCACGTTGATCGCGCCGAGCACCGATGTCTTCATCGTCTTGATCGGGTTGTACTGATAGTGTCCCGGCGCGGCGGGGCAGGCGGCGTTGTAGATCTCGTCCACCTCCAGCCAGAGCGGATGCGTCACATCGTGGCGGATCAGCTCGAAGTTGGGCTTGCCGAGCAGGTGGGCGACGTTGGATTTCTGGCTGGTGAAGAAGTTGTCCAGGCAGATGACATCGTGGCCCTGATCCACGAGCCGCTCGCAGAGGTGCGAGCCGAGAAAGCCGGCGCCGCCGGTGACGAGAATGCGCTTGGTTGCGGGCACAGGAAGACTCCGTTTGCACCCGGACGATTCCGGGTGCGCAGATGGGGACCAAGGGTATCGGCTTACGGGACGCTCGTCCCAAGTGCATGCCGGGATTTACGGAGCGGGCGGTATGCGAATGACCACGCCCACCTTCGGGCGATCCGGGTCCGGCATCACGTCCTTGTTGGCATCTGCGATCGTCCGCCACTGGTGGCCCTTGCCGTAGAACTTCTCGGCAATCGTCCAGAGCGTGTCGCCGCCTTGGATCGTGTACGACTTTCCCTCCCGTTGCGGGGTGGGCGTGGGCGGTGTCGGCAGAACAACAGCTTCATCGGGGATCGGCTCATCGACCCAGACGAGTTTGCCTTGGATGTTCTCCGGATCCAGCGGTATGCGGAGCACTGTCACACCAACCTTCAGACGGTCGGGCGAAAACATCGGATTCGCGCGGCCCAGAATGGCCGCTTTGGTCGCATCGCCGAAGACCTCTTTCCGAGCAGCGATACGCTCGAAACTGGTGTCGCCCTTCTGCACCAGGTAGTCGCGAAACTGCGGCTCGATGAGCTTCTGCACCTTGCGCGTCTTCTGCGCCGCCGGCTGAGGGGCGGGGGGCGTGGGCGGGAGAACTCTCGGTTCGGATTGCTGTTGCTGCGGCCCGGGAGCCGGGTCTGGGGTGCGGGTGACCACAACCGGCGCTTTCTCCGGAAGCGTGTCGAGTGTGACCTTGCCTCGTGCGGGCTGGTAGACCCAGAAGGTCACGATCCAAACGCCCAGAAGAACGAAGGCAATGCCGACGATTCGTGCGGGCGTGTCGGTCATGGCGATGGCTCCAGCGCACGGACCGGGCGGAATGCCCGATGAACGTATCCATCATCGGCGATGCGGGCGGGGCGCCTTCAGGCCGCGGCCCGCCCGGAATCCAGTTGGTTACCGCCCGTTCCAGAAAGACCCG
Source organism: Phycisphaerales bacterium (assembly GCA_044222255.1). Taxonomy (GTDB): domain Bacteria; phylum Planctomycetota; class Phycisphaerae; order Phycisphaerales; family UBA1924; genus UBA4658. The sequence continues at coordinate 62,218 of JBGANP010000004.1, forward strand.
CGCTGGGCTCGTTGCCATGCGGGTCCATTTCCTTCACCCAAAGCAACGGCGCGGCGACGGCGATCGAAGAATACGTACCGACGAGGATGCCGATAAGCATGGTGTACGCAAACACGCGGACGCCCTCGCCGCCGACGATGTAGAGCACCATCGTCGCCAGGAACGTGGTTCCGGCGGTGATGATGGTTCGGCTGATGGTCTGATTGATGGCGTCGTTGATGACGCGGCGGCTGGCGTAGGGGAGCTTGCCGCGATTCTCGCGGATGCGGTCCATGACGATGATGGTGTCGTTGAGCGAGTAGCCCAGAATGGTGAGCACGGCGGCCACCACGTTCAGGTCGATCTTGAAGGGCAGAATGCCGAGCTTGCCCGCGAGACCGGGGTTCCATTCGTAGATGACCGTCGCCAATGCGACGAAGCCGATCGCCACGAGACAGTCGTGCAGCGTGCAGACGATGGCGGCCAGCGAGTAGCGGAACGAGTTGAACCGCACCCAGACGTAGATGACGATCAGCAGTGTGGAGAGGATGACGGCCGTGATGGCCTGTGCGCGGAAACTTCCCGCGACAGCCGGACTGAAACTCTGCACTTCGGCGAGAGTCTGGGCCTGCGTGAGCGCGGCGGAGAGGACGCCCCACTCACGATCGCGAAGTTCCGTCTCCCATCGCTTGCGATCCTGGAAGTTCACTTCCGGATCGCGGACAAGGATGACAGCGGTCTTGACGGCGGAGTCCGCACCCTCGATCACGCGCAGTTCGTGGGGACGAGCGCTGATTTCGGAGAACTCGGACTTCTCGCGTGTGGTTTTGAGACGCTCGCTCAGTTCCGAGAGCGAAACCGCGGGCTGGATGTTCTTCAGAAGGATGGCCACGCCGCCGTCGAACTCGGGAGCCAGCCCGCCCTTGCCGGGCATTCCGACGACCGTGCCGATATCGGGGCTGGTGATCGGGAAGGCCTCGGCGCGATCGGCCGTGAAAGCCGATCCTTCAAAGGTGAGGGCCTGACGCTCGCTCAGATACTCGCGGAAGCTGGCGACCAACGTCTCCTGAACAAGCTTCTGATCCGTGACGAGTGTCTTGATGGTGAACTTGTGCGCACTCTTGCCATCCTGATCCGGATTTACGGCGATGATCTCGGCTTCGTTGAAGACCTTGAGCGGACTGCCATCCGGGGCTTCGGCGGCGACCTTCGCCACTTTGGCTTTGACATCATCACGATTCATCGTGATGGGTGTTTCCTTGCCATCCGCGCCCTTGTCGGTCTTGAAGACCAGAGTGACGGCGGTGCCGCCGCGGAACTCGGTACCGAGGAGGTTGCTGCCCTGCTGAACCAGGAAGAACACGCCCATGCCGGCGATCACAAACGAAACGGCATACGAGAAGAAACGGATACCGAGCCAGTCGATGTGTGGCTGCAGTTTCCAGTTCATCGCCATGGAGAGCATGGTGATGCGGCGCCAGTGGAGCTTCTCGACCAGGAACGTGAAGAGGAACCGCGTGGCAAAGAGCTGGCTGAACAAGCTCGTCACGATGCCGATGCCGAGCGTCAGGGCGAAGCCCTTGATTTCCTGCGTGCCGGTGAAGCCGAGAACTACGGCCGCGATCAGCGATGTGACGTGGCCGTCGACAATGGCCGAGAGGGCGCGGCCGTAGCCGAGGCGGATGGCCGTGCGAAGATCGTGGCCGAGGTTCATTTCCTCACGCATGCGCTCGTAGATGAGCACGTTGGCATCGACGGCCATACCGAAGGTAAGAATGATGCCCGCGATGCCGGGGAGCGTGAACGCGGCTTGGTTCAGCGCCATAGCGGCGACGATCATCAGGGCGTTGAGCGAGAGCGCGACCACCGAGATGAGGCCGCAGGAGAAGTAGTACAGAACCATGAACCCGCCGACGACGACGAAGGCGATGACGCCCGCCGCGAGACCCTTATTCAGGTTTTCCTGGCCGAGTGTGGGGCCGATGATGCTGGAGCTGATGGGCTCCGGCGAGAGCTTCGCTTTGAGCGAGCCCGCGCTGAGGACGCGGACGACGTAGTCGATTTCGGCCTGCTGGAACGAGCCGGTGATGCGGCCGCTGCTGCTGATGGCGCTCTGGAGCGTGGGAGCCGTGTAAACCTCGTCGTCGAGGAGCACGGCCATGTTGCGGCCCTTGTTCGGCTCGGTCAGCTTGCCGAGCTTGTCGGCACCGAGGACATCCATCTGAAACGCGATGGCGGGGCGGCCGAGTTCGTCGGCGTCCGGATAGGCCTTGGCCAGCATCCACTGGCCGTCGTTTTCAGTGAGACGAAGCCCTCGCTTGTCCCAGCAGAGGACGTAGTACGCGCCCTTGTACTCCTCGGCAACGAGGCGACGCTGGGCGAAGTAGTCCTTGGCCGATTGCTTGAGAGCTTCGAGCTCCTCGACCTTGTCCACCCACTGCTCAATCTTGTTGACCTTGTAGAACCGTGCATCATCGAACTTGACGTTCCGCGGGCCGCCCGCCTTGAGCTGTTCGCGAAGCTCGCCCTCGCTGGGGAGTTCGCCCGGGTTCACTGCGATGCGGAAGTTCAGCACGCCCGCACCCTTGAGGATGCGGATCACATCCTGCGGATCGTCCAGACCGCTGCGTTTGGTCTCGAATGACTTCCACTTCTCAATGGCTTTTTCAATCTCCGGCTTCTTGCCGGGGAACTGAGCGATGATCTCCTCAACGGCCCGTTTGCGGGGGCTGTCAAGGGTTGCAATCTTGCCGTCCTTGCCTTGCAGGCGAAAGGGCTTGTCCGAGAGCGTCAGAGCACGCCGGAGTTCGGCGGAGTTCAGGCCAGCGGAAGTCGCCTCTTTGGAAGAAAGGTCATAAGCCGCTTCTGCTCCGGCGGCGGCGGTGCGGAGAGCGTCTCGCTTGGCCTCGGCCTGCTTGAGCGTTTCCTTGAGCCCAGCGACGATCGGGCTTTCCGAACTCTCGCCGCCAGCGGTGCGGATCTGCTCGCGAACATATGAGACGGCAACTTCGGCGGGCGTGTACTCGGCGCGGGCGCGGGTCTTGGTCTCAAAGTCGAGCGCGGCTCTTGTGATCTTGTCCAGCCGGCCCGCATCGCCGCCTGCCTTCTTCTTGAGTTCGTCGGTTCGCTGCGGCTCCGGAAGCGACGCGACCCGCTCGAGCTCATCGCGCGACAGCGAGATGCTGCTGACCTTGGCGAGTTCCGCGTCGAACGCCGCCTTCAGTGCCTCGACCTTCGCGCTCGGCAGCGGCATGGTGATTTCGAGACGATCGCTGCCCATCGGGACAACGCTGATCTCCAGCACGCCGGCGGGATCAAGACGCTCCTTGACATTCGTGGAGACCTTGCCGAGGGTGTCGTCCGGATCGCCCGGCTTGATATCGACGCCGTAGATCAGCGAGATACCGCCCGCGATGTCCTTGCCGCGACGGAGCTTGCTATCCGGGGGATAGATCGCCCAGATGCAGGCGGCGACAATGAGAAGAAGGATTACACCGTTGCGAACGAGGGTGGACATACGTGCGGTTGCCTCGGGAGAGGGAAGGCGGCCGGTCTGAAGAGTCGGGTCCGCCGAAGGGAGCCAGTCGATCGGCCGTTGGCCGGGGGGGTATGCAACGAATCAGCGGGCGGAGAGCAGCTTCTCGCCCTTGGTCTTCACCTCAATGGTGCCATTTGAGGCCGAATCGGCCTCGGAACCGCCCTTGCCAGCGGACTCAAGAACCTGCTGGATGGAGGCCTTGGAGAACCGGGCCTTGGCGTTGGAGTTTTCGTCGATCCGGAGGACGACTTCCGTCTCGCGGACCTGATCGACAACGCCAATCTGGCCGCCGATCGTGATGACCTTGTCACCCTTTCCGAGGGAGTCCATCAGGGCCTTGCGCTTCTTCTTCTCCTTGCGGCCACTGAGCGTGGTCATGAGCATCATGACAGCGACCATGACGAAGATGAGGGGAAGAATGCCCAAGCCACCAAACGCACCGCCCGTGCCCTGCTGGGCCGCGGGGGCTGTCCCTGTGGCACCAACAGCGGTTCCGGTGGCGGGAGCCGCGCCGGTCATTTGCGCCTCCGTAGAGGGGGCAGCGGCGGGAGGGGTGGTTGCAGCTGGGGTTGTCTGAGCGAGTTGGATTGGAATCATGGGCATGTCGGGTGTGCTGCGCCTTTCCGGCTTTCTGGCCGGCTTTGGGTGTACTCTGCTCGAATGCGGAAGAAGGAACAAACTCGACGCGGCGACTAGGACGCGGCCAGAACACTCAACCCCGGACGAGCCACCGGCCAACGGTCCCCGAAGCCGTTCCAATCGTCGGAACGCACCGTGGCCCGAAGGTCGGCCATAAACCGCTGGAAGTACCGAAGGTTGTGCAGACTGACCAGAATGGGGCCGAGCATCTCCTCAGCGAAGAACAGATGGCGAATATAGGCGCGGGAGAAGGGTTGGTCACCCGGAGAAGCCCAGGGCAGTCCCCGGGCTGGGCCGGGAGCACAGGCGGCACAATCGCAGCCGACTTCAATCGGGAGCGGGTCGTCCGAAAACTTTGCGTTGCGAAGGCGAATCTGGCCGGTTGGGGTAAATGCGTTGGCATTTCGCCCGTTTCGGGTGGGAAGCACGCAATCGAACATATCCACACCAGACAGGACCGCCGCGAGGAGGTCGCGCTCGTAACCGACACCCATGAGGTAGCGGGGCTTGGAATCCGGGAGGAGGGGGGCGGTGTGGCGGACGACGCGGGCGATGTCGTCGGATTGCTCCCCCACTGCGACGCCTCCGATGGCGTAGCCGGGGAGGTCGATAGCGGCGATGCGCTCGGCGCACCAGGTTCGGGCGGAGAGATCGGTGCCGCCTTGGACGATGCCGAAGAGGGCGCGGCGGTCGTGACCACCGAGTCTTTGGTGCTCGGCCTTGCAGCGTTCGAGCCAGCGGATGGTGCGTTCGTTCGCGAGGGAGAGGCGGGCGGCGTGGTCGTAGGTTTTGGAGCGGGGGCGGCGCGCGGGTGTGGTTTCTTCCGTTGTCGCGGAGGGCTCGTAGTGGGCGTCGCGGCGGGCGGCTTCGTTCAGGCGGGGTTGGGTGACGGCCGCGGCCTGCGGGTCCACCGAGGGCGGACAGTCATCGAAGGCCATGATGATGTCGGCGCCGAGCTGGTTCTGGATGCGCATCGCGGACTCGGGGGTGAGCGTCACCATCGCGCCATCGACGATGGACTTGAAGGTCACACCGTCGTCGTTGATTTTGTTGGTGTGTGCGAGCGAGTAGGCCTGGTAGCCGCCGGAGTCGGTGAGCATCGGGCCGGACCAGCCCGTGAAGCGTTGCAGGCCGCCGAGTTTTTCGATGAGGTCTGCGCCGGGGCGGAGCATGAGGTGGTAGGTGTTGCCGAGGATGATCTGCGCGCCGGTGGCGGCGACCATTCCCGGAAAAAGGCCTTTGACGCTGCCGCGCGTGCCGACGGGCATGAACGCGGGGGTGTCGAAGGAGCCGTGCGGCGTCGTGACGCGGCCGACGCGGGCGCGAGTCGTTGCGGAGCGATGGGAGATTTCAAAGCGAAGGGGCATGCGCGGTATTACTCGGCACCCTCAACGCGACCTGCGGCGGATTGACGATGAAGAACTTCCCGTTCGCTCGGCGTCAATGACTCTAACCCGTGCTCGTGGATTTTCTCGAGGATGCGGTCCACGGCGAGCACTTCCGGGAGCGGGGCTTTGGGCTTGCGGGAGTCGGAGAAGACGTCAAAGAAATCGCGGAGGAGGTGGGCGCGGCGGATGAAAAATGCACCGGCGACGGCCCCGCCGACGTGGGCCGCGTCGCCGCCGGCGTTGTTTCCGCCGCGCAGCAGGTTGATGGCTGCAAGGCCGAGGAAGATGTAAACCGCGGTGCGGAGCTTCATGGGAATGAAGGCGAGCACATCGACGATCTCGGTGGGACGGATGTACGCGGCGGCCATGAGGACGCCGAAGACGCCGGCGGAGGCGCCGACGAGCGGGGTGTAAATGTCCTGCACGAGAAGCGGCGAGGGAATGTGGCCCGCGGCAGACGGAGAGACTTGCAGCGTGATGAACGCGACGAGATTCAGAAAGAGATACCCGACGGCGCCGAAGAGGCCGGAGACGAGATAGAACGCGAGATAGCGACGACGGCCGAGGTATTCCTCAACGAGACCACCGACGAACCAGAGGCCGAGCATGTTGAAAATGAGATGGATGTAGTCGACGTGGAGGAACTGGAAAGTGATGAACCGCCAGACTTGGCCTTCGAGGAAGGCCTTGCCGGTGGAGAAGTGGCCGATGGCGTTGAGGGGTGGAACGTACGAGAACCGCTCGAAGCCGATCGGGGACGCCTGCGACCGGCCATCGAGCGGAACAGCGCCTCCCCCTGCACCGGGTGCGGGAGGGTTTACATAGATCGGGTGGCCGAGATAGCCGGGCATCTCCGGAAGTGAGAGCACGCGGGTGTAGTCAACCCTGCCGTTCTTCTTCTGATCAGCGGTTGCTTCCGAGCGATAGAAGGTGCCCGCGCCCAGCTTCCAGGTCACGGGTTCGGTGCGACGCGTCTTGGAGTCGTAGTGGACCAGCGATGCGCCGACGAGATAGACCGCGATGTTGACGATGATGATCCATGTGTTGACCGAGAGCACGCGCATGCGGCCGATGCCCGCGCGGGAACGCGGGGCGGTCGGATTGGCTCGTGCGTAGTCGCGGTCTGCGATGCCCATGGTGAGTCGATCGAGAGGAGGAGGAGGAAGGTCGGTCGGGAGGTTGTTGGGAAAAGGGCGGAGTGTATTGATCGGCGTACGAGGGCCACGGAGTAGAAGTTCAGCTTCGGCCTTGGCCGCGTTCCGTGGCTTCTTTCAGAATCGACTTCTCGCGTCCGGTAAGCGACTGCATGCCTTTGTCGCGGATCTTGTCGAGGATACGGTCCACCTCACGCTGGACTTCCTGCTCTTTTTGCTGGCGTTTGAGGGCGGCCTTGTAGGCCTTTTCCTGGGAGGCGGAGACGGGGTCATCGCCGAATCCGGCGAAGCCCTTGTCGGTGTCGTAGGCCCAGGCGGGCTGGTCTTCGATCAGAGCCAGACGCTGGCGTTCGTTGAAACAGGTGATGCCACCGAAGAGAGCGATGCCGATAAGGCGGCTTTGCTGAAACATGATGGCGAAGACAGCGAGGCCGACGGCGACGACAAGTCCGAGATTGACCGCGATGGTCATCGACTTCTTGTACCCCAGCTTTGCCCACAGCAGCTCCTGCACGACACGCCCGCAGTCCATCGGGAACATGGGGAGCAGCATGTTGAAGGCCAGCAGAACAAGGTTCATGTAGTACGCGGACCAGAGCCACACGCGCCCGTAGTTGTCGAACCATGCGCCGGCGAGTGTGATGCGTGGATCAAAGGGATTGAAGAACACAACCTCTTGCCACGAGGCGCCGATGGCAATGAGAACCCCGCCGAGAACTGGCCAGAGCAGAAGGTTCACCGCGGGACCGCCGAGCGTTGTCATGAGGGCCGGCTTCCACCGCATCGGTGGTCGGCAATACGCCAGGCCACCGAGGGGCCACATGAGCACCCGATCGGCCTCTCCACCTACCCAGCGGCAAGCGAGGCAGTGGCCAAACTCGTGGAGGAGGACCATGACGAACAGCGTGGCCATCATGGCCGCGGCGAACGGGAAGCCGAGCGAGTCGCGGCGGACTGAGCCGATGAGTTCGGCCGCGGCGATCAGAATGTAAAGGAAGTGAACGCGGACGTGGATGCCGCGGATCCCCGGAACCCAAGATGGAACCGTGAAGAGCGGGAAAGACCAGCCGAAAAAATTATCGCCTTCGACAAAGATGCGTCGGAACGCGCGACCGAACCCGCCGCCCTCGCCGTAGTCGCCCGATCTGTTGTAGCGTCGATCCTGAATGCCCATTGCGGGATTGTTGACCGGGTGGCGCGGGCTTACCAGCCCGTGTTTCGGGCGCTTCGCCCGAACTTGATGCGAGAGAGGAGAGAGGAGAACAGGCGTCGAGGGCGAGAACTTTTCGGGCGACGCGCCCGAAACACCGGCCGGGAGGCGGAGCCAAGGTCAGGAGTGGAGGAGACCGGCGCGCTCAGCGAGGAGGATCGCGAGCATGGACTTCGCGTCGCGAAGTTCCCCGGAGTGGATCATTTCGAGCACGCGAGCGACCGGGACGACCTCCACATCGATGCTCTCGTCTTCCTCGAGTTTCTGACCGACGTGCGTCAGGCCGGTGGCGGCGAAGGCGAACATCTGCTCGTCGGTGAGTCCCGGTGTGGTGTAGAACCAGCCGAGGGGGATCAGGGTTGCGGCTTGGTAGCCGGTTTCTTCAATCAGCTCGCGGGCGGCGCAAAGTTCGGGGGCTTCGCCGGGGCCGAAGCCCTGAGGCTGGCCGTTCAGGTCGGGAAGGCGCGGCCGCTCGATGGTGCCGGCGCAGCACTCCAGGAGGGGCTGGGCGAGGGAAATGCGGAAGTTGCGGATGAGGACGATGGAGGGAGTGAGTGGTGAATGGGCAGTGGGCAGTTGGGGATTCAGAATGGGAACGATGACCACCGCGCCGGGGTGGCGGACGATTTCGCGTTTGAGGGTGGAGCCGCTGGGGCGCTGGACGGTGAGGAGTTCGAAGTCGAACTTCTTGCCGCGGTGGAGGAGGGAGCGGGAGGTGATCTTTGGTCCTGAAGATGGGCGCTCAGTCATTGATCACCTTGGACCAGTTCGGCGGGTCCGTGGATCGAACGGGCGACCCTCATCGCCAAAGATTGCACCGCACGATCCGTTGCCGTCACAGTGCAAATTCCGAAACCACCGCACGCTGTCACTAGTGCCTGAAAATTGTGGGTCGTCACACCATCGGTTTCGAGATTCTCGCCGACGGCCATTCGCCCCAGCGAACCGTTGTGCTCCCACGTTCCCAAATCGTCTCCCGGAGGAGGATCCATGTCTTGCATGATCTCCGCCGCTTGCGGGACGTCAGATCCGGCCCCCGAAATCGACATTGTCGAGAAACGAACAACGCAATCTTCGTCGAACCAGATCAGGCAGCCATCTTCGACGTCTTCGCTCATGCCACCCGGTAGCGTGATTGACCATCCCGCGTATGGGTGGAGAACAACTTCGTCGCGCCGGTATCCCACCAACCGGCCGCTCGCAGCTCTGGCGACGTGACCGTTTACTGTCAAAGGAACAGGTTGATCGGTGAGTTCGGCGAGTTGTTTCCATTCGCGCCACGGAAGTTCCATGCCCGGATCCAGATCATGAGCACGGTTTAGCGCATGGAGTGCGTATTCGTGGGCAAGTAGCTCTGCCTGCGTTCTCGGCCTGCACCATCGAACGACCGTCCACATAGCGGCAAGCGCACGGCCTCTGAAGCAATGCGCGTCTTCGCTCTCACCTGTCCACGCCAGCACATCAGACCCGGAATTCGATAGCTCGACTTCGCGAATAAACCAGTCCAACTCGCGAGGGCCCAACGGAGTCAACGCAAATCCTGCTGTCGAAAAATGTACGTCCATGGGTAGACCAAGAGACAACGCTCCCTCGATCTCACCAGAACCATGCTGGTCAACCAGCACTTTGCAGAGACCTCCGAACCAGTCGTATACCTCTGCCTGGAGCTTGCTCCAGTCTCGATCCGCAAAATAGCCCGTTTCGTCAACGAGATCTTCGCCCTCGCTCCAATCAAATCCGAGCGATTCACTCATCGCGTCGAGCAGTTCGCAGACGTGTCGGTGATAGCCCGGCCCACCCCATCCGGTGTTCGCAGAAACGGTCAACTTTCCTGAAGGTTCGACGGCAAATATCACGTCTTCAGCCGCGGGATGAAGAGGAAGATAAATATGTTCAACCTCATCGCCCGAGTGCCGCGCGACGTCCTTATACAACTCGCTTTCGAACCTGTCTCGTAGCCAGCTCTCGACTGTGTCGGCCAGCACAATCGCGCCCTTCGCGCGTTGCTTTCCCAACTTCAGCTTGCCCTCAAGCATGAGTCCGATCGACATGATGCACCTCTCACATCAAGCCCTATTCCAAGTCTTCCCGCCATACACCCCACGATCACCCAAGTCTTCCGCGATGCGGATGAGCTGGTTGTACTTGGCGTTGCGATCGGAGCGACACGGAGCGCCGGTCTTGATCTGGCCGCAGTTGGTGGCGACGGCGATGTCGGCGATGGTGGAGTCCTCGGTTTCGCCGGAGCGGTGGGAAAGGATCGCGCTGAAGCGGTTGCGCATGGCGAGGTTGACGGCGTCGAAAGTTTCGCTGAGGGTGCCGATCTGGTTGACCTTGACGAGGATGGCGTTGGCGGAATTTTCCTTGATGCCGCGGGCGAGGAACTTGGGGTTGGTGACGAAGAGGTCATCGCCGACGATCTGGACCTTATCGCCGAGCTTCTCGGTGAGCTTGGCCCAGCCGGCCCAGTCGTTCTCGGCGAGGCCATCCTCGATGGAACGGATCGGATACTTCTTGCACCAACCGGCCCAGAGATCGATCATCTGATCGGAGGAGACGATGTTCTTGGGGTCGGACTTGAAGAAGCAATAGCCCTTCTTCTTCTTGGCCGCGGCCTCGTTCCAGAGCTCTGTGGTCGCGGGGTCAAGGGCGACGAAGATCTGGCGGCCCCAGTCGTAGCCGGCCTTCTCCGTTGCCTCTTCGAGGAGTTTGAGGGCATCCTCGGCGGACTTCAAGTCGGGCGCGAAGCCGCCCTCATCGCCGACGGCGGTGCTGAGGTGTCGCTCGTGGAGGACCTTCTTGAGCGTGTGGTAGATTTCGACGCAGGAGCGAAGACCATCGAAGAAGTTGTCGAAGCCCCACGGCTGGATCATGAACTCCTGGAAGTCCACGTTGTTGTCGGCGTGTTTGCCGCCGTTGAGCACGTTGAACATGGGGACGGGGAGAATCTTGGCCGCGGAGCCGCCGAGGTAGCGATAGAGCGGGAGATCGCAAGCCTGCGCAGCGGCCCGGGCACACGCCATGCTGACGCCGAGGATCGCGTTCGCGCCGAGCTTGCCTTTGGTATCAGTGCCGTCGAGGTCGAGCATCTCGGCGTCGATGGCCTCCTGCTCGCGAACATCCATGCCCTCGATGGAGGGGCCGATCATGTCGATCACGTTCGCGACGGCTTTCTGTACGCCCTTGCCGACGTACTTTTTCTTGTCGCCATCGCGGAGCTCGACGGCCTCGTTCTCGCCGGTGGAGGCGCCGCTGGGGACGGCCGCGCGGCCGACGATGCTGGAAGAAAGCTCAACTTCGACTTCGACCGTGGGGTTGCCGCGGGAGTCGAGAATCTGACGAGCGTGGACGCCGATGATGTCGAACATGGCAGGGAGTTCCTGTTGGGGTGTGCGGGAAAGGGGCGGATGATACCGGGGAGAATCCGGGGAATCCGCATTGGGGATGATCAAATGGAATGTGCAGGCGAAAAGGCTTCCCAGGAATGCGTTTCGCGGCCGCTCTCGAAGCGGCAGGCGCGGACGGCTTCCTGTGGAGAGGGCGTGGTCAGTCCGGCGCGGGGGAGCCAGGCGTGCGTTGCGGAGTGTGTTCCTGTCGCTGGAAGTTCAGACCAGTTCTCTCGCTTTTGCGGGTTCAGGGGATGCCAGAGGTGGTAGACGCAGACGTTCTCGACGGCGACGCGGCCGTTGCCTCCGGCGAGGTAGACGCGGCGGCCGAAGTCGTCGTCTTCTCGCCATGCGCCGAGAAAGGTCTCGTCGTAGCCATCCACTTTTCGGTAGATCGCGAGGGTGCAGGCGTGATTCGCGCCGAGCACTTTGGGCTTGTGCATCTTGACGAAGCCGAACTTCTTGAGCCAGAGTTGGCGGGCGTAGCGAGCGTGGCGCCGGGTGCGTTCGGCGAGTTGTTCGGAGGAGAGTTCGACCACGGAGTCGCCCCGGGCGAATCGGGCGGTGTCGAAGGCATCGGTCTGCGGCTCGGTGAGCAGCACGCGGCCGCCGATGAGAAGATCGCCGCCTTCTCGCACACGCGCGGACTCGGCGAGCATTCCCGCGGGCATGACGGAATCGCCATCAAGGAAGTGGAGCCAGTCGGATTCGGCGAGCTTTGCTTGCGGGTTGTTTAGGAGGGCGCGTACGCCGTTATTACGAACTTGGCCAACGCGCACCTCGCGCGGCCATGGCCGCGAGGCGACGATGAGGGGGAAATCGAACTCCTGTGAGCAGGCGATGCAGAGGTCCCGGACATCGGACTTGTCGTTATCGATCGAAACGGTCAGGGTTGCCGGACGCGGATTCTGAATGGCGACGCCAAGGAGCGTGGCCCGCAGATGGCGGGTGGTGTGCGTGGAGATGATGATGTGGGTCGCGGGCATCCGGGCGCAGGATAGCGATGGGGGGAATCGTTCGGGCTGGCAAGGGCCGAGAACTCCTCGTGGGCCGCACCAGACACAATCCGGCAGGAAAACCGGCCGATGTCCATGGCGTACCCCGAACGGAGACGCATGGGTTCCTCACTCTCCAGCCAGCCATTTCGCCGCCGCAGCGACCGCTCCGATCCGGATGCGCACGAGCGATCCTCCGAACCCGTGCGAACGGGCAAGCCGGGCGTGCCGTTCAAGGCGGAAATCGACATGGCGGAACTCGATGAACGCGGCCGACCGGGCCCGATGTGGGCGGGGCGGGCGTGCGAACTGAGCAGGTCGCAGATCATCGTCGTGTCGCGCCGGATGTGCTACGAGGGGCGCGAGGCGCTGGTGGCGGTTCACCTGGTGGACGATCGACCGGTGACGCTCTTTGGAAAAGTGCTGCGGAGCGAGTATGACGGGGATGGGCTGTACAAGACGACGCTCGCGCTCGCGCCGCTGCCGGAGACGGACGCCGTGCAAGCGTGGATCAGCAAGCTTGCAACGCGCACCTGAGCGGAGCCAAACGCGCTCTACGATTGATGCATGAAGGTGATTCATGATGTCACGGAGCTTGCGCCATTTCACCAAGGAATCTTCGTGCCGACCATGGGCGCGCTTCACGAGGGGCATTTCACGCTCGTGCGCGAGGCGGCAAGGCGGAGAACGACGGATGCGTCGGGACGATCTTCGCCGGTCATCGTGAGCGTGTTCGTCAATCCGACGCAGTTCAATGATCCGAAGGATCTGGAGCGATATCCGCGGACGCTTGAGGCGGATGCGAATGGGTGTGCCGCGGCTGGGGCGGATGTGGTGTTTGCGCCGGAGGCGAGTGTGGTGTATCCGCCGGGTGAGAACGTCGCGCCCCCACCACTGCCCGCGGTCGCGACGGAACCGAAACTCGAGGATGCCCATCGACCGGGACACTTTGCGGGTGTGTGTCAGGTGGTGAAGCGGTTGTTCGAGATGGTGCGGCCGAGCGCCGCCCTGTTCGGAGAAAAGGATTGGCAGCAGTTACAGGTAATCGCGGCGATGACGTGCGAGGCGGGCTTGGGCGTCGGCATCGTTCCGATTCCGACGGTGCGAGAGAAATCCGGCCTCGCGATGTCGAGCCGGAACGTGTTCCTGGTTGGCCAGGACCGGGTGCGTGCAGAAGCGATTTCCAAGGCTCTGCGCGACGGGTGCGGGCAGAACTCGCCCGCCGCGGCCGAGGAGGTGATGCAGAAAGCACTGAGAGCACAGGGCATCGATGCCGAATATGCGGTGGTGCGAGACGCGCAGACGCTTCGCCCAATCGATGCGGCCTTTGCCGGACCCAAACGGGCCCTCATCGCGGCCCGGGTCGGCCCTGTGCGACTGATCGATAACTGCGCATGGCCGCGATAAGTGCGCAAACGTGGCAAAGGGTTACCCTCAGATTCACGGCCTGATCTTCCTTTCATGTGCAACGATGCGGGAATTGCTCCGATACGCACTGACGAACGCTTCAGCCCGGGCGTTCCACGAACAGGGAGCGTTGCTGATGGAAGAAACGCCGTCGGAAAAACCGGCAAGCCCCCCCCCAGCACCAGAACCTGTGCCGGCTACAGGCGTCGCGAATCGGCGGCGCCACGATCGGGCGGAGTTTGCGGTTTGCGTGCTCGTTCACGAACTCAACAGCGAACACATTCCCGGACCAGGGCACCCGGCGGAGTCGGTAGACCTGAGTCGTTCGGGGATCGGCGTGCGTTCCAAACGCATGTACTACGTGGGAACAGCGGTCGTTCTGATCATTCAGCTCAAGAACGAGAAACGTGTAAAGTGTGGGGTCGTGCGAACTTCGCGATACGCTGGTAGCGGCTTGTACCAGAGCGGGATCGAGTTCACGCACACCCCGCCCGGCGCGCGTCTGCACGCTTGGCTGGACGCCCATCCAGAATCACAATGAGCCGAACAATCGCCTCAGCTCCGAGGCGGCAAAGGGACTTCTTCCCATCGTCCCGACATATGGCGGACGATCTTGCCTGTCGCGACGTACAGGGCCTGCTCGGCGATGTTCGTACAGTGTCCCGCGATGATCTCGCAGAGCGTGGCGAGTTCCTGCACGAGGAACGCGGCGTCAACGGAGAGCTTGCCGCTGGAGACCTGCGTCTGGGCGTCGCGCAGGATCGCACGCTTGAAGGCCTCTACGGCGTCCTCACTGGCGAGCACGACCTTGGCGAGGTGGCCGTCGCTGCGTTCCAGCGCGGTGCAGCAATCTCGCAAAATTCCGATGACTGAGTTGGTCATGACGCGGAAAGTTTCCGGGAGCGCGACGCGCTGGGCAGAGAGATTCATCACCATCTCGCCGACGGCGGCACCGGCATCGGCTATGCGTTCGAGTTCGTTGTTGACCTTTACGACCGTGAGGACTCGACGGAGCAGGTCCTCGGAGAGAGCGGCTCCCGAGGCGGTGGCTTCGCTGAGGAGGGCAACCGCTTCTCGCTCGATCTTGACGTCCACGGTGTCGATGGCATCGTCGAGGGCGATGGCACGGCGGGCCGCCTCCACATCGTGCGAGAACGCGGCATCGAAGGCCGCTTCCAGCAGGTGTTGCACCCGCCGGCCCTGGGCCGCGAGCTCGGTTCGCAACAGGTCGATCCGTTCCGGAAATCCACTTGTCGAAATCGGCATGGGGTGCTGTTTCCCGGGTACACAGATCGGTCGAATGCGCCGGGGGAACGATACCACGTATCTCCGGCCGGATCGCGCCCGAGGGGGTGTTTTCCAGCACGTCGTCGCGAGGGGCAACGAGGACCCGCTCAAACCACCGACGCAGAGGCGTTCGGCTTCACCACGTGCAGCCACTTGGCGAGATAGCCCTCGGGAGGGTGACGATCGGTGAGTTTGTACTTGTTCTGGATGGTCGCCGCGGCAAGACCCATGAAGAGCGGCTGCGGGTCGAGTGGGCGGCTTGTGAGTTCCGGGTGGAACTGCGCCGCGATGAAGAAGGGATGGGTGGACGCCGGGTGGCCAAGGGCGAGACCGCTCTCTGGAGTTTGCGGCAGTTCAAGAATCTGCATAATGGGCTGCTGGGGATGGCGCCCGGAGAAGACCAGGCCAGCGGCTTCGAGGCGCTCGATGTAGTCCGGCTCGACTTCGAATCGATGGCGGAATCGCTCGCGGATCATCAAGGGGGGACGGGCCGCAGGGCCGCCACGGGCGCGGCCGCGATAGAGGAACTCCGCGAGAGAGTTCGGGCGAATCTGGACTTCCTGGCCACCCAGACGCATGGTTCCGCCGAGACCCTCGATGCGTTTCTGGTCGGGAAGTTCGCTGATGACAGGATGCTGCGAGCTGGGCGCGAACTCGGTGGAGTTCGCCACTTCAAGACCGAGCACGTTTCGAGCGTACTCGATCACGGCGACCTGGAAGCCGAGGCAGATGCCGAGGTAGGGAATCTGCCGCTCGCGACAGTGACGGACGCACTGAATCTTGCCCTCAACGCCGCGCGAGCCGAAACCGCCGGGGACGATCACACCATCGATGCCCGCGAGAGCATCCTCGACGTTCATCGCCGTGATGCTGGTGGTTTCAATCCACTTGAGATCGATATCGCAGTGCAGGTGGGCGGAACAGTGCTCGACGGCCTTGTCGATCGAGGCGTAGGCGTCTCGCATCGCGACATACTTGCCGGTGACGCCGATGGTGATGGTCCGCTTCTTGGTGCGAATCAGAGCGTCGTAGAAACCGGCCCATTCCTTGCGCTTCTTGTCCTCTTCCATGACATGCACGCGATCGTGCAGGTCGAGGATGCTGAGGATTTCGCGGTCCAAGCCGACAGAACGCATGTCGTCGGGGATCGTGTAGACGCTCTCGCGATCGTGCATCGAGAAGACGCGGCGGAGCGGGGCGTTGGAAAACATCGCGATTTTCTGGCGAATCTGCTCGCTCACCGGCTCGGTGCAACGGCAGGCAATGATGTTGGGCTGCACGCCCGCTTCCATCAGCCGCTTGATGCCAAGCTGCGCGGCCTTGCTCTTCTGCTCGCCGAGCGTCTGCGGCTTGATTATGTATGTCAGGGCGACGAAGCAGACCGAGTCCTCACCTTCCTCGAAGGCCAGCTCACGGAGGGCTTCGATGTAGAAGCCGTTCTCGTAGTCGCCGACGGTGCCGCCGACTTCGACGAAGACAACATCCGCGGGGCGGTTGCCATCACCGTACATGGCCAGTTCGCGAAGACGACGCTTCACCTCGCCGGTGACATGCGGGATCCACTGCACATCGCGGCCGAGATACGCGCCGTGGCGTTCGCGATCGACGATCGTCGAGAAGATCTGGCCGCTGGTCATGAAATTGCGGCGGGAGAGGTTCTGGTCGAGCAGTCGCTCGTACGTGCCGAGGTCCATGTCGCACTCGGTGCCGTCATCGAGCACGAAGACCTCGCCGTGGCGGAACGGGTTGAGCGTTCCTGCGTCGATATTGAGATAGCCCTCGAGCTTGATGGGCGCGACGACCAGTCCCTTGTCTTTAAGCAGCTTGGCGACGCTAGAGGCAAAGATGCCCTTGCCCAGACCGCTCATCACCGTTCCGAGGACGACGACGTACTTCGTGCGGCCCTTGCGATAGCCGTCGGGAACAGGTGAGAAGAACTCGGTCTCGGTGGAACGATCAGCGTGGCGTGCGAGCAAGTGACCCGCGCCGAGCGCGGACACATCCTCTTCCACTTCATCGTCACCCACGACGTCCGAAGATTTCGGATCGTGGATTTCCCCCGCCGCGCCGAGAGCGATCTCGGTGAGCTCACGGGCCTCTTCGTTGTGAACGCTCCATGGGCGCAGCTCGGCCTCTTCATGAGCTACACGCGCACGCGGTGAGTTCGGCGTGTCGGTGGGGCTACCTGAATGGAGTGATCGCTGCTGCGGTCGAGTGGGCGGCGTCGGCTGCGGCATGGACTGATGATAGGTCGCACGATTGCACAAGCAATCTTGATCGAGAATCAAACGACCGCTCGCCTCGCACAAAGTCGGTACACTGCCCGGTACGCCCCGAATCGGGCATTCGCCCGCGAAAGAGTTCTCATGCCTTCCCACATCGCCTCCCCCCGTGCCGCGCTGTTCCTGGCGCTTGCGACCTTCACAATCGGAAACCCCCTGCTGGCGCAGTCCGAACCGCCCTCGGCGCCTCCGGCGTCCGATAGCGCGGCCAAGCCAGTCAAGGATCCCGAGCCCGCCGCACGGGCTTCGACCGCCGATCCGCGGATCGACGCGGAAACCGGGCGCGACAAGCGTGTCTGGCCGCTGGACCCGGTCTTCAACCACAGGCACTTCAAGCTTGAGCTGGTCATGCCGGACATGTCCAAGCATGAGTTCACGGCAACCGCGACCATCACGCTCGATCCGATTGCCACGGCACGAGAGAGCATCACCCTAGATGCCGGACCTGGACTGACGTTTTCGACTATTACCGCCGCGGCCCGTCCGGTTCGCTCATTCAACCACGACAAAGAAAAACAGAAGCTCACGATCGAGTTCGGACGGACGTTCAAGCCGGGTGAGAAGTTCGATCTCGTGATGGCTTACACCGCCATCAAGCCAGGAGGGCGAGGCGAGGGGATGACGTGGTCGAGGGATGACCGTCGCACGCCGGAGGTGGACTTCATGGTCCACTGCCAGGGGGAGCCGCAGCACAACCATCTCTGGTTCCCCTGCCACGATTTTCCCAATCTGCGGACATCGACCGAGATGTTCGTCACGGTGCCGGAGCCGTACGAGGCCGTGTCGAACGGGAAGCTACTCGGCATGACGCGGAAGTCGTACGCCTCGATGGGCCTTACACCACCCTCGCCACAAACGCCTGCATCTGTTGGCGACGATGACGCCGAAACACCCAAGCCGGAGCCCTCCCCCACTCACCTGCGAACGTTCCACTGGAAGCAGGATTTGCCGCATTCGTACTACCTGCAAACGCTCGTGATCTCTCGCTTTGACGTCGTCAACGTCGGCGGACCACAGACTTCGTTCCCGGGATTGTGGATTCCGGTGTACGGACCGGTGGGATCTGGCGAGGCGATCCGCAAGTCGTTCGCCAACACGCCGGACATGATCGCCCACTTTTCCAAGCTGTTTGGATATCGCTATCCGTGGGACAAGTACGCACAGGTCATGTGTCGGGATTTCTCCGCGGGAGCGATGGAAAACACGGGTGTCGTCACCTTTCAAGGTGCGCTTGCTCGCGGCGGGCGGCGCGGCTCGATCGATGGCATCATCTCGCACGAACTGACGCATCACTGGTTCGGCGACCTGGCCACGTGCAAGGCATGGGAGCACATCTGGCTCAATGAGGGATTTGCGACGCTTGGCGAGGCGCTCTGGGCGGAGAAGGCTCGCGGGTACGAGGGCTATCAGGCAGCGATCCTGAGCAACTTTGAGCGTGAACGCGGATCCTCCGGGGGACGCACCGCTCCGCGCCGGCCCGGCATGGTGAGCAACCTGTACACGGTGCCTGACTCCAAGTTCACCAGCGGCGACAACTGCTACAGCAAGGGCGGCAGCATCCTGCACATGCTCCGCGTTCGGCTCGGCGATGAGGCGTTCTTCAAAGCGATCGCCATGTATCTCGATCGCCACCAGTTCTCACAGGTAGAGACCGACGACTTCCGACTGGTGCTGGAAGAGGTGTCCGGTCAATCGCTCGAACGATTCTTCGATCAGTGGTGCCGCCGTCCGGGGCATCCCTCGCTGGAGGTCGATGTCTCATGGACGCCCGGGGATTCGGGAGATGCCGGGACGCTGAACATCGCGGTCGATCAGACGCAGAAAATTGATGCGGACAACCCGGCGTACGCGATCGTGGTGCCCCTCTGGATCAAGCACTCTTCGAGCGAGGATGATGGGGAATGGCAATCGGTGGTGATGGATACGCGCCACGCCACCGCATCGTTCCGACTTGCGAAGCGGCCTCGCGATGTCGAGGTGGACCCACAGCTCAATGTGCTCTGCCGCAGAAAGGTGCGGCAGCCGCTGGAGCAGACGCTCCACCGTTTGAAGGATGGAACGGCCTCGCTCGCCGCACGCGTCGAGGCGATCGAGCAGCTCGGCCAGTCGCCGAATCCCCGCGCCACAATCGCTCTCACGCGTCTGGCCGCACGAACTTCGTTCTGGCCCGACAGCGCGTACGAGGCCGATCCGCACGCTGTCATCCGCCGCGCCGCGGGAGGCGCACTCTCGATGCAGATCACCCTCGGGGGTAAGGCCGCAAGCCAGTTCGCCGTTCGCACTCTGACCGACCACCGAACGCTCGCCGCTCGTCACGAGGAGGTTGCCAAGTGAACTGCTCTGAGAACCACTCCATGCAACAGGGTTCGCGGCTGTTCGCGGCCATACTCGTCCTCACGTCGTGCTCCGCGACTATTGCAGTTGCCAGCGAACCCGAGGGACGTGAACGTCGCGCCTTCGACGCGACGACGGGACGGAATCTCCTCAACTTCCCGCCGCATCGCTCCGCGGATGTGCGGCACATGTCGCTGCAACTGCGTATCCCGAACATGAATGATCGAACGATGCTCGCGACGGAAACGCTTACGGTCGCTCCGATCGTTCAGGAACTCTCGTTGCTCACGCTGCATGCCGCGCTGCTGCAGATCGGGAGCATCACCAGCCCGAACCGGACCTGCACCTTTACAAAGGACCAGGAAAACGAGACAGTCACGATCCAGCTGGATCCACCGCTGGCGGTAGGCCAGACCGCAGACATCACGATCGGCTACAGGATCTCCGATCCTCCTGAGGGACTGACGTGGACGATCGAGTCACCGATGTTCCCAGGACGGCCTGCGCAGGTTTATTCGCAGGGCGAATCACAATCCAATCGCTACTGGTTCGTTGGCCATGATTTCCCGAATGAGCGCTGCACCACCGAGATGACGATCACCGTGCCGCGCGGCTATCAGGCAGTCTCGAACGGACGGCTGGAGTCCGTCACGCAGGAGAAACTTGAACCATTCGACACCTTCCACTGGGTGCAGGACAAGCCGCACGTTGCATACCTGGTCACGCTCGCGGTCGGCAAGTGGGATGTTGTGGATGTCGGCACGAACAGGCTGCCGATGCCGGTCTATGTCGCGCCCGGGCTTGGCGATCGCGTTCGCCCCGTCTTCGGCAAGACGCCGAAGATGGTTGACCTGATCACCCGCCTGACGGGCGAGCCGTATCCGTGGGCTAAGTACGCGCAGGTGAGTGTCAACAACTTCTCCTGGGGCGGCATGGAAAACACCTCCGCAACCACGCTGTACGAAACCGTCGCGCTGGACAAGACGGCCCTGCTCGACGGCGACGAGGAGGAACTCATCGTTCACGAGTTGGCGCACCAGTGGTTCGGCGACCTCATCACTTGCAAGTCGTGGGAGCACATCTGGCTCAACGAGGGATTCGCGACGTACGTCGAGTCGTTGTGGGCGCAGTACAAGGGCTCGACGGTTCCCTCGGGAGGCCGAGGGGCGAACGGACTCAAAGCCGAAGACGCGGCGTATCAGGCCTGCATCTGGGCGTGGCAACAGGATGTGATCAAGAACGACACCGGAGCCGCACCATACCAACCCGCGATGGTGAGCAAGGAATACGACGCACCGGATGATGTCTTCGATCGCGAGGCGAATCCCTATCCCAAGGGCGCACTCATCCTGCACATGCTCCGCGACAGGCTCGGCGATGACGTCTTCTTCCGCGGCCTGCACGAGTACGTGCAGAAGCACAAACTCCAGCAGATCGAAACGTTTCAGTTCCGCGAAGCGATGGAACGCGCCGGGGGCATTTCTCTCCAACGGTTCTTTGATCAATGGGCGTTCCGCCCGCTGGTGCCGAACGTACGGGTTTCGCCATCGTGGGACGCCGCGAGCAGCACTCTGAACATCGCGTTCGAGCAGCTTCAAACCATCGACGGTTACAACCCGGCGTTTGATCTGGCCGTGCCCGTCTGGGTGCGTCTTTCCGGAAAGAGTGAGTGGACCAAACTTGTGGCATCGTTCGATGTGCGCAGGTACACCTTGTCGTCCACACTTCCCAGCGAGCCGGAACTGATCGTCGTTGATCCGGAGCTTTCGACGCTGGCTGACTTCGATGTTGCCATCGACTCGGCGAGTTGGGCCAGGCAACTCACGTCGGGCCCGACACTGGGCGCACGCCTACGTGCGGCCAAGGCGCTCAGCAAGGCCGGGGGGAGCAAGACTGACGCGGCTGCGCTGGCCGCGGTCGTGCGAGACGATCGTGCCCCACGCTCGCTCCGCATCGCCGCGGCCACGTCGCTCGGCTCGATTGGGCGCAATGCGGCGGGCACACTCCGAACTCTGCTGATATCGGGAGTCTCCTCGGCACCGGTTCGGAAAGCCGTTGTTGAGCACTTCGCCGAGGCCGCGTGCGAGACCGACCCGGCATTCAAATCCGATGTCGCGACGTCACTCGTTCGGGTTTTCACATCAGATCCGTCATACGGAGTACGTTCCGCGGCAATCCATGGTCTTGGATCGCTCAAACTCGAACAGGGCTGGCCCACGATCGTTGCCGCGCTCGATGTGGAGTCGCAGCACGACCAGATACGCAAGGCCGCCGTGACCGCGCTGGGGGACATGAATAGAGCGGACGGGCTCGCGATGGTGCTTCGCCGCACAGCCATGGGGAACTCCTCCAATCTCCGGCCCGAGGCAGTGGCCGCCCTGAGCAAGCTCGCTCATCACGATCCCGAACGGTCGTTCAATGTCCTGGCGGCTTTGCTGGAAGATCGTGAGCCCAAGACCGTGCAGGCGGCGGGCAAAGCGCTCGCGGATATCGGCGGCCCCCGCGTGCGAACGCTTTTGGAGCAACGCTTGGCCACGCTGACCAGCCAATACTGGAAAGGCAAGACTCGCGGCTGGCTTCGGGATCTCAAGGACTCGAAGACGACGGCTTCCGCGCCCTGAGAAACAATGGCTCATCCGGTCGACTACGTGCGCCCTTCGGCTCTGAATCTAGCAACGAACTGGTCGTATTGTTCCTGCGTGTCAATTCCTATGCGGGCGTTGGGCCGCACAGCCACGGCGATGCCGAATCCGTGCTGGAGCGCACGGAGCTGCTCGAGTTGCTCGGACCGCTCCAGCGGGGTCGGCGCGAGCGCGATGTACTGGTCGAGAAACGCGCGTCGATAGACGTACAGGCCGACGTGACGCAGCATCGCCGCGTCGGTACCGCCTCTGCCATCACGATCGAACGGAATCGGCGATCGCGAGAAGTAGAGTGCCCGGCCGTCCAAGCCGCAGACGACCTTCACGCAGTTGGGATCTCGCGGGTCTTCGTTGCTTCGAAACGGCACGGCTACGGTGCCGATCGAGCAGCCGGCGGGCGTGAGTTCGCCAAGCAGAAGCACCGATACTGCCGCGTCGATCGCCTCGGGCTCCACTTCCGGTTCGTCGCCCTGTACGTTCACTATCAGGGCATCATCCGAAAGTCCGATCGCTGTGGCAGCTTCGCTCAGGCGGCTCGTGCCGTTGGGATGATCAGGCTTGGTCAGCACGGCTTCGGCACCGAAGGCGATTGACGCTTCAAGAACCCTCGCGTTGTCGGTTGCGATCACCACGCGCTCAACCCGCTTCGCGCTTCGGGCTGATTCCCATACATGCTGGATGAGCGGCTGTCCTGTCTCGCTTAGCAGCACCTTGCCCGGCAATCGCGTCGAGCCCAGCCGCGCGGGAATGATGGCGACAACCTGGCTCATGTGATCAACCCGCCGCCCCCCCACCGCCGCCCTTGAGCTTTGCGATCAGCGCCTTGGCTTCATCGCGGCGAGCGCGGACTTCCTTGTAGCTCATGTTTTTGATGACAATCTGCGAGGCGAGAGAACTGGCCTCCTCGGCGTCGGCGAGCGAGGATTGCTCCTTGGCGCGAGCGAGCAGGGCTTCCATCAGCCCGTACTTGAGCTCCATCTCTGTCGATTCATCACCGGCGAGCTGCATTCCCTGCGCCTGGCGGAGGGTCTCGATCGCCTCATCGTTCATGCCGATGCGTCGAAGGAGAGGCCCAGATAGTGGAAGACCTGAGCCTTGTTCTTGGCGTCGTCCTTGGCGATCTGCAGAAGGCCGATCGCTTCCTCAAACTTCTTCGATTTGTAGTAGCGTTTCGCAAGCTCGAACTTCCGTCCGAGGTCCGTGGGATAAGCCGCTACCCCACCCTCCAGTGACTTCACCTCGGCCAGCAGAAACTCGCGGGCTGCTGCATTCAGCGCCTGATCGGCCTCCGGAGTACCAAGTTTCTCAGCTTCCGCCTTCAGCTTCGCGGCCTTTCGCCGGAGTTGGCGAACACGGATGCCGTCGGCGTACTCTCGGAATCGGAACTCTTGCGTCTGGGCGTGCCACACTTCGGCAAGACTAAACGCCTCTTCTTCGTCTTCAACTTGCCCCGCCGGAGGAGAGCATCAATGAACTTGATAGCGTTTGGACGGTCGTTCGGCGCGGCCTCGCTATCCGCCCGAGCACCGGCCACGATACGGTCAAGCACCTCGTCGGTGGTGACGACGCGGTCTCGTTCCTCCATCTGTCGCTGCTTGGCGGCGTCGCGCATGTTGGAGCGGAAACCGCCCGCTTCCCCGGTCTGGTCAAAGCCGCCGCGCTTGGTCGTCCATTCCGCGGAGAGATTCTTCACGTCGGAGGCGAGATTGCCGTCCAGTGGGTCGATCCGCATCGCCGCCTCACCGGTCTGTACGGCGAGATCGAACTTATCGAACTTCTGGAAGACCTTCATCGCCGCGACCATGTGCTCTTTGCGCGGCTTTTTGTCCCGCGCCACCGCCCCGACGGCGCGTTCGGCAATCCAGATGGCCGGTCCGCCAAGCCCCAAGGCCGCAGCGAGCTCCATTGCCTTGATGGAATATGCCGGCTCAAACGGATGCGAGCTCCACTGCACCAGCGCGGAAAGGTATTTGTCCACATCCGTCTTTCCGGAGGCGTCCTTCACCGTGGACTTGAACACATCCTCTTTCTCGCCCTTGGGGTTTTCCGTAAAGAACGATCCGGCGGACTTGAAGAAACCCTCGAGCCCGTTCATGGCGATCGGGTCGAACCGGAGGCCGCGGATCCACATGTTCATCGCGTAACCGAAGTTTGTGGCTTCGTGCAGCGTCTGGGCTCGCTCGAAGAACTTGGCAGCCTTGTTCGAGTCAAAATCGTGCGGACCCTCCCCACCGGTCGCGACCGCCTTGCCTCCGGAGCCCTTGTCACCAGCGCCGCCGTTGGCGGTTTGCGGCGTCGTCTCCTCGGTCCTCTTCTTGAACGGGTTGAACAACGCCAATGCGGGCTCCTTGCTGCCGCCCCGGTCGGCCGGAGTCGTCGAGTCCACGCCCGGCTGGGTGTGGGCCGACATGTTACCGAACGCGGGAGCACAACGTCAATCCACACCCGCCCCGCGATGACCATGTACGCACAATCCGGGCGTCCGACGCCGCTTCTGACTCCCCAAACCCTTGAAACTCGCCCGGCATCGCGATCGTGGTCCGATATTCCTAGAATCGAGCGATGCCCATCGACGCCGCCATCTTGGACATTGTCATCTACCCGGACCCGGTGCTGCGCGCCAAGGCCAAGCCGCTGGAAAAGGTCTCGGACGAGGTTCGTCGCGTCGCCAAGAGGATGATCGAGTTGATGCGGGAGGCGGACGGAATCGGGCTCGCCGCCCCGCAGGTGGGGCTTTCGTGGCGGATGTTCGTGGTGGATGTGCCATCCGGCGACGACCGATCCCCTGATGCCGACCCACCGACCGCCACGGGTGGCCCGCGGTTCTACATCAACCCCAAGCTTTCCGACCCGAAGGGCGCGCCGGTTCCATGGGAAGAGGGATGTCTTTCTCTCCCAGACATCCGTGGCGATGTACTCCGCCCGCCCGTCATCACCATTTCCGCTCTTGATCTGGACGGCAAGCCGTTTACACACACCGCTGGCGGCCTGCTCGCCCGGTGCTGGCAGCACGAAATGGACCACCTCGACGGCGTGCTCATCCTCGACCGGATGACGCAGATGTCCCGGCTGAAGAACCGCGCTGCCGTCAAGGATCTCGAACGCTGAATCGTCCGCCTCGGCGACTTGGCACACGCGGACACGCCGATACCATCGCTCGATGCGTCTTGTCTACTTCGGTTCAGGAGCGTTCGGTTTGCCGACGCTTGAGCACCTCGCGCGGCGACACCAGATCGTCGGCGTCGTTACACAGCCCGATAAGCCCGCGGGTCGCGGTGGAACTCTCTCGCCAACACCGATCGGCCAATGGGCGGCTGCCAACCTACCGGGGGTTCCGATCCTGAAGCCCGCGAAGGCGAGCGAGGCGGCTGTCGTCCAGGAGATCCGGTCGATCCCCGCCGACGCCTGGGTGGTCATCGCGTTTGGCCAAAAACTCTCGCGAGCATTGCTCGACGGTAGATTTGCCATCAATCTGCACGCTTCGCTGCTGCCCCGATGGCGCGGGGCCGCACCGATCAACGCGGCCATTCTCGGCGGCGACAGCGAGACAGGCAACTCTGTCATTACGCTCGCGGAACGCATGGACGCGGGGTTGATACTGGGCACGAGCAATCGACGGATCGACCCGCTCATGACCGCGGGAGAGTTGCACGATTTGCTCTCTTCCGATGGCCCTCAACTCGTTGAATCGGTCCTGGAGAGGCACGCCGCCGGAACACTCTCGCCGCAAGCGCAAGATGAGTCGCTCGTCACCATCGCCTCGAAGCTCAGCCGCGGCGATGACCACGTGGATTTCACCCAGAGAGCCGACTTTGTTCGTCGCCAGGTACACGCGCTCACCCCGTGGCCGGGCGTTACCAGCGCGATTCTGCCGCCCTCGCTAGCTCCCGTGCAGCACGCTCCAATCCACATCAAGTTGCTGCGTGTTCAGCCCGTTCCGGGCATCAACCAGCAGGATCCCGGGACGATTCTTGATCCCGCAGCGGGTCTCATCGCGTGCGCCCATCACACGCAGTTGAAAGTTCTCGAGGTTCAACCCCCGGGCAAGAAGCCGATGCGATGGGAGGACTTCGCGCGTGGCGGCGGCCGCGCAGTGGTCGAAGGGTCTCGCGTCGTGCCCGCGAGGGAACTTGCGTGATGCTCACGCTTTGGGATTTGCTCGATCCACTCCTGACGAGACTCAAGTCTCCGCCATCGCTTGCGCCGCGAAAGCCGCCGGTTGCTGAACTCCCGCCGCGCCGCCCCCTGCCCCCCACTCCCGCGAGCCCGCCGCAATCGGTCGTTGTGATTCCAGCCGTGCGGCCGGCGCGCCCTCGACCGGCGAGGAAACGCGGGAAGTTGGTCGCACCCGCGGCTGACTCCATGCAGGTGAAGTACGAGGCCGTGGCGCGGCAGATGCTTGAGAAGTACAACATCCGCGTCCGCAAGTGGCGGAAGAGCATGTCGGGCATCGCGTGGTATGTGACCTATCAGGACGGCCGCCGCGTGAACCTCATCGAATCGCCACGCCCGCTGGGTCCGATGTCCATCGCCATATTCCTGCACGAGATCGGCCACCACGCGATCGGCTTCAATGTGTACAGGCCCCGATGTCTCGAGGAGTTCCACGCGTGGCGCTGGTCGCTTGAGGCCATGGAAGCTCACGGTTTGAACATTACGGACGCCGTTCGCCTGCGCATGCACCGATCGCTCTGGTACGCCGTTGAGAAGGCCAAACGGCGCGGGATCAAGCGGATCCCGGAAGAACTGACGCCTTTCTTGGAGAAACCGAACTTCGCGCGGCGACAGCGACGCTGACATTCAACGTGTGATAATCATTGCCGTGGCTCGGTTGCCGGATCCCCACATGCCTCCGTCTCCGGATCAAATCCCGTGGCAAGTCACTCGATCGAATACACTGACCTCGGATTACTCCCACACCTCCTGCGGACGCATCACAAATCCACGACAGCTCTCGAGTCTTGACGTACCGATGGGCCCGTGATGAGTTCGGTGAACATCGCACTGCGGTGAAACTACTAGATGGCAACCAACGCTCGCCATCCCGTGCTGGTCACTGGCGCGAGCGGTTTTATCGGCAAACGGTTGGTGAGCCAACTTGTCGGGAGGCACGAGCGCGTGTCCTGCCTTGTGCGAGCCGAATCCAACCTCGACGGGCTGAAAGAACTCGATGTGCAACTGCTTTCGGGAGATGTGACGGATCCGAAGAGCGTCGTGCGGGGGCTTGCAGAATCTCGGGCAGGCACCGTCATTCACCTTGCCGGACTTGTCAGGGCACGCAATCGGAGTGATTTCACTCGTGTCAACGTGGGTGGCGTCGATGCGGTCGCTGCGGCCTGCGCTGCTCAAGGTGATCCCCCGGTGCTGGTCATCGTGTCATCGTTGGCCGCTGCGGGCCCATGTCTTGCTGATCGCGTTCGCGTGGAAAGCGATACTCCGGCACCTGTGTCACACTACGGCCGCAGCAAGCTGGCAGGAGAGCACGTCGCGGCGAAATACGCCGGAACTGTCCCCATTACTATCGTTCGTCCGCCGATCGTGTTCGGCCCGGGCGATCGGGCCATGCTCGAAGTCTTCCGGCCGATCGCCCGGTGGGGTGTTCATGCGGTGCCAGGCAAACAGGGCGGTGATCACCGCGTCTCGTTGGTGCATGTGGACGATTTGGTGGACGGCATCCTGCTCGCGGCGGAGAAGGGCGAACGGTTGCACGATCGCGGGCCGCAGGGCCATGGCGTCTATTTTCTGAGCGCAGAGGATTGTCCAACCTATGCGGACCTGGGCACATTCATCGCACGGGCGCTCGGTCTAACGCCCCCCACCGTCATACGAGTGCCCAGTCCGGTGCTCAAGAGCTTGGGGATCTGCGGAGACTTAATGTCGCACATTCGTCGCCGCGTCGGCTGGATCAACAGCGACAAGATGAGCGAAGCCCTTGCCGCCGGATCGTGGACCTGCTCATCCGTGAAAGCGCGAGAACAACTTGGTTGGTCGACGGCGTCTCCGGGGAAAAGAGACACTCTTGCAGATCGGCTGCATGAGACCGCCGAGTGGTATCGCAAAGCCGGCTGGCTTTGACTCGCATAGGCAGTTCGCAATCGTGTGCCACGTGCCATTCGGCTTCGCCCGTCGGCGTAGACTCAAACCAAGGACGCACCAATGAAACGCCGATCCATCTCAATCGTCCTTCTGCTCCCCGCCGTTTTCCTGGCGGCCTGCCAGAGTTCGCCGGGCCCGGACGCTACTCAGCCAGCCGATACCGCTGCTCTGTCACGCGACCACGGCTACGCCCTGCTCTATTCAACGATCGGCGAAGAGTGCGACGTCGACAAAGTTCTCATTATCAAGAGCCCCGCGCCGCAGGTTGTCGAACTCATCAAGGCGATCGGTCAGTTCTCTCGCAATACAAAGGCCACTCTCGAACTGCTCGCTAAGGAAGACCCGGCAATCGCCCTCGACAAACAGGGACTTCCTGAGGTGGAGAGCAAGACACGCGACGCGATCAGCAGCGCCACCTCCAAGCGAATTCTCTTCAGCGGCGGCAAGGAGCTCGAGTTTCGCCTGCTTCTCACCCAGCACGAAGCCCTGAACTACATCACCCACCTTGCCGGATCGGTTTGCGATCAGGATCCACGCGACAATCGAAAACGCTATCTGTCGCAGCTGGCCAAGGAATCGGATGCCCTGCACGAACGAGTGCTGATGCAACTGAAATCGCCCTACATCGGTCAGCCCAAGTAACGACGCCCATACGATCCTGTCATCACAGCCACCCCGGTCACACCTGCACGAGTTGAGTCCGCTGCCGAGATGGACGCAGCGTCTATTTCCCGTTTGGAGTCGCTCGCCTTCGCATGTGGTCGCTCATACGACTCCTACCTCGTTATGGACCTGGATCGCCAGCACTTCTGGTCATCCGGTGGCCGCGCCCTGATCGGCTTCGTCCTTCGCGGGTCGCACGCCGTGGTCATTGGCGGCCTCATCAGCCCGGACGATGCGAGAGAATCCCTCCTCACGCAGTTCATGGAACACTGCCGCGCGAACCGCTGGACGGCGTGCTTCGGCCTCGTTCCCGAGCGAGACGTCTGGCTGTTTGACCGCCACGGCTTCCAATCCACCAAGATCGGCGAGGATGCCCTCATCGACCTGGGCGACTGTACGTGGCGGGGTAAGACGTTTGAGTGGGTGCGCCGTCAGACCAACTTTTGCCAGCGGCAGGGGCTGGTCTGTCAGGAACTCCGCGGCGGGTCGGCATCCACCGACCAGTCGCGAGCCCGCATGGCCGAACTCGCGGGCATTTCCGAGCAGTTTCTTGATGGCACTCCACACGGCCGCACCATGAGGTACTTTGTCGGCCAGTTTGATCCGGTTCGTCTGTATCGGCGGCGTGTGTTTGCCGCGATCGCCGACGGCGGTTCAGGGCGCGCGGAGGGCTTTGTTGTCTGCACGCCATATCGAGACGGCAAGGCGTGGGGCATTGAGATGTACCGATCCCGTGCCGACGCCGTCCGCGGCACGATCCCATTCCTCATGCACGCCACGATGCAGGCATTCAAAGGCGAAGGCGTCGAGGAGGCCTCGCTCTGCCTGATGCCCGCCGCCGGTTGCCAAGTGCGCCGGCTCTCGCCACACCGCGACAGTTGGTTCATCCACACCTATATCCACATCACGCACCGCTATCTCAACTTCATCCTCGACACTCCGGGGCTCCACCACTTCAAGACCCGCTTCCGCCCACGGTGCGAGAACATCTATTGCAGTGTATGGCCCAAGGCCTCCGTCCGACCGCTGCACGCAATGCTCAGCACGTGGGGAACGCTCCAGTTCAGCCCGTGGCGCGCCATCGGGCGCGGCCTCCGACGATTGCGCACTTATCGCCAGCGTGCGACACTCAGCCGGTCGTAACGCCATGCTGCACAGGACTACAGGGCCTTGTCGTACAGCCGGTATGTGCTCACGATCTTCGTTCCGGCACGCTCGAGTGTGCCGCGCGAGCGCTCGTTGCTCTCCAGCACCCATGAAAACTCGTAGTGCGCGATGCTTCCCCCCCACTTGGCTGCCGCATCGACAAGCCGGTCCAGGAGCACCACGCTCAGCCCCGAACTCTCGTACCCCGGCACCATGGTCATCGCCATCGCACGTGCCCTGGTGATGTGCCTGCGCCCGGTCAACACGCGCAGGAAACCGAACGGGAACAAGCGGCCATTGAGCCTGCCGAGAATCTGGTTGTAGTCCAGCAGCGCCAGCAGCGCACCGATCGGCTGCCCCCCAACCTCGGCGAAGAGCGCAAAGTCCGGCACGATCACGTAACGCATTTCCGCCGCGATCCGCCGGGCCTCCCCCGCCTGCAGCGGCGTGAAACCCCACGTTCCGTCGAGCGATCGGTTGTAAATGTCCAGATACGTCTCGATCTCCCACACAAACCGCTTTGGGTCCATCGCCCTCACGACCAGATCCTCGCGCGCCAGTGCGGCTACTACCGCCCGCTTGTAGCGCACCACCAGCGCCTTGAGCAACTTCACATCCATCTCATACGCGTACAGATCCTGCGATTTGGCGAACCCGCACGCTTCCAGCAACGCCGCGTAGTACCCCGGGTTGTACGTCATCAGAAAACACGGCGGACGATCAAAGCCGTCCACTAGCAGGCCGCAGGTGTAGTTCAGCGATGGATTCACCGGCCCGCGCACGATCGTCATCCCGCGCTCCCGCAGCCATACCTCACCGGCCTCGAAAAGCTCGCGGGCGACAGCTGGGTCATCGACGCAGTCGAAGAAACCGAAGAAACCGGTGCGCTCGTTGTACTTCTTGTTGTGGATGTGGTTGACTAGGACGGCGAGACGGCCAAGTGTCAGGCCGTTGCGTTCGGC
Source organism: Phycisphaerales bacterium (assembly GCA_044222255.1). Classification (GTDB taxonomy): domain Bacteria; phylum Planctomycetota; class Phycisphaerae; order Phycisphaerales; family UBA1924; genus UBA4658. The sequence continues at coordinate 93,326 of JBGANP010000004.1, forward strand.
GATAAACGTGCCGCTCTCGGCGTTGTCGTAGAAGGGATGGCGGTGGCCTCGCCAGTCCTTCCATCCCAACAACTCTCGTTCCTGAGCCAGAATCGGCGGCACCCAGTTGGGATCGCGTGCCTTCCCCTGCAGCGAGTAGATCGACCATGGCAACTGCTGAAAGCGACGCCGATCCTGCCAGGAGACCACCGGCCTGACGACAATCGCGTCGCTCATGCCCGGGACTCCTCAAGCAGAGCGCGGCAGACGGCCGCGATGTTCACCGCTGCACAGCCGTTCTGCACCGGCATCAACCGGCGCATCTCGTCCATGTCAACGTCGGAGTACGTCTCCTTGCCGAGCGCCAGGCCCACGAAGGCGGTCGAAGAGAAGCGAGTAACCAGCACATCGCAGTTGGCGATCATCTCCTCCGCGCTGCCGGTGGTGAACACCTGCGCAGTCGGCGCGAGCGAACCGATCTCGGCGATGGCTCGCTTGACGTTCTCGTTGGGGTGCAGTTTGAAGACAAGGTGACGGCCGGCAGCGATCTCGACGGCTCGCCGGATGAACGACTCGCGATCCTCGCCGCGGAAGACTTCACGCAGCGGCGAGGTGCAGACCAGCACGTAGTTTCTTTGTGGGAACGTGTTGGCGCGGTAACGCTCGCAATCGTCAAAGTTGGGAATGCCGGTGACGACGATCTTCCCGGGACGCGCGCCCTTGCGAATGAAGAGGTCGCGGTACCCCTCGCTCGCGACGCAGAACGTGCGATAGGCGTCGCTCAGCCCGGTGGCGGCAGTGCCCGCGAGCCAGAGTGGCAGAAAGGGAAGATGCTTCACGAGCCGAAACGCAAACGTCTCCGGGTCCGTAATCCCCTCCTGCACCAGCACGACCGTGCGCTTCTTGATGTTGCTCTGCACGTACACATCGGAGCACGTGAGCACGAGGTCGTACGGCCCCCTCCTCCCCTGAGAGACGATCGCGAGCCCCTGCTCCTCCAGGTACTTCCGACACCGGCTCGCCAGCTTGTTGCCGATGATCGTGAACTCCATCCATCCCATCCTTCGGAACACCTCGTCCAGCCCATCGCAGTAATACGGCGTGAATGCCTGCTCGTATTGGCCAAGGTGCGCGGCGATCTGGTGCATCTGCGTCGTCTGGTTCATCGAGCCGCAAATGAAGAGGATCCGCTTGGGCATGTTCAGGCGTCCCGATCCCATCGAGTCACGAAGGCCCCCGCGACAAACACCACCGCAGCCACTCCGGAGGTGATTGCCGCGCAGCGAAGTGCGGCCATACTGTCCGAGAAAATCATGGATGCCCGAAGCCCTTCGTTCACGTAGTACAAAGGCAATCCCCTCGCGACTTTCTGCAGAAATCCCGGCATCATCTCGACTGGGAAAAACGTTCCGGAGAGGAACATCATCGGGAAGAGAAAGGCGTTTGCCGCCGCGGCTGCACTCTCCGCCTCTTTGGCGATGGGGTGAATGGCGCGCACCGATGCCGACGAATGCGAAGACTTCGAGCACAACGTAGAGCGGGAGCCAGCCGTTGAGATCGAGTCGCACATCGAATACCGCGTAGGCGACCAGCAGGATGGACCCCGTCGAGACGATGGCGAGAATGAGCTGATACAGGATGTTTGAGAGCAACCAGTCGGTCCTGGCGATTTGGGTGGTGGCCAGCTTGCGTAAATGCCCTTCTGGCGGAGCTCGGCGTTCGTGTTCAGCGCGCCGGACAGGCACGAGGTCATTACTGCCATCGCGATAATGCCGGGAACGAAGAACTCGATGAATCTGTATTTCCGAGTCAGGATCGTCAGCTCCATCGGTGTCGCGAAACGCAGGAATACCGGACATTTTCTGATTGGCAGCAGCAACGACGGCATTGAGATATTGCAGTTTCGTCGTCACGGAGGTCGGGCACAAAGTTCAGGATGCAATACGCGTCAGCCACCGAGGTCGCGGCGGTACCGCCGAGTCTGCGTGACTGTGCGTCCGCAAATCCGCGGGGTACAACAAGGACGAGATTCAGCTTGTGATCGTGGGCGTACGTAGGTGCGTCTTGATCGAGAGGAACCGCGATCGTCTTGAACACCCCATCGGCAGCGAGACCATTCACCAGTTCCGCCGAGGCCGCGCTCTGGTCGAGATCCTGCACGGGCAGATCAAAGTTCAAGTGCTCTGGCTTCATGAAGATCGCGCCGAAGACCAAAACCAGAACGGTCAAGAACGCGACGGTGAAAGAACACGGCTGACCGTCTCCGGCTGAGCGTTCTGAGCCGCACCACCAGATTGGCGGCGATGATGCGGGGATTCATGTTGCTACTCCAGCTATGGCGGATTCCGAGCCTTGCGTCTCGCCCGTGAGCGCAAGGAAGACCTGCTCCAGACTGGGCTTCCGCACATCGAGGCCTGGTAGCGGCGTGCTTGCTGCGGCGATCGCAGTGAGAATCGCTTGGACATCTGAGGTGTGCTTCACGTGAATGGTGATCCCACCGGAGTCATCGTGAACCGGTTCAATCCTGGCCTTCATAGATTCCGCACGCCTACATCCGCGGCCTTGAGGGTCAGCGCACAGGTAGTCGGTGCTGGCCGATCAACCCGGTGATCCGAGCGTAACGCGATCCGACCAAGTGGCTGATCGCTACCGTGTCCGCGTAGAGAAGTTCGGCTTCTTCCGGCGTAGTGGGTGGTGAGGAAGACGGTCTGCCTCGCTTCAGGCCCTGCTGTAAACATTCCACACCGATCGCCGCGCATGCGGATCGAGCCCGGTGGTGGGCTCGTCGAGAAAGACAACCTCGGGATCGTTCACGAGCGCGATAGCGATTCCCAACCGCTGCTTCAGGCCACCAGAGAGGTTCTTGAACTGCACATCGCGCTTCTCCCGGAGTTCGGTCAGGTCCATCAGTCCGTCAACATCGGTATTCTTGCAGCTGAACAGTCGCGAGTAGTACCGAATGCTCTCCCCAACCGTGATCCGGTCAAAGGAGTTGAAACCCTGCGGGAGCACGCCGATTCTCGGCAGAATGTCTCGCTTGCGGCTCGCAATGTCCATCCCCAGGACGCTCACCCTGCCAGAGGTGGGCGTGCGGATGGTCTCGATGATCTCGACGGTGGTGGTCTTTCCCGCGCCGTTCGGGCCCAGGAACGCGAACACCTCGCCTTGCTTGACGGTGAACGAAACGTCATTGACCGCGCGCAAGTCGCCATAGTCCTTCGTCAGGCGCTCGACGACGATCGCGTGTTCACCGTGGGTGGGCATGGTTTACAGTCTCGCCAGTTCGTCGGCCACAGCGTCGACCGTGCGGCGAATCTCTGCCTCGGTGTGATTGATGGTGATGAAGAAACGAAGTCGGGCGGCGTGCTCCGGAACGGCCGGGTGGAGAATGGGCTGTACGTTGATGCCCCGATTCAGAAGGGCGCTCGACAGGCGGAGGGTCTTAACGGAGCTCCCGACAATGACCGGGATCACAGGTGTGCCCGATGATGAGCCGGTGTTGAGACATCGCTCTTGGGCCAAACATAGAAAGAGCGATGCCAACATGCGAAGCCGAGATACACGCTCCGGATCGGCTGCCAGCAGCGTCAGTGATGCGAGCGCCGCCGCAGCGTTGGGCGGAGAGAGGCCCACGCTGTAGACGAACCCTGGAGCGGTATACGCGAGATACTCAACGATCTCCGTCGAACCCGCGATGTACCCGCCGCAACTCGCGAGCGACTTCGAGAGTGTGCCCATCCACAGGTCAACATCCGCACGATCAACTCCGTAGTGCTCGCCTATGCCGCGTCCGGTCGGGCCCATCGTTCCCAGCGAGTGCGCCTCATCGACAAGCAGTAGCGCTTGGTGCTTCTTCTTGAGCACGACGAACCGCGGCAGGTCGGGGAAGTCCCCATCCATGCTGTATACGCCCTCGATGGCGATCAGCACACGCCGATGTCGGTGGCGTATCTCCGACAGGAGCACATCCAGTCCCTGCCAGTCATTGTGGGCGAAGGATCTCCGAGTGGCGCCGGAGAGCTGGGCCCCCTGAATGATTGAGTTGTGGGCCAGCGTGTCGTAAACAATCAGGTCTTCCGGTCCCAGCAGATGGCCGATGGTCGTGACGTTGGTGGCGTGCCCTGAGACAAAGGCGAGAGCAGCGCGGGTGCCCAGAACCGCGGCAAGCGACTGCTCCGATGTAGTCGTACGCGCCGAAATTGACCAGATCGCGCCCAGCCTCACGTGTAGTGCTCGCAGAGGTTGTCCCGCCTTGGTCAACGCGAAAGTATGGATTCTCACCTGCCACCGCCTTGAGCATCCGCTCGTACCGCTTCAACTCACCATACTCAGCGAACCGGGCAAAGTCGTACTGCTCAACGGGGATGTGACCAGCAATCGGATCAAGTCCAACGTGATCGCTTAGGTGCTTTCGCACCGCGTCGGCGAGTTCTCCAAGTGTCCGTGTCGGAGTGAACTCCGTGTCCGGCAGGCGGCAGGCGAAGGTCTTCTCCAGCGTTGCGGCCAGTTCCACCCGCTGGAGCGAATCCAGCCCGAGGGCAGTCAGCGGTGTCTCGGGCGTCACGTTCGACAGGGCCGCGCCGCCAATCGCAAGCGCGTGCTGGCAGACGGTCGAGAACACGAACGGCAGCGTTTGCGAGCTAGCAGGTTGCGCAAGGGCAGCCGGTGGGTTTGCGCGCAAAACGGGCGGGGTGATCGCGTGGTGTTCCGCCACCACCCTGAGCGTCCCTGCCAGGAACTCCTCGCGGCAGGCGCGACGACGCACCTTTCCGCTCGACGTACGGGGAATCGTTCCGGCGCGCACGAGCACAATGGCCTGCAGCGCGAGTCCATGCTCGGCAAGCACCCTCTCTCGACACCCCTCCAACGCCGCCGCAAAGTCCGTCTCGCCGCTATTCGCCACTTCATGCACGAGGACAATCCGCTGCCCGTCGTCGTTCGACACCGCAAAGGCCGCGCCGAAACTGGTTTCGAGAGAGGGATGACTCTTGCTGGCACTGGACTCAATATCCTGGGGATGATGGTTCAGCCCGCGCACGATAATCAGGTCATCGTGCCGCCCAACCACGAACAGTTCGCCAGCGGACACCATCCCAAGATCGCCTGTTCGCAGAAACGCACCCCCGCTGGCATCGCCAACGTGAGCGTCGAACGCCCGGCGCGTCTGATCGGCATTGTGCCAGTAGCCCTGCCCGATCGATGACCCCGCGACCCAAATCTCGCCGACACGGTTGGGAGCTGCGGCCGCGTGTGTCTCCGTATCCACGATCTTTACGCGCAGATCGCCCACCGGCGTGCCACATGAGACGAGCCGCCGTGTCTTTCCCGTTTGGCGAGCCACGGACTCAAGACGTCCCTCGCTCAGTGCTGTTTCGTCGAACTCTCGAACGATCGCGCCCCCGCCACGCACAGCCCCACTGATCATCAGCGTCGCCTCCGCCATGCCATAGCACGGATAGAACGCGCGGGGATCAAAGCCGCACGACGCGAATGCCTTGACGAACCGTTCGAGCGTTTCGGGATCGATCGGCTCCGCACCGACAAACGCCAGACTCCAGGAGGAGAGATCAAGCGTCGCCCGTTGCTCAGCGGTGATCTTGCGAGCACAGAGGTCGTAGGCGAAGTTCGGCCCGCCCGAAATGGTCGCCTTTCGCTTGCTAATCGCGTCCAGCCACGCCATCGGGTGTTGCAAAAACGCGCTCGGTGCCATCAGCGTGCTTGTGGCGCCGGCAAGAACAGGCACGAGCACGCCCCCCACCAGCCCCATGTCGTGGTAGGTCGGCAGCCAGAACACGCCGGACTCACGCCCACATCGCATCCCGAACGCATCGGAGATCGCGCGGGTGTTGTGCATCAGATTCGCATGGCTGAGCATGACGCCCTTCGGCTCGCTCGTCGAGCCAGAGGTGTACTGGAGCATCGCCAGAGTTTCTGAAGCAACGATGGGCATCTCCCATCCATCCGCAAGGCAATCCGGGATCTCATCGGTGGCCAGCCAAGGGATCGACGGTGACACCCCTCCACTCCCGATCCGCTGCACGTCCATCGTCCGGTGCTGGGCGATCGCGTCCGCAGCGCTGAGCACCAAACGCGCCCCAGCATCCGCGACGATCGCATCAAACCGGGACAGCGTCCGCCGGCCGGGGAGAAACGTCGGCACCGCCACGCATCCTGCGTACAAACATCCAAAGAACCCCGCGATGAAGTCCAGCCCCTGCGGATACGCCAGAATGACGCGCTCCCCCGCGAGTTCCATCTGCTGCAATCGAGCGGCGATAGCCCGGGCACGTCGGTCAAGGTGGGAGAACGAAATCGCGAGGTCCGCCCTTCCGTCGTGCGCGAAGGCGAAGGCCAACTGGTCCGGGCGCTGCGCAGCGTGACCACGCAGACACCCGATCAGAGTGGCATTTCCAAAGTGTTCACGCACTCCGTCCCGCTCCGGGCTCGCCTCGGTTCCCGCGTCGGACGAGCGAGTCTGTACGCGAATGAGGTCACGAGTCGGAATCACGGACAATGGATGACCCTCGGTTGAACGGCGATGCTCGTACTTCTCGCGCGAAGCCTAATCGTGGCCCTGCATCTTCTCTCCCGTGCGCTCAACATCCTTCCCTGCCCCCTTCCAGGTGTTGCAGGCACCCAGGCAGAGCGCGCCGATAACCAGACCGAGCAGACCAAGCGATACGACACACTTCCGAAGTTTCATGGCAATCTCCTGACTGTGTTCTGAACTTCCGACAAACACGCGCCGACTCATCGATTCTAAGCACCCGGTGCCGACTTGCCCGTAACCAAGCTGTACACCAGCCCCACG
>JBGANP010000074.1:0-19529 GCA_044222255.1 Phycisphaerales bacterium
CACTATTCGAATCCCTCGGCACCATGGAAGGCCGCATCGGCATCCCCCCTCGTATCCCCGCCGGCCACAACGGCTTCGGCTACGACCCGCTCTTCCTCGTCGCGGCGGCCCCGTTCAACTACTCAAAGACCGGCGCGGAACTCACCAGCGCGGAAAAGAACGCCCTCAGCCACCGCGGCGCGGCGGCCCGGGCGATGGCGGAGTGGGTGACGAAGCAAACTCTCGATCGATGAAAACAATCAGCAGCCCGCGAGCCACGCGTTGATGTACTCGAACAGGTCGCTGATCGTCACGGCATTGTCAATGTCAAAATCCGCGCGAAGATCCTGAGAAAGCCACGCGTTCAGGAAAGCGAAGACGTCGAGTACAGCCACACCGCTGCTCCGATCAAAGTCCAGCGGACACCGCGCCAAGGTCCAAGTTGATGTGTTGTACGTGGTCACGTAAGGGAAAGGACCGACCTCAACCACTCCCCCCGCATACACAATCTCGTGACGAATCGGATCGTACATCATCCCAAACCCGCTATGAGACTGCGCAGCGGGAAGAGGTAGTTGACGCCAATTAGTGCCGTTCCACTCCCAGCTATCACCCAGCCAAGCAACTCCATCCCATCCTCCTGTAAGCACGACGGTGCCGCGGGACGGATCGAACACCATTTTCTGTCCCGCCCGCGCAGAAGGTCCGGTTGCCTGAATCTGATGCCATGCCGAGCCATCCCACTCCCATGTGTCATCCCAAAACGAATACTGAGGAAAAACGTCACTTCTTCCGCCGAACAACACCACTCGACCTCGAACAGGATCATTCGCCATCCCCATACCGGCGCGTGCGGATGGTCCCTGCGTCGACACCACTTGCCACGTCTGCCCGTTCCAGGAACTTGTAGCGTTGCTATACACCCAAGTCGGCGTCTGGTGTTCGCCACCAAAGAGGAGAACAGTGTTTCGCTGAGAATCAAAGACCATCGCGGAACCTTCGAACGGTGATCCGGTACCCGATGTCGAAACCCCGCGCCAAGCGGTTCCGTTCCACTCCCACACTTGCGAATCAGCCCCGTACCCACCGTAGATGACAATCGCGTTTCGGCGCGGGTCGAAGGTCGATGCCGCACCTTTCCTTGCTCCTGGGCCGCCGGTTGTTTGTCGAAGTCGCCAAGATAAGCCGTCCCACTCCCATAAGTCGCCAAGATACGTAGTGGACTGTGCAGTAAAGATACCACCGAAAAGAACCCCCACGCCACGCGTCGGATCAAATGACATCGTGCATCCGCCGCGTGCGCTGGGGCCGGACGTTGCGACGCGAGTCCAACGCTCAGACTGGCCGTGCGCGGCTGGATTCACCGCTGCGCAGAGCACGATCGCTGCAACTTTGAGGAGGAAGGGTCGGACGCCGAAACAACCCAGTGCGGGTGACGCACAGATCGATACGCTGGGTCTTCGGGGAAAGGAGTCCACCACGAGGTCTCCGAGAAAGACTCCCCCCAATCGCGAATGCGATACCGGGTATACGCGGGCATCCGCGACATGGTTCCAGCGTTACCTTGCCCAGAACGGCAAGGTGACAACACGACGGGCGATCGCCTTGATTTGCCTTTTGTCTTCCCCTTCCTCAGGCTGAAGGCCACCAGCATTTCCTTCTTCCGGCGGCGCGGGTGCGTCGGGCATGAACAGACGCCGGTGCGCTCCCGACCGGCTCCAGTCCCCTCCTGACCAGCGTGCGTCTGCTCCGCACCGGCTTCCGTCTCTTCCTGACTGGCCCCAGTCTGCTCCTGACCGGCGTGCGTCTGCTCCGCACTGGCGTCTGTTTACTCCTGACTGGCTCCAGTCAAGAGCAAACGCACACCCGTGCGCAGGGCGTATATCCGCGTGGCGCGGCGGAATCGCGGATTTTATTGTGACGTGCGTGGTTTCGAGCACCGCATCTGGGGTGCGAGTCCGTGACGGTTGAAAATAATTTGTGCCGTCTGTGACGACTGTGCTGAAGTTGCGGTGTGAACGGATCGAATGAAGTGGGCAGTGACGCGTTCGTTGTGTTCTGTTCGCGAACGCATTTCTGTTCCGACGCCGCGTGTGCCGCAGAGCCATGGACATTCGGCCTCACCTCTATGAAGGAGTTCGACCATGGCTATCTTGAACGACTCGAAGTTGCAGAACCTGGAGTACTTTGAGGCCCACACGCCGGTCTGGGCGGCCAACGCTGTGGCCGTGGGGCTCACGGTGGCGAACACCACGCTGCTGGCGAACAAAGTGACCTCCGCCCGCAAGGCGTACAACGACATGATCGTCGCGCGGAACGCCGCGAAGAACGCGACGCAGACGTGGTACGACAACTACAACCAGATGGCCGCGCTGGGGCGCGATGACATTCGCACCATCAAGGCCTTCGCCGATCAGCAGGCCAACCCGCTGACGGTGTACACGCTCGCGCAGGTCGAGCCGCCCGCGCAGCCCGGCCCGCCGCCGGTCCCCGGCACGCCCGAGATGTTCAACATCACGATCAATCCCGCCAGCGGCGACCTCACGCTCAAGTGGAAGTGCGTTGGCGACGGCAATGCGGTGTATCTCATCTCGCGGCAGTTCGCGAATCAGACCGCGCCGCAGTTCGTCACCGCCGTGGGCGGCAAGACATTCACCGACACCACCCTCGGCACCATCACCGGCGCATCGCTGCCCGTCTCCTACTTCGTCACCTGCCAGCGCGGCACGATGAGCGGCGCGACCGCCAGCGTCACCGTGCGGCTTGGGTCGGGTGGCGGTGGTGGTGGGTTCTCGATGGTGGAGAACGCGCCGATGAAGATGGCGGCGTGAGGCCAAATAGCAAATCGCAAATAGCAAATCAAGACAGAATGCACGCGGCCCCCGGTCTGTTCGACGGGGGCCGCTGTCTTTTCCTATTTGCGATTTGCCATTTGCGATTTGCTATTTTCCCGTCACCACAAACCACATCATCCTCCCCGCAATCGCCGCCGCCGCGAACAGGAACGCCCAGCGGACGAACCTCGCCCCCTTCTTGATCGCCAGCGAGCTGCCGATGAAACTCCCCGCGGCGTTGGCCAGGCCCATCGGGATCGCGATGGGCCAGATGACCAGGCCGGAGATGATGAACGTCGCCAGCGAGCCGATGTTGCTGCCGAGGTTCATCGCCTTGGCGTTGCCCGTGCCGGTGACGAAGTCGAAACGCAGAAACCGCACCATGACGAAGACCAGGAACGAGCCGGTGCCGGGGCCGAAGAAGCCGTCGTAGAAGCCGATGATGAGCCCCGCGGCGATGGTGATCGCGATGTTCCGCCGCGTCGGCCCGGCGTAGGCGTATTCGCCGCCGAACTGCGGCTTGAAGAACATGTACAGGGCCATCACGATGATCAGCCCGCCGAAGACGCCCTTGGTCAGTTGCTCGTTGAGTTTGCCGAGTTGCATCAGCGCGATCGCGCCGCCGATCGAGCCGAGCAGGGCGCACCCGCCGCCGAGGATCGCGACGAAGTGATCCAGCTTGCCACGCGCCAGGAACGAGATTGTCGCCGTGCTGGAGCCGCTGGTGCCGACGAACTTGTTCGTCCCAGCGACGTTCGGGATCGGCAACCCAAGCGCGGCGAGCGCGGGCATGGTGAAGATCCCGCCGCCGCCGGCCATGGCATCGATCAGCCCCGCGACAAACGCGACGGCAGCGCAGGCGGCGATCTGGGGCGTGGTGACTGTTGAGAGGTCGTACACGGAAGGCGTGGAGAAGCGTGCGTGTTACTTTCCGCGGCCGATGACATAGTACAGAATCAGCCCGATGACGGGCAGGAAGAAGATGATGAGCAGCCACAGGAGCTTCTCGCCGATCGGCTTGCCCCCAGTGATGATCTCGACCGCGGCGATGATGAAGAGGATCAGGTGGATGATGCCGAGGACGCTGTAGACATTCATGATCGAAACTCCAGGAAGGATGGGAGGCGGACGATCGTACGACCAGTGCGGGGAGTGGGGCGATTCGACGCGTCGCACATCCTTGCAGCATCATCTACACTTGCCTGTGCCAGCCGACGTCGCCCCACCACGCCCCCACTCCGACGCCTCCGCCGCGATCGCCGCGCTCCTCCGCTCGCACGGGCCGCGCCTGCACTCCCTCGCACTCCGCCTCTGCGGCAACGCCGCCGATGCCGAGGACATGGTGCAGGACGTCTTCCTGCAGGCCTTTCGCAAGTGGAACACGTTCGATGGTCGCTCGCAGCCGGGGACATGGCTCTACGCCATCGCCGCTCGCGCGTGCAAGGCCCGCACGCGCCGCAAGGGCGGGATCGACCGGCGCATGCCCGCGATGTCGCAGCTCATGCCATGGGCGGAGACCACCGTGATGCGGATCGCCGCGGCGGATCACGAGAACGAGAAGGCGCCCGAGCGCGCCGAAGCAATCGCCCACGTGCAGGCAGCGATCGTTCGGCTTCCCGAGCATCTGCGGCTGCCGCTGATCTTCAAGGAAGTACTCGGGCTGAGTCTCGCGGACACCGCGATCGCGCTGCGGCTGACCGCGAACACCGTGAAGACCCGGCTGCACCGGGCCCGCCTCGCGCTGCGCAAATCGATGACCGGTGGGGCCGCGGCCGTCTCCGCCCCCGCGCCGATTTACGAGAAGCAGGTCTGTCTGGATCTGCTCAAGGCCAAGATGGAATCAATGGATCGCGGCGGCGTTTCCGCAGGGTTCAAGGTGCCGCAGGCGGAGGTCTGCCGCCGCTGCCGAGCCGTCTTCCGCGAACTCGACCTCGTGCAGGACGCCTGCCTACAGATGGGCGAGGGGCAGATGCCCGCCGCGCTCCGGCAGTCCATCTTGCAAGCGATCAAGACAAGGGATTCGGACACGAGCGGCGGCATCGCATCTCGGCGCGGCCGACCGCCCGTGTCCTCCTCCACGATTGGCGCAGCACGCTCGCGCGGCTCGCGCCGTGTGCGTGCCTAGGCCGCTCCCGCGCTCTGCGTCTCAAAGTGCTTCAGCGCGGCCGCGACGATCGGCGTGTAGGTGTACGCCGGGCCGCCGCCCATCATCACCGCGACACCCGCGGATTCCAGCACTTCCGCCGGAGTCGCTCCGTGCTTGAGGGACTTCTCCACGTGTGCGTAGATGCACGGCTCGCAGCGCGTCGCCACGGCGATGCCGACCGCGATGAGCTCCTTGTTCTTGACGGAGATCGCACCCTCCTTCATCAGCGTCTGGAAGAACGGCCCGAACGCTTTCCCGATATCCGGTGCGGCCGCCTTCACGCCGCCCATGGTTTCCGGCCAGGATTCGTAGAACTTCGTCGCATCGTGCAGCATGATTGATCCCTTCGATTGAATGGTTGTGATTGATTGGTACCAGATTCAACTGTTGTTCGGGCGCAGTAGAACTCATCCGCACGTTCCGCTCTCGCACGTTCCGCGAATCTTGTTCCACGGCATGACGCCAAGCAGCGACGCGAGCATGCACGTTCCCGACGCTCCTGCGAATGTCAGTCCCGCTCCCAGAAACGCGGGCACAACAAGAAATCCGGGATGCACGAACCACGCCAATGCGGACCCGATGAGCAGCAGCATGCCGATCACCAGTTGCACCTGCCGCAGAACGCTGATCATCCCGGCACCCGACTGCGCCTGCTCGATCGCGAGCCCGTTCGTCTTCCATGCCTCGATGCCCCCGGCCATATTGCTCACTGAGACCCCAGACCCAAGGACCGACGCAGCCATGCGGCACGCATCCGCCGCCCGCTTGCCGCCGCGGCAATGGAAGACGAGGCGCTGTCCCGGCTTGCGTCCCTCCGCCGCCGTGCGTGCATCGAACTTCGAGAGCGGCACCAACTTCGCACCGGCAATCCACTCGCGGCCATGCTCATCCGGTTCCCGCACATCCACAAGAACGACCTCGCCCGCGCGGAGCCATTGATCGACCATTCGAGGTGTGACCTCGGCGGCTTTTCCGGTGATGCTTGTGTCCGTTGATTCTGTTGCTGCTTGATTCATGGTCGCCATGGTTGTCTCCTCGTGCTTCGGCTCGCGTGACGGTGCGACACCTTGCCATGACTCAGAGGCGTGCTGGGGTTGTCGGGTTCCAAATGCCCACTCGAAATCTCACAGGCCTCGGTTTTCTCGGCGAATCTCCTGCTTCTTTGGACGGAACCGGCGGCATACAAAGCCACTTCCTTGACCGCTTCGCAGAGCCCCCTACCGTGAGCCCTGCCCAAGGTGACCGACCGAGTGCAAACCCGACCGGTCTGAAAAGGGAAGTGCGGTGAGAAGGAGGCGACTCCTTTGATTCCGCCGCGGACGCGCCGCCGTAACGGAGCATGTCAGTGGCACGACTCCCGAGAGCCGTGCACGACACGGGTTCGATCGCCACTGTTTCTGAAAAGAAACGGGAAGGCCGAGCCCGGGTGGGGCGCACAGCCCCACCTGCCCGAAGCCGGAAGACCTGCCTGGGTATGTGTCGTGGTCGCCCTCGCGAGTATGGGGCGCCGGCGCTGGCGGGTCTGTCCTCCTTCCGCGTGCGTGCGCCCGGATCGGAGCGGCGGGTGCCTTGGCCACACCGGTGCAACTCAACCTCAACTCGCGCGGGCGTTCGCTCGGCGTCTTTTTCGCGTGCACATTGCACGCGCGGCGGCCGGGCATGGTCCCCTTGTCTTCCCGGCGCGAATCCGGGTGGAGGTTTGAAATGACGGTTGCGAACGGACGGTTGACGGCGAGCGTGAGTGATTCGGCCCTGCTGGCGTGCGTGGCGGCGTTTGCCGCGGGCGTGGCGGTGGGAGACAGGACGGCGCAAGCCGCGCCTCCGGCGTATGTCGGGGCGGGGACGTATGTGCTCCCGACGGGATCGAGCGCGTTCAACGACGCGGCGGACGGGCGGCTGGTCTGCATCACGGAAACGGGCGCGGTGGTGCGGCAGAGCGCGGTGAATGGCAATGCGTACGCGCCGGTTGGCTCGCTCCCCGCGGGCGCGGTGCCGAGCTTCGGCGCGGGATTCCTGAAGATCAGCTCGGACGGCTCGCGGCTCGCGATCGGCGATAACGGCGCGGCGAACAACGTCCACTTCGTTTCCGTCGCCACGCTGAATACCGGCGGGGCGACCACGCCGCAGACGATCAGCGTTCCGAACTTCGACGGCGCTTGGGCGGACAACACGACGTTCTACATCAACGGCAGCCCGAGCTTCGGTACGCCGCCGGGCTTGTACCGCGTGAGCATCACGACCAGCGCGGTCGCGGCAGTGGTTTCCAACATCGGCGACGGCTCGGGCGGCGTGGCGACGCGCTCCGGCCGCGTCTACACCGCCATCGGATTCGACGCAGGCGGGATGCTCGACGGGCAGGTGCGGAGCTTCGACATCACCACCCTCAACGCCGCGGGCTCGCCGATCACGTTCTCCACAGGTACGCTCGTCACGCAGGCCAGCACCGGCAACTCCCTGGACTTCGACGCGGCCGGCAACATCATTGAAGCCGGCTTCGGCGGGGTGGCCGTGGTCGAACTGAGCACCAGCCATCGCTACGACCTTCCCGGTCTGTCGCCCACCGGCTTCTACTCCGCGATCTACAACGACTTCACGCACGAGATTCTTGTGCGTGACTTCGGATCGCAGACGGTGCTGCGATACGCGGTCCCCGCTCCTGCGAGTATCGCGCTGCTGGGCCTGACCGGTATCCTCGCCATGCGGAGAAGTCGTCATGCGTAACCGCATCCATCTCCTCAACTCCTCTACTCCCCCACTTCTGATCGCATTCTCACTTGCCGTGAGCGCGAACGCACAATCCCCCTTCGCCTCGCGCGTGCTGGACTACTCCCCCGCTCCAGGCCAGTTCGTGCAGAATCCGCAGTTCAACGAACCGGCGCGCGCCCTCGGCGCTCCGGGAATCGCGGGCGGCCTCAGCGCGGCCGACAACTCCAAGTGCGTCACGCTCGGCAGCTACGGCGGCACGATTACGCTCGGCTTCGACCACTCGATCTATGCGAACCCGCACAACCCGCACCAACTCGACTTCATCGTCTACGGCAACGGCTTCTACATCGGTGGCGACCCGCTGCGCCGCCACGCTGAGCTCGGTGTGATCGAGGTCTCGCGTGATCACAACCACAATGGCCTCGCGGATGACATGTGGTATCTTATCCCTGGCTCGCACCTGCCGAGCGCGGCACCCATCGTTCGCACGACTGTGATGTGGGACGTTGCGACACTAAATCCCGCGTGGATTCCGCCCGCCCGCGGCGGCACATGGGCTACATCGGGCTTCCAGCTCCCCACGACCTTCGGACCCAGCCCAATCCTCATCAACTCGATCACGAGCGGCGCGGAGGAACTCTGGGGCTACGCCGATCTCGCGCCCACGCTGCTGCTCGGAGATATGACCGCAACCAACGTCGTGGATGATCCTTCCTCCGATCCCGCCACCTTCTACACCATTCCAGACGACCCTCGCACCACCGGCATTGATCCCGGCTCCGGCGGCGGCTCCGCCATCGCGATCCGGTGGGCCATCGACCCCGCGACCGGTGCACCGGCAAACCTTGATCACATCGACTTCGTCCGCATTACCAACGGCATCAACGCCGTTCACCAGATTCTCGGCGAGATCAGCACGGAGATCAGCGCGGTCGCAGACGTGCGGCCGATCTACTCGCCCGACTGGAACCTCGACGGCGCAACATCCGTGCAGGACATCTTCGACTTTCTGAACAGTTGGTTTGCCGGAACCGGCGAGAGCGGCGGCGCGGACTACAACCTCTCGGGAGCATCGACCGTGCAGGACATCTTCGACTTCCTGAACGCGTGGTTCCAAGGATGATGCCATGGCGGATTTGAGATTTCAGATTTCAGATTTCCACGGTGCGAAGCCGAGCACCGTCGCTCGCGCGTGCGTGGATTCTGACATCCCACAAAAACTCCGACCGACAGTTTCAGCTTTTGATTTCAAGTTTCAGCTTCCAAATCGACGATTCGCATTCACCCTCGTCGAACTTCTCGTGGTGATCGCGGTTCTCGCGATTCTTGTCGGCCTTCTGCTTCCCTCGCTCGCGGGTGCGAAGGAAACCGCGCGAGCAAGTGTCTGCGCTTCCAACATCCGCCAACTCATGATCGCGGCCGATTCATACGCCACCGATCGCGCTGATCGCCTTCCGCCGGGCTCGCCAGACTCGATCGCGAACCTCGTCCGTTGGCACGGATCCCGCCCCTCCGCGAGCACCGCATTCATCCCGGACGGCGGCACGCTCTCGGACTACCTCGGCTCCGGCGATTCCGGCGGCGCATCGCGAAGCGTGCGATCGTGCCCTGCGTTTGCTAGCACGACTGCCGCGCTCGCCGCGTCGCCCCTTGGCGCCGGCTTCGAGCGATCCGCGGGCGGCTACGGCTACAACAATGTCTTCTGCGGCACGGACCGCTCGCTCAGCGGCACCGATCCCGCATCCTCGCGCGAGGTCTGGTCAGTCGCAACAGACAAACTCGGATCGCCGCGGGCGCGGTTCAACTCCCCGACTGCGACGCTCGTTTTCGCAGACAGCGCGATCGCCGACGGCAACGGTGTGCCGGGGTCCGGCGGGCTCGCCGAATACTCATTCGCGGAGCCGCGTTTCTGGCCGGACCTGCCCGCGGCTCGCGCCGACCCGAGCATTCACTTTCGACATGGCGGCAAAGCCCGTCGCGCGGCGAACGTTGCCTGGCTGGATGGACATGTGTCGCCGGAGACCATGACCTTTACATGGTCCAGCGGCGTATATCCGGCGGACCCCGGCGCGCTGGGGATCGGGTGGATGGGAAAGAGCGATGACAACTCGCTGTTTGACTATCGGTAAGTAGCCAAGACACTTGGGTGCGGCGGCACGAGCATGGTTCGGTAAGCCCATGCCACAAAAGAAAACGGGCCGCTCTTGCGAGCGGCCCGTATGAGGATGTCATTCGAATCCGATCAGCGGATCAGACGCCCGAGGGCGCGCCGTTCATGGGAACTTCGACCTGCGGAACGCCGAGCGCGTCGTGGCGGCCAGCACCAAGCGCCTCGGCGGCGCGGGACGCTTCCTCCATCATCACGGCCTGATCGTCGAAGTCGCTTTCGGGCGGCTCGGCGAGGGTGACGACGCGGATGGACTGATAAGGCTTGAAGCCCGTACCGGCGGGGATCAGGTGGCCCAGCAGGACGTTCTCCTTCAGGCCGATCAAGTCGTCGGTCGCACCGCGGAGAGAGGCCTCCGTGAGCACCTTCGTCGATTCCTGGAACGACGCACCCGAGAGGAACGACTCGCTGGAGAGTGCGGCCTTGGTGATGCCGAGCAGCAGCGTTCGACCGGTGGCTGGCTTGGCGCGCTTCGCCTTGGCAGGCTCCTTGCCGACAGCTTCCGCCTTGGCGTTGGCCTCGCGGAGCTCGTTCTTGTGAACGAGAGCATCCACGGGGAGGTCGGTGCCGCCCGAGTCCGTGATGCGGACGTGCTCCATCGCGTCGATGTTCTTCTGACGGAACTCGTACTTGTCCACCACGTCGTGGGGCAGGAGGTTGGTATCGCCGGGGTTCTCGACGCGGACCTTGCGGAGCATCTGCGCGAGGATGACCTCGATGTGCTTGTCGTTGATGGTCACGCCCTGAGCGCGGTAGACGTTCTGGACTTCGTCGAGCATGTACGTCCAGAGGGCTTCCTCGCCCTTGATCCGCAGGATGTCGTGCGGAACCAGCGGGCCTTCGGTGAGGGGCTCGCCGGCGTTGACGTAGTCGCCGGTGTGAACCAGGAGGTGGCGATCCTGCGGAACGTGGTGATCCTTCTCCAGCCCGGAGTCGGACTTCACGCGGATCGTCATCTTGCCCTTGCGCTTGTCCGAGTGGATCTCGACCAGACCGGAGATCTCCGCCATGACGGCCGGATCCTTGGGCTTTCGCGCCTCAAAGATCTCGGTGACGCGGGGGAGACCACCGACGATGTCCTGCGAACCGGCCGCGGAACGCGGCTGACGCGCGAGCATCTGTCCGGCCTTGATGGACATGCCGTCCTTCACTTCCACGCGAGCCTTCGCGGGCAGGTAGTGGAAGTCGAGGATGTTGTCCTGGGCATCGACGATCGTGATCTGCGGGTGCTTCTCGCCCTTGTGCTCAACGACGACGAGCGCCTTGCGGCCCTGGCCGGCATCTTCCTCGCGGACGGTTTCGCCGATCTCGATATCGACGTACTTGACGATACCTTCCTTTTCCGCAAGCACGGGGAGACGGTGGGGGTCCCACTTCACCATGACCGTGCCGCGTTTCACTTCCTGGCCGTTCTTGACCATGACGAACGAGCCGTAGGGAACCTTGCTCTTCTCGAGCTCACGGCCCTTGGCATCCAGCACGGCGATTTCGCCGTTGCGCTTCAGCACGACCTGGACGTCGTTGCCTTCGTCGTCCTTGCCCGCGACGGCGTTGCAGTCGCGAATCTCGACGGTACCGCCGGTGTTGCAGCGGATTTCGTTCTCGAGGGTTTCGCGAGTACCGATGCCGCCGGTGTGGAAGGTACGCATGGTGAGCTGCGTACCCGGCTCACCGATGGACTGAGCGGCGATGATGCCGACGGCCATGCCGGGCTCGACCATCTTGCCGGTGGACATGTCCATGCCGTAGTCGAGCGTGGAGCAGCCCGTGCGGCTCTCGCTGGTGAGGGCCGAGCGGACGAAGACTGTGTCGATGCCGAGCTCTTCGATCTTGCGGGCGGCATCCGCCGTGATCATCTCGTTCTCGCTGACAATGACCTCGTCGGTCTTGGGATTGACAACCGTGTTGCGGCTGACGCGCCCGACGACCTGGTCGCGGAGCGCAACGTCGATCTTCTCGCCCTTGTAGATGGCGCGCTTCATGATGCCACGCTTGGAGCCGCAGTCGTATTCGCCGATGATGACCGACTGCGCCACGTCGCAGAGCTTGCGGGTGAGGTAACCCGAGTCAGCGGTCTTCAGAGCCGTATCGGCCAGACCCTTACGAGCACCGTGGGTCGAGGAGAAGTACTCGAGGATCGTGAGACCCTCGCGGAAGTTCGAGCGGATGGGGGTCTCGATGATCTCGCCCGAGGGCTTGGCCATCAGACCACGCATGCCGGCGGCCTGCATGAGCTGGCTGACGTTGCCACGCGCGCCCGAGTCGGACATCAGATACACGGGATTGAGGTAGGGCTTGACGCTCTTGTCGTCGATCGGGGCCTCGGTGCCGTCGGCGTAGCGACGATCGGCCTTGAGGGTGTCGACGAGGGCCTTGGTCACCTGCTCGCGGCAGTGAGACCAGATGTCCAGCAGCTGGTTGTAGCGTTCGCGCTCCGTAATGAGGCCGCGCTCGAAGTTCTTCTCGACGCGCTCCACCTTCTTCTCGGCCTCGTCGATGAGGGCCTTCTTGGAGGACGGGATGCGAAGGTCGGTGATACCGAAGGAAAGTCCCGCGACGGTGGACTGCTTGAAGCCGATCTCCTTCAGACGGTCCAGCAGATCGATCGTGGCGCGGCGGCCGGCGTAGGCATACGCATCGTCAATGACGCGGGCGCAGCCCTTCTTGCCCAGCACGCAGTTGTAGTACGGCATGCCCTTCTCGAGAATCTCGGAGAAGAGGATGCGGCCGACGGAGGTCACGATGCGGCCGTTGGCCGGCATCGGCTTGACGGCGTCGCCCTGACCCTCGACGACTTCGGTGAAGCCGTCCATGCGGACGAGGAT
This sequence comes from Phycisphaerales bacterium, assembly GCA_044222255.1. Classification (GTDB taxonomy): domain Bacteria; phylum Planctomycetota; class Phycisphaerae; order Phycisphaerales; family UBA1924; genus UBA4658. The sequence continues at coordinate 12,658 of JBGANP010000074.1, forward strand.
GCGCTCGTGGATGGTGATGGCGCCCTGGTCGTAGGCGAGCAGGGCCTCCATGCGATCCTTGAACTTGGCGAGCTTCTCCACGGGGCGCTCATCGGGCGCCATAATCGTGATGAAGTACACGCCCATGACGATGTCCTGCGAGGGCGAGATGATGGGCTTGCCGTTGGCGGGGGAGAAGATGTTGTTCGTGCTCATCATGAGCACATGGGCCTCGGCCTGAGCCTCGACGGAGAGGGGCAGGTGGACGGCCATCTGATCGCCGTCGAAGTCGGCGTTGAAACCGCCGCAGACCAGCGGGTGGATGCGGATGGCGTTGCCTTCCACGAGCACGGGCTCGAAGGCCTGGATACCCATTCGGTGGAGCGTGGGGGCGCGATTGAGAAGGACGGGGTGCTGGAAGATAACCTCTTCCAAGATGTCCCAGACCTCAGCGTCGCGACGCTCGAGCATGCGCTTGGCGGACTTGATGGTGTCGGCCAGTCCGTGCTCCTTGAGCTTGCGGATGATGAAGGGCTGGTAGAGCTCCAGGGCGATCTTCTTGGGAAGGCCGCACTGGTTGAGCTTCAGCTCCGGGCCGACGACGATGACCGAACGCGCGGAATAGTCCACGCGCTTGCCGAGCAGATTCTCGCGGAAGCGGCCCTGCTTGCCCTTGATCATGTCCGTCAGCGACTTGAGCGGGCGGTTCGAGGAGCCCAACACAGGGCGGCGGCAGCGGCCGTTATCGAACAAGGCGTCCACCGCCTGCTGAAGCATGCGCTTCTCGTTGCGGATGATGACCTCGGGGGCGTTGAGGTCCATCAGTTTCTTGAGCCGGTTGTTGCGGTTGATAATGCGGCGGTAGAGATCGTTGAGGTCCGACGTGGCGAAGTTGCCGCTCTCGAGCAGCACCAGCGGGCGCAGGTCGGGCGGGATCACGGGGATCACATCCATCACCAGCCACGCGGGATCGTTCTCGGAGCCGCGGATCTGCTCGACGATCTTCAGGCGCTTGGCGAGATCCTTGATCTTCTGCTTGGAGCGCGTGTTCTTCAGTTCTTCGCGCAGCTCGCCGGCGATCTTGTCCAGATCGAGGCGCTCGATCAGCTCGCGCAGAGCGTCGGCACCCATCAGGGCGCGGAATGCGCTGCCGTACTTGTCGCTGTGCGTGCGGAACTCATCCTCGGTGAGGACCTGCTTGAACTTCAGCTCGGTATCGCCGCCGTCGACGACGACGTAGTCCTGGAAGTAGATGATCTTCTCAAGGTCGCTGGTCTTCATGCCAAGCAGCGTGCCGAGGCGGCTGGGAAGGGCCTTGAAGAACCAGATGTGCACGATCGGCGCGGCCAGATTGATGTGGCCCATGCGCTTGCGGCGCACGCGGCTGTGCGTCACCTTGACGCCGCAGCGGTCGCAGATGATGCCCTTGTACTTCGTGCCCTTGTACTTGCCGCAAGCGCACTCGTAGTCGCGCTCAGGACCAAAGATGCGCTCGCAGAAGAGACCGTCCTTCTCGGGGCGGTACGTGCGGTAGTTGATGGTCTCGGGCTTCTTGACCTCGCCGTAAGACCATGAACGGATGTCGTTCGGGGAGGCGAGGGTGACCTTCACCGCCCCGTAGTCGTTGATCCGGTCGTACATGCCTTCGTTGTTCTGCTGCATGTCTATCTCCAAGAGCGGCCCGGCTCTTCCGGACGGGCGCGACTCTGAGTGTGCTGTCTATCCACGGGCCGCGAGCGCCCCCGAACCCCAATCCAAACACGTGGGCGCGGCTCTCGTGAGCCGGGCCACCAAGTACAAGCCTTTAGAGCAACGTCGCCTGATCAGACGCTCGCTTCTCCAGCGTGACGTTCAGACCCAGTCCCTTGAGCTCGTTGCACAGAACGTCGAAGGCGACGGGCATGCCCGCCTCCAGCGTGTTCGTGCCCTTCACCATGGACTCGTAGATCTTGGTGCGTCCCTCCACATCGTCGGACTTGACGGTGAGGAGTTCCTGGAGGATGTAGGCCGCGCCATACGCCTCGAGCGCCCACACTTCCATTTCGCCGAAACGCTGGCCGCCCGTGCGGGCCTTGCCGCCGAGGGGCTGCTGCGTGATGAGCGAGTACGGGCCCGTTGCGCGGGCGTGGATCTTGTCGTCCACGAGGTGGTGGAGCTTGAGGATGTACATGTAGCCGACGGTCGTCTTCTGCGTGAAGGGCTCGCCAGTGCGGCCGTCGTGGAGCTGGATTTTGCCGCCACGGGGCATGTTGGCGAGGATCTCGCGCGGGTGCGGCCAGGTGCCGGTCTTCTCGTAGTTGTCGAGCTTGTTCTTGGCGTGCTCGTTGGCCTCGGCGACGGCCTTGTGGACTTCTTCCTCCGTCGCGCCGTCGAAGACGGGCGTGACGGCCTGGAAGCCCAGCACATTCGCGGCCCATCCGAGATGGGTCTCGAGAATCTGACCGACGTTCATGCGGCTGGGCACGCCCAGCGGATTCAGCAGAACATCGACCGGAGTGCCGTCCTCCATGAACGGCATTTCTTCTTCGGGCACGATTCGGGCGATGACGCCCTTGTTGCCGTGGCGGCCGGCCATCTTGTCACCGACGGACAGGGCCCGCTTGGTGGCGACGTAGACCTTGACCATTTCAAGAACGCCGGAGGGCAGCTCGTCGCCGCGCTTCATGTGGCCGATCTTGCGATCCTTCTCCTTGCGGTTGGCCTGGATGCGGGGCCAGAACTGGCCGTAGGTGATCTCGGCCTGCTCGCGGGCTTCCTTGGAGCCCTTGATCCACTTCAGATCGAAGTTGCCGATCTGTTCCATGATGACTTCGGCGATGTCCGATGCGCCCACCTTCTGGCGGGTGCTGGGGTCGACCATCGGCGTGCCGGTGATGGTGTTAACCGCGTCCACGAACTCCTTGAAGAGCTTCATGGCCTTGGTGTCCATCTCCTGGCCGTATGACTCGATATCGGACTGGAGCTTCTTCTTCTGGTCGGCGGTCAGGTGCATGCGCCGGCTGAACCGATTGGCTCCGATGACGACGCCGTCCACACCCGCCGGAACTTCCAGCGAGTCGTTTTTCACATCCTCGCCGGCGCGGCCGAAGATGGCGTGGAGCAGCTTCTCTTCGGGAGTGAGCTCGCTCTTGGACTTGGGGCTGACCTTGCCGACGAGAATGTCGCCGGGGCCGACGCGGGCGCCGAGGCGGATCACGCCGTTGTCATCCAGGTTGCGGAGCATCTTCTCCGAAACGTTCGGGATGTCACGGGTGAACTCCTCACGACCGAGCTTGGTCTCGCGGATCTCGACATCGAAGGCGTCGATGTGGATGCTCGTGAACGTGTCGTCCTTCACCAGCCGCTGGTTGATGACGATGGCGTCCTCAAAGTTCGAGCCGTCGAAGGTGTTGAACGCCACGAGCACGTTCTTGCCGATCGCAAGCTCGCCCATCACCGTGGAAGGACCGTCGGCCAGGATCTGACCCTTGACGACCTTCTGGCCGGGACGGACAACCGGACGCTGATTGAGGCAGGTCCGCTCGTTGAGCCCCGCGAACTTGCGGAGCACGTACTCGTCGGAGTTATCAATGATGACGCGCGTCGCGTCCGCGTACGTCACCTCGCCGGAACGCTTGGCCCGGACGATCATGCCCGAGTTCATGCCGACGGACTTCTCCATGCCTGTAGCGATCCGCGGCGGATCGATCTTGACCAGCGGCACGGCCTGACGCTGCATGTTCGAACCCATCAGCGCGCGGTTGGCATCGTCGTGCTCGAGGAATGGAATGAGCGCGGCGGAGACGCCGACGATCTGCTTGGGAGCAATGTCGACATACTGCACCATCTCGCTGTCAACCTCGGCGAGTTCGCCGTTGACGCGGGCGAGGATCATGCCCTTCTTGAGCTTGCCGTCGATCTCGAGAACGTCGGCGGGAGCCAGGACGGCCTGGATCTCCTCGTCGGCGCGGAGATCGACCATCTTGCCGAGCATCTTGCCGTCCTTCGCGACGCGGTAGGGCGTGCGAATGAAGCCATACTCGTCCACGCTGGCGTAGATGCCCAGCGAGGAGATCAGACCGATGTTCGTGCCTTCGGGGGTCTCGATCGGGCAGATGCGCCCGTAGTGCGAAATGTGCACGTCGCGCACCTCGAAGCCGGCGCGCTTGCGGTTCAGACCACCGGGCCCGAGGGCCGAGAGGCGACGCTCGTGGACGAGCGAAGAGAGGGGATTCGTCTGATCGACGACCTGCGAGAGCTCGGAGCGACCGAAGAAGAAGTCGATCGCGCTGGAGATGCTCTTGGAGTTGACAAGGTCGGCGATCTTCGCGAGCTCATCGGGGTCCTTGACGCTCATGCGCTCCTGCACCGTGCGGCGGAGCTTGAGGAAGCCCTTGCGGAGCTCCTCAACAGCAAGCTCGTCCAGCGTGCGGAGGCGGCGGTTGCCCAGGTGATCGATATCGTCCACCTGCGCGGCGACCTGGCCGGTCTTCGGATCAAGGCGCTTGGAGCGCAGATCGAGGATGTACGTGATGACCTTCAGGAAGTCCTCGGCGCGGAGGAAGATCTGATCCTCCGGGACATTCAGGCCGAACTTGCGGTTGATGCGGAAGCGACCGACGCGACCGAGGCGGTAGCGTGTGTCGTCGTAAAACTTCTCGAGGAAGAGCTGCTTGGCCTTGTCGATCTGCGGCGGATTGCCGGGGCGAAGCTTGGTGTAGATCTTGAGCAGGGCGCGCTGGTAGTCGTTCTCTGCCTCGAACTGCTCGAGCTTTTCCTCGGCGACGGTGTTGAGGATCAGCGAGTCGGAGGGGTTCTGGATGACCTTGACCTTCTTGAGAGAAGAGTTCAGGATCTTGGCCGCGGCTTCTTCGCCGATCTGGCGGCCGACGTGGACGAGTTCCTCGCCCGTCTCGGTGTCGATGATGCTGGCGGCGGCCCAATGCTCCGCACGGACCTGCTCGGCCTTGATCTCGCTGATCTCGTAGAAGAGAGAAAGGAGCGTCTCGGTCGAGGCGATCGACTCATCGAGGCAGCGGAGGAACGTGGTCGCCGCGATCTTGGTGCTCTGGTCGATGCGCATCGCCAGAACGTCCTTCTTCGTCACCTCCAGCTCGATCCACGAGCCCCGCTCGGGAATGACGCGGGCGCTGTGCAGCGGCCGATCGCCTTCGGCGGAGACGATGGAGAAGTCCACGCCCGGGGAGCGGTGGAGCTGGGAGACGATGACGCGCTCGGCGCCGTTCACGATGAACTCGCCGCCGCCCATCATGATGGGGAACTCGCCCAGATAGATCTCCTCTTCGGCGATCTCCGGGTGGTTCTCGCGGACGAGCTTCACGCAGACGCGGAAGGGGAGTCCGTACGTGAGGCGCAACTCGCGGCACTCGTCGGGGGTGTACCGCGGCTCCTCGAGCGTGTAGTACTTGTACTCCAGCTTCATCGAGCCGTCGTACGACTCGATCGGGAAGACTTCACGAAGAAGCGCCTCCAGTCCGATTGAGTTGTTGCGATCGTGGGGCGACTTCGCCTCGATCTGCAGAAACCGCTGATAGCCATCACTTTGGATCCGCGTGAGAACCGGAACCGGAGTTCCATCGCCACGCTTGGAAAAATCGCGCACGGTTGTCGCTGCCATCGATTGCCTCGTGATGGTTCGTATAGCCCCGCCGGATTGCACCGGCGGTGGTGGAATGTCTTACGTTGTGGTCGCGCTCAAACGCCCATGGCCCGTTGAACAGTATTTCGCCCAGATCAAGAAAGGATGCTACTCCGCCCATAACCGGCGAGCAAGCCCCGAACTCTCTCCAATTTTCATGTATATTTTTCAACGATACCCCCAGTTCTGGTGGAATCGCGCAAATGACAGGGCCTTCCGGCGTACCGGAAGGCCCTGTTTCTGATACATGAAACCTACCCCTCCGAAAGGGTGGGTCTGCGGACCGGACTGGCTTAGGCCAGCTCGATCGTCGCGCCGGCTTCCTCGAGCGTCTTCTTGAGCTTCTCGGCGTCGGCCTTTGGGAGGCCCTGCTTGACGGCCTTGCCCGGAGCTTCGACGAACGCCTTGGCCTCGGCGAGACCCAGGCCCGTCGCCTCGCGGACGACCTTGATGACGCCGATCTTCTTGGCGGCATCGGAGCCCTTGAGGATGACGTCGAAGGAGGTCTTCTCTTCGGCCGCAGCAGCCGCGGGGCCCGCCGCCGCCATCACCACGCCGCCGCCGGCAGCGGCTTCGATGCCGTAGGTGTCCTTGAGGTACTTGCCGAGCTCGACAGCGTCCTTGAGGGAGAGGCCGGCCAGCTTGTCACCGAGTTCATTGATCGTCATGGGAATCTTTCCTTCGTATCTGAGCGGGACGAGTCGTCCCGTTCGCTTTCATGCACCGAAGAGGTTTCGGAACTGTTCCGATCTTTAAGCCGTGAGGCCCAATCGGGTGCGGATGATGTCTGAATGCTAAAGCAACTGAATAGACCCCTCGCTTGCGCTCGGGGTTCTGACTTACGCGATCTTGGCGATCGTCTCGCCCTTTTCCAGCTTGGTTTCGATCGCCTTGACGATGCCGGCGAGGGCGGAGCCTGGACCGACAATCTGCGCGGCGAGCTTGCGACCGGGGCCGATGAGCATCGTGACCGTCTGGCCCTGTGCTTCCGCCTTGGTCGGATACTTGCTGAGTTCCTTGACGCCCTTGGCTCCCGTGAAGAGCTGGCCGTCCAGGACGGCGCCCTTGATCTCGATCGCCGGCATGTCCGCCAGGATCTTGGTCAGTTCACGGGCGACTTCGACGACGCTGGCTTCACCGTACACCAGGGCGCTGCTGCCTTGGAGCATCGGGAAGAGCGGCTCGAGGCCGGAGCCCGCGAGGGCCTTCTTGGCGAGCGAGTTGCGCACCACGCTGATGCGGACGTTCTTCTTGC
>JBGANP010000075.1:0-19308 GCA_044222255.1 Phycisphaerales bacterium
CCACCAACCGCGCCCGGCAGATGTTCATCACTCGCGAGATGATCGCCAAGGTCTTGGACGCCTGCGGCGACCACGAGTGGCGGGTCATCATCTCCATGGCACGCTTTGGCGGCATCAGGGTGCCCAGCGAACTCCATCCCCTGCGGTGGTCGGATGTGAACTTTGAGGCCGGAACCATCCATATCAGCTCACCAAAGACCGAGGCGTACCAGGGGGGTGACGAGCGTGTGATTCCGCTGTTTCCCGAACTGCGCGGCGTGTTGCTCGAAGCGTTCGAGCGGGCGGACGATGGAGCCGAATACGTCATCACCCGGTACCGCCAAGACAGTGCGAATCTGCGGACGCAGATGCACCGGATCATTCGACGAGCGGGGATGGTGCCGTGGGTCAAGCCGTTTCACAATCTGAGGTCGTCGCGACAGACGGAACTGACCGAGGAGTTCCCTGTCCAATGCGTCTGCCGCTGGCTGGGCAACAGCGTCGCCGTCGCCCGCGAGAGCTACCTTCAGGTGACGGCCGACCACATGGCCCGCGCGGTCGCGGGGGCAACTTCGGGCACGGTTGGCCACGGGGCGGCGGGAGCGGGAGTGGGGGCGTCGGGCGTGGGAAACCCGCCTAGCCCCGCCACGGGGCAACGTGCCGCAAGCGGGGCGAGCGTCGCGGCGTAGATCAAAGTCGGGGTCGGGACGACCCAAAGCGGCGAGTGCGTCGGATTCTGCGCCGCCGAGTTCAAAACCTCTCGATTTTCGGCGAGAAACGCGGTTTGTTCGGACCCCATCGGGGTCATTCCGACGCCTTGCACGCATGTGCGAGGCGTTGTGCGTTTTGGGGTACTCATGCGGAGGGCCAAATTCTGTGCCCATGGTGCCTCGGCATCTCCATGATCCAATGCAGTCTTCCGATTTCCCCGCGCTGGTCCGTGGGCGGTAGTCGGTACGAACTCGCCCTTCCGGACAACTTTCCGATCATTGCCCGAACGCCACTCTCCGCGGTCGAGACGCAGCACGGAATCTACAGCTTGAGGAGCCCGGTGCTGTCCGCGAAGGACTGCTGCGAACAGCCGGCGCGGTCGAGCATGGAGAGATAGAGGTTGCACAGCGGAGTCTCTTTCGGCGTCCGGATCATCCGCCCCGTGTTGATCGAGCTGCCGCCGCGCCCGGCGACGAGGATGGGAAGGTCCTCGTGGTTGTGCCGATTGCCGTCGCTGATGCCGCCCCCCAGCAGGATGAGCGAGTTGTCCAGCAGCGTCTCGCCGCGCTCTCCGTCCTTGGTCTCCGAGAGTCTCTGAACAAACCGGGCGAATCGCTCGACGTGGAACTTGTCGATGCGCCGGATCTTCTCGATCATCTCTTGGTTGTTCTGATGGTGCGAGAGGTGATGGTGGCCTTCTTTGATGCCGATCTCCGGAAACGCCCGGTTGCTGCCATCCACCGCGAGCATGAGCGTCCCCACGCGCGTGGTGTCGGTCTGGAATGCGAGCAGCAGCATGTCGTACATCAAATCCATGTGCTCGCCGATCTTGTCCGGAATCCCCGCGGGCGCGGCGGCGGCAGGCATGGGGCGGGGCTCGGATTCCGCGCGCGCCCGCTCGATGCGCCGCTCGATCTCGCGCACCGCAGTCTGAAACTGATCGAGCTTGCGATGGTCCGCCGCGCCGAGTCTGGATGCCAGCGTGCGGGTGTCTTCCAGCACGAAGTCGAGAATGCTCTGCCGACGGCTCAGCCGCTCCTTCGCCGCTGCCGCCTGCGTCGCATCGCCGAACAGGCGTTCGAAGGCCGCGGCGGGATCGATGACCTTCGCCATTGGGGTCGTTTCGTCGCGCCACGAGATGTTCGACGAATACGCGCAGGAGTATCCCGAGTCGCAACTACCTGCCGCCGGGCCGTGTTCACAACCGAGTTCGATAGACGGCAGCCGCGTGTTGCGCCCGATCTGCGAGGCGGCGAGCTGGTCGATGCTCACGCCGTTGCGAATGTCGTTGCCCGCGGTCTTGCGTGCCTGACTGCCCGTAAGAAAGGAGGCGGAGGAGCGTGCATGGTCGCCCGGGCCGTCGCCGTTGGCCCGCGCTTTCTGCAGAGTCAGTCCGGAGATGATGTTCAGATGCTGCCGAACGCCCGCGAGCGGTTCCAGCGTCGGCGAGAGCGAGAATGTGCTCGCCTCCCCCGCGCCTTCTGCCATCGTCGGCGCCCACGCGTCGTAGTTGACGCCGTTGGGCATGAAGACAAACGCGAGTCGCACCGGTGGTGCCGTCGGACCCGTGGCAATGGTCGAAGCCAGCGCCCGATTCGAGCCCGGGCTCATAATTTGCAGCCACGGAAGCGCCATGGACACGCCAAGGCCGCGGAGCACGGTGCGACGGGAGAGATTTTTACTCATGGGCCGGCTTCCTTCCTCGGCAGGTGCGAAACGTCTCACTGAGGGCGATGGACTCGATCAGGGCGGTGAACCGGTCCTCGTGGGAGCGGGTGCGCTGTGCGATCTGCCGAACGGCCGGCCGGTCAAACGGCTCGACGCCGCGCCCGATTGCGTAGGTGAGAACCTTCGCCGTCAGCGCTTCGACGAACTGATCGCCCCGTGCCATAAGCGTTGCCTTCAGATCGGCCGAGCCGTTGAGCGCGATGTTGCCCGGTAGCGTGCCGGTGGCGTCGATGGGCTTGCCGTTCTCGGTGTCGCGCCAATGACCGATGGCGTCGAAGTGCTCCAGTGACAGACCGATGGGATCGAGTCGGTTGTGGCAGGCGGCGCAGCTGGCCACGGCGACATGCGCAGCCAGGCGCTCGCGAACAGTTGCATCGGGATTGTCATGAACGGCCTGCTCCAGCGGCGGGATGTCCGCTGGCGGTGGTGGTGGGGGAGCGCCGAGGATCTGGTCCAGAACGAAGAGCCCGCGCTTCACGGGGCTCGTCCGTGTTGTGTTGCTTGTGAGAGTCAAAATCGCGCCCATCGTGAGAACACCGCCGCGCGGCGATCCCTCGGGAAGCGTGACACGCTTGAATCCCGTCCCTTCCACGTCGGGAACGCCGTAGAAAGACGCGAGCCGCGCGTTGAGAAATGTGTCGCGGCTGTCGATGAAATCAAAGACGCTGCGATTCGAGTCGAGGATGTCGCGGAAGAAGTGTGTGGCTTCGGCGGCCATATCCGCGCGGAGTTCATCGGTGTACTCCGGATAGCGAGAGCGATCGATCGCGATGCCGCCCAACGCGCGAAGCTCGAGCCATTGGCCCGTGAAGTTCTCGACGAACGCGCCGGATCGAGCGTTGGCAAGCAATCGCTTGGTCTCTCGGATGATGCCCGCCTCGGTCAGAAGAGAGCCGTCCGCCGCGGCGCTCAGGAGCTGCTGATCCGGCGCGCTGCTCCAGAGGAAATACGACAGTCGGCTGGCCAGTTCATACCCATCGAGCGTGTATCGGTCATCAGGTCCAAGTTTGATGCCCGGCGCGGTGGTGTTCACGGACCGAAACAGAAAGTGCGGCGAAACAAGGGTCGCGGCAAGCGCGGTACGAATCGCGGGCTCGAAGCCCGCTCCCTCGGATCGTTGTGCGGCGTAGAGCTTGACGAGCGATGAGACTTGTTCGGGAGTCGCGGGGCGGCGATACGCCCGAGTGGCAAAGGCCCCGAGAATGGTCTGCGCCCGCTCGTTTTCGTTGGTGATGGCGGCTCCGACATCAATGATCGTTTTCCATGCCACGGGCCTCACCGAGCTTGCCTCATCCAGCGGTCCCGCGATGGTAATCGATTCAACGCCAAGGTTGCGGTCAGCGACATCCTTCTGGTAGTAGTCATTGAGAAAGTTCGCGGAAATCTTCTGTTGCCCACGCATCAATTGTGTGCGCAGCTCGAAGTCCTGCGGCTCCTCGCGCGTCCCGGAGACGGAGAACTCCTTGAGCCGCCGATCTCCGACCCGAAGCCCCAGCCGCGCGTGCTCGTCCCCGCCGTGGGTTTCCCAGGCCCGCACCCGAATGAGATAGTCACCCGTGATCGGCGCCGAGAAACTCGCCGATGCTGGGCCATTGGAGTACAGAAAGAAACCACCCTTGGGAAGCGGTTGACCCGTGGTGCCTTCCAACGGACGGAGCGTCCGGGGATTGTCGCCAAACTCAACGATCGGCCCGAGCGCAGTCTCGATCGCCTTCTCTGCCGCTTCGAGATATTGCTCGATCGCCAGCGGCGATGTGGAGAGCACATCCGCGACGTTGTCAAAGCCATAGCCCGTATCGTCACGCGGCAGTTTCGCAGCCAAGTCAACGGTGCCGGGCTCGATGCCGAGCAGATCGTGGAGCGTGTTGCGATACTCCGTGCGGTTCAGCCGGTGGATCGTGAACCACCCCGGATCGATCGGGGCATCGCTCGGAACATACGCGAGAACTGCGTCCGCCCATTGCGTGATGACGAGTCGCTCGTGGTCGTTGGGGATCGGAGCCGGCACGCCAGAGGCCGATGGCTTGGGAGCCGGCGGCATCGCAGCGGTGACCACCATCTCCCTGATCTGGCGAATGTCCAGTTCGCCCGCAAGCGCATCCTTGAGCGTCTTGAGTTGCTCGAGCCGAACATCGCCCTTGGAGTCCTCGCCCGTATGACAGGAGAGGCAGTAGGTCGCGAGCAGCGGCGCCACATCCTGCTTGAGCCGACGATCGAGTTCGGCTGCGAGATTGTCCTTGGGAAGATCTGATGACGTCGGCGAGCTTCCCTTGTGCTCCGGGGGCTGCATCTCCGCTACGCCAAGCAGCGATAGCAACACGACAGCCAGCGTGCATCCCAGCGTGAATCGGACAGGATGTACAGCGCGTGCAGCCATGGCGGCTTTCGAGTGTACATCACGGCACGGACGAGCACGAATAAAGGTGCAAACACGATCGTTCGGGCGGTTTCCCGGAGTGTGTTGTCGCGGGTTCTACCTGTTCGATTCGCAACACCCGTTTCCTGCGCGTCCCCGGCGGGGAATCCTGCCGCCTAACCCGCCAGGGTTTCCGTGCTTGCCGGCGGCTGCGGCTGGAACACGACCCGCACCAGCCCGTTCCCTTCCAGCGTCGTGATCCCAAGCTCCCCCAAGGCGTTGAGCGCGGCCTGCTGCTCCGCCTGCTTCTTGCTCGCGCCCCAGCAGCTGGTGAACTTCCGTCCGTCGATCTCCACTCCCACCTCGAAGCACTTGGAGTGGTCCGGGCCCTTTTCGTCCAGGACGTGATAGCTCGGCGATTTTCCGAAGCGCTGCTGCGAGTATTGCTGCAACACGCTCTTGAAGTTTTCCTGATGCCCGCTGTCCGCGGCACGATGCACCAGCGGCGTCAGGATCGGGACAAGAAACGCCCGAACCGCCTCCAGCCCCGCGTCAAAGTAGATCGCCGCCACGATGCTCTCCAGCGTGGCCGCCGCAAGACTCGGCGGGAGCGTTCTGAACCCCTGCATCCCCTTGCCCAGCGTGAGCGCGGTATCCAATCCGAGATCGCAGGAGATCGCCGCGCACGTCTGCCGCGACACCACCGTGCTTTTGATTTTGGTCATCTCGCCTTCAAGAAACTCCGGATACAGCGAGTAGATCAGCTCGCAGCAGACAAGCCCCAGCACCGCATCGCCCAGAAACTCCAGTCGCTCGTTGGAGTCCTTTCGCTGGTCCGTCACCGACGCGTGCGTCAGCGCGCGACGCAGCAGCGCTTCGTCGGAAAACGTGTGTCCGATCCGTTTCTGAAGCTCCGCAAGTTCTTCGGCCGTCATGGCGCGCCCTCGACCAGACCTCCCACTTCGTGCTGTGCATACGCGCAGTGAGAGCCGGTTCATTCACTCAGGCAGGCGCGCCTGCTCAGCCGTCGAAAGTTCCGGTTTTCCGTGGCACGGGCATCCTGCCCGAGTTCCTCGTGGCATGGGCTGGTTTTCCCCATGCTCTGAATCCCGTTCCGTTCGGCGGGCGAGCAATCGCACCCGTCCATCTTCACAAGGCCTGCACATGGCCTCGACCACCCAATATACCCCGAGTTTTCGCGTTGTCCGGCCAATTACCCTTGCCGAGCGGTTTGTTTGATCTCTGTGCGGGCTGGTAACGCACCAATTTGGCAACCTCAACCTTCCCTCCTACTATCCCGACCCCTCGGTGAGCGGCGCGGCCTTCAAGCCCCTCCTCGCACCGGTCAATCCGTCACTCGTATCCAGAGATCATTCCCATGGGCATGGCATATCCCAAGCGTTGGAGCCGCAAGACACGCAAGCGTCGCCACGGCTTCCGCAACCGCATGAAGACCACCAACGGTCGCAAGATGATCAACCGCAAGCGTGCCGCTGGCCGCAAGCTCGCTCCCGATGGGGCCTGATTCCTCCGTCGCACGGGCATCCTGCCCGTGTTCTGGGTAAGGTCTGGCACGATCGGTTGGAAGCGCGGTCTCACCAACCAATGGCAGTTCATCAAGCCCCCCAGCGTTTCGTCGGGGGGCTTTGTCATTTTCGCCTCACGCTCGCAGCCGCCCCGTCGCCTCACGTGCAGCGACCGTTCCGGCAAACTCCGGAACCTCGCACCGGTCGTTGAAGTTCTCCAGGATCCAGTCGAGTTTCCCCTGCTCATAGAGCCCCGCGAACGCCTCGACGCACGCCGCGCAGTACCGCGTCCCGACGCACGATCGCAGTTCCCGCACCGCCGCGCAAGCCGCGTCGTGCCCGATCTCATGCCGATACGGACGCACGCTCGTCATCGCGTCGAATGAATCCACCACCGCGAAGTACCGCGCCCAGCCCGAGATCGCCTCGCCCTTGAGCGCATCCGGATATCCGCTCCCGTCCATCCGCTCGTGGTGGTGCCGCACGAGTTCCAGCGCCATCGCATCATCCACGCCCATCCGCAACAGCCGCGCGTGCCCGAGCGTCGTGTGCGTTTTAATGAGGTCGTATTCCTGCGTCGTCAGTTTCCCGGGCTTTTGCAGCACGCTCTCGGGAATATCCAGCTTTCCCACATCATGCAGCGCGGCCGCCACGCTCGCGTGATCCACCTGCTCGTGGCTCCCGCCGAAGTGCTCCACCAGCACGCGCGTGTATAGCACCACACGCCACGTGTGCGCGGCCGTCACCAGATCCTTCTCTTCGATCTGCTTCACCAGCCACCGCACGATGTCCGGATCCATCATCGCCCAGCCCTCTGCGAATGGTCCCTGCGACGGTTCAGTTCCGGCCCTTGTCGATCAGCACATCCATCGTCTCGCGCGTGCGGCGATCGACATCCGTCAGCATGTCCGCCTGATCGTCCGCGTGATAACTCGACCGCACCAGCGGCCCGCTCTGCACCACTTTGAAGCCGCGTTTCAGGCCTTCATCGCGATAGTTCTCGAACTGAGCAGGCGTGACCCAGCGATCAATCGGCAGGTGGTTGCGCGTCGGCTGGAGATACTGCCCGATGGTCAGGATGTCGCAGGTGTCCTCACTCGACGCCCGCGTGAGCTTCTGCACATCGTCCATCAGCCCGAGGACTTCCTCCTCCTTCTCGCCGATGCCGACCATGATTCCCGTTTTCGCGACGCGCCCCGCTTCCTTCACGCGCCGCAGCAACTCCAGCGACCGCTCGAACTTCGCGCTCGGGCGCACTGCCGGATACATCCGACGCACCGTCTCGAGATTGTGATTGATGATGTGCGGCTTCGCGTCGATCACGCGCTGCAGTGCGTCCCAGTTCCCCTCGAAGTCCGGTATCAGCACCTCGATCGACATCGTTGGGCAGGCCTCGCGCGACCGTTGGATGGTTTCCGCCCAGACCGCCGCGCCGCCATCGGTCAGTTCATCCCGGTTCACGCTCGTGATCACGATGTGCTTCAGCCCCGCCCCGCTGTTCATCAGCCGAAGCGATTCCGCCACCCGCCGAGGTTCATCCAGATCGAGCGTCTCCGGCCGCCCGGTCTTCACGTTGCAGAAACCGCACGCCCGGGTGCAGGTGTCACCCAAGATCATGATCGTTGCGACGCCCCGAGCCCAGCACTCCCCCATATTGGGGCATCCGGCCTCTTCACAGACCGTGTGCAGCCGGTGCTCATCCACAATCTTCTTGACTCGCTCGTACCCCGCCCCGCCCGGCACCTTGGCCCGCAGCCAGTCGGGCTTGCGCTTGGTCGAAAGCTGCTGAGGGGAGGATTCCTGATTGTTCAGGACCATCCCTGAGAGCGAAATCACCGGCAGGTCCACTCGTTTAAGGGGGTCGCCGCCCAGCGGGCGCGGATGCCGGGCCAAGGTCTTGGCCAGTCCGGGATTGATGGTGCGATCCGGCGTGCTCATGTGTGCTGCCCCCCGCGCGGTGGAACGACTCGCCAAACTCTAGGCGGCAGCGCGGCGTTCTCCGCGATGATCCGACGCGCAAGTCCTGCCGCCACACACCCGCCATCAGTTGGTATCGTGCGTCCAGATGATCTCGGTTCTCACGAAGTTCGGGCAATCAACCGATTCTAAGGACCGAGAATTACTGCCATCACGCCCGGTTTCACGGGCCGATGGTCGTTCAGACGGGATCAGGGCCCTCGGCTACCCTCCCGCCCTGAACGGAACGGAATCTGTTTGCGGGGACAAACTTCCGCCCCGTGCTCGGTCGTACAAGGTCCGCCCCGGAATCTCCGGCGGCACTCGGATCTTCTTGAAGGAGCGTCGCGTGCGAATGTCTGGCTACATCTCTTCCACCTGCCGCGCTGCTCACGCTCGCGTCTGCGCGCTGGCCCTGCTCGCGCTCGTCGGCGCGACGCTCGGCGGCTGCTCCGCGGACTCGTTTCTTGATCCGAGCGTGACGGGCCGCTGGAAGCAGACGGCCACGATCGTCCCCGTTCTCGACCGTCTGAGCATTCTTGAGGATGAGCCCACCGAGTTCGTCGCCACGTCTCCCGTGATGCCCGGCGATCTCGTGCCCGAGGTCGATCTCTACCGCCTCGGCGCCGGCGATGCCATGGAAATTCAGATTCAGGACTACATCCAGATCGGACGCATGGAGTCGTACGAGCGTCAGGTCGACTTGCGCGGCTATGTCGATGTTCCCCGTCTCCCGCCCGTTCGCGCTCAGGGGCGCACCGTTGCCGAGTTCGTCAGCGCGCTCGAGCAGGCCATCCGCGATAAGCAGATCAATGATCGCCCGGTGGTCGGCATCAACATCCGTTCGCAGCGGAAGCAGACATTCTCCGTGCTCGGCGCGGTGCAGAATCCCGGCACGTATTTCATTCCCTCGCCCGATTACCGCTTGCTCGATGGCCTCGGCTCCGCTGGCTCGTTCAACGAAACTCTCCCGTTCCTCTACGTCGTCCGCCAGGTTCCGCTGACGGATGCCGCGGGCGGTCGCCTTGCCGAGCCCGAGCCCACCAAGAAGTCTCGCGTGGGCAAGCCCCCGTCCGAGATGCGCCCCGCTACCACTCCGAGCGAAGAGCCCAAGAAGGGCGCCGACCTGATCGATCTCATCGACGAAATGGTGAAAGAAAAGCCGCAGCCCAAGTCGCCCAGCGCCATGGGCTCCGACCTTCCCGCGGCCCCCTCGCGACAGGCGAACCAGCCCCCAGCGATCGATCTGCCCGATCCCAGCCGTCCGCAGAATCCCGTCATCACCAGCGGCGGCGGCGGATGGATCTACGCCGACGGCAAGTGGGTCAAGGCCCGCGCCGGCATGGAGGGTGAGAGCGTCTCTCAGCAGAACCTCGTCACCCAGCGCGTCATCAAGATTCCCACCGGCCCGCTTCTGGCTGGCGCGGCCGATGTGAACATTGTCCTCCGTCCCGGCGATGTCATTCGCGCCCCGATCCCCAAGACCGGCAACATCTACATCTCCGGCCAGGTCGGTCGCCCCGGCGTCTACGGCATTCCCAGCGACGGCAAGCTCACGATCACGCGAGCGATCGCCGCGGCCTCCGGCCTTGGCAACATTGCCATCCCCGAAAAGGTGGATCTGACCCGCATGGTCGGCAACGACCGTCAGGCGACCATCTGCGTGAACTTCCGCGCCATTCAGGAGGGCACCCAGCCAGACTTCTACCTCAAGGCCGACGACCACATCAACGTCGGAACCAACTTCTGGGCCCAGCCCCTGGCCGTGTTCCGCAATGGCTTCCGGGCTTCGTATGGGTTCGGTTTCATTCTCGACCGCAACTTTCAGGGCGATGTCTTCGGTGTGGACAACGCGGTCATCAGATGATTCAGGGGTCATCTGACGTTCGCATATGCGGACGGGGCGCTCCGTATTGGCCGTTTTATCGCCCCATGGACTCCGAGCCCGGTCTCGGGGGTCGCGATCACGTCGCCCCCGTGAACAACCGATCTTTCACGGCGTACTCCCTCCGTTCGTCATCCACATCCCCCGTTTCCTAGAGCTGTTCCAAGGAGCTCCGTCGTGTCGTCGGTCCCGGTTGCCAGCACCATCGCATCTGCTCCGCGTCGGCCCCCCGGCTCGCCGGGCCTGATAGACATGCTGCTTCGACGCGACACGCTCATGATGCTGACGGTCCTGCTCGCCGGTGTGGTTGCCCTCTTCTGGCGCTGGTTTTTGGCCCAGCATGAAAAATCCTGGGGCAACGGCGACTGGTCGCACGCGTACTTGGTACCCGTCATCAGCGGCTATCTGATCTGGCAGAACCGCCGCGCCATCGAGCGCAGCGAGTTCACTGTCTTCTGGCCCGGGCTTGTCCCGATGTTCATGGGCATCTGGTCTTATGTGTACTTCATCGCGGGCATCCCGAACCATCTCGGCCAGGGGCTCGCGCTCATTCTCGTAATATTCGGGCTCTCGCTCCTGCTCCTGGGGCCGCGGGCGATGGAGCACTGCTTCACAGCCATTGGCTTCCTCATCTTCGGCATCACCGTGCCGGAGATGATCATGAACTTGCTCACATATCCTTTGCAGGATCTAGCGGCCAGCGCGGGCTATTTCATTCTCAAGCTCATTGGGGTGAACGCGGATCTCGCCGGCAACTCAATCACAGTCTACGACCTCAAGACCGGCACTCCCGTACCGCTCAATATTGCCGAGCAGTGCTCGGGCTTGCGCACCGTCATCGCGTTTGCCGCACTGGGCACGATCGTCGCCCTGGTTGGTACAAAGCTCTGGTGGAAACGAGTGGTGCTCTTCGGTCTTGCGCCAGTCGTTGCCGTGATTCTCAACGCCATGCGCATCGCCACGCTCGGCCTCCTCTCTCAGTACAACCCGAAGTTCTCCGAGGGCGAGGCCCACATGCTCATCGGCACGCTCCTGCTCGTGCCCGGGTTCTTCTTCTATCTTGGCGTGCTCTGGACGCTGAACATGGCCGCGCCAGAGGCGGACTCCCAGAACTCCAAGCCAACAACTCCATCCGGCCCGCGCGGCACCACGGTGAAGCCCGCATGACCACCACCGCGACTCAGAACTCCGCACAGTCAAAGCGGCGCACCCGCGCGTTCGTGGTCGGTGCTGCCACGTTGTTCCTTTCCGCGGGTGCTCTCTCCGTGGCCATCGCATGGCTGAAGGTGTACACCAAGAAAGTCCCGATCAACGTCGAACTGAAATGCACCTCGATCCCCTCGGAGACCAACCATTGGAAGCAGGTTGGTCCGGACCACACCATGCCCGAGGCGACCCTCGAAACCCTGGGCACGCACAACTACGTTGATCGCACCTACGTAGAACGCGCCCCCGCGGACCCGAAGAACCCTCGCGCCGTCATGGTCCATCTCGCGTACTACACCGGCTCGGTGGACACCGTGCCCCACGTTCCCGAGCGGTGCTTCGTCGCTGGTGGTGCGAGCATCACCGGCGGCCCCTATGTGCTGCCTCTCCCGCTGAATAGGGACGCCTGGATCGAGGACGCGGCCGCCTCCTCCGACCATCGCGCCGAGTTCGGCCTCAAAGACGCAACCATCTACACCGCCCGACTGGGTCCGACTTCGCGTGCCCCTGGCAACCGCGTGCGCCTGCCGCGCGGCGTAGAGAACCTGGATATCCGCATCTCCGAGTATGCGCTCGGCTCAGATCAGAAGACCTACGCGGGCTACTTTTTCATCGCCAATGGCGCGCTCACCAGCAGCGCCCAGAACGTCCGCCTGCTCGCGTTTGATCTCCACAGCGACTATGCCTTCTACACGAAGGTCCAGTTCTCGGCCTCCAACATCGAAGGGCCGGAGGAACTCGCGCAGATCGCGACTTCCGTTCTCAACGACATGCTCCCCGACATCATGCTCTGCGTTCCAGATTGGACAGACGTGATCCGCGGCGACTATCCCCCAGACAACCCTCGACGCAAGCAAACCTCGGCCTCTCGATAACACCCGTACACCGCAACGCCAGCCGCCGACGGCCACACGCCCGAGGCCAGCTCTCCCCGCCCCGAAGAAGGAAAGATCCGGTCATGGCATCCAAAGTCAACACCAAGTTCGTTCTCATAGCAGGTTCGGTCGTCGTCGCCGCTGTAATCGGCGTCGCGTTTGTCGGCCTCCGCATGATGAATGCCGGTGGCGAACAGAACATCTCGCGCGGCGACGACCTCATGAAGGCCGGCGAGACCCGGAAGGCAATCTTTGAATACGGCAAGGCCGTCAACAAGGACCGCGGCAACGCCCAGTGGATCCGGACGTGGCTTTCCGCCATCGAGAAGTACACGCCCACCACGCGGCAGCAGTACGACGACATGTACCGCTCGGAGTACACCGCGGCCCTCCGCGCCCTCTGCGATGCAGATCGGAGCAACCCCGAGCCGTTTCGGCGCGTGCTGAACGAGCGTTACCAGACGATCGTCCGTTTCCCCGCCTCACTCGCCTCGTGGGAAGGCCTCGCCCGGGATCACGACGACCTGCTCAAGACCTATCGCGGCGACCAGAAGGGCAAGGATCTGCTTGGGCGGTACCACGGACTCGCGCGCTCGGGCATGTTTGCCGCAAACTCAGAGCTGGATCAGCGCTTTGTGGACGAGGGCATCAAGGAACTGCGAGCCGCGCTGGTGGTCGATCCGGCCGACGCGGACTCACTCATCGCTCTGCTGACCATGCTGCGTTCCAGTTCGGAGCGGGCCGCAAAGGCCGGTCGTGAGGCGGATCGGGACCGGCTTCGCGACGAAGCAAGCGCTGCTGTCACCGGTTTTCTGCAGCGCAACCCCGACTCCCAACGCGTCAAGTTCACGCTTCTGGCAGATGAGATCAACACGGCGGCACGCAGCGGCAAGCAGGGACTGACCTATCTCGACATCTTCAAGGCGAGCAAGGACAAGATTACCGAACTCGTGTCGATCATAAACAATGCCGCGCCGGAGAAGACTGATCCCCTGGTTGCGCTGGCGATTGCCCCCTGGGTCTCGGTCACGCTGCCCGACGGCCGGCCGACGGTGGACGCCATGCTGGCCCACGTGCGCAAGGGCCACCCCGACGATCCGGTCTTTCTTCTGGGGTGGGCTCGCCTGGCTCTGCAGTTCCAGCAGCCCGATCAAACCATTGAACTCGCAAAGGCCGTTGTCGCACTGCCGGACAAACCCATGAGCTTGGATGGGGCCATGCTCAACGCCTATCGCGCTCAGGGTGTCCGCATCCAGGCCGACGCCAACTTCACGCGCTGGGAGAATGCCACGGATACCAAGGCGAAGGAAGATCTCGTCAAGGTCATTAAGACGCTGCGAGACGATCTTGCAGCGCGTACCAGCGAAACCGACCCGCAGGTACTCTCCATTGACGGGAGGTTTCAGTACATCTCGGGCAACCTCGCCGCGGCCCGGCAAACCATATCGCGATTCAACGATCTCACCCAGCGCACCGACACCGCC
Organism: Phycisphaerales bacterium; assembly: GCA_044222255.1. Lineage (GTDB taxonomy): Bacteria > Planctomycetota > Phycisphaerae > Phycisphaerales > UBA1924 > UBA4658. Next base: position 13,707 of record JBGANP010000075.1, read on the forward strand.
ATGCTCACGCTCGAGGCCGATATTCTCGACCGTCTCCAGCAGAGCGGGGCCGCGAAGGCCGTTTACGTCCGTATTCTCGAACTGGATCCGCAGAACGTTCGAGTGCTTCGTGCGCTCGGCAAACTCGAGGCCGATCAGAAAGACTACAAGGCCGCGGCGGAACACCTCACCAAGGCCAGCGAGATTCTTCCCAGCAACGCCGAGATCGCGGAGATGGCAAAGAACGCCAGAATGCTGTCTACGGAGAACTTCAACGACCCGGTTCTCAAGTGTCTCAATGATGCCATCAAGCTCGGCTCGGGTCTCACCGGCGATCAGCAGGGAGCGATCAGGATTCTCCGCGATGGCCTGAAGGCCAACCCTTTGGACCTGCGACTCTCTGTGCGTCTGGCGGAGGCGCTGGTTGCCACCAACGAGGTGACCGAAGCCAAGAAGATCCTGGATGAGTACATCGCCGCGAATCCGAAGGCCGACAATATCAAGGAGTTTCGGTCGCGGCTGGACGTCGACCCGCTGACGTTCATGCTCGACCGGATCGACAAGAACGAGAACTTAAACGCAATTCAGAAGTCGCTCTCGCGCTGGGCCACGTACATGCGATTCGGGAAGCAGGAGGACGCCAAGAAAGCCCTCGACCGTGCCGGGGACCTCGTGAAGGAAAACAAGGACGTCTCCAGCGGAGACCGGGCCCTGGTCATCGACACCCAGTTTGAGGATGCTCTGTTCCGGCGCGATCAGCCCACCATGGATGCGCTCGTCGCGAAGGCCCAGGAACTGGACCTGGATCGTGTCGGCGGCCTCCTCTACAAGGCCCGCGCCCAGCTCGCTTCGGGCAAGACGCGCGACTCGATCGGAGCCCTCCGCGAGGTCGTCTCCAAAGACAAGCTCAACTTGCTCGCCTGGCGCATGCTCGGCGTCGCCCTCTTCGAGGACGGCAAACCCGCCGAGGCCGTGGACGCCCTCTCCCGCGCCATCGAAATCAAGCCCGACGATCTTCCGTCCGTGAGCGCCTACATCCGCGCCAAAGTCGCCATCGAGCAGTTTCCCGAAGCCCTCGACTTCGCCCGCAAATGTGAGAAGATGGGCATCGGCTCCGGCAATCAGGAGTTCATGGAGATGCTCCTCTCGCTTGAGGCGAACGCCGTGGGCGGGGATCGCGAGAAGGCGATCGCGGCGCGACGCCGTATCTACGAGAACAATCCGGGCAATCGTGGCAATACCTCGAAGCTCGCCTCGCTGTTGATCAACGCGGATTCCCCGGAAAGAAAAACGCTCCCCGAGGCCGCGGAGATCATCAAGAAGCTCCGCGAGACGGATGCGGATGACATCGTCGCCGTCGAGCTCCACGCCGCGTGGCTTGGCCGAAGCAAGAAGACCGAGGAGGCGGTGGCGTTCCTCAAGAACTTTATCGAGAAACTCCCCGTCGCGAAGCGCTCCGACGAGTTGTACATCAATATCTACCGCCTTCTGCTCCAACTGGGCCAGCCCGCCGAGGCCAAGGCCATGCTCGAATCGGGGCGTGCCACCCAGGAGCCCAAGAAAATGCTCATCGACCGCGAGCTTGGAGACTCCCTCTTCAATCGCGGCGAGTACGCCGAGTCGGCCTCCGCGTACCAGCGGGTCATCGATGGAAACTCCGAGGACACGGATTTCAACGTCCGGAAGCGCGTGATCGAATGCTATCTCAAGCTCAAGCAGTTCGAGCAGCTCAACGCCGTCGTCGCCAAGCTCCCCGCCGCCGCGCAGGGTGATACCACAATTCTGCTTCTGCAAGCGGAGGCGGCCGCCGGCCAGAACGATCGTGCCAAGGCCACCAAGTTCTACGACCAGGCGGTCGCGGCGAATCCCAAGAGCCCGATCGGCTTTATCAAACGCGGCCAGTTCAAGATCGAACTCTTCAAGCAGGGCGATGCGGCCATGCTCAAGGACGCGGAAGCTGATTTCACTCAGGCGATCCGCGTGGACCCCAACAACATTGCGGCGCGAGTCCTGCTCTTCAACATTTACAAGCAGACCGGCCGGGACGAGCTCGCGATCAACATGCTCAAGGACGCGGTTTCGATCGATCGATACAACGAGCCGCTCCGACTGCGGCTTGTCGGCGCCTGTGAAGAGATTAATCGGCTCGACGACGCCGCGCAGGTGTGTGAGGACGCGGTCAAGCAGTTCAACTCGCTCCCGTGGAAGATGAAGGCGGGCCAGATCTCGGGACGTGCCGGCAAATGGGATATCGCTGTCGAGTACTTCAAGAAAGTGTGGATGGAGCGCCGCGCTCCCGAGACGGCGGTTGCCCTGATCGAGTCGCTCCTGAACAAGGGCGACACTCTGAACGCCCATAACGTCATCATCGCCATCACCGCCGGCAAGGAAGTCGACATCGATCGCAACCTCCCGCTTCGGATGTTGCGAGCCCGCGTGAACGCAAAGCAAGGCCTGACTGCCCAGGCCGCGCAAGAAGTCGCTGCCTCCCTCCCCCTTGTCAAGCAGGATTCCTACGAGGACTCGTCTATCTTCATCTCCGGCATCGCCGGTATCTACGCCAAGCGCTCCGAGCAGATCGCCGCTCTCACTCGTATCGAGGGCGCTACCCCGTTCACGGGCTATCTCGCGCTGAAGGTCAATGAGCTCCGCGCCCGAGAACCGGAAACCAAAGCCGCTGGCATGGCCGCTCTTGAGAAGCTCGCCGGCAGCGATCAGGATAAACGCATCCGCGGCGGGGCGTGGTCCCTTCTGGGCACGCTCGCATATGCTGACAACAACTGGCCCACTGCCCACGAGCGATTCAAGAAGGGGATCGAGCTTGATCCCGAGAACATCGAACTGAACAACAACCTGGCCTATGTCCTGGCGGCCAAACTCGACAAGGGAGCCGAGGCCCTTCCCTTCGCCGAAAAGGCGGCCAAGGCGGCCCCCCAGAACTCGGGATTCCTCGACACGCTCGGTATCTGCCAATACGCGGCCAAGATGTATCCCCAGGCCGCGATCACATTCAGCAGTGCGCTCCAGGTGGCGGTAAACGACTCCGAACGCATCCCCGTGTACATCCATACGGGTTGGCTTCGCGTCAAACAGGGCGACAAGATCGAGGCCCGTCGCGTCGCCGCACGAGCCCGCGAGTTGATGTCCAATCTCCCCTCCGCCAGAGATGCCTACATGGCCGACCTGACGGAGCTGGACAAGGCGATTGATGGCAAGTAACCGATCCGTCGATACCACATCCCGGCGCGAAGGCGCCAAATCCTGTCCGACCGTCCGATAACGGCCGGCGCCCGCACCGCGGCAATCGCCGGCAAGGAACGTCCAATGTCCACCGCTTCTTCAGTTCGACCCGCCGCTTCCATGGTTCAGTCCCGTTCAGGAGCTTCCAGCTCTGGCGCGGGCGCGGGCGTTGCGATCGATCCGATCCGGCTGCTCAAGAAGTACTACCTGCTGCTCATCGCGGCGGCCTTTGCTGGCGCGATCATTGGTGCCGCCGGGCACCTGATTCTCGCGCGGGTCTGGCCGCAATATACCTCAGCCGCAACGTTCGCGTGCTATCCGCAGACGGTGGACACCAAGACCATTACCGGAGGTGATATCTCGCAAGACTCGTTGAACCGGTTCATGGGCACACAGATGGTCACGATGACCTCTCCGCCGGTGCTCAACCAGGTGCTCGATGAGAACGACGTGCAGAACACCCGCTGGGCCCGGCAGTATTTCTACAAAGGAGTGCTGCAGAAACAAAACGCCGAACCCGACCTCGAAAAGGCCATCTCCGCCCGCGTCGTGTCGCAGACCAATCTGCTTCGGCTTTCCATGACATGGCGCGATCCCGACGATGTCCGCATCATCGTGGACGCCGCCACGCGCATTTATCTCGCCAAGCTGCGAAGCAACTCGTCCGCCGAGTCGGTCGGTCGTCGCGAGGTGCTCGGCAAGCAGATCATGGCGCTGGACAGTCAAATCAAGGATCTTAATGCCCAGCGAGATCGATACCTGCAGGACAACAAGGTCACGGACATCAATGCCGGCATCGCGCAGGAGGACATCAAGACCAAGGAGTTCTCGGAACGATTCGTGCAGATCGTCTCGGGCTATGCGAGCGTCAACTCCCAGTACGAGCGCTACAAGCAGATGCAGGAGCAGAACAATATTGTTCAGTATCCCGACAACATCCGCGAGGCCGCGAACAAGGATCCCGTCATCATCGATCTGGATCGCTCGATCTCGAGCTATCGCACCGACTACGGCACGCTCAAGCGCCAGGGATATGGCGAGGAGCACCCAACCGTCATCGCCGTCAAGCAGCGCATCGACGCAGCCAACGCGGAGCGGCAGGAGAAGTACGAGACCACGATGCGGAAACTCTTCGACGCCGAGGTGGACCAGCTCCTCAGCCAGCGACTCTCCCTGCTGGCCACCCAGGACCAAGTCAACAGCGAGCTTGAGAAGGTCTCCATTCGCAAGCAGGACCTCACACGCCTCCGCATCAGGCTCAAGGACATCGACGACGAAGTCAAGGTCAAGACCGAGGATCGCGCATTGCAGGAGCAGTCCCGCAAGCAGCTCGAAACCCTCCTCACCGAGAACGTCTTCGACCGTGTCCAGCTCGTCATCCCCGCCCAGCGCCCCGATGTCATGGCCTTCCCCCAGTGGAAGATCATGATTCCCCTCGGCATCGTTCTCATCACCGGTCTCACCGCCGGGCTCGTCGTCCTCCGCGAACTGCTCGACCAGCGCGTCCGCGGCCCCGCAGATCTGGCCACCATGGCCCGCATCCGCGTCCTCGGCCTCGTGTCGGATGCTCAGGAAGACCCCGCGCGTCCCTCGAATCTCCCGACGGCATTCCGCGATGCGCCCACCGGCGTAACCGCCGAGTCCTTCCGACTCCTGCGTGCTCCCATCATCAAGGCGATGGACCAGTCCGGTCACAAGACACTGCTTGTTCTTGCGGGCATGCCCGGTTCCGGCGCGACCACCGTCGCGACCAACCTTGGCCTTGCCTGCGCAGGTGCCGACGAGCGTGTGCTCATCATCGATGCCAACCTCCGTCGTCCCGGCGTTCAGAAGGCCTTCGGCCTCCCGGATGGTCCCGGCCTCGGGGATGTGCTCTCGGGCGCATCCACGCTGGACAACGCTGTCCGCCCCACCAGCGCGGAGAATCTCTACGTTCTCACGGTCGGCTCCTCGGCCCATCGTCCGCTCCCAGAGCGGCTCGCCTCCGAATCCCTCGGCCGCATGCTCAACGAGGCCCGCGGCAAGTTTGACCGCATCATTCTCGACTCCGCTCCCGCCATCGTCTCCGGCGACGGGCTCTCGCTGGCCAACCGCGTCGACGCAGTGGCCCTCGTCGTTCGCGCCATGAGTGAGAAGCGAGGCCTCGTCGCTCGTCTCCGAGCCCAGCTCGGCGAGTGCCGCGGCGAGTTCCTCGGGGTTATCGTCAACGCCGTCCGCGCCTCCGCTGGTGGCTATCTCCGCGGCAACATCAAGGCAACCCACGAGTACCAGCACGGCTCACAGGCCGCATAGTTCCGTGGCATGGGCGTCCCGCCCGTGTTTCCCCCTCTCTACTCTTCCCACCCGTGGACCCACTTCCTTCCCAGATCCGTTCCCCAAGCGC